>NZ_JBVIKX010000032.1:0-1056 GCF_055580685.1 Streptomyces sp. NPDC031554 | reverse complement strand
AGCCAGTAGTGCTGGTGTTGGAAGGGATACGTCGGCAGTTCCGTCCGCCGTGCCCCCCGCGCATCGAACGCGGCCCCCCAATCAACCTCCACACCCCCCGCCCACACCTCACCCACCGACCGCAAGAACCGATCCAGACCCCCCTCACCACGACGCAACGACCCCACCACCAGACCATCCACACCCACCGCACCCATCGTCTCCGCCACCACAAAACCCAACACCGGATGCGGACTCATCTCCACGAACACCCGACGCCCCTCACCCAACAGAACCCGCGTCACCTCCTCAAAACGCACCCGCTCCCGCAAATTCCGATACCAATACCCCCCATCCAACAACCCCGTATCCACCACCCCACCCGTCACCGTCGAATAAAACGGCACCCCCGACGACACACCCGACACACCCGACAACACCCCCGCCAACTCACCCTCCACCCCCTCCACCTCAACCGAATGCGACGCATAATCCACCGCAACCCGACGAACCCGAACACCCTCACCCCGCAACTCCCCCTCCAACACCTCCAACGCACCCACCCCACCCGCCACCACCACCGACGACGGACCATTCACCGCAGCAACCGACAACCCCCCACCCAACCGCCCCTCCACCACACCCACCGGCAAACCCACCGACAACATCCCACCCCCACCGGCCAACGACGACGCAATCACCCCACTACGCCCCACCACCACCCGCGCACCCTCCTCCAACGACAACCCACCCACCACACACGCCGCCGCGATCTCCCCCTGCGAATGCCCCACCACCGCAACCGGCTCCACCCCCACCGACCGCCACAACCCCGCCAACGACACCATCACCGCCCACAACACCGGCTGCACCACATCAACCCGACCCAACGCCTCCTCATCACCCAACACCTCCACCAACGACCACCCCACCAACGGCTCCAACACCTCCCCACACCGACCCATCCACTCCGCGAACACCACCGACTCCGCCAACAACCCCAACGCCATCCCCACCCACTGCCCACCCTGACCCGGAAACACGAACACCACCCCCGAACCACCCGAAACAACAGGC
>NZ_JBVIKX010000031.1:0-1489 GCF_055580685.1 Streptomyces sp. NPDC031554 | reverse complement strand
CCCCGTTATCTTTTTCGCGGTCCTGCAAGAGGGCCGCTGGCCTCCGGGCCCGGCATGACTGTTGCCCCCTGTCGATGGGATGACCTGGGGGGTGGTGTCACCGGGTCCGAGGGGTGCCGTCGGAGACGCTGATCAGAGGTCCGACCACCGCCTGGCCGGGCGCAATGCCCGGCCGTTTGCGGGCGGCAGGTCTGCATAACGTGGATGCGCGCGAACGGCCCCGACCGCCGAGGCCGGCACGCATCGACGCATGTGGGGGCACGGTGATCAGCATCGACGGGGTGGGCGTCTTCCTGGGCCTGGACGTCGGCAAGGCAGCCCATCACGGCCACGGCCTGACCCCGGCCGGGAAGACGGTCTTCGACAAGCCGCTGCCGAACAGCGAACCGAAGCTGCGGGCCGTCTTCGACAAGCTCACGGCCAAGTTCGGCACCGTCCTGGTGGTCGTGGACCAGCCCGCCTCCATCGGCGCCCTCCCGCTGACCGTCGCCCGGGACACCGGCTGCCAGGTCGCCTACCTGCCCGGACTGGCGATGCGCAGGATCGCCGATCTCTATCCCGGCGAGGCCAAGACCGACGCGAAGGACGCCGCCGTCATCGCGGACGCCGCCCGCACCATGCCCCACACCCTGCGCACCCTCGACCTGGCTGACGAGGTCACCGCCGAGCTGACCATGCTGGTCGGCTTCGACCAGGACCTCGCCGGCGAGGCCAACCGCACCTCCAACCGCATCCGCGGCCTGCTCACCCAGTTCCACCCCAGCCTCGAGCGGGTCCTGGGCCCGCGCCTGGACCACCCGGCCATCACCTGGCTCCTGGAGCGCTACGGATCCCCGCAAGCCCTGCGCAAGGCGGGCCGCCGCAGGCTGGTCGAGGTCGTCCGCCCGAGGGCCCCGCGCATGGCCGAGCGGCTGGTCGACGACATCTTCACCGCGCTCGACGAACAAACCGTCGTCGTCCCCGGCACCGGCACCCTCGACGTGATCGTCCCTTCGCTGGCGAAGTCGCTGGCCGCCGTCCACGAACAACGCCGGGCCCTGGAAACCCGGATCGAAGACCTGCTGGAGGCCCACCCTCTTTCCCCGGTCCTGACCTCGATGCCCGGCATCGGCGTCAGGACCGCCGCAGTCCTCCTGACCACCATCGGCGACGGCAGCTCGTTCCCAAGCGCCGGCCACCTGGCCTCCTACGCCGGTCTCGCCCCCGCCACCCGGCAGTCCGGCACCTCGATCCACGGCGAACACGCCCCCAGAGGCGGCAACCGGCAGCTGAAACGAGCGATGTTCCTCTCCGCGTTCGCAGCACTCCACGATCCCGCCTCCCGGACCTACTACGACCGCTGCCGAGCCCGCGGCAAAACCCACACCCAGGCCCTCCTCCGCCTCGCCCGCCACCGCATCAGCGTCCTGTTCGCCATGCTCCGCGACGGAACCTTCTACCAGCCGAGAAGCCCCCGACTCGCTTGACGAAAGACATAGAGGCACCCCCC
>NZ_JBVIKX010000030.1:0-1667 GCF_055580685.1 Streptomyces sp. NPDC031554 | reverse complement strand
CACTCCACCCGGAACAACGCCCCACCACCACCGCCCCCCGACACCCTCAACCCATCCCCGGCAACCGCCCGCACCACAAGCGACTCCACCGAAGCCACCGGAACACCCTCACCATCGGCCAGATCCAACGACAGCGACTCCGCCCCCGTCGACCTCAACCGCACACGCAACGACGACGCACCCGAAGCATGCAGAGACACACCACTCCACGCGAACGGCAAGAACAAACCGTCGCTGTCGGACTCGCGCGCGCCGGAGAAGGCCCCGGCATGCAGGGCGGCGTCCAGCAGCGCCGGATGCAGGCCGAACCCGGCAGCCGAATCCACTTCTCCCGACGGCAACGCGACCTCGGCGAACACCTCGCCCTCCCGGCGCCACACCGCACGCAGTCCCTGGAACACCGGCCCATAACCGTATCCGCGGTCGGCCAGCTCCTCATACAGGTCCGTCACGTTCACAGCTGTCGCATCCTTCGGCGGCCATACGCCGAACTCGGCAGCGACAGAGGGAATTTCGTTACTGAGTTGACCGCTCGCGTGGCGGACCCAGGGAGTTCCAGGCTCCGCGTCGTCGGGCCGCGAATGCACTGTGACCGATCGGACCCCGCTGCCGTTGTCCTCACCGACCGAGACGTGCACCCGTACCGCGCCCTCGTCGGGAACCACCAGCGGAGCCTCGATCACCAGCTCCCGCAGCACCCCCGCACCAACCTCGTCACCCGCACGGACAGCCAGCTCCACCAGTGCGGCACCCGGCAGCAGGACCGTGCCGGCCACAGTGTGGTCCGCCAGCCACGGCTGGGTGGCCAGCGACAACCGACCCGTGGCAACGACACCGCCCGTCTCGGGCAAACCCACCACGATGTCGAGCAGCGGATGTCCGGCGGCCAGGGCCGGGTCTCCACCGGATACTGCCGGGTTCAGCCAGAACCGCTGGTGTTGGAAGGCGTAGGTGGGCAGGTCCACCCGGTGGGCGCCGGTCCCGGCGAAGACCTTCTCCCAGTCGACCTCGACACCCCGGGCGTGCAGCCGGCCAAGCGCCTGCATCAGGGCCCGGTCCTCGGGCACGTCCCGCCGCAGGGACGGCACGCAGTCCTGCGCGATCATCCCCGACAGCACACCCTCCGGCCCCAGCTCCAAGAACGTGGCCACCCTCAGCTCCCGCAGGCTCTGCACCCCGTCGTGGAAGCGGACCGTGCCCCGCACGTGCTCCACCCAGTACTCCGGCGAACACAACCGGCCCGCCTCCGCCACCCCACCGGTCAGGTTCGACACCACCGGCACACGCGGCTCGTGATACGCCAGGGCGGCCGCGACCCGGCGAAACTCCTCCAGCATCGGATCCATCAAAGACGAATGGAACGCGTGCGAGACCCGCAGCCGCTTGACCCGACGCCCCTCGAACCGGGCCACCACCCCCGCGACCGCCTCCTCCACACCGGAGAGCACGACAGAGGTCGGACCGTTGACCGCCGCCACACTCACCCCCTCCACCAGCCAGGGGACGACCTCGTCCTCCGCGGCCTCGACCGCGAACATCACCCCACCCGACGGCAACGCCTGCATCAACCGGCCCCGCGCCACCACCAAAGCCGCCGCATCCTCCAACGACCACACCCCCGCCACATACGCAGCCACCACCTCACCCACCGAATGACCCGCCACGAA
>NZ_JBVIKX010000029.1:0-2210 GCF_055580685.1 Streptomyces sp. NPDC031554 | reverse complement strand
TCCAGGATCACGTGCGCATTCGTCCCACTGATCCCGAACGCCGACACACCGGCACGCCGAGGACGATCCGCTACCGCCGGCCACTCCCGCGCCTCTGTCAGCAGTTCCACCGCACCCGCCGACCAGTCCACCTTCGGTGACGGCTCATCCACATGCAGCGTCTTCGGCAGCACACCATGCCGCATCGCCTGCACCATCTTGATCACACCCGCCACACCCGCGGTGGCCTGGGTGTGACCGATGTTCGACTTCACCGAGCCGAGCCACAAGGGTCGTTCCGCCGGGCGGCCCTGGCCGTACGTCGCGATCAACGCCTGCGCCTCGATCGGATCACCCAGCGCCGTACCCGTACCATGCGCCTCCACCACGTCGATGTCGGTGGCGAGCAGTCCTGAATTGGTCAGCGCCTGGCGGATGACACGTCGCTGTGAGGGACCGTTGGGCGCGGTGAGACCGTTGGACGCGCCGTCCTGGTTGACCGCGCTGCCGCGCACGACCGCCAGGACGTCGTGGCCGTTGCGCCGCGCGTCCGACAGACGCTCCAGCAACACCAGACCCACGCCCTCGGCCCACGCCGTGCCGTCCGCACCCGCCGCGAACGCCTTGCAGCGAGCGTCCGTCGCCAGGCCCCGCTGCCGCGAGAAGGCCACGAACGCGCCCGGCGTGGCCATCACGGACACACCACCGGCCAGAGCGAGCGAGCACTCACCGGAGCGGAGCGCTTGAGCTGCCAGGTGGATGGCGACCAGCGCGGAGGAACAGGCGGTGTCGATGGAGACGGCGGGGCCCTCGAAACCGAACGTGTACGAGACACGGCCGGAGGTGACCGCACCGGCGCTGCCGGTCAGGGCGTACCCCTCAGTGCTGGACTCCCCGCTCTCGAGGCTCGGGATGTAGTCCTGCGGCTTGGTACCGGCGAAGACACCCACGTTGCGGCCTCGCAACGAGGTCGGATCGATGCCCGCCCGCTCGAAGACCTCCCAGGAAGTCTCCAGCAGCAGCCGCTGCTGCGGGTCCATCGCCAGCGCCTCACGCGGACTGATGCCGAAGAAGGCGGCGTCGAACTCGGTGGCGCCGGTGACGAAGCCGCCCTCCTTGACGTACGACTTCCCGGGACGCTCAGGGTCGGGGTCGAACAACCCGTTCACGTCCCAGCCGCGGTCGGTCGGGAAGGCCGAGATGCCGTCGGTTCCCTCCGCCACCAGCTCCCACAGATCCTCGGGCGAGGACACGCCTCCCGGGAGACGGCAGCCCATGGAGACGATCGCGACAGGTTCCGTCTTCTCGGATTCGACCTCGCGCAGCCGCTTGCGCGCCTGGTTGAGATCGGCGAGGGCTCGCTTGAGGTAGTCGCGCAGCTTGTCGTCGTTCGTGCTCATCGAAAGTCCTTCTGCTCAACAGGTGTGGGGGCGGCGCCGCTGTCAGGAAGACCCGAGCTCGTTCTCCGCGAAGCTGAAGAGTTCCTCGTCGGAGGCGGAATCGAGGTCGAAGTTCCCCTCCTGCTCCGCCGGGGCGCCGGGTGCCGCACACCGGGTCGCCAGGGTTTGGAGGCGCTTGGCCATCTGCGCCATGACGTCGTCGTCCAGGGACGTACTGCTCAACGCCGCTTCGAGACGGTCCAGTTCGGCGAGCACGGACATCGGCGAGACACCCAGTTGCTCCAGCAGGACATCGGCGAGGGCGGCCGGCGTCGGGTAGTCGAACACCGCCGAGGCGGGAAGCTGGAGCCCCGTGGCCGCCGTGAGCCGGTTGCGCAGCTCCACACCTGTGAGCGAGTCGAAGCCGAGGTCCTTGAAGGCACGGTCCGGCTCGATGGCGTCCCGCTCGCGGCGGCTCAGTACGGTGGCGACATCGGCGCTCACCAGGTCGAGCAGGGCGCGTTTCCGCTCGGGCTGCGGCATCCTCGCCAGCCGATCGGCCAAGGATTCCCCCGCCGTGTTGCCGACGGGACCGATACGGACGGTTCGGCGTGGTGTGCGGACCAGGCCGCGCAGCAGGGGTGTCAGTTGGCCGGCGGCTGCCTGCTGAGCGAGCGTGGCGAAGTCGAACTTGACGGGTACCAGGTGCGGTTCGTCGGTACCGATCGCCGTGTCGAAGAGCGTCATGCCTTCCTCTACGGACAACGGACGAATACCACCACGGCTCATACGAGCCTGATCGGCCTCCCCCAACGACCCCGTCATCGCACTCGACGCACCCCACAGGCCCCA
>NZ_JBVIKX010000028.1:0-4939 GCF_055580685.1 Streptomyces sp. NPDC031554 | reverse complement strand
GGTGTGGAGGTTGATTGGGGGGCCGCGTTCGATGCGCGGGGGGCACGGCGGACGGAACTGCCGACGTATCCCTTCCAACACCAGCACTACTGGCTGAGGCCGGAACGCGCCGAGGGCGACGTCTCCTCCGCCGGCCTCACCCCGTCCGCGCACCCGCTCCTCGGCGCCGCCGTGGACCTGCCCGGAACCGGCGGCGTCGCCTTCACCGGCCGCTGGTCGACGCGCACCCACCCCTGGCTGGCCGACCACGCCGTATGGGGCACCGCCCTGCTGCCCGGCACCGGCTTCGTCGACCTGGTCCTCACCGCCGGCGCCGAGGCCGACTGCGGGGCCCTCGAAGAACTCGTCATCGAGGCACCCCTCATCCTCCCCGAGGACGGCGGCGTCCAGGTCCGCGTCGAACTCGCCGCACCCGACGAGTCCGGCCGCCGCGCCGTCTCCGTCCACTCCCGACCCGAGGGCGACGAAACCGACTGGACCCGCCACGCCACCGGCACGCTCCTCCCCGAGGACCTCGACTCCTTCGAGCCCACCCTCGCCTGGCCACCGGCCGGCGCCACCCCCGTACCCGTGGACGTCGAGTCCGTGTACGCGGGCCTGGCCGAACGCGGCTACGAGTACGGCCCCGCCTTCCAAGGACTGCGCGGGGTGTGGACCCGCGACGACGAGATCTTCGCCGAGGTCGCGCTGCCCGGACCGCAGCAGGAGGACGCGGGACGCTTCTCCCTGCACCCCGCCCTCCTCGACGCCTCGCTGCACGCCCCCCTGATCCACGGCACCGGTCTGCCGCGACTGCCCTTCTCCTGGAACGGCATCACCCTGTGGACCCGCGGAGCCTCCCGCCTGCGGGCCCACTTCGTCCCCGCCGGCGAGGAGACCTGGCAGGTCACGGTCACCGACCAGAAGGGCGCGCCCGTAGCGCGCATCGACGCCCTCATCGGACGTCAGGTGACCCGGGAACAGCTCGCCGGAGCCCGGCTGGCCCGCGAGACCGGCTCCTCCCGGCTGGACGACTGGGTCTACGGCACGACCTGGATCCCGGCGGACACCACGGACCCGGCAGCCGCGCCCACCGGCACCTGGCTGGTCGCCGTACCCGCCGACCGCACGGACGACACCACCGTCACCGCGTGCCTCGCCGCCCTCGGCGACCGGGGCGCCCACGTCGTACCGCTGCCCGTCGGCGGACCGGACCGCGACACGCTCACCGGCCTCCTCACCCGCACGGTGAACGACGCGGTGACCGACGGCGACCCCCTCACGGGCGTCCTGTCCCTGCTCGCCCTCGACGAGACCGACCACCCCGGCCTCCCCGGAGTCACCGGCGGCCTGGCGGCGACGCTCGCCCTGGTCCAGGCGCTCGGCGACGCCGGCGTCGAGGCACCGCTCTGGCTCGCCACCCAGGAAGCCGTCGCCACCTCCGGCACCGACCCGGTGCACGGCGCCGGCCAGGCCGCCCTGTGGGGACTCGGCCAGGCCGCCGCGCTCGAACACCCCGGCCGCTGGGGCGGACTGGTCGACCTCCCCGCCACCCTCGACACCGCGACGGTCACCCTGCTCGCCACGGTGCTCGGCGGCGGCAGCGGCGACGAGGACCAGCTCGCCCTGCGCGACGGCACCCTCCTCACCCGCCGCCTGGAGCGGACACCGCTCCACCGGCCGCAGCCGGACGAGACACCCTGGCGGCCCACCGGCACCGTACTGATCACCGGCGGCACCGGAGCCCTCGGCGGGCACGTCGCCCGCCGGATGGCCGCGGCCGGCGCCGGACACCTGGTCCTCGTCGGCCGCCGCGGCACCGACACACCGGGCGTCGCGGACCTGACCGCGGAACTCACCGGGACCGGCGCCCGGGTCACCGTGGCCGCCGTCGACGTCACCGACCGGCAGGCCCTGGCGGACCTGCTGGCGCAGCTGGCGTCGGACGGCGACCCGGTCCGCACGGTGGTCCACGCCGCCGGAGTCAACGGCTTCGGCACCCTGCAGGAGACGACGCTCGACGACTTCGGCGCCGTCGTGTCGGCCAAGGCGGCGGGCGCGGCCCACCTCGACGCACTGCTCGGCGACACCCCCCTGGACGCTTTCATCGTCTTCTCGTCCATCGCGGGAGTCTGGGGCAGCGGCGGCCAGAGCGCCTACTCCGCGGGCAACGCCCACCTGGACGCCCTCGCCCTGCGCCGGCGGGGCCAGGGCCGGACCGCCACCTCCGTCGCCTGGGGCGCCTGGGCCGGCGGCGGCATGGTCGACGCCGCCTCGGCACCGCGGCTGCGCCGCCAGGGCATCGAGACCGTACACCCCGAACTGATGCTGACCGCTCTGGACCGCGCCCTGACGGGCGGTCAGAGCGGCCTCACCGTCGCCCGCATCGACTGGAAGAGGTTCCACGCGGCGTTCACCGCACCCCGGCCCTCCGCACTCCTCCAGGGCGTGCCCGAGGTCCGCCGCCTCGCGGTGGCCGAAGCCCGCGCCAGGCGCGCCGACCTCGCCACGGCCGGCTCCCTGCGCGAGCGCCTGGCCGGTCTGGAGGAGAGCGCCCGCGACGGAATCCTGCTCGACCTGGTCCGCGCGGAGACCGCCGTCGTCCTCGGCCACCAGGACGCGCACGCCGTCCACCCGGACCGCGCCTTCCAGGAACTGGGCTTCGACTCGCTCACCGCCGTCGAACTGCGCAACAGGCTGTCCGCGGCCACCGGCCTGCGCCTGCCCGCCACCCTGCTCTTCGACCACCCGACGCCGGCCGTGCTCGTCGCCCACCTGCGCGAGGCGCTCGACCCCGAGGGCGGCCCCGCCGTGCACCGGGCGGTCGCCGAGCTCGAGAAGCTCAAGGCCGCGCTCGCCTCCGTACCCGACGACCGGGCGGTCCGCGCCCAGGTCACCGCCGCCCTGCAGGTCCTGCTGGCCAAGTGGTCCCCGGACACCGGCCGGGACGAAGCGGACGACGACCTCGACTCGGTCACCGACGACGAGGTCTTCGACATCATCGACAACGAGTTCAACGAGTTCACCGCTTCCTGACGCCCTCGCGCCTGCCGCTCCGCCGCCCGCCCGCCGTCAGAAGTCTTTCTCTAGGAGCTGACCTTCACCGTGTCCGACGACAAGAAGTACCGCGAATACCTCAACAAGGCCGTCGCCACCGCCCGCCAGGCGACCCGCCGGCTGCGCGAGGTCGAGGAGAAGGCGTGGGAACCCATCGCCATCGTCGGTATGGCCTGTCGTCTGCCGGGAGGAGTGACCTCCCCCGAGGACCTCTGGCGGCTGGTGGCCGACGGCGTCGACGGCATCACCCCCTTCCCGGCCGACCGGGGCTGGGACCTGGCGGGCATGTACGACCCCGACCCCGACGCCCCGGGCAAGTCCTACGTCCGTGAGGGCGGCTTCCTCGACGACGTGGCCGGTTTCGACGCGCCCTTCTTCGGGATCTCCCCGCGCGAGGCGCTGGCGATGGACCCGCAGCAGCGGCTGCTCCTGGAGACCTCCTGGGAGGTCTTCGAGCGGGCGGGCATCGACCCCGCCTCACTGCGCGGACGCAGGATCGGCCTCTACACCGGCGTCATGCACCACGACTACGCCCCGCGCGTACGCCAGGTCCCCGAGGACCTCGAGGCGTACCTCGGCCGCGGCAGCACCGGCAGCTTCGCCTCGGGCCGCGTCTCGTACACCCTCGGCATCGAGGGCCCCTCGGTGACGGTCGACACCGCCTGCTCCTCGTCGCTGGTCGCCATCCACCTCGCCGTCCAGTCCCTGCGCACCGGCGAGTCGGAGATGGCGCTGGCGGGCGGCGCCGCCGTGATGGCCGACAGCAAGATGTTCGTGGAGTTCTCCCGCCAGCGCGGCCTCTCCCCGGACGGCCGGTGCCGCGCCTTCGCCGCCGGCGCCAACGGCACCGGCTTCTCCGAAGGGGTGGGCGTCCTGCTGCTGGAGCGGCTGTCGGACGCGCGCCGCAACGGTCACGAGGTCCTGGCGGTCGTGCGCGGCAGCGCCGTGAACCAGGACGGCGCGTCCAACGGCCTGACCTCGCCCAACGGCCCCTCCCAGCGCGAGGTGATCCGGCAGGCGCTGGAGAACGCCCGGCTGTCTCCCGCGGACGTCGACGTGGTGGAGGCGCATGGCACCGGCACCTCCCTCGGCGACCCGATCGAGGCGCAGGCCCTCCTCACCACCTACGGCCAGGAGCGGCCCGACGACGGCCGCCCGCTGTGGCTGGGGTCGCTGAAGTCCAACATCGGTCACGCCCAGTCGGCCGCGGGTGTGGCGGGTGTGATCAAGATGGTGCAGGCGATGCGGCACGGTGTGCTGCCGAAGACGCTGCACGTGGACGCTCCGACGCCCGCGGTGGACTGGTCGGCGGGTGCGGTGGAGCTGCTGACGGAGGCGCGGGAGTGGCCGGAGCGCGACCAGCCGCGGCGTGCCGGGGTGTCCTCCTTCGGGCTCAGCGGCACCAACGCCCACATCGTCATCGAGTCCGCGAAGCCCGTGCCGTCCGTGCCGTCCGCGGAGCCCGCGTTCGAGGTGTCCGCGTCCGCGACGTCCGGCTCGGCGGACCCCGAAGCCGAGGCGTCCGGCGCACCCGGCGCGTCCACCGGATCCACGCGGACGGCCGCCGGACGGGCCGTGCCGCGGGGCGTGGTGCCGCTGGCCCTGTCCGGAAAGACCCCCGAAGCCCTGCGTGCCCAGGCGCGGCAGCTCGCGGCGTTCCTGGAGGACCGGCCCGGGGCCGTACTGCACGATGTCGCGCTCTCCCTGTCCTCACGCACTGTGTTCGATCATCGGGGTGTGGTGGTGGCGGGTGGTCGTGAGGAGGCTGTGGAGCGTCTGGCTGTGTTGGGTGAGAGTGCTTCGGTGTCGCCTGTTGTTTCGGGTGGTTCGGGGGTGGTGTTCGTGTTTCCGGGTCAGGGTGGGCAGTGGGTGGGGATGGCGTTGGGGTTGTTGGCGGAGTCGG
>NZ_JBVIKX010000027.1:0-3072 GCF_055580685.1 Streptomyces sp. NPDC031554 | reverse complement strand
CCGTACACGTGTGAGACCCGGCAGGGGTTGCGTGTGCGGGGTTGTGGGATCTCTCTTTCACAGTCTGCCGGCTGTGAGGCGAGTCAGAAACCGTTGATGTAGACGAAGGACATGCGAAAGGTCCGGCGTAGAGGGTAAGACCCCCGTAGTCGAAACGTCAGCGGCTCGTCTGAGAGACACCCAAGTAGCACGGGGCCCGAGAAATCCCGTGTGAATCTGGCGGGACCACCCGCTAAGCCTAAATATTCCCTGGTGACCGATAGCGGATAGTACCGTGAGGGAATGGTGAAAAGTACCGCGGGAGCGGAGTGAAATAGTACCTGAAACCGTGTGCCTACAAGCCGTGGGAGCGTCGGACATCAAGCTTGCTTGGTGTCTCGTGACTGCGTGCCTTTTGAAGAATGAGCCTGCGAGTTTGCGGTGTGTTGCGAGGTTAACCCGGGTGGGGTAGCCGTAGCGAAAGCGAGTCCGAACAGGGCGTTTTTAGTAGCACGCTCAAGACCCGAAGCGGAGTGATCTAGCCATGGGCAGGTTGAAGCGGAGGTAAGACTTCGTGGAGGACCGAACCCACCAGGGTTGAAAACCTGGGGGATGACCTGTGGTTAGGGGTGAAAGGCCAATCAAACTCCGTGATAGCTGGTTCTCCCCGAAATGCATTTAGGTGCAGCGTCGTGTGTTTCTTGCCGGAGGTAGAGCACTGGATAGGCGATGGGCCCTACCGGGTTACTGACCTTAGCCAAACTCCGAATGCCGGTAAGTGAGAGCGCGGCAGTGAGACTGTGGGGGATAAGCTCCATGGTCGAGAGGGAAACAGCCCAGAGCATCGACTAAGGCCCCTAAGCGTACGCTAAGTGGGAAAGGATGTGGAGTCGCACAGACAACCAGGAGGTTGGCTTAGAAGCAGCCACCCTTGAAAGAGTGCGTAATAGCTCACTGGTCTAGTGATTCCGCGCCGACAATGTAGCGGGGCTCAAGCGTACCGCCGAAGTCGTGTCATTGCGATATGTACCCCCAACGGGGATCGTGATGGGTAGGGGAGCGTCGTGTGCCGGGTGAAGCAGCCGCGGAAGCGAGTTGTGGACGGTTCACGAGTGAGAATGCAGGCATGAGTAGCGATACAAACGTGAGAAACGTTTGCGCCGATTGACTAAGGGTTCCTGGGTCAAGCTGATCTGCCCAGGGTAAGTCGGGACCTAAGGCGAGGCCGACAGGCGTAGTCGATGGATAACCGGTTGATATTCCGGTACCCGCTGTGAAGCGTCAAACATCGAGCATCGTGATGCTAAGGCCGTGAAGCCGTTCCGGACCCTTCGGGGAAAGGAAAGTGGTGGAGCCGCCGGCCCAAGCGGTTAGTAGGTGAGTGATGGGGTGACGCAGGAAGGTAGTCCAGCCCGGGCGGTGGTTGTCCCGGGGTAAGGGTGTAGGACGAACGGTAGGCAAATCCGCCGTTCACATAGTCTGAGACCTGATGCCGAGCCGATTGTGGTGAAGTGGATGATCCTATGCTGTCGAGAAAAGCCTCTAGCGAGTTTCATGGCGGCCCGTACCCTAAACCGACTCAGGTGGTCAGGTAGAGAATACCGAGGCGTTCGGGTGAACTATGGTTAAGGAACTCGGCAAAATGCCCCCGTAACTTCGGGAGAAGGGGGGCCATCACCGGTGATGAGTCTTGCACTCTGAGCTGGGGGTGGCCGCAGAGACCAGCGAGAAGCGACTGTTTACTAAAAACACAGGTCCGTGCGAAGCCGTAAGGCGATGTATACGGACTGACGCCTGCCCGGTGCTGGAACGTTAAGGGGACCGGTTAGTGCGCTTTCGGGCGTGCGAAGCTGAGAACTTAAGCGCCAGTAAACGGCGGTGGTAACTATAACCATCCTAAGGTAGCGAAATTCCTTGTCGGGTAAGTTCCGACCTGCACGAATGGCGTAACGACTTCTCGACTGTCTCAACCATAGGCCCGGTGAAATTGCACTACGAGTAAAGATGCTCGTTTCGCGCAGCAGGACGGAAAGACCCCGGGACCTTTACTACAGTTTGATATTGGTGTTCGGTTCGGCTTGTGTAGGATAGGTGGGAGACTGTGAAGCTTGGACGCCAGTTCAGGTGGAGTCGTCGTTGAAATACCACTCTGGTCGTGCTGGATGTCTAACCTGGGTCCGTGATCCGGATCAGGGACAGTGTCTGATGGGTAGTTTAACTGGGGCGGTTGCCTCCTAAAGAGTAACGGAGGCGCCCAAAGGTTCCCTCAGCCTGGTTGGCAATCAGGTGTTGAGTGTAAGTGCACAAGGGAGCTTGACTGTGAGACCGACGGGTCGAGCAGGGACGAAAGTCGGGACTAGTGATCCGGCGGTGGCTTGTGGAAGCGCCGTCGCTCAACGGATAAAAGGTACCCCGGGGATAACAGGCTGATCTTCCCCAAGAGTCCATATCGACGGGATGGTTTGGCACCTCGATGTCGGCTCGTCGCATCCTGGGGCTGGAGTCGGTCCCAAGGGTTGGGCTGTTCGCCCATTAAAGCGGTACGCGAGCTGGGTTTAGAACGTCGTGAGACAGTTCGGTCCCTATCCGCTGCGCGCGCAGGAGTCTTGAGAAGGGCTGTCCCTAGTACGAGAGGACCGGGACGGACGAACCTCTGGTGTGCCAGTTGTCCTGCCAAGGGCATGGCTGGTTGGCTACGTTCGGGAGGGATAACCGCTGAAAGCATCTAAGCGGGAAGCCTGCTTCGAGATGAGGACTCCCACCCACTTGATGGGGTAAGGCTCCCAGTAGACGACTGGGTTGATAGGCCAGATGTGGAAGCCCAGTAATGGGTGAAGCTGACTGGTACTAATAGGCCGAGGGCTTGTCCTCAGTTGCTCGCGTCCACTGTGTTGGTTCTGAAACCACGAACGGCCCCGCACCCCCCTTTTTCTTGGCCGGGGGGTGTGGTGCGGCAGGTTCACAGTTTCATAGTGTTTCGGTGGTTATAGCGTGAGGGAAACGCCCGGTCACATTCCGAACCCGGAAGCTAAGCCTTACAGCGCCGATGGTACTGCAGGGGGGACCCTGTGGGAGAGTAGGACGCCGCCGAAC
>NZ_JBVIKX010000026.1:0-5151 GCF_055580685.1 Streptomyces sp. NPDC031554 | reverse complement strand
GCGGCGTCTTCGAGGGAGAAGACTCCGGCGATGTGGGCGGCGGCGAGTTCGCCGATGGAGTGGCCCGCGACGTGGTCGGGGGTGATGCCCCAGGAGTGGACGAGGCGGTAGAGGGCGACTTCGAGAGCGAAGAGGGCGGGCTGGGTGAATTCGGTGCGGTCGAGGTCCTGGCCGTCGGTGATGGCGTCGTTGATGACGTCGTGGATCGGGCGGGGGAGGTGGGGGTCGAGGGCGGCGGCGACTTCGTCGAAGGCGGTCGCGAAGACGGGGAACGCGGCGTGCAGTTGCCGTCCCATGCCGAGTCGTTGCGCTCCCTGGCCGGTGAAGAGGAAGGCGGTTCCGCTCGTGTCGCGGACTCGTGCGGGTTGTGCTCCGTCGCCGTCCGCCAGCGCCCTTACGGCGTCGAGGAGTTCGGTGCGGTCGGTGCCCGTGACCACGGCGCGGTGGTCGAAGGTGGCGCGTTCGGTCGCCAGGGACAGGGCGACGTCCTGCGGGGCGAACGCGGGGTGGGTCTCCAGGTGGGACACCAGCCGCGCCGCCTGGTCGCGGACCGCCTGCACGCTCCTGCCCGACAACACCCAGGGAACGACGGGGAGGGCGAACTCGGCCGGGTCGGCTTCCGCTCCGGATTCCGGGGCGTCCTCGACGGGGGCCTGCTCGACTATGACGTGGGCGTTGGTGCCGCTCACGCCGAAGGCGGAGACGCCCGCGCGGCGCGGTCGGCCGTCGACGGCGGGCCACTCGCGCGCCTCGGTCAGGAGCTCCACCGCGCCGGCGTCCCAGTCGATGTGACCGGACGGCCGGTCCGCGTGCAGGGTCTTCGGCAGCACCCCGTGCCGCATGGCCTCGATCATCTTGATCACGCCGCCCACGCCGGCCGCGGCGACCGAGTGGCCGATGTTCGACTTGAGGGAGCCGAGGTACAGGGGGCGCCCGGCGGGCCGGCCCTGACCGTAGGTGGCCAGCAGTGCGTGGGCCTCGATGGGGTCGCCGAGGCGGGTGCCCGTGCCGTGGGCCTCGACGGCGTCCACGTCGGCGGTGCTCAGGCCGGCGTTGGCCAGGGCCTGCCGGATCACGCGTTCCTGGGACGGGCCGTTGGGCGCGGTGAGGCCGTTGCTGGCGCCGTCCTGGTTGACGGCCGTGCCGCGGATCAGCGCCAGGACCCGGTGCCCGTTCTTCCGCGCGTCGGAGAGTTTCTCGACGAGGAGCATGCCGACGCCCTCGGACCAGCCGGTGCCGTCGGCGTCGTCGGAGAAGGACTTGCAGCGGCCGTCGGCGGACAGACCGCGCTGACGGGAGAAGTCCACGAAGCCGCTCGGGGAGCCGGAGACGGTGACGCCGCCCGCGAGGGCGAGCGTGGACTCGCCCGAGCGCAGCGACTGCACCGCCATGTGCAGGGCCACCAGCGAGGAGGAGCACGCCGTGTCCACGGAGACGGCCGGGCCCTCCAGGCCGAAGGTGTAGGCGATCCGGCCGGAGGCCACGCTGGAGAGCTTGCTCGTCATGAGGTAGCCCTCGAGCTCCTCGGGGCCTTCGCGGTCGAGGTAGCTCTGTTCCACGAGGCCGGCGAAGACGCCGGTGCGGCTGCCCCTGAGGGCGGCCGGGTCGAGGCCTGCGCTCTCCAGCGCCTCCCACGCCGTCTCCAGCAGCACGCGCTGCTGCGGGTCCATGCCCAGGGCCTCGCGCGGTGAGATGCCGAAGAAGGCCGCGTCGAACTCGGCGGCCCCGTCCAGGAACCCGCCCTCACGGGTGTACGACTTGCCGGCCCTGCCGGGCTCCGGGTCGTACAGGCCCTCGACGTCCCAGCCGCGGTCGGTGGGCCAGGGGGTGATGCCGTCCACGCCGTCGGCGACGAGCCTCCACAGGTCGGCGGGCGAGGTCACCCCGCCCGGGTAGCGGCACGCCATGCCGATGACGGCGACGGGCTCGTCCTGGCCGTTCTCCAGCTCGGTGATGCGCTGCTTGGCCTTGTGCAGGTCGGCGGTCACCCATTTCAGGTACTCGACCAGCTTCTCCTCGTTGGTCTGTCCCTTGGCGGCGGGGGTCCGCGGGGCCCGGTCGTTGGACTCAGTGGCCATGCTGGTTCGTCTCTCCTCAGTCCGGGCGGGGGCGCCGGTGGGGCGCCCCCGCCGAAGTTCAGTGCGCAGAACGGCCGAGCTGGGTGTCGATGAAGGCGAAGAGGTCGTCCGTCGTGGCGGCCTCGATGGACTCGGTCACGTCCGCCGCGTCGTCCTCGGGCGTCTCCGGCGTCGTGATCCGGGCCAGCAGCGCCTTCAGCCGGGTGGTGACCGCGGAGCGCATCTCCTCGTCGTCGGGGGCGTCCGCACCGAGCAGTGCCGCCTCCAGGCGGTCCAGCTCCGTCAGGGCGGGGGTGCCGCCCGGTGCGTCGCCCACGTCCAGCCGGCCCAGCAGGTGCGCGGCGAGCGCCTCGGGGTTCGGGTGGTCGAAGACCAGCGTGCTCGGCAGCCGCAGACCGGTGGCGGCCGTCAGCCGGTTGCGCAGGTCGACGGCGGTCAGCGAGTCGAATCCGAGGTCCTGGAAGGCCCGGTGGGCGGCGACCTGGTGGGCGCCGGCGTGACCGAGCGCCGCCGCGATCTCGCCGCGCACCAGGTCGAGCACGGCCTGCTCGCGCTCCTCGGCGGGCAGGGCGGCCAGCCGCTCCTCCAGGGTGACGCCGCCGTCGGCGCCGTCCGCGGTGTCCGCGCCGTGCGCGGCGCCCCGGCGGCCCGGCGTGGGCACCAGGTCGCGCAGCGCGGCCGGTACCCGGCCGTGCGCCCGCAGGGCTGCGAGGTCCAGCGGCAGGGCCACCAGGTGGGCCGCGTCCTGCGCGAGTGCCGCGTCGAGCAGGGCGAGGCCCTCCTGCGCCGGAATCAGCCGGAAGCCCTCCCTGGTGTAGCGCTGGAGGCCCGCCTCGCCGAGACCGGCGTTGATGCCGCCGCCGATCCCGGCGGGGTCCCACAGGCCCCACCCGATCGCGGTGGCCGCGAGGCCCTGGGCGGCGCGCCGCGCGGCCAGGGCGTCGACGAACGCGTTGGCGGCGGCGTAGTTGGCCTGCCCCGGCCCGCCGAGGACGCCCACGCTCGACGAGAACAGGACGAAGGCGGACAGGTCCAGCCCCTCGGTCAGTTCGTGCAGGTGCCAGGCCGCGTCGGCCTTGGCCGCGAGGACCTCGCTCAGGCCCGGTGCGCCCAGGTCGGCGATCAGCGCGTTGTCGAGGACGCCCGCGGTGTGGACGACCGCGGTGAGGGGGTGCTCGGCGGGGATGCCGTCCAGGACGGCCGCGAGCGCGGCACGGTCACCGGCGTCGCAGGCGGCGACGGTGACCGCGGCACCCGCCCCGGTCAGCTCCGTGACCAGGGCCTCGGCGCCCAGGGCGGCGGCGCCCTCCCGGCCGAGCAGCAGCAGGTGCCGTACGCCGTGCTCCTCCACCAGACGGCGGGCCACCAGAGCGCCCAGGGCCCCGGTGCCGCCGGTGATCAGCACGGTGCCCTCGGCCCTGCCGGTTCCCTCGGCCGCCTCGGCCGCCTCGGGCGACCGGGCGAAGCCGGGGAGGGACGGGGCGGCCGTGGCGGGGTTGGCGGGGTCGGCGCGGCGCAGGCGCGGCACGCGGATCACGGCGTCGCGCACGGCGGCCTCCGGCTCGCCGGCGGCGACGACCGCCGACAGCAGCGCGGTCGCCGCGGTCGACTCGGGCGGCTCGGCCTCGTCGCCCGCCGGCCGCTCCATGTCGAGGAGGAAGATCCGGCCCGGCGCCTCGGCCTGCGCGGAGCGCAGGAGGCCTCTGACCCCGGCACCGGCCGGGTCGGCGACCTCCTCGTCGCCGACGGCGACGGCACCGCGGGTGACCACGGCCAACGGCACGTCCACCAGGCGCTCGTCGGCCAGGTACCCCTGCACCAGGGAGAGGGCGTCACGGGTGCGCCGGTGCAGGGCGTCGACCACGTCGGTGCCGGACCCGTCGCGCGCCCACACGCGCAGGCCGTCGACGGGGGCACCCGCCGCGACGGCCTCGGCCGCCTCGGACAGGGTCGAGTAGGTGATGCCGGTGCCGTCGCCGTCCCCGTCGCTCGGGCCCACGTCGGCCCAGCGCAGGGTGGCCTCGGCCGTCGGCAGCCCGGCGACGCCCCACTCGGTGCGGTACAACGGCAGGGCCGCCCTGCCGACGGCGGCGAACCGGTCGTACGGCACGTCCTGGAAGACCAGGCGGCCGACCGTGAGGACCGGCTCGCCGGCGGTGTCGGTGAGCCGGACGGTCACCGTGCGCTCGTCGACGGCCTGCCACTGGACACGGACGACCGTGGCACCGCTCGCGTGCAGCCGCACCTCGTGCCATGCAGCGGGGACGAGCACACCGCCGGGCCGGGCCGGGGCGACGGCGCCGGCCTGCTCCACCGCGCGCAGGGCCGCCTCCAGCAGCTCCGGATGCAGTCCGTGGCGGACGGCGTCCGGCAGCAGCTCGTCGGCGAGCGCCACCTCCGTACCGTCACCCTCACCGACGGGACCCGTCGACGGGGCCGCGGCGGACAGGACGCCGTCCGCGTACGCGGTCCAGCGGGCGCCCTCGTCGGCCGGCCGGGCGTACAGGGTGAAGGCACGCAGGCCCGCGTCGTCGGGGTCGGCGACGGCGAGCTGGATCTCCGTCGGGGTCAGCGCGGAGAGCACGAGCGGGGTATGCACGGTGAGGGTGTCGAGCGTGCCGAGACCCACCTCGTCACCGGCGCGCACGACGAGGTCCACGAGCGCGGCGGCGGGCAGGACGGGGCTGTCCAGGACGGCGTGCGCCTCCAGCCATGGATGCGTCCCGGCCGATACCCGACCGTTGAACAACACCCCGCCGCTCCCCGCCGGTTCGACCTTCGCGGTGAGCAGCGGATGACCGAGCGAACTCCCTCCGCGTGCCTCGTCGCCCACGGTGGCGTCCTTGCGCTCCATCCAGTGGCGTTCGCGCTGGAAGGCGTAGGTGGGCAGGGGCGTCGGGGTGGTGGTCCGGGGGCCGAGGAGGGCGGACCAGTCGACCGGCACGCCCGCGGTGAACGCCTGGGCCACGCCGGAGATCAGGGTGTGTGTCTCGTCGTGGTCGCGGCGGAGGAGGGGGAGGGCGGTGGTGTCGTCGAGGGTGTCGCGGGTGAGGGCGGTGAGGACGGCGTCGGG
>NZ_JBVIKX010000025.1:0-5636 GCF_055580685.1 Streptomyces sp. NPDC031554 | reverse complement strand
CCGGCACCCACCTCCACCGCACCCCGCGTCACCACCACCAGACAACCCACACCCGACGACCCCAAAAACGACTGCACCACAGACAACACACCAGCCGAGACCCGCCGAACCCCCTCCGCATCCAGCACACCCGACTCCACCTCCACAACCTCCACCCCACCCACGGCATCCACCTCAGTAGCCACCGGCAGAGGCGACCACTCCACCCGGAACAACGCCCCACCACCACCGCCCCCCGACACCCTCAACCCATCCCCGGCAACCGCCCGCACCACAAGCGACTCCACCGAAGCGATCAAGGCACCTTCGCCACCGGCATCGAAGATCTCCAGGCGCGACGCGTCGTCGGTACCGCTCTCAGTCGGTGTCACCCGGATCCGGACGGTCGTGGCACCGGTGGCATACAAGGTCACTCCACGCCACTCTGCCGACAGACCGGAGCTCCCGGTCGCACGGGCCGCGGCTTCCAGAAGCACCGGGTGCAGGCCGAATTTCCCTGCCTCAGTGGCGAGTTCATCGTCCAGGCCAAGCTCGATGCACTCCTCCTGCGTGGCCGCGTCACCGCTCGGAGCCGGAGCCGCACCAGAGGGCGTCAGCGTGCCGGCGGCGTGGCGGGTCCAGGACTCGTCGCCATGTTCGACGCGGGTGTACACGCCCACCGTGCGGTGTCCGTCGTCGTCGACGCCGCCCACAGAGACCTGCACACGAAGGGCTCCGGTGACCGGCAGCACGATCGGTGTCTCGATCGCCAGCTCCCGCACCGTACCGGCGCCGACCTCATCTCCCGCGCGGATGGCCAGTTCGACCAGGGCGGCTCCCGGCACCATGCCGGTACCCGGCACGGAGTCATCGACCAGCCATGGCTGAGCCTTGCGCGACAACCGGCCGGTGCACAGCACACCACCGGTCTCCGGCACCGCCATCACCGCGCCGAGCAGCGGGTGTCCCAGCGACACGTCAGTCTTCGGAGCGGTGGCGGCCAGCCAGAACCGCTGGTGTTGGAAGGCGTAGGTGGGCAGGTCCACCCGGTGGGCGCCGGTCCCGGCGAACACCTTCTCCCAGTCGACCTCGACACCCCGGGCGTGCAGCCGGCCCAGCGCCTGCATCAGGGCCCGGTCCTCGGGCACGTCCCGGCGCAGGGACGGCACGCAGTCCTGCGCGATCATCCCCGACAGCACACCCTCCGGCCCCAGCTCCAAGAACGTGGCCACCTTCTGCTCACGCAGGCTCTGAATGCCGTCGTGGAAGCGGACCGTGCCCCGCACGTGTTCCACCCAGTACTCCGGCGAACACAACCGGCCCGCCTCCGCCACCTCACCGGTCAGGTTCGACACCACCGGCACACGCGGCTCGTGATACGCCAGGGCGGCCGCGACCCGGCGAAACTCCTCCAGCATCGGATCCATCAACGACGAATGGAACGCGTGCGAGACCCGCAACCGCTTCACCCGACGCCCCTCGAACCGGGCCACCACCCCCGTAACCGCCTCCTCCACACCGGAGAGCACGACAGAGGTGGGGCCGTTGACCGCCGCGACACTCACCCCCTCCACCAACAGGGGGACGACCTCCTCCTCCGCGGCCTCGACCGCGAACATCACCCCACCCGACGGCAACGCCTGCATCAACCGACCCCGCGCCACCACCAAAGCCGCCGCATCCTCCAACGACCACACCCCCGCCACATACGCAGCCACCACCTCACCCACCGAATGACCCGCCACGAAGTCAGGACGCACACCCCAGGACTCCACCAGCCGGAACAACGCCACCTCAACGGCGAAGAGCGCCGGCTGCGCACACCCCGTCCGATCCAGCTCGTCCCCACCCTCGAAAACCAGGTCCTTCAACGAACGACCCAGCCCCTCATCGACAACCGCACACACCTCGTCGAAAGCAGCCGCGAACACCGGGAACGCCGCATACAACTCACGCCCCATCCCGACCCGCTGCGCACCCTGACCCGTGAACAACACACCCACACCACCCGCAACCACCGCCTGCGGATCCACCGACACCAGACGCTCCCGCGCCTCCCCCACCGAACCCGCCACCACCACCACACGATGATCAAAACGAGCACGCGACAACGCCAACGAGAACGCCACATCCGCCAGACTCAGCCCGGACCGCTCCTCCAGGAAACCGGCCAGCCGCACCGCCTGCGCACGCACCGCCTCCGCCGACCTGCCCGACAGGACGAGGGGCACGAGCCCACGTGACACGGTCGGTTCGGGATCGTCCGTCTCAACACCCTCCAGGATCACGTGCGCATTCGTCCCACTGATCCCGAACGCCGACACACCGGCACGCCGAGGACGATCCGCTACCGCCGGCCACTCCCGCGCCTCCGTCAACAATTCCACCGCACCCGCCGACCAGTCCACCTTCGGCGACGGCTCGTCCACATGCAGCGTCTTCGGCAGCACACCGTGCCGCATCGCCTGCACCATCTTGATCACACCCGCCACACCAGCGGTGGCTCCCGTGTGACCGAGGTTCGACTTCAGGGCTCCGAGCAGCAGCGGGCGGTCGTCGCCGGGGCGCTCTTGGCCGTACGTCGCGATCAACGCCTGCGCCTCGATCGGATCACCCAGCGCCGTACCCGTACCGTGCGCCTCCACCGCATCGACGTCAGCCGCAGACAGACCCGCGTTCGCCAACGCCTGACGGATCACCCGCTGCTGAGAGGGACCGTTCGGAGCGGTCAGGCCGTTCGACGCACCGTCCTGATTGACCGCGCTGCCCCGCACCAGAGCCAGCACCTCATGACCGTTGCGCCGCGCGTCCGACAGACGCTCCAGCAGAACCACACCCACGCCCTCGGCCCAGCCGGTGCCGTCCGCACCCCCGGCGAACGCCTTGCAGCGTCCGTCAGGTGCAAGGCCCCGCTGCCGTGAGAACTCCACGAAGACACCGGGGCTGGACATGACGGCCACGCCGCCGGCCAGGGCGAGCGAGCACTCACCACTGCGCAGCGCCTGCATCGCCGAGTGCATCGCCACCAACGACGACGAACACGCCGTGTCGATGGTGAGCGCGGGTCCCTCCAGGCCGAGGACGTACGACACACGGCCGGAGGCGACACTGCCCGCGCTGCCGGTCAGGGCGTAGCCCTCGGTTCCCTCGGCGCCGCCGCCGAGGCGCGGGGTGTAGTCCTGGGCCCCCATGCCGGTGAAGACACCGACGTCCTTGCCCCGCAGTGAGGTGGGGTCGATGCCCGCCCGCTCGAAGACCTCCCAGGAGGTCTCCAGCAGCAGCCGCTGCTGCGGGTCCATCGCCAGCGCCTCACGGGGATTGATGCCGAAGAAGGCGGCGTCGAAGTCGGCGACGCCGTGCAGGAAACCGCCCTTGCGGACGTAGGTCGTACCGGGGGCGTCGGCGTCGTCGGAGAACAGGCCGTCCAGGTCCCAGCCGCGGTCGGCCGGGAAGTCGACGAGGGCGTCACGCCCCTCGGCGAGCAGGGTCCACAGGTCCTCGGGCGAGGTCACGCCGCCGGGGAGGCGGCAGCCCATGGAGACGATCGCGATCGGGTCGTCGGCCGCGGGCGGCGGTGACGACGACGGTGCGGCGGAGGGCAGGGCCTCGGCGGCGCGGTCGCCGACGAGTTGAGCGCGGAGGTGGTCGGCCAGCGTCCTGGGATTGGGGTGGTCGAAGACGAGGGTGGCGGGCAGGCGCAGTCGTGTGGCGGCGTTGAGACGGTTGCGCAGTTCGACCGCGGTGACGGAGTCGAATCCGATCTCCTTGAACGCCCGGTCCTCCTCGACGCCTTCGGTGTCCGCGTGGCCGAGGACTGCTCCGGCCTCGGTCCGCACCAGGCCCACCAGCAGGTGCTGCTGTTCCGCCGGTGAGAGCCGCAGGAGTTCGGAGCGCAGGGCGGAGGCGTCGGTGCCGGGGTGGTCCTCGGTGGTGCCGGCGAGGAGTTCGGTGACCTCGGGCAGGCCGCGCAGCAGGGGCCGAGGACGGCTGAGGGTGAAGGCGGGGGCGAAGCGGGTCCAGTCGATGTCGGCGACGACCACATGGGTCTCGTCGCGTTCGACGGCCTGGAGCAGGGCGGTGACGCCGAGGTGGGGGTCCATCAGGGAGAGGCCGAGCTTGGCGAACTCTCCCGCCATCGACGCGTCGACCATGCCGCCGCCGTCCCACGCGCCCCAGGCGATGGAGGTGGCGGTCAGTCCGCGGGCACGACGGTGGTGGGCCAGCGCGTCGAGGTACGCGTTGGCTCCGGCGTACGAGGTGAGACCGTTGCTGCCCCAGGCGGTGGCGCCGGAGGAGAAGAGGACGAAGGCGTCGAGTTCGCGGTCGCCGAGCAGGTCGTCCAGGTGACGGGCACCGTCGATCTTGGCGCGGCCCATCTCGGCGAACTGCTCGAGCGTGAGTCCGGACAGGGGTGATTCGGTCTGGGGCGCGCCGGCGAGGTGCAGGACGGCGGTCAGCGGCAGTTCGTCGGGGACGGCGTCGAGGAGGGCGGCGACCGCGTCGCGGTCGGCGATGTCGCAGGCGGTGAGGGTGACCCGGGTGCCGTGGGATGCGAGTTCGGCGCGGAGTTCATCGGCGCCGGGGGCGTCGGGGCCGCGGCGGCTGGTCAGGACCAGGTGTTCGGCGCCCTGCTCGGCCAGCCGGCGTGCGACGTGGGCTCCGGTGCCGCCCGTGCCGCCGGTGATGAGGACGGTGCCGCGTGGGGTCCAGGGCGTGGGGGCCGGGGCGCCGTCCAGCGGGGCTCGGCGCATACGGCGGGCGTGCAGGCCGTCGGCGCGTACGGCGAGCTGGTCCTCGTCGCCGGCTCCGGAGAGCGCGGTGCACAGCAGGTCGAGGGTGTGCGGGTCGAGGGTGTGCGGGTCGGGCCGGTCGGTGCCGGAGGGCAGGTCGACGAGGCCGCCCCAGGTGCGCGGGTGGTCCAGGGCCAGGACGGTGCCGATGCCCCACATGACGTGCTGGGCGACGTCGGTCAGCTCGGCGGGGTCGGCGACGGCGACGCCGCCGGACGTGACCGCCCACAGGGGTGCCTCGACACCGGCGTCGCCGAGCGCCTGGACGAGGGCCACGGTGCCGATCGTGCCGCGCGACCAGGCGGGGTGGACGGGGTGCGGTCGGCTGTCGAGTGCGAGGAGCGACACGATCCCCGAGAAGGGCTGGTCGGGCAGGGCGGCGGCCAGCGCCTCCCGGCTCGCGTTCTCGGTGTCGACCTCGATGCGCACGGTCTGCACGCCACGCTCGGCGAGACCGGTGGCGACGGCTTCGGCGAGCGGACCGCCGTCGGTGCCGGGGCCGGTGGCTACGAGCCAGGTGCCGGAGAGGGGGTCGGGGAGTGCGCCCGTGGTGTCGATGCGGTCCCAGCCGAGGCGGTAGCGCCATCCGTCGACGACGGACCGCTCCTGCCGGCGGCGGCGCCAGGAGGAGAGCGCGGGCAGGACCTCGTCGAGTACGGAGGCCTTCAGCTGGAGGTCGTCGGCGAGGGCGTCGGTGTCGCCGGCCTCGATCGCGGCCCAGAAGGCGGCGTCGGCGGGGTCGGCGTCGACGGCGGCCCCGTCGTTCGCGTCGAGCCAGTAGTGCTGGTGTTGGAAGGGATACGTCGGCAGTTCCGTCCGCCGTGCCCCCCGCGCATCGAACGCGGCCCCCCAATCAACCTCCACACC
>NZ_JBVIKX010000024.1:0-6267 GCF_055580685.1 Streptomyces sp. NPDC031554 | reverse complement strand
CCCCGCCCACCAACTCCCCACGCAAAAACTCCGCCAACACACCCGGCGACGGATAATCAAAAATCAACGTCGCCGACAACCGCAACCCCGTCACCACACCCAAACGATTCCGCAACTCCACCGCCGTCAACGAATCAAAACCCAAATCATTGAACGACTCACCCACACCGATATCCCCCGCACCCCCATGCCCCAACACCACCGCCACCTCACCCGACACCAACTCCACAAGATGACGCCTCTGCGCCTCGGGGGTCAGCGTCGCGAGGCGGTCCGCCAAGGAGTCTCCGGTGGCCGAGCCGGCGCCCGCCGCCACGGTTCGGGTCGTGCGCCGCGGCCGGCGGACCAGGCCGCGCAGCATCGGTGGCAGTTGCCCGGCCCGTGCCTGCTCCGTCAGAGCGGCGAAGTCGAACTTCACCGGCACAAGCGTGGAGACCTCGCCGGACGGAGTCGTACCGAGCAGGGCCGTGTCGAGCAGGGCCATGCCGTCCTCGGTGGCCAGCGGGAGCACTCCGCCCCGGCCCATACGAGCCTGGTCCGACTCGCTCATCGCCGCGATCATGCCGCCGCTCTCGGCCCACAGGCCCCAGGCCAGGGAGACGGCGGACAGCCCCTGCGTCCGGCGCCACTGGGCGAAGGCGTCCAGGAACGCGTTCGCGGCCGAGTAATTGCCCTGCCCCGGACCTCCGATCACACCGGCCGCCGAGGAGAACAGGACGAACGCCGAGAGGTCCATGTCGCGTGTCAGCTCGTGCAGCGTGAGCGCGGCATCGACCTTGGGCCGGAAGACGGCGCCGATCCGCTCCTGCGTCAGGCTCGCGATCACTCCGTCGTCGAGGACTCCCGCCGCGTGCACGACGGCGGTCAGCGGCGCGTCGGACGACACCGCCGCGAGAAGTTTCTTCACCGCTCTGCGCTTCGACATGTCGCACGCCACCACGGTGACGCTCGCTCCGGCAGCTTCGAGTTCGGCCGTCAGTTCCTCGGCGCCGGGCGCCTCCGGTCCACGACGGCTGGTCAGCAGCAGGTGGCGTACGCCATGTGCGGCGACGAGATGCCGGGCGACGAGGCCGCCCAGGGTTCCGGTCCCGCCGGTGACCAACACGGTTCCCGCGGGATCCAGTACGCGCCCGGCCTCCGCCGCATCACGTGCGCGCCCGGCCTCCGCCGCATCCCGTGCGGTCACGGTGGCGGGGTCGACCGCGGCCCGTACCAGCCTGGGCGTGTGAACGACGTCGGCACGCACCGCCACCTGGGTTTCTCCACTGGCCAGTACGGTCGCCAGAGCCGGCCGGGACGCCTGCAGTTCGTCCACGTCCATCAGCAGGAAGCGGTCCGGGTTCTCGGCCTGTGCAGCGCGCACCAACCCCCAGACCGCGGCGCCTGCCGGGTCGGTCACCTCGGAATCGCCGGCGACACCGACCGCGCCGCGCGTCACGACGAGCAGGCGGGTCGACTCGAGTTCCGGTGCGGCGAGGAACGCCTGGAGGATGCCGAGGACCCGGCCCGCGAGGCCGCGGACCCGCTCGGCGCTGACGACGCCGTCGACGGCGTCGACGACCAGCACGTCCGGCATCGACGCGCCGGACCGCACGAGTTCCTCGACGTCCAGGGCCATGGAGACCGGGTGCGGGACGACCGCGGCGGCGGTGCCGGCCGTCGCTCCGGCCGGCACCGCGGTCCATTCCACGGCGAACAGGGCGTCCGTACCGGGACCGGTCCGTCCGGCGGCCTTGACCTGCTCGTCGGCGACGGCACGCAGCACGAGCGACTCCACCGACGCGACGGGGTTGCCGTCGCCGTCGGCGAGTTCCAGCGCCACCGATTCGGGTCCGGTGGGCGTCATGCGTACCCGCAGGCCGGTGGCGCCCGAGGCGTGCAGCGTCATGCCGTTCCACGCGAACGGCAGGATGAGCTTGCCCTCCTCGGCCTTCCGCTCGGTGAAGGCTCCGCAGTGCAGGACCGCGTCGAGAAGTGCGGGATGCAGACCGAAGCCGGCCGCCGTCTCGGCGGTGTCCGCCGGGAGCGTGACCTCGGCGTAGATCTCGTCGTCAAGGGTCCACAGCGTGCTGAGGCCCTGGAAAAGCGGCCCGTACGCGTATCCGGCGCTCGCCTGGTCCGCATAGAAGTCGGTCAGGTCGACGGGCTGCGCGCCCTCGGGGGGCCAGACGTCGAGTGTGGTGTCGGGGGCCGGCGCCTCGTCGTCGAGCTGACCATTGGCGTGGCGGACCCAGGGGGTTCCGGGCTCCGCGTCGTCGGGCCGCGAGTACACCGCGACCGGCCGGACCCCGCTGCCGTTGTCCTCACCGACCGAGACCTGGACACGGACCGCACCCTTGTCGGGGATCACCAGGGGGGCTTCGATGATCAATTCACGCAGGGACCGCGCACCGACCTCGTCCCCGGTACGGACGGCGAGTTCCACGAGGGCCGTACCCGGCAGCAGGACCGTGCCGGACACGGCGTGGTCCGCCAGCCACGGCTGGGCGGCCAGCGACAACCGGCCGGTACCCAGCACACCACCGGTGTCGGGCACACTGATCACCGAATCGAGCAGCGGATGCTCCACCGCGAACGCGGGATCACCGGCCGACACGTTCGAGTTCAACCAGAACCGCTGGTGTTGGAAGGCGTAGGTGGGCAGGTCCACCCGGTGGGCGCCGGTCCCGGCGAAGACCTTCTCCCAGTCGACCTCGACGCCCCGGGCGTGCAGCCGGCCAAGCGCCTGCATCAGGGCCCGGTCCTCAGCCACGTCCCGCCGCAGGGACGGCACGCAGTCCTGCGCGATCATCCCCGACAGCACACCCTCCGGCCCCAGCTCCAAGAACGTGGCCACCCTCAGCTCCCGCAGGCTCTGCACCCCGTCGTGGAAGCGGACCGTGCCCCGCACGTGCTCCACCCAGTACTCCGGCGAACACAACCGGCCCGCCTCCGCCACCCCACCGGTCAGGTTCGACACCACCGGCACACGCGGCTCGTGATACGCCAGTGCGGCCGCCACCCGGCGAAACTCCTCCAACATCGGATCCATCAACGACGAATGGAACGCATGCGAGACCCGCAACCGCTTCACCCGACGCCCCTCGAACCGGGCCACCACCCCCGCGACCGCCTCCTCCACACCGGAGAGCACGACAGAGGTGGGGCCGTTGACCGCCGCGACACTCACCCCCTCCACCAACAGGGGGACAACCTCCTCCTCCGCGGCCTCGACCGCGAACATCACCCCACCCGACGGCAACGCCTGCATCAACCGACCCCGCGCCACCACCAAAGCCGCCGCATCCTCCAACGACCACACCCCCGCCACATACGCAGCCACCACCTCACCCACCGAATGACCCGCGAGACAGTGGGGGCGCACACCCCAGGACTCCACCAGCCGGAACAACGCCACCTCAACGGCGAAGAGCGCCGGCTGCGCATACCCCGTCTGATCCAGCTCGTCCCCGCCCTCGAAGACCAGGTCCTTCAGCGAGCGGCCGAGAGTCTTGTCCACGGCCGCGCACACCTCGTCGAAAGCGGCCGCGAACACCGGGAACGCGGCATACAACTCACGCCCCATCCCGACCCGTTGCGCACCCTGACCCGTGAACAACACACCCACACCACCCGCAACCACCGCCTGCGGATCCACCGACACCAGACGCTCCCGCGCCTCCTCCACCGAACCCGCCACCACCACCACACGATGATCAAAACGAGCACGCGACAACGCCAACGAGAACGCCACATCCGCCAGACTCAACCCACCGTGCACTTCCAGATGACCGGCCAGCCGCACCGCCTGCGCACGCACGGCGTCGGCCGTCCTGCCCGACAGGACGAGGGGTAAGAGCCCGCGTGACACGGTCGGTTCGGGGTCGTCCGTCTCGACGGCCTCCAGGATGACGTGGGCGTTGGTGCCGCTGATGCCGAAAGAGGAGACTGCCGTGCGACGCGGACGGCCCGGTACGGTCGGCCATTCCCGTGACTCCGTCAGCAGCTCCACCGCACCCGCCGACCAGTCCACCTTCGGCGACGGCTCATCCACATGCAGCGTCTTCGGCAGCACACCGTGCCGCATCGCCTGCACCATCTTGATCACACCCGCCACACCCGCCGCGGCCTGCGCATGACCGATGTTCGACTTCAACGACCCCAACCACAAGGGTCGTTCCGCCGGACGGCCCTGGCCGTACGTCGCGATCAACGCCTGCGCCTCGATCGGATCACCCAGCGCCGTACCCGTACCATGCGCCTCCACCGCATCGACGTCAGCCGCAGACAGACCCGCGTTCGCCAACGCCTGACGGATCACCCGCTGCTGAGAGGGACCGTTCGGAGCGGTCAGGCCGTTCGACGCACCGTCCTGATTGACCGCGCTGCCCCGCACCAGAGCCAGCACCTCATGGCCGTTGCGCCGCGCGTCCGACAGACGCTCCAGCAACACCAGACCCACACCCTCGGCCCACGCCGTGCCGTCCGCACCCGCCGCGAACGACTTGCACCGCCCGTCCACAGCCAGACCCCGCTGCCGCGAGAACTCGATGAAACTGCCGGGCCGGGCCATCACCGTCACACCGCCGGCCAGGGCCAGCGAGCACTCACCGTTCCGCAGCGCCTGCATCGCCGAGTGCATCGCCACCAACGACGACGAACACGCCGTGTCCACCGTCACCGCGGGCCCCTCGAAACCGAAGGTGTACGCCACCCGGCCCGAGACGATGCTTCCGGCCGCCACGGCCGCTTCGTAATCGTGGTACATCAAGCCGGCGAAGACGCCCGTGCGACTGCCCTTCAACGACGTCGGATCGATGCCCGCCCGCTCCAGCACCTCCCACGACGTCTCCAGCAACAACCGCTGCTGCGGATCCATCGCCAACGCCTCACGCGGACTGATACCGAAGAACGCCGGGTCGAACTCCCCAGCGTCGTGGAGGAAACCGCCCTCGCGAACGTAGGACTTGTCGGCCAGGCCGGGGGTGGGGTCGTAGATCCCGTCGACGTCCCAGCCCCGGTCCTCGGGAAACGGCGTGATGCCGTCGCGTTCCTCAGCCACCAGACGCCACAGATCATCCGGCGAGGAGACGCCTCCGGGCAGTCGGCACGCGGCCGACACGATCGCGATCGGCTCGGACGAGGCCGCAAGGATCCGGTCGCGCTCCTCCTTGAGCTGCTCGTTCTCCACGAGCGAGGCGCGCAGTGCCGCGATGAGCTTGTCCTCGGACACAGACATTCTTGAGTTCCTCCGTAGGCCGCGACGGGCTCAGTTGGTGGTGTTGCCCATCGCGCGTTCGATGAGGCCGGCGACGTCCATGTCGGCGATCAGGTGTGCGGCGCTCTCCCGTGTCCCCGAGGAGGCGGGAGTGGTCTCGCCGGAGGCGGCGGCACCGGGTGCGGCAGCCACGAGACACAGCAACTGCTGGAGCACACCCAGTTCCTGGAGCCGTTCGAGGGGGACGGAAGCGAGAGCCTTGCGCAGTCCTGCCTCGTCCACTTCGGCGAGCTGCACCGTTCCGCTTGCGGCGTCCGGAACCAGCTCCGCACGCAGGTGTTCGGTGATCGCGACGGGCGACGGGTAGTCGAAGATCAGCGTGGCGGGCAGCGGGATGCCCACCGCCCCCGTCAGCCGGTTACGCAGCTCGACCGCGGTGAGCGAGTCGAAACCCATCTCGCTGAACGCCTGTCCCGGAACGACGTTCTCGGCATCGGTGTGTCCGAGCACCACGGCGACTTCGTCGCGGACCAGGTCGAGCAGTATCTCCACTTGCTCCTCCTGCGGAAGTCCGGCCAGCCGGTCCGAGAGGGAGACGACGGGAACAGGTCCGCCGGCAGCGGCGATACGCCGGGGTCGGCGGACCAACCCTTGCAACATGGAGCTCAGTTGGCCGGCGGCTGCTTGTGCGGCCAGTGCGGTGAGGTCGAACTTGACGGGTACCAGGTGCGGTTCGTCGGTGCCGATCGCCGTGTCGAAGAGCGTCATGCCTTCCTCGACGGACAACGGGCGAACACCACTGCGCCGCATACGTGCCTGGTCCGTCCGGTCGAGAGCACCAGCCATGCCTCCGGTGTCACCCCACAGGCCCCAGGCCAGCGACACGGCAGGCAGTCCCTGCACCCGACGCCACCGCGCGAACGCGTCCAAAAACGCATTCGCCGCCGAATAATTGCCCTGCCCCGGACCCCCCAACACACCCGACGCAGAGGAATACAACACAAACGCATCCAGATCCAACCCCCGCGTCACCTCATGCAACGCCAACACCGCATCCACCTTCGGACGCA
>NZ_JBVIKX010000023.1:0-74567 GCF_055580685.1 Streptomyces sp. NPDC031554 | reverse complement strand
ACCCCCCAGGTCATCCCATCGACAGGGGGCAACAGTCATGCCGGGCCCGGAGGCCAGCGGCCCTCTTGCAGGACCGCGAAAAAGATAACGGGGGGCGGGTGGGTGGGGGTGGGTGCGATTGGTTCTCGACCGGGTGTCGACCGGGGTGGGGGAGATTGCCGGGGTGTGTCTGTGTCGGTGGAGATGAGGAGAGTGCGGGATGCGGAAGGTTGTTTCTGCGGACGGTACGACGATTGCGTATCGCCGGGCTGGTGCGGGTCCGTCGATCGTGCTGGTGAACGGTGCGTTTCGTGATCACACCATTTTCGATCCGCTGGTTCCGCTGCTGGCGCCGTACTGCACGGTGTATGTGTATGACCGGCGTGGGCGTGGGCACAGCGGGGACAGTGCGGGGTATGCGGTGGGGCGGGAGGTGGAGGATCTGGCGGCGGTGATCGAGGAGGCCGGGGGGCGGGCGGTCGTCTTCGCCGGGTCCACGGGGGCGAATCTGGCGTTGGAGGCGGCGCTGGCGGGGGTGGCGATCACGAAGCTGGCGTTGCACGAGCCGTATTTCCGTACCGCCGGTCATCCCCGGCCGCCGGCCGACTGCATGCAGGTGTTGCGGTCCTTGCTGGGTGAGGGGCGGCGGGACGAGGCGGCGCAGTACTGGCTGCGGGAGCTGCTGGGGCTTGGCGCGGACGTCGTCGCGCAGTGGCGGCAGGCTCCGTTGTGGGCGACGAACGAGGCCAACGCCCATACCCTGCTGTACGACACGACGATCCTGGGTGATTTCGAGGTGCCGGTGGGCCGGCTGGCCGGTGTGCGCACGCCGGCGGTGGTCCTCAACAGTGACGCCACCGGGGACTGGCTGCGGGATGCGGCCCGGGCGACCGCGGCCGCGCTGCCCAACGGGTTCGGGATGCAGCTGCCGGGCTCGTGGCACCGTATCGACACCGACATCCTGGGCCGGGTCCTGGCCGGGTTCGCCACCACCTGACACCCCACCACACCCCACCACACCACCCACCAACGCACCCCACCACCCACCAACGCACCCCACCAGCCACCGCCTGCCACCGCGCCGCACCGCCGCCACCTGGCACCGGGTGGCGGCGGCGCGGTGGTGGGTGGTGGGTGGTGCGGCCCGTGGGGCTGGGGACCGGTGCTGACGCGGGGAGGGCGGCCGTCGGCGTTCGCGCCGCGGTGATGCGCCGTGCGCGCCGGGGCCGTCGGGGCTGTCGGGTCTCGGTGTGCGGGGTGTGCGCCGCCGTCCGCGGGGCTGCGTGGGTGGGGCCGCTGCCGTGGTGCGGGAGGTCTGCGGTGTGCTCGGGCTGTCGGTTCGTCCCTGGCCGGCCCGTGGCGACGGTGGCCGAGGGGGCGGGGGCGGTGGAGGTGTCCGGCCGGTGCGGGCCGGGGCTTGGCCCGTGCCCGTGCCCGTGCTCGTGGCGTCCGCGGCGGCGGACGCCGTTCTGGCCGTGCGCGGGGCGGTCCGGGGCCGCCCCGCGCCGGGGCCGCGGGCATCCGCGCGCTTTTGCACGCCGTCTTTTCTCCCGGCCGGCATCAGGACACCGCCCCCTCCCGGTCCGCCTCGTCCCGTCCCGGCCGTCCCGTCCCGGTCCGTCGCTTCCCGGTCCGTCTCGTCCCGGCCTGGCCTCGCCCTTGCCCAGCCGTCCCCGCCTCGCCCTTGCCCGTCCTCGGCTTTCCCTTGCCCCGGTTCGGCCCGTCCCCGGCGTTCTCTTGCCCGGCCTGCCTCGGCTCGGCCTGGTGGGGTGCGGGTGGGCGGGGGTGGGGTGTTGTCGTGGCCGGTGGTGTGCGGTGGTTCGGGGGGTGGGCGCCGTCGGCCGGTGCGCGGGCCGCGCCGCCCCCCGGGGAGGGGGGTGTCGGTGAGTGCCTGGTCCCGGGACTCCGGGATCCCTGGGACGCCGGGGCCAGGGGGCGGGGGGTGCTGGGGGTGGGCTGGGGGTGGGGTGTCATGGTCGGTGGGGGAGTGGTCGCAGTGTCGGGCTGCCTGGTCTGCGGTTTCCGGGGTGGGGGCAGGCGCTCGACGTGCCGCGATCCGCTTCGAGACTTACGGTGTTCGGTCGGTGGCGTTGTGGGAGGGGGTGGTCTTCCGTGTCGGTGGCCGTTTGTGCCGATGTCGGCTGTCGGGGCAGGGGCGCCACGCTCGCCCAGGGGCGCCACCGGCTCGGCCCGTCGATGAACGACTGCATCTCTTCCGTGCGGGTGCCCTCCGGGTGGTGGGTGACGCTGTATGAGCTGCGGACTTCACCGGGGCGCGGCTCGGCCTGGAGGCGGACACCCGGGAGGTGGACGGCGCCCTCCACGACAAGGTGTCCTCGATCGTCGTCGCCGAGTCGGGTGGGGGCGGGGGCGGCAGCCGGTACGTCTTCGCGGCGGAGAATGGTGACGACTGGTTCTGCTTCGAGGATCAGGAGTCGTCCTGAGTGGCGCCGCCCGCGTCGTGCCGGCCGGGGGAGGGGGTGCTGCCGGCACGGGTCGCCGGCCGCTTTGCCCTCCCGGGGAAGGGGGGAGTGGCCGGTTGGGTGCCTGTTGCTGAGCTCTTGGGGGCGGGTGTCCGGGGTGCTGGCGGGTGGGGCCGTGGGCCGGGTCCACCGTGGTGAACTCCGTGACGGTCAAACCGGCAGGCTGCCTGACCTGCCGGCACGGGGGTGGGGGACAGGCACTGACGGTTCTGGGCGAGCGCCTGCCCTGCCGTGTTCCTGCTGCTGCCGTTGGGGCTGTGGCTGATCGTGCGCACGGTGGTCCCGGCGGGCACACGCCTGCCGGGCAGGCGCTCGCCGCGTCGTGTCACGGTGCCGGCGGTGGCCGTCGGTGTGGCCGGCGGGATCTGAGGCATCGGCGGCGGTTCTCCGCCGGGGCCTGTCCCGGCCGGCCGGGGCGTGCCCGGCGCCCGGGGTGTGCCCGCGGTGCTCGCCTGCACCTTCGTCACCTCACTGGCCGGCGCCGCGGCTTGTGCGCTGGTGTCCCTCATCGGCGGCGGTGTCGCCCCTCACCGGTTGCCCGGGCCGGCCTGCGGGCCGGGCGGCGGGTACCTGGGCGCGTGCTTCCAGCCCCGCCTGCCCGGACGCTTCGTGCGTCTGCTGCTGGGCGCCCTGGCCGCCGGGGCCGGCGTCCTCCACGCCGCCCGGGCACTCGCCTGAGCAGACCCCCACCCCACCCCGCCCCACCCCGGCCCCCGGTATCCGTCCCCGGCCCCTGTCCCCGGCCTCCGGGTATCCGTCCCTGAGCATCCGCCCCCTGACGCCGGGCATCCGCCCCGGTCCCCGGCATCCGGTCCCTGGCCCCCGGATATCCGTCCCCGAGCATCCGCCCCCTGACGCCGAGCATCCGCCCCCGGCCTCCCGGCCCCGGCTTCCGTCCCCGGGTATCCGGGCCTCGGCTGCCGGGCTTCGGCTGCCGGGGGCGGGGGCGGGGGCGGGGGCGGGGGTGGGGGAGTGCCGGTGTTCTCGCGTCGGGGCGCCGGCCGGGCCGGGCGCGCTCCGGGCGGGGGAGGGAATCCTTGCAGGGGCAGGGGCAGGGGCAGGGGCAGGGGCAGGGGCAGGGGCAGGGGCAGGGCGCGGGTGGCGGGTGGCGGGGGTGGTTCGGGGGTGGGTGGTTCAGCCGGTGGTGGTGGGGGCGGTCCAGTGGGTGTGCAGCCAGCTTTCCAGGCTGGTCAGGTGGGGGCGGGCGCGGCGCAGTGCGGGCAGGTCGGCGTGGTAGCCGTCGTTCTCCAGCCAGTCGAACATGGCGGCCAGGTCGGGGCGGGCGGTGCGCAGGGGTTCGAAGGACTGCTGCTCGTAGCGGGCCGGGAGGCCGGCCACGCGCCCGAACGTCTCGGCGATCTGCACGCCGGTCAGTTCGTCGCTGGTGATCTCCACCTGCCGGCCCAGCCATGCGGCCCGGTGGTCGAAGGCGTCCGCGGCGAACGCGCCGATGTCGTCGGTCGCGATGATCTGGACGGGGGTGTCGGGGTTCAGCCACAGGCCCAGTACCAGTTCGCCGCCGGCCAGGCGGGGGCCGAGGTCGAGGAGGATGTCGTAGAACATGGTCGGCCGCAGCACCGTCGCGGGCAGGCCGAGTTTGGCGATGTGTTCCTCGATGGCGAACTTGCTGCGGAAGTGCGGGATGGCGTCGCAGCGTTCGGCGCCGCCCACCGAGCTGTACACCAGGTGCCCGACGCCTGTCTCGGCGGCGGCGTCGGCGACCGCCTTGCCCTGGCGTTCCTCCGCGGCGACCCCGCCGGGGCCGCGGAACGTCTGGACGCTGAACACGCCGGCCACGCCGGTCATCGCCGCCCGCAGCGAGGCGGGTTCCTCCAGGTCGCCGCGGACCAGGTCGGCGCCGGCCGCGGCGAGCGCGCGCGCCGCGGGCGCCTGCACGTCACGCACCAGGGCGCGCACCGGGCGTTTTCTGCGCAGCAGTTCGCGGGCCACCGCGCCGCCCTGGCGGCCGGTCGCGCCCAGGACCAGGACCCTCTCGTGTGCCGCCACCGTGTTTTCTGCGTTGTCCATTGCCTCACCGATGCGTCGTCCCGGCCTGCCGGGAAAGGCGGAAAAAAGGGGGGGAACAGGGGAACAGGGGAACAGGGGGAAAGCGAGCGGGAAAGAGCGGACAGAGGACAGGGGAGCGGAAGGGGGGAGGGGCGGGGTCGGGGGCGGCCGGGGCCGAAGGTGTGGCCGGCGTTCTCGGGAAGACGCCCGCCCTTCCTTTTTCCTTCTCCTGCTCTTTCTGTTCTCTTTCTTCTCTTTCTTCTTTTTCGGGCCGGCCGGTCGCCGGGGTGGTCAGGAAGCGGAATCCGTGGCGGTTCGGGGTTCGAGGATGCGGGAGAAGGCGTGGGCCAGGACGTCCGCGGGGTGGGCGGCGGCGCTCATGGCCCGCCAGGCCACGTGGTTGTCGGGGCGGACCAGGACGGCGCCGTCCGCGTGGATCTCGCGTACGGCCTCCCAGCCGCCCTCGACGTCGGTGAACGGCCCGCCCGGCCCGCCCTGCCCGCCCGGCCCGCCCGGCCCGTTCTGGCCGTTCTGGCCGTTCTGGCTGTCGGTGGGGGTGGGGGTGGGGGTGATGCGGACGGTGCGCAGGGGGAGGGAGAGTTTCTCCGCCACCTGTGCGGCCGCTTCCGCCCAGGCGGTGCCCTCGTCGCCGGTGAGGAGGACGAACGCGGCCGGGGAGCCGGTCAGGTCGTGGGTCGACAGGCGCCGGCCGTCCTGCTCCAGCCATGCGTGCGGCAGCCGGTGCCCGGGCCGGGTGGTGGGGTGGTACACGTCGCGCATGGGCACCCGGGCGGGCGGCCGGCTGCCGTCGGGGACGAGGGCGCCCTCCTCGTAGTGGAAGCCGATCTCGAAGTCGTGGGCCTGGCAGCCGGCGCGGTGGGTGTCCAGGATCTCCGCGGTCCGTGCCCGTACCACCTCACCGATGGGCGACTGGTCGAAGTAGGCGTCGAACATGCGCCGGCGGCGTTCCTGGGGGACGCGCGGGCCCAGGCCCACGGTGCCCAGGACCGTCTGGTGGTGGGAGGCCGCCGAGACCGCCCAGTCGACGTTGAGGCGGCACACCGGCCGCCGTTCCGCCTCGTAGGTGTCCAGGAGACTGTCGTGGGCGCGGCCGCCGAGGACCGCGGCCAGCTTCCACGCCAGGTTGTGGGCGTCCTGGATGCCGGAGTTCAGTCCCAGGCCGACGGTGGGCGGCTGACGGTGCGCGGAGTCGCCGGCCAGCAGCACCCGTCCCTTGCGGTAGTGCTCGGCGACCAGTGCCTCCACCGTCCAGTTCGTCACGTGGTGCAAGGTCAGCTCCAGGTCGGGCAGGCCCAGCAGCTCCCGGATCCGGGGCACCACCGACGCCTCGTCGAGCTGGTCGGCGTCCATCGGCTCGAAGTGCAGCACCCACTCCTCGCACGCCTTGCCCCAGCTGGGCCCCATCTCGATGAGGTTGCTGCACAGGTCGGGGTCGTAGGCGTTCAGCAGGTGGGTCAGCAGCGTGCCCTCCTGCCACCACGGCGACAGGTCGGCGCTGAAGTAGGCGGTCGTCACGTCCAGCAGGCCGTGCACGCCCTGCATCTCGATGCCCAGGGCGCGGCCGACCGTGCGGCCGCCGTCGGCCCCCACCAGGTAGCGGGCGGTGACCGTGGTGCTCTCCCCGGTGGCGGTGTCACGGATCTCGGCGACCACCCGGTCGCCCTCGTCGGTGAAGGACACCATCTCGTGGCCGAACAGGATCCGCCCGGGGTTCCGTTCCTGCGCGGTACGCCGCAGGATCGGCTCCAGCCGCACCTGCGGCAGCTTGACCGGCAGCACCGGCCCGGCCGCGGCGTAGCGGTCCCGCAGCGAGCCGCCGCCGAAGGCGTCCATCTCGTGGATGAACTGCCCGTCCATCGGCTTCTCCCCGGCGAGCGAGGTCAGCCAGCGCAGCTTCCCGAACAGCTCCAGCGGCGCCCCCTGCTCCACCATCGGCCCGTCGAGCCCGTGCTGACGGAATATCTCCATCGTGCGCTGGTTGAGGTAATGCGCCTTGGGCACGTGCGCGGTGTCCGCGTGCCGTTCGACGAGCAGGTGGTCCACACCGTGATCGGACAGGAAGTTGGAGGCGGCAAGACCGCATCCGCCGCCGCCCACGATAAGAACCGGAACCTCGACTGCTCCCATTTTCGTCCTTCCGGAAGGTGACAGCCTCACGCTCACGGGGACTGCCGCATGTGCAGGGAATGCCTTCGACACGCAAATGTGGTCGTGCTCGGCTGTGCATTCTGAATGAAGATGCCTGTGCAGCATGACCTGCGCCTCTTTAGTCCCGGTCAACCACCACTGGACCCCGGCCACCGCACGACACCAGATCAGACCCGGCCGGACTTCCCAGCCGGCGGGCGGCCCCGGCGGGCGGCCTCCGGCGGGCGGACGGCACCGGGCGGTTCCCGGCGGGCGGACGCCTGCCGGCGGACGGCCTCCGGCAGGCGCAGGACATCGGAGGGTTGTCGGCGGGTGGCCTCCGGCGAACGGTTGTCGGCGGGCGGACGGCACCGTGTGGTTCCCGGTGGGTGGCCGCTGCGGGGCCGCCTGCGGCGGGGCCCGCCGGACACCTTCCGGCCGGACGTGCCCGGCTGGAAGGTCGGCGGGCGGGCGGGTTGTCGGCGGGCGGGCGGGGGGTCGCCGGCCGGCGGGTCCGTTCCCCTGGAGGGGGGTCAGCGGTGTCGGGCGGCCCGGGCGAGGGCCACGTGGAGCCGGTCGTCCTCGGTCTGGCCGGCTTCCCACTGCACGCCGACCGCGAAGGGGTGGTCCACCGCCTCGACCGCCTCGACGACGCCGTCCGGGGCCCAGGCGGTGGGGGTCAGGCCGGTGCCGATCCGGTCGACCGCCTGGTGGTGGTGGCAGGCGGTCTTGGGCGGGTCGTCGTCGCCGAGGACCGCGGCGACGCGGCTGCCGGCCCGCAGTTCCAGCACGTGCCGGCCGAACACGAACTCACCGCCGCCGGGACGGTGGGTGTCGTCGCCGGTGACCTCCGGCAGGTGCTGGTGCAGACTGCCCCCGCACCGCACGTTGAGCAGCTGCATGCCGCGGCAGATCGCGAGCAGGGGCACACCGGCCTCCAGCGCCGCACCGAGCACGGCCAGTTCGCAGCGGTCCATGTCCGCGCCGCCGCCCCGGGTCAGCGCATGCCGGCTCTGCCCGTACAGCGCCGGATCGACGTCCGGGCCGCCCGGCACGAGCAGCCCGTCCAGACCGGCGACGACCTCCTCCACACCCGGCCGCAACGGCAGCACCACCGGCACACAGCCCGCCGCGGACAGGAAGTCCACGTGCGACTGGAGCGCCAGGCTCACCACCATGCCGGCACCCTGCAGGGTGACCGGCACACTGCGGCCGGTGATCCCGACCACCGGCCGGCGCGCCGGCCCTTTCGACACCGGCTCCACGATGCTGTCCACCCCTTCAGCCCTCGCCGTCCGCCGACACGTACACGAATCCGTCCTCGACCTTCACCCGGTAGGTGGCGATCGGCGCCGTCGCCGGCGGGTTGACCGGCCGGCCGCTGCGCAGGTCGAAGCACGAGCCGTGCAGCCAGCACTCGATCGTCGTGCCGTAGACCTCCCCCTCGGAGAGGGAGACCTCGGCGTGGGAGCACAGGTCACCGACCGCGTAGACGGTCTCGCCCCTGCGCACCAGGGCGACCGGGAGGTCACCGACCTCCACCGCGATCACGCCCTCGGCCGGGATCTTGTCCACCGGGCACACCTTGACGAAGCTCATTACGCGCAGCACTCCTCCCGCATCGGGTCCGGCCTCTCCCGGATCTCCCACACCTCGCCCCACCCTGCGCCCCCGCTCTGGAGGATCGGCCGAGCAGGGAACGACCCCCGTTGGAGCCCTCCCTGCCGCGAGCCGCCGCAGAAACACCCGCCACCGGGGACCGGCCCGCCACCGGGGGACAGCCCGCCACCGGAGGCCGGCGAGCCACCGGAGGCCGGCCCGTCACCGGAGGCCGGCGAGCCACCGGGGGACGGTGCGGCCGCCGGAGGGCCGGGGCGCTCACCAGGGGACGGGGCCGTCCTGGGACAGGGACGCGCCCGAGGGGCCCGCGGCGTCCAGCAGCGCCAGCCGGACCGCGATCACGGCGCCCTCGGCGGGCGTGCGCTGTCCCCGGTGGCCGTTGATGTCGGTGGCCACCACGCCCGGATGGGCCGCGTTGACCTTGATCGGGGTGTCGCGCAGTTCCTTGGCGTAGGCGAGGGTGACCGCGTTGAGCGCGGTCTTGGAGGACTGGTAGGCGATCATGTTGACGCCGGCCATCGGGGACGCCGGATCGGCGTTCAGGGCCAGCGACCCCACATGGCTGGACATGTTGACGATGCGTCCGGCGGCCGAGCGGCGCAGCAGGGGCAGCATCGCCCCGGTCACGGTGACCACGCCGAAGACGTTGGTCTCGTACACCTCGCGCAGGTCCTCGGCCCGCGCCAGGCTGGGCGCCCCGGTGAAACCGCCGGCGATGCCCGCGTTGTTGACCAGGATGTCCAGGCGGCCGTAGCGCTCCTCGACGAAGGCCGCGGCCGCGGCCACACCGGCCGGATCCGTCACGTCCAGACGCAGCGGCACCGCGGTGACGCCGCCCTCCGCCAGCGAGGCGGCCGCCTGCTTGCCGCGCACCTCGTCACGGGCGCCGACGAGGACGACGACTCCCTCCTCGCCCAACTGCCGTGCTGTCTCGTATCCGATGCCCTTGTTGGCGCCCGTGATGAGCGCGATCTTTCCGACCGGCACGGTGGACGTCCCTTCCGTCGCAGGGGTGGGGTCAATGACGCGCAGGGTGCTCCACCGAAGCGTCACACAGGTACGGCGCGCCACCCCAGGCCGGCATGAACACCCACCCCCCACCCACCCGCACCCGCCCCCACTCGCGCCCGCCCGCCCCCCCACCGCACCCGCCCGTGGTCGGCCGCACCCGCCGGTGGCCGACACGTGCCCGCCGGTGTTCAACTGCGCCCGTGCCGCAGTCGAACACGCGCGGGCCACCGTCCGGTGCGCCCCGCACGCCCCGCACCTGGGGGGCGCACCGGACGGTGGCCCGCACCTGCGGGACGCACGGCGCGACGCACTTGCAGGACGCACGGCGCGACGGCAGCCTGGTGCACCGGCATCCGCGCCGCACGCCCGCGCCGGCTGCCCCCGCCCCCTCCCCGGTTCCTCGCCGCAAGGCGTCCGGGCCGCGACGGAGCAGGCCCGACTCACAGAGAGAAGCCCCCATGGCACCGCGGATGAACAACCCCTCGCTGGTCGTCCCCGACGCCCTGCAGCCCCTGCTCGACCTGACCAAGGTCATCGGCCAGGTCGGCGTCCCGCAGCGCACGCTCGACCTGATCCGGCTGCGGGTGAGCCAGCTCAACGGCCGCATCTACACGATCCCCGACGACCTCGGCAGCGCCGCCGAGGCCGACGACCGCCTGCCCCAGGTGGCCGGCTGGCGCGAAACGGACTGCTTCACCCCCGCCGAGCGCGCCGCGCTGGCCCTGGCCGAGGCCGCCACCGACCTCGCCGGCAAGGACGACCCCGTCTCCGACGAGGTCTGGCAGGAAGCGGCCCGCCACCACACCGAGGAGGAACTCGCCGCGCTGGTCATCCACATCGGCCTGGTCAACCTCTGGAACCGCATCAACGTCTCCACCCGCCAGGTCCCGGCCGCCTGGCGCTGACCACCCGCCCCGCCACCCGCACCCCGCCCCACCCCGCCGCCCGCCCGCCCGCGGGCCGCCCCCCGCCCGCCGGTTGCGCCACGCCTGCGCCCGCCCGCCGGCTGCGCCCGTTTGCCGGCCGTGGCCCGCCGGCGCTCCGTACGGGTGTCAACTGCGGCTTTATTCACCGTTGTTGACTGTGCGCGGGCCGCGGGAAAGCATGCTCGCAGCCGACCACCCAGCCGCCAGGGAAGGAACCTCACCGTGCTCAAGCTCATCAACGCCGGGTTGGGCAGGACCGGGACGACATCACTGCAGGAGGCGCTGGAACAGCTCGGCTACGGGCCCTGCTACCACATGTTCGACATCGTCGGCGACGAGAAGCGCCTCCAGCAGTGGGAAGGCATCATCTGCGACGGGCGGCAGGCCGACTGGGAAGCGGTGTTCGAGGGCTACACCTCCGCGGTGGACGGCCCTCCCTCCTTCTACTACGACCAGATCACCAAGGCGTTCCCCGACGCCAAGGTCGTCCTGACGGTGCGTGACGCCGACAGCTGGTACGAGAGCACGTACAACACGCTCTACCAGTTCGTCCTCAAGAACAAGGACAACCCCCCGCAGCCGGGATCCCGGCAGGCCCGCGTCTACCGCATGACCAGCGTCATGACCTGGGACGGCCTCTTCGAGGGCCGCTTCGCCGACAAGGACCGGGCCATCGAGGTCTACCACCGGCGCAACCAGGAGATCATCGACGCGGTCCCCGCCGACAACCTCCTCGTCTACGACGTGAAGCAGGGCTGGGAACCGCTGTGCGCGTTCCTGGGGACCGACGTGCCGGCCGCGAAGTTCCCGCACGCCAACACCACCGCGAACATGCGCGAGCGGATGCAGCAGATGGCCGCCGGCGGCCCGCCCACCGCCCCCGGCCCCACCCGCTGACCCACCACCCCGGCCCCACCGGCCGACCCACCACCCGGGCGCCCGCCACCCGCTCGCCCACCGCCACCCGTTCGGATCCCGCCCGTTCGGACGCCACCGTCCTTTCGGATTCCGTCCGCCCGGACACCGCCCGGGCGCCCACCGTCCTTTCGGATCCAGTCCGTCCGGACGCCACCACCCCCGCTCTTCCCACCCCGCGGACAACGGCCCCGACCACGGCCGCTCCGCGGGGCTTTTCCGCGCCCCGCACCCCCCTTCCCTTTTTCTTTTCCGTTCACGTCCCGCACCCGGCGGCCGCCCTTTTACGCGGCCGCCGCTTCCTTTCCCGGCGCTTCCCCCGAGGCTTTCCCGCGCTTCCCCGGGGCTTGCGCCGGTGAGGGCGTGCCCGGTCTTTTCCCGGGGCCGGCCCGGGATGTCGTCACGGCCGTGCCCGGCCGCATTCGGTGTTCAACCACAGGTGTTTTCCCGCCACTTCCTCCTGCGGATAGTCTCTCGCCGACCCCCCTGGACATGCCCGTGGAAATCGGGTCCGCCGACCTGCCCGTGACCGGGCCCGGCGGCGTGCCCGCGCTCAAGAAGGGGAATACGTGAGGAAGTTCCTAGCAACGACGGCGGCGGCCGCCACCGCCCTGGCAGGCGCGGTGGCCGCGACCCCGGCGACGGCGACGGCCGGCCCGCCGGCGGCGACCGTCTCCTGGTCGGCCTGCCCCGACAACGACCCGGTCATCGGGGGTTACCTCAAAGGGCTGGAGTGCGGCACCCTCGACGTGCCGCTCGACCACAGCCGCCCCGGCGGCCGCACCATACAACTGGCCCTGACCCGCGCCCGGCACACCGCCCCCGACGACCAGTACCAGGGCATCGTGCTCCTCAACCGCGGCCAGTGGCCCGGCCAGTTCGGCCGCGACCTGCCCACCCGCTTCGCCAAGGGCACCTCCGGACTGTCCCCGGCCGTCGGCGCCACCTACGACTGGATCGGCTTCGACCCGCGCGGCACCGGCGCCAGCCAGCCGCAGGTCACCTGTGAACCCACCTACGTCTGGCCCGGCACCGCCCGCCCCGACCTGGTCCCCGCCACCGCCGCCGACGAACAGGCCTGGCTGGAGCGGGCCCGCGCCTTCGCCGACAGCTGCGGCCGCGCCCACGGCGACACCCTCGCCCACCTCGGCACCAAGGACGCCGCCCGCGACCTGGACCTGATCCGCCAGGCACTTGGCCAGGAACAGCTGACCTACTTCGGCTGGGACTACGGCACCTACCTCGGCTCGGTCTACGCCTCGATGTTCCCCCACCGGGTGCGCCGCATGGTCCTCGACACCGTGGTCCAGCCCGCCGACGGCTGGTACCAGGACGTCCTCGAGCAGAACGTCACCTTCCAGAAGAGCGCCGACAACTACTTCTCCTGGATCGCCGCCCACGACGCCACCTACCACCTGGGCACCACCCGGGCCCAGGTGGCGGCCCGCTACGACGAAGGCATGGCCATGGTGCGCCGGGCACCCGTCGACGGCAGGATCGGACCCGCCGAGTACACCGAGGTCTTCCTCGTCAACCTCTACCGCCGCTCCTCCTGGACCGGCCACACCAAGGCCCTGGCCGACTGGGTCCTGCGCAACGACCCCACCGGCCTGAAGGCCAACTTCAACGACCCCGGCTACCCCACCCAGAACAAGCAGGCCATGTACAACGCGGTCCAGTGCACCGACTCGCCCTGGCCCCACGACTGGAAGCGCTGGCACCGCGACTACACACGCCAGTACCGCGCCGGCAACACCTTCCTCACCTGGTACAACGCCTGGTACAATGCGCCGTGTGCGTTCTGGCCGGTGCCCGCCACCACCGCCCCCGAGGTCGGCGCCCGGGGCGTGGACATCCTCCTGGTGCAGGGACAGCACGTCGCCGGCTCCCCGCTGGCCGGCGCCTACGACCTGCACCGGCGGTTCCCCAACTCCCGCCTGCTGCTGGAGAACAACGGCTACGAACACGAGACGTCGCTGTCGCGCAACGCCAACACCTGCATCAACACCTACGTCGGCGACTACCTCGAGGACGGCAGCCGCCCGGCCTCCGCCAAGGGCGCCGACGCCGCCTGCGACGCCAACCCCGCACCCGTCCCGGCGCCGTAGCGCCCACCGTCATGGGGGCGTTCAACCGCGGACAGAACCGCGGTTGAACGCCCCCGCACCCAACTTTGCCCGCCACCCCCGCACCCCCTCGCACCCGCCGCCCCCGCACGAGCCGCTGCCGTCACCCGCGCGCACGCCGCACCCGTCACCCCCGCACGAGCCGCGCCCACGCGAGCCGCACCCGTCATCCCCGCACACGCCGCGCCCACGCGCGCCGCTGCCGTCATCCCCGCACACGCGGCTGCCGACTCCCGCGCACACGCCGCTGTCAACTCCCCTGCGCACAAGGAGAGTTGCGCATTCCTCGTGTCATTGCCCCTCGGACGGGGCCGTGTGTACTTTGAAGCCGACGAATTCCCAGCCGCCCGCGTGGAAGGCAAAAATGGAAACTGACGTCATCATTGTCGGTGCCGGGCCGGTCGGACTGATGCTGGCCGGTGAACTCCACCTGGGCGGCGTGAAAGTCACCGTCTACGACAAACTCGCCGCTCCTTCCGGGGAATCCCGCGCACTCGGATTCAACCGGCGGGCGGCCGAATCACTGGACCAGCGCGGACTGCTTTCCCGGATCGGTGAATTCCGGTGGGGCCCGATGGGACACTTCGGCGGAGTCCGTTTCGACCTCGGCATGCTGCGCGAGGACCACAGCGGCGTCCTGGGCCTGTCCCAGGCCCGCACCGAACAGATCCTGACCGCCCGGCTCGCCGAACTCGGCGTCACCGTGCGCCGCGGCTGCGAGGTCACCGGCGTGCGCGAGAGCGCCGACGGCGTCGCCGTCGACCTCGAGGGCCCCGACGGCCCCCTCCACGACAGCGCCCGCTACCTGGTCGGCTGCGACGGCCCCCACAGCACCGTACGCACCGCGGCCGGCATCACCGCCCGCACCTGGCAGCCCACCCGGGGCATGTACACCGCGGAGATCAGCGGGGTGAGCCTGCGCCCGCGGCCCATCGGCGAACGCCTGCCCGGCGGCCACATGGTGGTGTGCACCCCGCTGGGCGGGGGCCGGCTGCGCATCGTCGTCCACGACAAGAGCCTGCCGCCCGGCCTCGACCCCGACGCGCTCACCTTCTCCCAGGTCGCCGACGCCTGGCAGCGCCTGACGGGGGAGTCCATCCACCACGCCCAGGCCCACTGGACATGGGCCGGCGACAACGCCGCCGCCCTCGCCGACACCTACCGCCACGGCCGGATCCTCCTGGCCGGCGACGCCGCGCACCCCATACCGCCGCTGGCCGCCTGGGGCTTGAGCGCCGGCCTGCAGGACGCGGCCAACCTCGGCTGGAAACTCGCCGCCCACCTCACCGGCTGGGCCCCCGAAGACCTCCTGGACACCTACCACGCCGAACGCCACCCCATCGGCGAGCAACTCGTGCGCAACGCCCAGGCGGCCTCCCAGCTCTACCTCGGCGACGACGGCACCGACCCCCTGCGCGCCGTCCTGGGCGAACTGGCCGGCCACCACGACACCGCCGCCCACCTGGCCGGCATCGTCAGCGGGCTCGGCATCCGCTACGACATGGGGCCCGGCAGCCATGAGCTGCTGGGCCGGCGCATGCCCCCCGACCAGGCGCTGACCCGGCCCGACGGCAGCCGCACCCGCGTCGCGCAGCTGCTGCACACCGTGCGCGGCGTGCTCCTGGTCACCGACGCCGCCGCCGAGACCGCCGACCTCGCCCAGGACTGGGCCGACCGCGTCGACATCGTCACCGCCGCCTTCACCCCCGCCCCCGATGCCGCACCCGATTCCGATGCCGTCCCGGACGCGGTGCTGGTGCGCCCCGACGGCTACGTCGCCTGGACCGCACCGGGCAGCGACAACACCCTCACCGACGCCCTCACCCGCTGGTTCGGCACCCCCCACCCCACCCCCACCCCCGCCGGGCCGGCCGCCGCGGGCACCCACCGGACAGGAGCGCGAGCATGACCTGGGACGTGATCGTCGTCGGCGCCGGCCCCGTCGGGCTGATGATGGCCGGCGAACTGCGCCTGGGCGGCGCCGACGTCGTCGTCTACGAGAAACTGCCCGCCCCGCCCCGCGAGTCCCGCGGCGCCAGCTTCACCCGGCGCACCGCCGAGAGCTTCGACCAGCGCGGACTGCTCGCCCGGCTCGGCGAGACCGAACCCGCCGACAGCCACTTCGGCGGCGTCGACATCGACCTGTCCCTGCTGGCGGAAGACCACCGCGGCGCCCGGGGCGTCTCCCAGTTCCGCACCGAACGCATGCTGGAGGAGCGCGCGGCCGAACTCGGCGTCACCGTGCGCCGCGGCTGCGAGGTCACCGGCGTGCGCGAGAGCGCCGACGGCGTCGTCGTCGACCTCGACGGCCCCGACGGCCCCGCCCAGGACAGCGCCCGCTACCTGGTCGGCTGCGACGGCGGACGCAGCACCGTACGCAAGATCGCCGGCATCGGCTTCCCCGGCCCCGCACCCACCCGCGGCTTCTACACCGCCGACGTCACCGGCATCGAGACCCGCCGCCGCCGCATCGGCGAGAACCTGCCCGACGGCAGCATGATCATGGCGATGGACCTGGAGAACGGCGTCACCCGCATCGTCGCCTACGAACGCGGCATGCGGCCCAAGGACCGCGACGCCCTGTCCTACACCGAACTCGCCGACGCCTGGCAGCGCCTGACGGGGGAGTCCATCCACCACGGCCAGTGCCGCTGGATCAGCTGCTTCACCGACGCCTCCCGCGTGGCCGACGCCTACCGGCGCGGCCGGATCTTCCTCGCCGGCGACGCCACCCACGTCCAGCCCCCGGCCATGGCACAGGGCCTGAGCGTGGGCGTGCAGGACGCCGTCAACCTCGGCTGGAAACTCGCCGCCCACCTCAAGGGCTGGGCCCCCGAAGGCCTGCTGGACACCTACCACGCCGAACGCCACCCCATCGGCCGGCAGCTGGCGCGCAACGCCCGCGCCGCGATCGAACTGCGCCTCACCGGCGAGGACACCGCCCCGCTGCGCGCCGTGCTCGGCGACCTCATGACGCACCCGGACGCGGCCGGCCACCTCGCCGGCGTCCTCAGCGGGCTCGGCATCCGCTACGACATGGGGCCCGGCAGCCATGAGCTGCTGGGCCGGCGCATGCCCCCCGACCAGGCGCTGACCCGGCCCGACGGCAGCCGCACCCGCGTCGCGCAGCTGCTGCACACCGCGCGCGGCGTGCTCCTGGTCACCGACGCCGCCGCCGAGGCCGCCGACCTCGCCCAGGACTGGGCCGACCGCGTCGACATCGTCACCGCCACCTTCACCCCCGCCCCCCACACCCCGCTGGACGCGGTGCTGGTGCGCCCCGACGGCTACGTCGCCTGGACCGCACCGGGCAGCGACAACACCCTCACCGACGCCCTCACCCGCTGGTTCGGCACCCCCCACCCCACCCCCACCCCCGCCGGGCCGGCCGCCGCGCACGCCCGCCCCGCCTGACCCTCCGCACCTCCTCTCCGCACCCCCGCGCGCCCTTTGCGCCCCCGCCCCGCGCGAGGCGCAGACGCACGCGCACGCGCTGCCCGCGCCGCACGCCACGACGACCACCGACCCCCCCCAGGAGACACACGTGACGACCGCAGTCACCGTCTGGCTCACCGGCCTGCCCAGCGCCGGCAAGACCACCATCGCCCACGAGCTGGCCACCCGGCTGCGCGAGGAGGGCCACCGCGTGGAGGTCCTGGACGGCGACGAGATCCGCGAGGCGCTCTCCGCCGGCCTCGGCTTCTCCCGCGCCGACCGGCACACCAACGTGCAGCGCATCGGCTACGTCGCCGAACTCCTCGCCCGCAACGGCATCCTGGCCCTGGTCCCGGTGATCGCCCCCTACGCCGACAGCCGCGAGGCGGTCCGCAAACGCCACGACGCCAACCGCACCCCCTACATCGAGGTGCACGTCGCCACCCCGCTGCAGGTGTGCAGCGCCCGCGACGTCAAAGGCCTGTACGCCCGGCAGGCCGCGGGCGAACTGACCGGCCTCACCGGCGTGGACGACCCCTACGAGGAACCCGCCGCACCGGACCTGCGCATCGACTCACAGCACCAGAGCGTCGAGGAGTCCGCCGCCGCGGTGTACGCCGTGCTCACCGAAAGGGGACTGACATGACGCCGACCCGCCACCCGCACACGGCGCACCAGGAGGACACCCCCACCCCGTACGCCCTCAGCCACGCGGACGTCCTGGAGTCGGAGGCGGTGCACATCTTCCGCGAGGTGGCGGGCGAGTTCGACCACCCCGTCCTCCTCTTCTCCGGCGGCAAGGACTCCATCGTCATGCTGCACCTGGCGCTCAAGGCGTTCACACCCGCGCCGGTGCCCTTCGCGCTGCTGCACGTGGACACCGGCCACAACTTCCCCGAGGTCCTCCACTACCGCGACCGCACCGTCGCCCGCCACGGGCTGCGCCTGCACGTCGCCTCCGTGCAGGACTACATCGACCGCGGCATCCTCAAGGAACGGCCCGACGGCACCCGCAACCCGCTGCAGACACTGCCCCTGACCGACAAGATCCGCACCGAACGCTTCGACGCCGTCTTCGGCGGCGGCCGCCGCGACGAGGAGAAGGCCCGCGCCAAGGAGCGGGTGTTCTCCCTGCGCGACGAGTTCTCCCAGTGGGACCCGCGCCGCCAGCGCCCCGAGCTGTGGAACCTGTACAACGGCCGGCACGCCCCCGGCGAGCACGTCCGCGTCTTCCCGCTGTCCAACTGGACCGAGCTGGACATCTGGCAGTACATCGCCCGCGAGGGCATCGAACTGCCCGAGATCTACTTCGCCCACGAACGCGAGGTGTTCCGGCGGGCCGGCATGTGGCTGACGGCCGGCGAGTGGGGCGGCCCCCGCGATGGCGAGAAGACCGAGAAGAGACAGGTGCGCTACCGCACCGTCGGCGACATGTCCTGCACCGGCGCCGTCGACTCCGACGCCGACACCATCGAGAAGGTCATCACCGAGATCGCCGCCTCCCGGCTCACCGAACGCGGCGCCACCCGCGCCGACGACAAACTCTCCGAAGCCGCGATGGAAGACCGCAAGCGCGAGGGGTACTTCTAAAGATGACCGCTGTGATGGGCACCACCGCCGGCACCCTGCGCTTCGCCACCGCCGGCTCCGTCGACGACGGCAAGTCCACCCTCGTCGGACGGCTGCTGCACGACTCCAAGTCGGTCCTCGCCGACCAGCTGGAGGCCGTCGCCCACGCCTCCCGCAACCGCGGCCAGGACACCCCCGACCTCGCCCTGCTCACCGACGGCCTGCGCGCCGAACGCGAACAGGGCATCACCATCGACGTCGCCTACCGCTACTTCGCCACCCCCCGGCGCCGCTTCATCCTCGCCGACACCCCCGGCCACGTGCAGTACACCCGCAACATGGTCACCGGCGCCTCCACCGCCGAACTGACGGTCATCCTCGTCGACGCCCGCAACGGCGTCGTCGAACAGACCCGCCGCCACGCCGCGATCGCCGCCCTGCTGCGCGTCCCGCACGTCGTCCTCGCCGTCAACAAGATGGACCTCACCGGCCACGACGCGTCCGTCTTCGCAGCGATCGCCGAGGAGTTCACCGCCTACGCGGGCGAACTGGGCCTGCCCGACGTCACCGCCATCCCCATCTCCGCCCTCGACGGCGACAACGTCGTCGAGCCGTCGGCGGCCATGCCCTGGTACACCGGCCCCACCGTCCTGGAACACCTGGAGACCGTCCCCGCCGGCCACGACCCGGCCCACCGCCACGCCCGGCTGCCCGTGCAGTACGTCATCCGCCCCCGCACCCCCCGCCACCGCGACTACCGCGGCTACGCCGGCCAGATCGCCGCCGGCACCTTCCGCACCGGGCAGCAGGTGAGCGTGCTGCCCTCGGGCCGCACCTCCACGATCGCCCGGATCGAACGCCTGGGCCGGGCGGTGGACAGCGCCGGCGCCCCGCAGTCGGTGACCGTGCTGCTCGAGGACGACCTCGACGTCTCACGCGGCGACCTCATCGTGCCCGCCGGCCACGCTCCGCCCACCACCCGCGAGGTGGAGGCGACCGTCTGCCACGTCGCCGACCAGCCGCTGACCACCGGCCACCGGGTCCTGCTCAAGCACGGCACCCGCACCGTCAAGGCGATCGTCGAGGACATCCCCTCCCGCCTCACCCTCGACGACCTGTCCCCGCACCCGCACCCCGGACAGCTCGTCGCCAACGACATCGGACGGGTGAGGATCCGCACCGCCGAACCGCTGCCCATGGACTCCTACGCCGACTCCCGCCGCACCGGCTCCTTCCTCCTCATCGACCCCGGCGACGGCACCACCCTGACCGCCGGCATGGCCGGCACCGCCTTCACCGCGCCCACCCCGGCCGGTGACGGCGCACCGCACCAGGGGCGGGCGCGGTGAACACACCCCCCGCCCGCCCCTCGCACCACTCCACGACACCCGCCCCCGACACCACCCCGCACCCCCACCGACCGCCACCGCCCCGCCGACCGCCGCGCCGTGCCGCCCGGCCCCGCCGCGCCGCGGCCCTCGCCGCTCTCGCGCTGCTCGCCCCGGCCGCCTGCGGCTACGGCTCGAAGGCCGAGGACGACCCGCACGTGCAGGTCGCCGCCGGCGCGGCCAAGACCGACGGTCTGGACTCCGTCAGGATCGGTTACTTCGGCAACCTCACCCACGCCACCGCCCTCGTCGGCGTGAACAAGGGGTACTTCCAGAAGGCGCTCGGTGCCACGAAGGCGTCGTACCAGATCTTCAACGCCGGGCCGTCCGAGATCGAGGCGCTCAACTCCGGCTCGATCGACATCGGCTGGATCGGCCCCTCCCCGGCGATCAACGGCTACACCAAGTCGGCGGGCAAGAACCTGCGCATCGTGGGCGGTTCGGCCTCCGGCGGGGTGAAGCTGGTGGTCGACCCCGACAAGATCACGTCGGTCGCGGACGTCAAGGGCAAGAAGATCGCCACCCCCCAGCTCGGCAACACCCAGGACGTGGCGCTGCTGAACTGGATCGCCGAGCAGGGCTGGAAGGTCGACGCGCAGAGCGGCAAGGGCGACGTGTCGGTGATCCGCACCGACAACAAGGTCACCCCCGACGCCTACAAGTCGGGCTCCATCGACGGCGCCTGGGTCCCCGAGCCGACCGCCTCCAAGCTGGTCGCCGAGGGCGCCGAGGTACTCCTGGACGAATCCGACCTGTGGCCCGAGGAGAAGTTCGTCATCACGAACATCATCGTGTCGCAGAAGTTCCTCACCGCACACCCCCAGGCCGTCGAAGCGGTCCTGAAGGCATCGGTCGACATCAACAAGTACATCAACGCCCACCCGGACCAGGCGAAGGCGGCCGCCAACGCGCAGCTGAAGGTGGACTCCGGCAAGGAACTGCCCGCGAAGGTGCTGGACCCGGCGTGGGAGTCCATCCAGTTCACCGACGACCCGCTGGCGGCCACCTTGCGCACCCAGGCCGCCCACGCCGCCCGCACCGGCCTGCTCGCACAGCCCGACCTGAACGGCATCTACGACCTCGCACCCCTGAACAAGGTCCTCGCCGCCACCGGCGCCCGCCCCGTCGACGACGCCGGTCTCGGCGTCCGGCAGCCCTCTTCGTGATGACCTCCCAGGAGGTGACGACCATGGCAACCACCCTCGCCAGGGCCGCCGACGGCACCCAGTCGCCGGCCCTCGCCGCCCGCATCGAGCACGTCTCGAAGTCCTTCACCGGGCCCGCCGGGCCACAGCTCGTCCTGGACGACATCACCCTCGATGTCGCACCCGGCGAGTTCGTCACCCTCCTGGGGGCCTCCGGCTGCGGCAAATCCACCCTGCTCAACCTGATCGCCGGCCTCGACGCCCCGACCACCGGAGACATCAGCACCGACGGCCGGCCCGCCCTGATGTTCCAGGAACACGCCCTCTTCCCCTGGCTCACCGCCGGCAGGAACATCGAACTCGCCCTCAGACTCGGCGGCCTGGCCAAGACCGACCGCCGCGAACGCGCCGAGGAACTCCTCGAACTGGTCCGCCTCAAAGGCGCCCACGGCAAACGCGTCCACGAACTGTCCGGCGGCATGCGCCAGCGGGTCGCCCTGGCACGAGCCCTCGCCCAGGACGCCCGGCTGCTGCTCATGGACGAACCCTTCGCCGCCCTGGACGCCATCACCCGCGACGTCCTCCACGACGAACTCACCCGCATCTGGGCCGAGACCGGCCTGTCGGTCCTCTTCGTCACCCACAACGTGCGCGAAGCCGTACGCCTCGCCCAACGCGTCGTCCTGCTGTCCTCCCGCCCCGGCCGCATCGCCCGCCAGTGGAGCGTCGACATCGCACAACCACGCCGCATCGAGGACGCCCCCGTCGCCGAACTGTCCCTGGAGATCACCGAAGTCCTGCGTGGGGAGATCCGCCGACATGGCCAGCACTGACCCCAACCCCCCGACCACCAAGGCCCCGGCCGTGAAAACCCCGGCGGCGAAGGCAGCGGCCGGGGACACCGGCATCGCCGGCGTCGAGGCCGGCCTGGACGCGCTGGAGACCCCGGCGGCCGCCGGCACCTCCCTGCGGCAGACCCTCGTCGACAAGATCCTGCCGCCCCTCGTCGCGATCGCGGTGGTGCTGGTGGTCTGGCAGGCCCTGATCACCTTCCACATCGTCGACGACCCGGCGAAACTGCCGTCCCCCTCCGACGTGGGCACCGAGTTCCGCAACGCCTGGCTGGAGGGCAAGCTCCTGGAGTACATCTGGACCTCCGTCTCGCGCGGCCTGCTCGGCTTCCTCCTCGCCCTCGCCATCGGCACCCCCCTCGGCCTGCTGGTGGCGCGGGTGAAGTTCGTGCGCGCCGCGATCGGCCCGGTCCTGTCCGGCCTGCAGTCCCTGCCCTCGGTGGCCTGGGTACCCCCGGCGGTGATCTGGCTCGGCCTGGACAACTCCATGATGTATGCCGTGATCCTGCTCGGCGCCGTCCCCTCCATCGCCAACGGCCTGGTCTCCGGCATCGACCAGGTACCCCCCCTGTTCCTGCGCGCCGGCCGCACCATGGGCGCCACCGGCCTGAAGGGCGCCTGGCACATCGTGCTCCCCGCCTCCCTGCCCGGCTACCTCAGCGGCCTCAAACAGGGCTGGGCCTTCTCCTGGCGCTCCCTGATGGCCGCCGAGATCATTGCCTCCTCACCCGACCTCGGCATCGGCCTGGGCGCCCTGCTGGAGAACGGCCGCAACGCCAGCTCCATGGCCATGGTCTTCGAAGCGATCATCCTCATCCTCTTCGTCGGCATCGCCATCGACCTCCTCATCTTCAGCCCCCTGGAACGACGCGTCCTGCGCGGACGCGGACTGCTGATGAAGACCTGACACCGCCGCCACCCCGCCCCCTCCCGCCGCCACCCCGCCGCCGCCCCACCCCTTCGCCGCCGTCCCGTGCGCCCCGGCCGTCGCCCCCCGGCTCGTCAACCCGCTCTCGACCACGGCTAAAGACAGCGCTGCGACGCTCGTCCGGGACGGCAGCAGAAAGGGGCCACACCGGATGGCTTTCAAGGACGGGCGGGCTACGGTGACCGCAGACGGCTTCGGTTCCGCCACGCCGGCGCACCACGAACCGGCCGCCGGTGACCGCACCGGCCCCCACGACATCGACCGCACCCCCGCGCAGGACCTCCCGGTCCACGCGCTGTCACCCGGACCGCACCTGCGCCGCGGCGGCATCAGCACTGCCCACGTCCACCTGCTCGTCGACGTCTCGAGCCACACCCCGCTGCCGCCCGTCCTCGTCCAGAAGGACGGCTGGCGCGTCATCGACGGACTCCACCGCCTGGAGGCCGCCAAGCTCCGCGGCGACCACAGCATCACCGCGCACCTGGTCGACTGCACCGACGCCGAGGCCCTCGTCCTGGCCATGAGGACCAACAGCGCCCACGGACTGCCGCTGTCCAGGGCCGACCGCCTCTTCGGCGCCGAACGCGTCCTGTCGGCACACCCCGAATGGTCCGACCGCGCCCTCGCCGCCGTCACCGGACTGAGCGCCAAGACGATCCGCTCCCTGCGCGAGCGCTGCACACCGCAGGGCACCCCGCCGGGAGCCAAACGCCTGGGCCGGGACGGGAAACTGCGCTCGGTCACCGCCGGCGAGGGCAGACGCCGCGCCGCCGAATACATCAACGCCCACCCCCACGCCACCCTCAGGGAGGTCGCCAGGGAGACCGACGTCTCCCTGGGCACCGTCCACGACGTGATCGCCCGGCTGCGCCGCGGCGTCAGCCCCGAACGGGGCGGACCACGCGGCGCCACCGCACGGCTGACCGTGCCGGCCGCCCCCGCCCCCGGCACGGCCGACCGCACCGACCCGCCCGCACCCGTGCCCGCGCGGCGCACCCACCCCGCCGACACACCCCCCGCCTGGGAGAGCGTCGCGGCCAAGATCGCCAACGACCCCTGCGTGCGCTACACCGAGGGCGGCAAGGAGTTCCTGCAGTGGATGGCGCTGCACGCCACCGACCCCGACGGCTGGCAGGACCTCGTCGACGCCGTCCCGGCCCACTGGCTCGGCGTCATCGCCCCCATCGCCGAGAGCGTCAGCAGGGAGTGGAGCCTGTTCGCCGAACAGCTCAGAAGCCGCCAGGAAGCGGTGTGAGGGCCCGGCCCGCACCCGGTCAGGACTCCGCGTCCAGCTCCCGCTCCAGCGCCCGCTCCGCCGCCGTCAGCGCGACGTCCGGGCGCAGCCGCTCCGGATGCCCCGCCGGCGGGCCCGGCGCCGGCCCCGGCGGTTCCCCCGGCCCCGCCGCCTCCCCGCCGGGCGGCGCCGCACTCTCGGGCGGCCGGCCCACCGACACATGGATGGCGCCGTAGGCCTGCAGGCCCCGGTACACCTCGCGCAGCACACGCCTGATCAAGCCGGCCATGGACGGATCCCTCCGATGACGGGGCCGCGATGGCTCCGGTTCGCCGTGTGCCGCCACTGTGCGGGCCCCCCGTCGAGCCGGGTTCGAAGCTGACTCAAGCGCCCCCACCCGCCCCCGGCCCCGCTCACCCCGCGCCCCGCCGCCTGCCGCCCGCCCCCTGCCGCCGGACGGCACGCCCCCGCCCGGCGGACACCGCAACGACGGCCGCACCCGGACCCGGCAGGAGGACGGGACCCCGCGCACGACACGACACGCGCCGCAGGACAGACCTCGCGAAGGAGAAGGCACAACCAGGGACAGGACCCGCCGGGAGAGGCCACAGCGCCGGGAGCGGGCCCGGCGGGGGAAAGGCCACAGCGGGGAGTGGGCCCGGCGGGGGAGCGGCCACGGCGGGGGAGCGGGCCCGGCGGCCGGGTGCGGGCGGGCGGGTCCCGGACGCCGCGCGCCGCCGTGGCCGACGCGGTGTCCAGGCGGACTCCAGCCGGGCCTCCGCCCAGCCTCCAGAGGGACTTGCCAACGTTGCCGGGTGGAGCCACCGGGCTCCGCAAGCCCCGCAGGGCGCACGGTCGCGGAAGGAGAGGCCCATGGACGAGGCCGAACGTGAGCGGCAGGCACGCGGTGTGGAAGGGGTGGCGCCGGTGCTCCGGCTCGCCGGGGTCGACGACGACGAGGACGACCCCGCAGAGCCGAACGTGGTCCGCGGGATCGACTGACGACCCGTCACCCGCACGCGGCCCGCGCGCCGCGGCGGTGGCACGCCAGGGCGCGCCGCGCCGGTGACCGAAAGAGGAATCCCACACGATGACGCTCTCCCCGCAGCGCGCCGGCACCCTCACGGTGTCCCCTGCCCTCGACGAGTTCCTCGCGGCGCCGCACACCGCCGTGCTGACCACGCTCAGACCCGACGGCTCGCCCCACCTGACCCCGGTGCGCTTCACCTTCGACCCCCGCACGGGCACCGCCCGCGTCCTGACGGTGAACACCACGCGCAAGGTCCGCAACGTGCTGGCCACCCCGCACGCCCGGGTCGCGCTCTGCCAGGTGGACGGGTTCCGCTGGGTCACCCTCGAAGGCACCGCCCGCGTCCACGACGGCCCCGAGCACGTCGCCGAAGGGGTCCGCCACTACACCCGGCGTTACTGGTCCGGCCCGCCCAACCCGCCGGGACGCGTGGTCGTGGAGATCACGGTCGACCGCGTGCTCAGCCTCAACTGCTGACCACCCCCACGCGCCCCGCGCCCGGTGCCCCGCGCTCCCGCGGACGGCGGGGGCGCGGGGCACCGGGTCAGCCGCGCGCGCCGGGCGGCACCCCGTCCACCCAGATCAGCGCGAACGACAGCCGGGTCAGCCGCCAGCCGCCCGGGGTGCGGCGGGCCGCGCCGCTCACCGAGGTGCCGGTGGTGAACAACTCGCCCTCCTCGCCGCCGGGACGGTGGACGTGCGTGGAGACGAGATTGGCGCGCAGTACCGCCTCGTCACCGGCACAGTCCACCACCGCCGGAGAATTCAGATGCTGCGTGCGCGCGAAATGCGCCAGCGAGTTCCGGTGCCATTCCGCAAGCCCTTCCATTCCCTCGTGCCGGCTCAGGGGAAACGCGACGACGGCGTCCGCGGTGAACAGGGTCCCCGCCCACGCGTCGTCCAGTTTTTCGCTGTCCAGTGCCAGGAGATAGCGGTCCAGGAGCCTGCCCACGGCAAAAGCGTCCGCCAGGGCGTCCGGCGTGAATGATGCGGCGTCAGTGGAGGTCATGCGCTTGAGCATGGCCCCGCAAAGACGATTCGACCAACCCCGCCTGTAGAAGATCTGACATTCTCGGCACGTTTCTGTACCGGCCTGTAGAAGCCCTGTATCAATGTCCCTTTACCGCCCGGTCGAAGGCTGTCCATACTCGTGGAACATCAACCACAAGAGGGCAGATGGGCGACGATGGACAATTATGACGCGGACGTGATCATCGTAGGTGCCGGCCCCACCGGACTCATGCTCGCCGGTGAACTCGGCCTGCAGGGAATTTCCACTCTCGTGCTCGACCGGCTCGCCGAGCCGATGCGCCAGTCACGCGCCCTGGGCTTCTCGGCGCGCACCATCGAGGAGTTCGCCCAGCGCGGGCTGCTCGCCCGCCTCGGCGACGTCGACGTCATCCCCGCCGGGCACTTCGGCGGGGTGCCGCTCGACTACCGGGTGCTCAGCGGCGGCTCCTACGGCGCCCGCGGCATCCCGCAGTCCCGCACCGAGGCGATGCTGGCCGGCTGGGCCGCCGAACAGGACGCCCGCGTGCGGCGCTCCACCGAGGTCACCGGCCTGGTCCAGGACGACGACGGCGTCACGCTGCAGCTCGCCGGCGGCGGCGAGCTGCGGGCCCGCCACGTCATCGGCTGCGACGGCGCCCGCAGCGCCGTGCGCACGGCCGCCGGCATCGACTTCCCCGGCACCGAGCCGGCCGTCGAGCTGCGCTTCGCCGACATCACCGGCGTACGGCTGCGCCCCCGCTTCGCCGGGGAACGGGTCCCCGGCGGCATGATCATGGTGCTGCCGCTGGGCCCCGACCGCTGCCGCATCATCTACTACGACCGCGACGAACCGCTGCGCACGAGCCCGGACCCGATCACCTTCGACGAGGTCGCCGACACCTTCCAGAAACTGTCCGGCGAGGACATCCACGCCGCCACCGCGCTGTGGGTCAGCTCCACCACCGACGTCAGCCGGCAGGCCGCCGCCTACCGCAGCGGCCGGGTCTTCCTGGCCGGCGACGCCGCCCACATCCACCTGCCCATCGGCGCCCAGGGCATGAGCGCCGGCATCCAGGACGCGGTCAACCTCGGCTGGAAACTCGCCGCCCACCTCAAGGGCTGGGCCCCCGAAGGCCTGCTGGACACCTACCACGACGAACGCCACCCGGTCGGCGCCCGCATCCTGACCAACACCCTGGCCCAGCGCATCCTCTACCTCGGCGGCGACGAGATCACCCCGCTCCTGGACGTCTTCACCGAACTCACCGCCTACGAGTCGGTGCAGCGCCACCTCGTCGGCATGGTCACCGGACTCGACATCCGCCACGACAGCGGCCCCGGCACCCACCCGCTGCTGGGCCGGCGCCTGCAGGACGGCCGCCTCACCCACGACGGCCGCCCCACCGGCGTGTACGACCTGCTGGCCGCCGGCCGCCCCCTCCTGCTCGACCTCACCGCCGGCGGCCTGCCGGCGGAGGCCGCCAAGCCCTGGTCCGACCGCGTCGACATCGTCCACGCCGAACGCGGCGAGGACCTGCCGGACGCCGACGCGATCCTGGTGCGCCCCGACGGCTACATCGCCTGGATCACGCCCGACCCCGACGCCGGCCCCCTCACCCGGGCCCTGGAGCGCTGGTTCGGCCCCGCCGGCTGAACCCGCCCCGCCCCCGCGCCCATCCGCCCACCCCTCTTTCCGACAGGAAGCGAATCCCACGCCATGCCCTACATCTCCACCCAGGACAAGCACCTGACCGTCCTCAACCTGTTCACCACCGACCAGCCCGACAAGCAGGACAGGCTGGTCCAGGAGATGCGGAAGATCGTCGACACCGCGGCCTTCGACGGCTGGATCTCCTCCACCGTGCACGCCGGCCTGCACAGCCCCGGAACCGCCAACTTCATCCAGTGGCGCAGCGGCGAGGACCTGGAGAAGCGCTACGCCGGCGAGGAGTTCAAGCACCGCACGCTGCCGGTCTTCCAGGACATCACCACCTCCATCCGGCTGCTGCAGAGCGAGATCGTCCACACCCAGCGCCACCCCTCCCAGGGCGAGGTCACCGAGATCTCCCCCGACCGCGACGACCACACCGTCATCGAGATCTTCACGGTCGCCGAGGGCGACCAGGACGAACTGATCGCCGAACTCGGCCAGGGCCGCGCCTTCCTCGCCGACGCCCCCGGCTACCGCTCGCACAGCGTCTTCAAGGGACTGCGCGCCCGCTTCCTGGACGGCCCCTTCGTCGTCGTCTACTCCCAGTGGGCGAGCCAGCAGGACCACGACGCCCACCGCCTGCAGGCCGACGCCGACAAGAGCGAGGAGCGCCGCAAGTCCGAGGCGCGCGTCGACGCCCTCAAGACCGGCAGCGACTGGAACTCCTACCGGGTCATCCACACCCGCGGAGCCGGCCAGTAACACCGCCCCGCCCGGCCGCGGGCCGGCCCGCCCCACCCACACCGGCACCCGCCCCTCCCTCGCGCGGGGCGGGCGCCCCGCACCCCCGCTCTTTCCCGCCGGCCGGCCCGCCGGCCCCCCCTTCGCCCGGCCCAGCGCCCACCGCAAGGAGCCAGCCATGCACAGCACGCTGATCGTGGCCCGGATGGCGATCGACTCCCGCCACGACGTCGCCAAACTGTTCACCGACTTCGACGCCACCGACATGCCCCACCGGATGGGCACCCGCCGCCGTCAGCTCTTCGCCTACCGCGGCCTGTACTTCCACCTCCAGGACTTCGACACCGACGACGGCGGCACCCGCATCGAGGACGCCAAGGACGACCCGCGCTTCGTGCGGATCAGCGAGGACCTCAAGCCCTTCATCACCGCCTACGACCCGGCGACCTGGCGCTCCCCGGCCGACGCCATGGCCGGCCGCTTCTACTCCTGGGAGGCCGGCGCATGACCCAGCGCCGCGTCGCCATCACCGGACTGGAGGTCCTCGCCCCCGGAGGCATCGGCCGCAAGGAGTTCTGGCAGCTCATCAGCGAAGGACGCACCGCCACCCGCGGCATCACCTTCTTCGACCCCGCCCCCTTCCGCTCCCGGGTGGCGGCCGAGGCCGACTTCTGCGCCCTCGAACACGGCCTCACCCCCCAGGAGGTGCGGCGCATGGACCGCGCCGCCCAGTTCGCCGTGGTCACCGCCCGCGGCGCCGTCCAGGACAGCGGCATCGACCCGGCCGCCCTCACCCCCCACCGCATCGGCGTCACCGTCGGCAGCGCGGTCGGCGCCACCATGGGCCTGGACGAGGAGTACCGCGTCGTCAGCGACGGCGGCCGCCTCGACCTCGTCGACCACCGCTACGCCGTCCCGCACCTGTACAACTACCTCGTGCCCAGCTCCTTCGCCGCCGAAGTGGCCTGGGCGGTCGGCGCCGAGGGACCCGCCACAGTCGTCTCCACCGGCTGCACCTCCGGCATCGACGCCGTCGGCTACGCCGCCGAACTCGTGCGCGAGGGCTCCGCCGACGTCATGATCGCCGGCGCCTCCGACGCGCCGATCTCACCGATCACCATGGCCTGCTTCGACGCCATCAAGGCCACCACGCCCCGCCACGACGCACCCGAGCACGCCTCCCGCCCCTTCGACGCCACCCGCAACGGCTTCGTCCTGGGCGAGGGCGCCGCCTTCTTCGTCCTGGAGGACCTCGAGCGCGCCCGCGCCCGCGGCGCCCACGTCTACGCCGAGATCGCCGGCTACGCCACCCGCTCCAACGCCTACCACATGACCGGACTGCGCCGGGACGGCGCGGAGATGGCCGAAGCCATCCGCACCGCCCTGGACGAGGCCCGCATGAACCCCGACGCCATCGACTACGTCAACGCCCACGGCTCGGGCACCAAGCAGAACGACCGGCACGAGACGGCCGCGTTCAAGAAAGCCCTCGGCGACCACGCCCGCCGCACCCCGGTCAGCTCGATCAAGTCGATGGTGGGCCACTCGCTGGGCGCCATCGGCTCCATCGAGATCGCCGCCTGCGCCCTGGCGATGGAGTACGACGTCGTGCCCCCCACCGCCAACCTCCACACCCCCGACCCCGAGTGCGACCTGGACTACGTCCCGCTGACCGCCCGCGACCAGCGCGTCGACTCCGTCCTGACGGTCGGCAGCGGCTTCGGCGGATTCCAGAGCGCCATGGTCCTCACCGGCGCGCGAAGGAGCACCCGATGACCGCGGTCGCCGTCACCGGCATGGGCGTCGCCGCCCCCAACGGCCTGGGCACGGCCGACTACTGGGCGGCGACCCTGGGCGCCAAGAGCGGCATCGGCCGCATCACCCGCTTCGACCCCAGCGGCTACCCCGCCCGCCTCGCCGGCCAGATACCCGGCTTCGAGGACGCCGAGCACCTGCCCGGCCGCCTCCTGCCCCAGACCGACCGCGTCACCCGGCTGTCCCTGGCCGCCGCCGACTGGGCCCTCGCCGACGCCGGCGTCGACCCCCGCTCCCACGACCCCCTCGACATGGGCGTCGTCACCGCCAGCCACGCCGGAGGCTTCGAGTTCGGCCAGGGCGAACTGCAGAAACTGTGGTCCAAGGGCAGCCAGTTCGTCTCCGCCTACCAGTCCTTCGCCTGGTTCTACGCCGTCAACAGCGGCCAGATCTCCATCCGGCACGGCCTCAAGGGCCCCAGCGGCGTCGTCGTCAGCGACCAGGCCGGCGGCCTGGACGCCCTCGCCCAGGCCAGACGACTGGTGCGCAAGGGCACCCCGCTGATCGTCTCCGGCGCCGTCGACGCCTCGGTCTGCCCCTGGGGCTGGGTGGCCCAGCTCGCCGGCGGCCGCATGAGCGACAGCGACGAACCCACCCGCGCCTACCTGCCCTTCGACCGCGACGCCCGCGGCCACGTCCCCGGCGAGGGCGGCGCCCTCCTCATCCTGGAGGACGCCGACACCGCCCGCGCCCGCGGCGCCCGCTCCTACGGCGAGATCGCCGGCTACGGCGCCACCTTCGACCCGCCGCCCGCCGCCGGCCGCGGCTCCACCCTGGCCACCGCCGTGCGCATCGCCCTCGACGACGCCCGCACCGCCCCCGCCGACATCGACGCCGTCTTCGCCGACGGAGCCGGCCTGCCCGACCTCGACCGCGCCGAGGCCCACGCCATCAGCGAGGTCTTCGGCCCCCGAGCCGTCCCCGTCACCGTCCCCAAGACGATGACCGGCCGCCTCTACTCCGGCGCCGCCCCCCTGGACGTGGCCTGCGCCCTGCTGGCCATGCGCGACGACGTCATCCCGCCCACCGTCCACACCGACCCCTGCCCCGAGTACGACCTGGACCTGGTGCTGCACCAGCCGCGCCCGGCCACCGTGCGCACCGCCCTGGTGCTGGCCCGCGGCCACGGCGGCTTCAACTCCGCCCTGGTCGTGCGCGCCGCACCCTGACCCGTCCCGCACCACCACCCGGTGCCGGCACACCGCACCCGACCGGATCCGACCCGAAGGACACCACCGCCATGACGCACCGACCCTTCACCCTCGCCGACCTCAGGCGCATCCTCCTGCAGGCCGCCGGCGCCGACGAGGCCACCGCCCTCGACGACGACATCCTCGACACCACCTTCGACCTCCTCGGCTACGAGTCGCTCGCCCTGCTGGAGACCGGCGGCTGCATCGAACGCGAATACGGCATCTCCCTCGACGACGACACCCTCACCGACGCCCTCACCCCCCGGGACCTGATCGCCACCGTCAACGAGCGGCTGGCCGCCGCCCACGCGGCCTGAAAGGACACCCCGCCATGACACAGACCGCCCCCCGCGTCGCGCTCGTCACCGGCGCCACCAGCGGCATCGGCCTGGCCACCGCCCGCCTGCTGGCCACCCAGGGACACCGGGTGTTCCTGGGCGCCCGCACCGAGTCCGACGTCATCGCCACCGTCAAGTCCCTCACCGAGGACGGCCTGCAGGCCGCCGGCCAGGCGCTCGACGTGCGCGACACCGCCTCCGTCCACGCCTTCGTCCAGGCGGCCCTCGACACCTTCGGCCCCGTCGACGTCCTGGTCAACAACGCCGGCCGCTCGGGCGGCGGCGTGACCGCCGACCTCACCGACGACCTGTGGGGCGACGTCATCGACACCAACCTCAACAGCGTCTTCCGCATGACCCGCGAAGTCCTCACCACCGGCGGCATGCGCGGCCTCGACCGCGGCCGCATCATCAACGTCGCCTCCACCGCCGGCAAGCAGGGCGTCGTCCTGGGCGCCCCCTACTCCGCCTCCAAACACGGCGTCGTCGGCTTCACCAAGGCCCTGGGCAACGAACTCGCCCCCACCGGCATCACCGTCAACGCCGTGTGCCCCGGCTACGTCGAGACCCCCATGGCCCAGCGCGTGCGGCAGGGCTACGCCACCGCCTACGACACCACCGAGGAGGCGATCCTGACCAAGTTCCAGGCCAAGATCCCCCTCGGCCGCTACAGCACCCCCGCCGAGGTCGCCGGCCTCATCGGCTACCTCGCCTCCGACACCGCCGCCTCCATCACCTCCCAGGCGCTCAACGTCTGCGGCGGACTCGGCAACTTCTGACCGCCCGAACGACCAAGGAGCAGCCCCCATGACGACGCGCGAGGTCGAGCACGAGATCACCATCGGCGCCCCCGCCGCCACGGTCTACCGCCTGCTGGCGGACGTCGGCCACTGGCCGCAGATCTTCCCGCCCACCATCCACGTCGAACACGAGGCGACGGGCGAGCACACCGAACGCATCCGCATCTGGGCCACCGCCAACGGCGAGGCCAAGAACTGGACCTCACGCCGCACCCTGGACCCCCAGGGCCTGCGCATCACCTTCCGCCAGGAGGTCACCACCGCCCCCGTCGCCGCGATGGGCGGCACCTGGATCGTGGAACCCCTCGGCCCCGGCGCCTCGCGCGTCCGCCTGCTGCACGACTACCGCGCCGTCGACGACGACCCCGGCCACCTGCGGTGGATCGACCAGGCCGTGGACACCAACAGCACCGCGGAACTGGCCGCCCTCAAGGACAACGTCGAACGCGTCCACACCGCCGAGACCGACGACCTGCTCTTCTCCTTCACCGACACCGTCCACATCGACGGCGCCGCCAGGGACGTCTTCGACTTCGTCAACGAAGCCGGCCACTGGCCCCAGCGGCTGCCCCACGTGGCCACCGTCCGCTTCGACGAACCCACCCCCGGCCTGCAGACCCTGGAGATGGACACCCGCGCCAAGGACGGCTCGGTGCACACCACCAAGTCCTACCGGGTCGCCTTCGCCCCCACCAAGATCGCCTACAAGCAGGTCACCCTGCCCGCCCTGATGACCCTGCACACCGGCGTGTGGACCTTCACCGACACCGGCGCCGGCACCACCGAGGCCAGCTCCCAGCACACCGTCTGCCTCAACACCGCCACCATCGCCAAGATCCTCGGCGACCAGGCCACCGTCGCCGACGCCCGCGCCTACGTCCACAGCGCGCTGAGCACCAACAGCCGCGCCACCCTCGGCCACGCCAAGGACTACGCGGAGCGGAAGAACTGACATGAGCGCGCAGCACGCGGACCGCCCCCGCCGGACCGCCGCCCCCACCGCCGTGATGCACACCCAGGTCATCATCGTCGGCGCCGGCCCCGTGGGACTCCTGCTCGCCGCCGAACTGTGCCTGCGCGGCGTGCGGGTGGCCGTCGTCGAACAGCGCCACCGCCCCACCAAGGAGTCCCGCGCCTCCACCCTGCACGCCCGCACCATGGAGATCCTCGACAGCCGCGGCCTGCTGCCCGACCTCGCCGGCCCGCCCCACGAACCCCGCGGACACTTCGGCGGCATCCCCCTCGACCTCACCCTGCCCGGCCCCCACCCCGGCCAGTGGAAGGTGCCGCAGACCAAGACCGAATCGGTCCTGGAGGAATGGGCGCTCTCCCTGGGCGCCGACATCCGCTGCGGCCACCGCCTCCAGCTCCTCGACCTCACCCAGGACGGCGAAGCCGTCGAGGCCGAAGCCGTCGGACGCGACGGACGCCCCGTCCGGCTGCGCGCCGGCCACCTCGTCGCCTGCGACGGCCAGGACTCCACCGTGCGCCGCCTCACCGCCGCCGGCTTCCCCGGCCAGGACGCCACCCGCGAACTGCTGCGCGCCGACGTCGACGGCATCACCGTCCCCGACCGCCGCTTCCAGCGCCTGCCGCGCGGCCTGGCCATCGCCGCCCGCCGCCCCGACGGCGTCACCCGCGTCATGGTCCACGAGTTCGGCACCCCCGCCCGCCCCCGCACCAACCCCCCGCAGTTCGAGGAACTCGCCGCCACCTGGCACCGCGTCACCGGCGAGGACATCAGCGCCGGCAAACCCCTGTGGGTCAACCACTTCGACGACGCCAACCGCCAGCTCACCCACTACCGCCACGGCCGCGTGCTGTACGCCGGCGACGCCGCCCACCGCCAGATGCCCATCGGCGGCCAGGCCCTCAACCTCGGCCTGCAGGACGCCTTCAACCTCGGCTGGAAACTCGCCGCCGTCGTCGCCGGCCACGCCCCCGACCACCTCCTGGACACCTACCACGACGAACGGCACGCCGTCGGCAGCGCCGTCCTGGCCAACATCCGCGCCCAGGCCGCACTCCTGCTCGGCAACCGCGACGTCGAACCCCTGCGCACCGTCCTGGCCGAACTGATCGGCCACGAACCGGTCCGCACCCGCCTCGCCGGCATGATCAGCGGCCTCGACATCCGCTACGACACCTGCGGCACCGGCCACCCGCTCCTCGGCCGCCGCCTGCCGCACGCCCGGCTCAGGGTGGGCAGCTCCACCTGCACCACCGCCGAACTCCTGCGCCGCCCCGGCGCACTGCTGCTCGGCCTCGACGGCCGGGTCCCGGCCGTCGCCGAACACTGGTCCGACCGCGTCGACCTGGTCGCCGCCCGCCTCGAGACCGGCGACGAACTCGACGGGCTGGCCGCCGTGGCGGTACGCCCGGACGGCCACGTGATCTGGACGGCCCGCACGGGCACCGACCCGGCCGCCGCCGAACGCCTCCCGGCCGCACTGGAGCGCTGGTTCGGCCGCCCCCGCTGACCGGCCACCCCCACCCCCACCCCCACCCCCGCCCCGCGGCCCCGGCCGCCCCGCACACCCCCGCACCCCCAAGCCCCGAGAGGCAGGACACCATGGCAGGCACAGCGGTGGACACCGACGTCATCGTGGTCGGCGCCGGACCGACAGGACTGATGCTCGCGGGCGAACTGCGCCTGGGCGGCGCCCGCGTCACCGTCGTCGAGCGCCTCGCCGAGCCCACGGGACAGTCCCGCGGCCTCGGCTTCACCGCCCGCGCCATGGAGGTCTTCGACCAGCGCGGCCTGCTGCCCGCCTTCGGACAGGGCGACACCCTCGAGGTCAGCCCCCTGGGCCACTTCGGCGGCGTCCAGTTCGACTACACCGCCCTGGAGGACGCCCACTTCGGCGCCCGCGGCATCCCGCAGAACCAGACCGAGGCCGTCCTGGAGGACTGGGCGCTCTCCCTGGGCGCCGACATCCGCCGCGGCTGGGAACTCACCGCCCTGGCCGACGGCTTCCTCGACGCCGACCACGTCGAGATCACCCTCGCCACCGGCCGGGGCACCCGGCGGCTGCGCGCCGCCTACCTGGTGGGCTGCGACGGCGGCCAGAGCGCCGTGCGCAAGGCGGCCGGCTTCGACTTCCCCGGACTGCCCGCCGGCCGCACCATGTTCCTCGCCGACGTCGTCGGCTGCCACCTCAAGCCCCGCTTCCTGGGCGAACGCCTCCCCAACGGCATGGTGATGGCCGCACCCCTGAAGGACGGCGTCGACCGCATCATCGTCTGCCCCCACGGCACCCCCGCCCGCGACCGCGACGACACCGTCACCTTCGCCGAGGTCGCCGCCGCCTGGCAGCACATCACCGGCGAGGACATCAGCGCCGGCAGCGCCGCCTGGGTCAGCTCCTTCAGCGACGCCGCCCGCCTGGCGAGCCGGTACCGGCGCGGCCGCGTCCTGCTGGCCGGCGACGCCGCCCACATCCACCTCCCCGCCGGCGGCCAGGGACTGAGCACCGGCGTGCAGGACGCGGTCAACCTCGGCTGGAAACTGGCCGCCACCGTACGCGGCACCGCCCCCGCCCACCTCCTGGACACCTACCACGGCGAACGCCACCCGGTCGGACAGCGGCTGCTGACCAACACCCGCGCCCAGGGCACCGTCTTCCTCGGCGGTGAACAGGCCGACCCGCTGCGCGCCCTGTTCACCGAACTCCTCGCCCACGACGCCGTCAGGAAACACCTCGCCGGCATCGTCAGCCACCTCGACATCCGCTACGACGTCACCACCCCCGCCCCCGCCGACGAGGCCGCCCCCGCCGACGGGGCCGACCCGGACACCGGCACCGCCCACCCCCTGCTCGGCCGCCGCCTCGCCAAGCGCCCCCTGACCGGCGCCGCCGGCGAGAGCGACACCTTCCGCCTGCTGCACCCCGCCCGCGGCGTCCTGCTCGACCTCGCCGACGACCCCGCGCTGCGCGCCGCCGCCGCCCCCTGGAGCGACCGCGTCGACACGGTCACCGCCACCGCCAAACCGGCCGAGGGCACCACCGACGTCCTCGCCGGCCTGGACGCCGTCCTGGTCCGCCCCGACGGCCACGTGGTGTGGACCTCTCCCACCAGCGGCGACCCCGGCGACCGCGGGCCCGCGCTCGCCGACGCGCTGGGCCACTGGTTCGGCGACGCACGCGCCGCCCGGTGACAACCGCCCGCGCCACCCCGGGACCCGGCCCCCACCCCGACCGCGGCACCGGCGACGTCCGCGAGATCGTCCTCGACGCGGCGGGCGTCCCCCTGTCCGCCCTGCTGAGCCGGCCCGCCACCGGCACCCCGCGCGCCACCGTCGTGGCCGTCCACGGCGGCGGGATGACCGCCGCCTACTTCGACGCACGAGCCCGCCCGGAGCTGTCCCTGCTGCGCCTGGGAGCCCGCCTGGGCTACAACGTGCTGGCGGTGGACCGCCCCGGCTACGGCAGGTCCGCCGCCGCACTGCCCGACGGCCTCGGCGTCACCGACCAGACCCCGCTGCTGCACGCCGCCCTCACCGACTTCACCCGCCGCCACCCCGCCGGCGCCGGCCTGCTGCTGCTGGCGCACTCCTTCGGCGGCAAACTGGCCCTCTCCCTCGCCGCCCACGCCCCCGACGGCGGCCCGCTGCTCGGCGTGGACGTCTCCGGCTGCGGCCGGCGCTACACACCCGCCGCCGCCGACGACGTACGCGCCGGCCGCACCGCCGACCAGCGCCGGCACTGGGGGCCGCTGCGGCTGTACCCGCCGGGCACCTTCCGCGCTGGCGCCGCCGTGGTCGCGCCCATGCCCGCCCGGGAGGCGGCCGACCTGGCGCACTGGCCGCACCTGTTCCCCCGCCTCGCCCCCCGGGTGCGGGTGCCGGTACGCGTCACCTTCGCCGAGCACGAACGCTGGTGGCACCACGAGGACACCGAACTCGCCGCACTGGCCGCCGAGTTCACCGCCTCCCCGCGCGCCCTGGTCGAACGCCAGCCGGACGCCGGCCACAACATCAGCCTGGGCTGGGCAGCCCGCGCCTACCACCTGCGGGCCCTGGCGTTCCTGGAGGAGTGCCTGCCCCCCGACCCCGCCGCCCCCCGCCCCGCCTGACCACCCCCGCCCCGCCTGACCACCCCCGCCCCGCCCCTACGGGGACGGCAACGGTCAGGCGGCGGTCAGGCGGCGGTCAGGCGTCGAGGACGACCACGTCCAGCTCCCGCAGCCGCTCGGGCTCGGCCACCAGGTCGATGGCGGTGATCCGCTCGTCCTCCAGGGTGAAGCGGAACACCACGATCGGCCGCACCTTCGACTGCCACACCGCGCCCACCGACCCGTCGACCAGCGCGATCCGGGCCGCCTCGGCGCCACCGGAGAACACGCTCGCCACGTCCTGGGCACCCCGGGTGAGCGGAGCCGCGCCGATGCGCACCGCCGTGTCGTCGGCCCGCATCGCCGCGTCCGGCGCCAGCAGGCTCAGCAGCCGCTCGAACTCGCCGTTGCGGGCCGCCGTCAAGAACGCGTCCACGATCTTGTGCTGGCGCCGCAGGTCGGGCAGCGGAGAGGCACCGTGCACCCGCCGCCGCGCCCGGCTGGCCAGTTGCCGGGTGGCCGCCGGACTGCGCCCGATGATCGCGGCGATGTCGGCGAACGGCACCGCGAAGGTGTCGTGCAGCACGAAGGCGAGCCGCTCGTCCGGATCGAGGGTGTCCAGCACCACCATCAGCGCCAGCCCCACCGAGTCCGCCAGCATCGCCGCCTGCTCGGGATCCGCGGCGTCCTGCGAACGCGGCCCGGCCGCCGGGTCGGCGTGCTCCTCGAAGAACTCCTCACGACGGCTGCGGGCCCGCAGGATGTCCAGACAGACCCGCCCCACCACCGTGGTCAGCCAGCCGTCGAGGTTCTCCACACTGTCGGTGTCGCTGCGGTGCAGCCGGATCCACGCCTCCTGCACCGCGTCCTCGGCCTCGTCGGTCGACCCCAGCATGCGGTGGGCCACCGCGTGCAGCCGCGGACGCTTCTCCTCGAACGTGCGTGCCAGGCGTTCGTTCTCCTGCATGACCACCGTCGTCCCCTTCGATCTCGGTCGATGTGTGACCCGCGCCTGTCACATCTTCGCGCCGCCGGCCGTCATAGCAGTGACGAACGGGACCATCCGCGTGTGACGGGATGCGGTCGCAGGCCACGACAGGGCGCCGCGCCGTGCCGCGCTCTCTCCCGGATTCCGCTCGGAGCCCCCGAGAGCAGGCTCCCCGACCCTTGTGAGCAGGAAATGACGACCTTACGGCCAAGAAAAGTCACCCGGAGCGACAACCCGGACACCGAGACCGGGTTCCTGTCCCGCTACGCGACGATCGTCAGCGGCCGCCGCTCGAAATGGGCCGTGCTGCTGATCTGGCTCGTGCTGATCGCCGCGGGCGGATCCCTGGCGGCCAAACTCGGCGACGTCCAGGACAACGACCCCGAGACCTGGCTGCCCTCCAGCGCCCAGTCCACCCAGGCCGTCGAACTGGCCGAGAAGCACTTCGCCGACAAGGACCGCAGCACCGCCGTCGTCATCTACGCCCGCGGCGGCGGACTCACCGCCGCCGACCGCGAGAAGATCACCGCCGACCGCGCCGCCCTGCAGGACGACGTCGCCGTCGGCGACGTCGCCGAGCCCCAGGTCTCCGCCGACGGCAAGGCCGCCTTCCTCAGCTACCCGCTGCGCACCAGCCCCAGCGACAACGCCGTCCTCACCGACGCCGTCGGCGCCTCCGAGGACATCGTCAAGAAGGACGCCCCCGACGGCCTCGACATCCGCATCGCCGGCGAGGCCGGCAGCGTCCGCGACTTCGCCGAGGTCTACAGCGGCATGGACGGAGCCCTGCTGGGCGCCGCCCTCGCCGTCGTCGCCGTCCTGCTGCTGCTCACCTACCGCAGCCCGGTGCTCTGGCTGGTCCCGCTGCTGACCGTCTTCCTGGCCAGCCAGGTCGCCAGCGGCGTGGTCTACCTCCTGGCCGAACACGCCGGCCTGCTCGTCAACGGACTCAGCGCCTACATCCTGATGATCCTGTGCGTGGGCGTCGGCACCGACTACGCCCTGCTCCTGATCGCCCGCTACCGCGAGGAACTGCACCGCCACGAAGACCGCCACGACGCGATGCGCGTCGCCGTGCGCCACTCGATGCCGGCCCTGACCGCCTCCGCGGCCACCGTCGCCGTCGCCACCTTGTGCCTGGTCTTCGGCAGCATGAACTCCACCCGCGGCCTCGGCCCCGTCGTGGCCATCGGCATCGCGGTGGTGTTCGCGGCGATGACCTCGCTGCTGCCCGCCCTCCTCGTCATCCTCGGCCGCTGGACGTTCTGGCCCTTCGTGCCCCGCCACACCCCCGGCACAGCCGCCGACGTGGAGAAGGAACACGGCACCTGGGCCCGCGTCGCCCAGGCCGTGGGGCGCCGGCCCCGCGTCGTGTGGGCCGCCTCCCTGGGCGTCCTGGCCCTCCTGGCCCTGGGCACCACCACGGTGGAGACCGGCCAGACCCAGGCCGAGCAGTTCACCAAGACCGTCGACTCCGTCGAGGGCCAGCGCCTGCTCGCCCAGCACTTCCCCGCCGGATCGGCCGCCCCCGCCGACATCTACGTCCCCGCCGCCGCGGCCGACGCCGCCCTGCGCACCGTCCAGGACGTCACCGGCGTGGAATCGGTGGCCACCCAGCGCACCGCCGGCGGCTGGACCCACCTGACCGCCGTCTTCGAGGACGCCCCCGACACCACCGCCGCCCAGGACACCGTCGAACGCATGCGCACCGCCCTGGACAAGGCACCCGGCGACGGCGCCGACGCCGTCGTGGGCGGCCAGACCGCCATCGCCCTCGACACCGCCGACGCCCAGCGCGACGAGGAGATGCTGCTCATCCCGCTGATCCTCGCGGTCGTCATGCTCATGCTCGTCCTGGTGCTGCGCGCCCTGGTCGCCCCGCTCGTCCTGCTGGCCTCGGTGGTCCTCTCCTACGCCGCCGCCGTCGGCGCAGCCTCCCTGCTCTTCCACGCCATCGACTACCCGCGCATCGACCGCGGCCTGCTGCTGATCGGCTTCCTGTTCCTGGTCGCCCTCGGCGTCGACTACACCATCTTCCTCATGGCCCGCGCCCGCGAGGAGGTCCGCCTGCGCGGACACCGCGAGGGCATCCTCACCGGCCTCACCGTCACCGGCGGGGTCATCACCTCCGCGGGCGTCGTCCTGGCGGCCACCTTCTGCGTCCTGGCCGCCATCCCCACCGTCGCCTCGCTCCAGCAGGGCCTGCTCATCGCGATCGGCATCCTCCTGGACACCTTCCTGGTGCGCAGCCTGCTCATCCCCGCCCTCTCCCTCGGCATCGGAGCGCGCATCTGGCGCCCGGGCCACCCCGAGGACGAGGCGCCGCCGCCCAGCGAGCGCCCGTCGCAGACCGCCCGCGTCGACGTCGGAGCCTGACACACCGACACGCCGCCGGACGGAAAAAAAAGGGGGGCGCCGCGCCGAATCCCCCGCGGCGCGGCGCCCCCCGCCCGGACCCGCCGGCCCGCCCCTGTCACACTCACCCGCCCCCGTTCGTCATAGAAGTGACGCCGCCGGCCAGCGGCGCCGGATACTGATCGATGAGAGGAATGACCATGGAAGCGCGCCTGCAGAACCCGGCGATGATCCTCGAGGCCACGCAGCCCATTCAGGAGATGTACAAGGCCATCTACTCCGGCGGCGTCTCCAAGACGACCCTCGACCTGGTCCACCTGCGCGCGAGCCAGATCAACGGCTGCAGCCCCTGCGTGGACTCCGGTGCCCGCGGCGCCCGCAAGGCCGGCGAGACCGAGGAGCGCCTGTTCGCCGTCGCCGCCTGGCGCGAGACGTCCTACTTCACCGACGCCGAGCGCGCCGCGCTGGAACTGGCCGAGGCCGCCACCCGCCTCGCCGACCGCAGCGACCCGGTCCCGGACGACGTCTGGGAGCGCGCCGCCGCCCACTACGACGACAAGGGCCTGGCCGCACTGGTCCTGATGGTCTCCCTGACCAACTTCTTCAACCGGCTCAACATCACCACCAAGCAGATCGCCGGCGCCTGGGGCTGACCCCCCGACCCGGCCCAGGAACAGGCCCGGCCCACCCCGCGGTGGACCGGGCCTGACCCGTGCCCGCCGGCTCACCCCCGGCGCGCCCCCCGCGCCGGCACCAGGTTCAGCCGCCACGCCACACCGAACCGGTCGGTCAACCACGCGAACCGGGCACTGAATTCGTACGCCCCCGCCGGCATGATGACCTCACCCTTCTCGGAAAGCGCCGCATGGAGCCGGTCGAATTCGCTTTCCGATCCGCACTGCACGTATATCGCCGTCGCCGGCGAGAACGTATACGACTCCCACGGCGCCAGGTCGTATCCCACCGCCCCCGGCGGAGGCATGTTCGTGCACATGAACATCTGCCCGTCGAGCGTGAAAAGGGCGTGCTGCAGCGTTCCCTCCTCCCACCCCGCCTCCCCGGCCCGGGCCCGGATCATCCGGTGCACCTCACTGTTGTCGAAGAGCGAGGTGTAGAACCCCAACGCCTCCTCGGCATCGTTTTTGAAGGCCAGGAACGTCATCAGTTTCGGCGCCGGCGTCGCAGGCATCGTGGCTGCTCCTACTCCGTGGTCGAAGGGGGTCCGGGCGGTTTCCCCCTCCGACGACGGTAACCACCCCACGACCCTGTTCAACCGGGCGATTCACCGGTTGAACAACGGTCCAGCACGCCACCACCGAAGCTCATGGAGTCATCGAGAAGACGCCGTAACGATGTGGGCGGCAGTGATGGTCGTGCCGAACCGACCCGAAGGGTGAGTGTCCGTGAGCGAGAACGCATTGCCGGAGGCGCGATCCGCCCGTTCCGAGCGGATCGCCGCGCGGACTCGCGGAGAGAACTGGAAGAAACCACCGCGCCGCATAGAGACCTCCGAGTGCATCACCTGCGACAGCTGCCTGCGCAGCTGTCCCGAGGAGTTCGGCGCCATATTCGACCGCGGCCTGGACGTCGTCATCATTCCCGAACTGTGCTCCGGCTGCCCCGCCTGCGTCCTGGAATGCCCCGTCGACTGCATCTACGTCGACGAGGACTGGACCCCCACCGACGCCGGCCTGTGGAGCCACATCGACCTCTCCGCGAGCCCCTCATGAGCGGCGACGCCGAGCACGAGAGCCGCCGCGCGGCCAACGCCCGCAAGCGCGTCAGCCGCCGCCCCAGCCGGCTCGGCACCCCCGCCGGCACCGCACCGGGACCCGACCGCGCCCGCGACCCCCACGCCGGGTTCCCCGCCCTCCTCGGCCACGTCTGGGAACGCGCCCGCACCGCCCCCGACCTGCGCGCCTCCGTCGACATCCTGCTCAGCCTCGACGGACACGTCCCCGCGGACGTCCAGCTGCGCGCCCTGAGCACCCGCGACGAGGCCGCCCTCGCCGCCCTGTGGCAGCTCACCTGGCGCCCCGACGGCCCGTCCGGCACCATCCCGGCCGCCGGCCCCGCCGCACCGGCCGACGAGGAACCCGTCCTCACCGGCGAACCCGTCTTCACCGGCGAACTCGCCCTGGCCACCACCGGCCGCATCGTCCTGCGCACCCCCGCCCAAGGCCCCCTGGACCGGCGGGAACTGGTCGGCGGCGTCCTGCGCGTGCCGTGGTCCCCGCAGGCCGCCCGCGCCTACCACGCCGAGATGAACCGCGCGGCCGCCCGCACCGCCCGCGCGGTCGCCGACTGCCGCACCTGGCTGGACCGCCAGGGCGACAAGGGCCGCGACGAACTCCTCGCACAGGCCAAGGAAGCGGCCCTGCGCACCGCCCCCTTCGTCCTCTACCAGGAGCACCGCCAGTACACCAACTTCCGCGACCAGAACAACCTCACCGGCAAGACCCTGTGGCCCGGCCACCCCGACTGCGCCCTCAGCAGCCTGCAGCAACTGCCCCTGGAACTGTGGTCCGACCACGACGTCCAGCTCGTCGTCGCCCTCACCCTCCTCATCCGCTCGGCCGGCTTCGGCCGCATCGAGGAGGCCAACGGCACCCAACTGGGCCTGGACCACGTCGCCGCCATGCTCGAACGCGTCCGCCGCTCCTACAACAGCGTCCCCGGCGAAACCCTCGCCCCCGCCGCCTCACCCGGCGTGGAGGACCTCAAGACCCTCGCCGAGGCCCTCGGCGCCCGCCGCCGGCAGGTCCTCGCCCAGGCCCCCCTCTACCGCGAGATCCACGGCGCGCTGATGCACAAGGTGGAACGCATCGCCACCGACACCGCACGGGCGCACCGCCACGACGAGGAGATCAGCGCACACCTGAGCGAGCGCCTCCCGCTGAACGGCGCCACCCTCGACGCACTCGGCCGCGCCGCCACCGCCGACCCCGCCTGGCTCGCCCGCCCCCACGGCACGTTCGCCACCGGCCTCGAAGCCCTCGTCCACGAGACGGTCACCGCCGCCGCCGAGGTCTTCCGCGCCGACTTCGCCATGAGCCGCGGCATGCGCTCCCTGCCCGCCCTGACCGACGCGCTGCGCGCGGAGGACTGGGCACGCATCTGCGACTGGGACATCACCCGCTACTTCTGCTGCGTGGTGCCCCGCCCCCAGGCCCGCACCCACTTCGGCGACTCCCTCCAGGCCATGGCCGACGCCGCCTGGGCGATGTCCTCCCGCATGCAGTACAACTCCTGGCACTTCGTCCCCGGCAACCTGCCCCGCCACCCCGCCGTCACCGCCCGCGACCACTTCGTGCCGCCGACCATCCCCGACGTCGCGTTCTTCTCCGACCAGCACCACCACGGCCACGTCAGCAACAAGGTGCGCTTCTCCATCCGCTCCCCCCAGCCCGTCGAGATCGCCGGCCGCACCTTCAACGGCTTCGTCGACCTGCGCCTGCTGCGCTGCGCGGGCACCCCCTTCGACGAGGCCGACCTCCTCGCCGCCCACCGCGCCTCCCGCCTCGTGGCCACCGCCACCCGCCTGGCCGCCGACCTCACCGCCGACGGCACCCCCGTCGAGGTCACCGCCTTCGACGCCGGATGGCACTGGCGCACCATCACCGGCACCGGCACCGCCCGCCCCGACCCCCTGGCCACCACCCGATGACCGCCCCGGGCATCGGCGAACTCACCGCACGCCTGCGCCGCGGCGAGCTCACCGTCGTCGAACACGTCACCTCCGTGCTCCACGCCGTCCGCACACACGACACCCTGGGCGCGTTCGTCACCGCCGCGGGCGAGGAGGCCCTGCGCGCCGCCGCCCACGCCGACCGGCGCATCCGCGAACACGGCGACGACGCCTGGCGCACCACCCCCCTCCTCGGCGTCACCGTCTCCGTCAAGGACCTCCTGCAGACCCGCGACCTGCCCACCACCCGCGGCTCCCTGCTGCCCAACCGGCGCCCCCGCCAGGACGCCCCGGCCGTCGCCCGGCTGCGCCGGGCCGGCGCCGTCGTCATCGGCAAGACCACCACCTCCGAGTACGGCTGGAGCGCCTCCACCCTCGGCCGCGTCACCCCGCCCACCGCCAACCCCTACGCCCCGCACCTGACCGCCGGCGGCTCCAGCGGCGGCGCCGCCGCCGCCGTCGCCACCGGCCTGGGCGAGGGCGCCCTGGGCACCGACGGCGCCGGCTCCATCCGCATCCCCGCCGCGTTCTGCGCCGTGGCCGGCTACAAACCCTCCTACGGCAAGGTCCCCTACGTCCCCAACGGCGTCGACCGCCTCGCCCACCAGGGAACCCTGGCCCGCACCGTCGCCGACGCCGCCGCCCTGGCCGCCGTCATCACCGGCCCCCACCCGGCCGACCCCGACTCCGCACTCGGCTCCCTCGACCTGCCCCGCACCGGCCGCCGCCTGCGCATCGGATGGATCGAGTACGACGGCACCACCGAGGCGATCCGCAAGGTCACCGAACAGGCCAAGGACGCCCTGGCCGGCCAGGGACACCGGGTCGAACGCATCGACGTGCGCTGCGACGACCTCTACCCCGCCCTCGTCGACATCCTCGCCGCCGCCGAGGCGGCCGGCACCCCCGAACACCACGAACAGGACTGCGACCCCGGCCGCCTGGAGATCGTCCGCTACGGACGCACCCTCAGCGCCGCCGCCCTGATGCGCGCCGAAGAGGTCCGCCAGTCCCTGCGCACCCGGCTGCGCACCGTGATGAGCCGCCACGACCTGCTGGCCATGGCCACCGTCCCCGTCGAACCCTTCGACCTGCGAGCCGTCGCACCGCCATGGGCCGCCGACCCCCGCGACCTGCTCTGGCTGGCCTGGTCACCCGCCTCCTACCCCTTCAACATGACCGGCCAGCCCGCCGTCACCCTCCCCGCCGGCCTGACCGCCGCCGGCCTGCCGGCCGGAGTACAGCTCGTCGGCCCCGTCGGCGCCGACGACCTGGTCCTCGAGGCCGCGCACCGGCTGGAGACGGAACTGGGACCGCCGCCGGCGCCCCGCACCCGGCACGAGCTCGTCCCCGTCACCGAAAGGACCCCCTGACACCATGTACACCCGGTCATGGCAATCGGTATCGCCCCAGGACGCCGTCGGCACCCCCTCCTTCGTCGCCGACCACGGCCTGTGGAACCACGAACAGCTCGCCGCCGCCGAACAGATCGAGGCCGACCTCGCCCACCTCGACCTCGTCCGCCTGGTCTTCCCCGACCCGCACGGCCTGGCCCGCTCCAAGACCCTGACCGCCGACGCCTTCCGCTCGGTCCTGCGCAACGGCATGAACTTCAGCCCCGGCCCCTTCCTCTTCGACACCGGACACGCCATCGCCGTCGACTTCCTCGGCGACCCCGGCCTCGGCGTGGAGGAGATCGCCGGCGCCGGCAACTTCATCCTCGTGCCCGACCCCCTCACCTTCCAGACCCTCCCCGGCTCCCAGCCGCGCACCGCCTGGGTCATCGGCGACGAGTACCTGCGCGACGGCACCCCCCACCCGCTGTCCGCCCGCGCCGTGCTGCGCCGCCTGGACACCGCCTACACCGAACGCGGCTACTCACCGGTGGTGGGCCTCGAAGTCGAGTGGTACCTCACCCGGCGCCTCGACGACGCCCCCGGCCACGAGGGCAACGGCTTCGGCCTGCAGGGCAGCGCCCCGCACGTCACCCCCCTCAACGCCGGCTACCAGTTCAACCTGGACGCCCGCTACGACTCCGTCGCCCACATCACCGACCCCCTCGCCCTGCACCTGAACGCCCTCGGCCTGCCGCTGCGCTCCATGGAACACGAATCGGGCCCCGGCCAGGTGGAATCCACCTTCAGCCCCATGTCCGCCCTCGACACCGCCGACGCGATGCTGCTGTTCCGCACCACCACCAAACGCTGGTGCGCCCAGCGCGGCCACCACGCCTCCTTCATGTCCCAGCCGCGCCTGCCCGCCTTCGACCCCAGCGGCTGGCACCTGCACCAGTCCGTGCGCGACAACGCCACCGGACGCAACCTCTTCGCCGCCACCGGCCCCTCCGGCGGCCCCTCGGCCGAGGCCAAGGCCTACGCCGACGGCCTCCTCGCCTACAGCCGCGAACTGTTCCTGCTGTCGGTGCCCACCATCAACGGCTACCGCCGCCTGGACGCCCGCCACGCCCTGGCCCCCACCCGCCTGGACTGGAGCGTGGAGGACCGCACCGTCATGCTCCGCATGGTCGGCGGCGGCACCGGCGCCCACATCGAGAACCGCAGCGCCGAACCGTGCGCCAACCCCTACCTCGCCATCGCCGCCCAGCTCTTCGCCGGCCTCGCCGGCCTCGACGGAGCAGCCGCCCCGCACCCCGGCCCCGCCGCCCCGGCCGCCGCCCAGTCCGTGCCGCGCTCCCTGGCCGAGTCCCTCGCCGCGTTCCGCGCCGGCCGCGCCGACCAACTCCTGGGCCGCCCGCTCACCACCTGCCTGACCAAGCTCAAGGAGAGCGAACTGCACCGCTACGACACCTGGCGCGCCACCACCGGCCCCGACGACGGCCAGGTCAGCGAATGGGAGCAGCGCGAGTACTTCGAGGCCTACTGACCCCCGGCAGAACAGAGGTCGTTGCATGATCGCCCGATACACCCTGCCCGAGATGGCGGACCTCTTCAGCGACCAGTCGCGCTACGCCGGCTGGGTCCGCGTCGAGATCCTCGCCACCGAGGCACAGGTCCGGCTCGGACACGTACCCGAGGAAGCGGTCCGCGACATGCGCCGCGCCCGCGTCCCGCTCGCCGCCCGCGTCGCCGAGATCGAGAAGGACCGCGACCACGAGGTCCTCTCCTTCCTCGCCGCCTACTGCGAGGACATCCCCGACTCCTCCGCCCGCTGGGTACACCTCGGCATGACCAGCTACGACCTGGTCGACACCGCCCTGGGCCACACCCTGGCCCGCGCCACCGACCTGCTCACCGCCGCCGGACGGCGCCTGCGCCGCACCCTGGTCGACAAAGCCCTCGAACACTTCGACACCCTGATGGTCGGACGCACCCACGGCGTGCACGCCGAACCCACCACCTTCGGCCACAAACTCGCCGGCTACGCCTTCGCCGTCGACCGCTCCCTGCACCGCCTCGCCGCGGCCCGCGACGCCGTCGCCGTCGGCACCATCTCCGGCTCCGTCGGCACCTACGCCCTCATCGACCCCTTCGTCGAGAGCTACGTGTGCCAGTCACTGGGCCTGGGCGTCGAACCCGCCCCCAGCCAGGTCGTCGCCCGCGACCGGCACGCCCAACTGGTCCAGGCCGTCGCCGCGATGGGCGCCTGCGTCGAACAGATCGCCCTGGAACTGCGTCTGCTGCAACGCACCGAGGTCGCCGAGGTCGAGGAACGCCGCTCCCACGCCTACCAGGGCTCCAGCGCCATGCCCCACAAACGCAACCCCACCACCAGCGAACGGCTGTGCGGCCTGGCCCGCCTGCTGCGCGGCTACGCCACCACCGCCCTGGAGGACGTCGCCCTGTGGCACGAGAGGGACCTCGCCCACCAGTCCGTCGAACGCGTCATCCTCCCCGACAGCCTGGCCGTCGCCCACTTCCAGGCCACCGCGGCCGAAGAACTGCTGTCCTGCCTCCAGGTCCACCCCGACCGCATGCGGGCCGCCCTGGACCGCACCCACGGCCTCGTCTACAGTTCCGCCGTCCTGGCCGAACTCCTCGGCGACGGCACCGAACGCGAACACGCCTACCGCTCCGCACAACGGGCCGCCAACCGGACCCTGGCCACCGGACAGCCCTTCACCCGCACCCTGGCCGAGGAAGGCGTCACCCTGCGCGAGGAACCGCGCCCCGAACGCTTCCTCGTCCACCACGACGTCGTACGGCGCCGATTGGAGACCCTCGATGAGCTGGAAGACTGAACGCGTCGTCGGAGCCGACCTCGACCTCGACGAGGTCCTGGCCGTCTACCACGCCTCCGGACTCGGCGAGCGCCGGCCCGTCGACGACCGCGACCGGATGGCCGCGATGATCCGCCAGGCCAACCTCGTCGTCGTCGCCCGCGACACCGACGACACCCTCATCGGCATCGCCCGCAGCATCACCGACTTCTCCTACGTCACCTACCTCTCCGACATCGCCGTGGTCCGCCGCCACCAGCGCTCCGGAGTGGGACTGGCCCTGCTGGAGGCCACCCGCCGCGAGGCCCCCGACGCCAAGGTGGTGCTGCTCTCCGCGCCCGCCGCCACCGCCTACTACCCGCACGCCGGCTTCACCCGGCACGACTCGGCCTGGGTCCTCGACCCCGCGGCGCCCCTGCGGGGGCCGCGAGCACAGCCGTAGCCGGACTCCACCACGCATCCCTAGGTTCGTCCGCGCAAGGCCCGCGCCGGCACCGCCCGCCGCCCGCGCGGGCGCGCCCAGCACATTCCACGGGGGAGGCATGAGCCACATTCCGTCACCGGCACTGCTGGAGCCCTCCGTCCCCGAACCCGAGGCCACCCGGCCCGCACCGCCGGGCGCCCCGGCGGCCCGGGCCCCCACCGGCCAGCGCATCCTCGTCGTCGACGGCGACGCCGCCCTGGCCGGATCGCTCACCGCCCAGCTGCGCCGCCACGGCCACGACCCGGTCGGCGCCCGGCACGGCAGAGCCGCCCTGCAGGCCTACCACGACGTCGAACTGGTCCTGCTCGACCTCGACCTGCCCGACCTCGACGGCCTGGAGGTGTGCCGCGCGATCCGCGAGGTCAGCCGGGTCCCGATCATCATCGTCACCGCCCGCCGCAGCGAACTCGACTGCGTCCTGGGACTGCACGCCGGCGCCGACGACTACGTCACCAAGCCCTACGGGCTGCGCGAACTCATGGCCCGCATCGAGGCGGTGATGCGCCGCGCCCGCTGGCAGCCCGCCGCCGCCCGGGAGATCCGCCACGGCCGCCTCCACATCGACGTCGACTCGCGCACCGTCACCGTCGACGACGAACCCGTCGCCCTCACCCGCAAGGAGTTCGACCTGCTGCACCTGCTGGCCTCCCGGCCCGACACGGTCATCCCCCGCAAACAGCTCCTGCAGCAGGTGTGGGGCGACTTCTGGTCGCGCCGCACCATCGACACCCACGTCAGCAGCCTGCGCGGCAAACTCGGCGGCAGCGGATGGGTCGTCACCGTGCGCGGCGTCGGATTCAAACTGGGCACCGGCTGAACCCACCCGCCCCGCGACCTTGCGAACACCCCGCACGAGCCGGACGCGAGCGCACCTTGCTGGACTACAGCCGCCCCCCACGACGGCAGCCGTGCACACGAGTCCAGGAGAACACCATGATCACCCGACGCAGTGCGCTGAGCGTGGCGGTCGCCACCACCGGGGTGGGACTGACCGGCGCCGGCCTGGCCCCCCTGATCGCCGCGAACCTGACGGCCGCACCGGCCGCCCCGACCCCGCCGGCCGCCCCGGCCCCGACCGCGGCGGCCGCGGTGGAGAAGTTCCGGCGGCCCATGCCCCTGCTGCCCGTGAAACGGCCCCGCAGCACCGCCGGCAGGGCCGACGTGTACGACATGAGCATCGAACCCGCCCGCGCCGAGATCCTCCCCGGCATCCACACCGACGTCCTCACCTACGACGGCCACTTCCCCGGACCCCTCATCAAGGCCCGCACCGGCCGCCCCGTGATCATCCGCCAGCGCAACCGCCTCGCCGTACCGGCCGCGGTGCACCTGCACGGCGCCGCCGTGCCCCCCGACAGCGACGGCGACCCCATGGACGTCATCGCCCCCGGCGCCGACCGCGTCTACCACTACCCCAACCGGCAGCCCCACGCCTCACTGTGGTTCCACGACCACGCCCACCACCTCGAGGCGGAGAACGTCTACCGCGGCCTGTCCGGCTCCTACCTGCTCACCGACGCCACCGAACGCGCCCTGCCGCTGCCCGCGGGACGCCACGACGTCGTCATCGCCCTGCGCGACGCCCGCTTCGACGACCAGGGCCAACTCGCCTACGCCATGGGCGACCGGGCCCGCAACACCCTCCTCGCCAACGGCGTGCCCTACCCCTACTTCGAGGTCGCCGCCCGCAAGTACCGGCTGCGCCTGCTCAACGCCTCCAACCAGCGCCGCTTCGAACTGCGCCTCGCCGACGGCGGCCCCCTCGTCCAGATCGGCTCCGACGGCGGCCTGCTCGCCGCCCCCCACACCACCGACCACCTCGCGCTGTCCGCCGGCGAACGCGCCGACGTCGTCGTCGACTTCTCCCGCTACCCGGTCGGCACCAGCGTGGTGCTGAAGAACACCGCCGGCTCCGGCCCGGCCGAGGAGATCGGCGAGGTGCTGCGCTTCGACGTGGTGCGCACCGCCCACGACCCCAGCCGCGTCCCCGCCCGCCTGCGCACCCTGCCCCCGCTGCCCCGCCCCGACGCCGAACGCACCGTGGTGCTGCGCATGGACGAGGGCGGCGAACACCCCGGCGCCTACATCGACGAGAAGGTCTACGACCCCGAACGCGTCGACGCCTCCGTCAAGTTCGGCACCAGCGAGATCTGGACCGTCACCAACGCCAACGCGCGCGCCGAGCACAACTTCCACCTGCACCTGGTGCAGTTCCGCGTGCTGGAACGTGCCGGACGCCCCCCGGAGCCGGGGGAGAGCGGCCTGAAGGACACCGTCTTCCTCGCCCCCGGCGAAACGGTCAGACTCCAGGCCGTGTTCGACAGCTACCGCGGCCACTACGTCTACCACTGCCACATGTTCGAGCACGGCGCGCGGGGCATGATGGCCACCATGCACATCAGATGAGGCACTCCGGCCAGGAGAGGGAACCCATGGGCGCGACCACCGACCGGGCCGAGGGAACCAGCCGCGGCCCGCGGCAGCACAGCGTACGCCTGGCGCTGATACCGCTCCTGCTCGCGATGCTGCCCTCCTCGCTGGGCACCACGATCGTCGCGACCTCGATGCCCACCATCGCCGGCGAACTCGGCGGCGTGGCCCACCTGTCCTGGGCCGTCACCTCCTACACCCTGGCCGCCGCCGCCTCCATCCCCGTCTGGGGCCGGCTCGGCGACATGTACGGGCGCACCCGGTGGCTCGTCGTGGCGATGTCGGTGTTCCTGACCGGCTCCGCCCTGTGCGGGCTGGCCCAGGACATGACGGAGCTGATCGCCGCCCGCACCCTGCAGGGACTCGGCGGCGGAGGCCTCGCGGTCGGCGTCATGGCCGTCATCGGCGAACTCATCCCGCCGCGCGAACGCGGCCGCTACCAGGGCATGATCACCAGCGTCATGGTGTTCTCCATGATCGTCGGCCCGCTGGTCGGCGGCGGCATCACCGACACCGTCGGCTGGCGCTGGACGTTCCTGGTCAACCTCCCCCTCGGCGCCCTCGCCCTGCTGCTGATCGCCCGCCTGGTGCGGGTCGCCGGCCCGCGCCGCGAGGCCCACATCGACTACCTCGGCGCCGTCCTGCTGGTCACCTGCATCGTGTCGTTCGTCCTGGTGGTCACCTGGGGCGGCGTCAAGCACCCCTGGAACTCACCGGTCATCCTGTCCTTGTCGGCCCTCTGCGCCGCGGCCCTGGCCGGCTTCGTCCGCGCCCAGTCCCGCGCCGCCCAGCCGGTGCTGCCGCCCCGCCTGTTCCGCACCCTGAACTTCTCCCTGATGGCGGTGCTCAGCTTCACCAACGGCTTCGTGATGTTCGGCGCCGTCCTGTACCTGCCGCTGTACCAGCAGGCCGTGCACGGCGTCTCCGCGACCGGCTCCGGCCTGCTGCTGCTGCCGATGCTCGGCGCCCTGGTCCTCGTCTCCCAGCTCTCCGGCCGCACCGTCGCCCGCACCGGCCGCTACAAGGCCCTCCAGAGCGGCGGCGCGGCCGCCATGCTCGCCGGCACCCTGCTGCTGTCCCAGGTCGACACCCACACCCCCCGGCTGACCGCCGCGCTCTGCATGACCCTGCTGGGCGCCGGCATGGGAGCGCTGGGACAGAACGTCATGACCGTCGCGCAGAACAGCGTCACCGCCCAGGACGTGGGCGCCGCCTCCGCCGCGATGACGCTCTTCCGCACCCTGGGCCAGTCGGTCGGCGTCGCCGTCATGGGCACCCTGTTCACCAGCCGGGTGCGCGAGGTGATGGCCCACCGCGCGCACGGCGCCGCCCCGCTCTCCGACACCCGGCTCGACGCGCACGGCATGAGCCGGCTGGAGGCCGGCACCCGCGCCGCCTACCGCGCCGCCGTCGCCCAGGGCGTCCAGGGCGCCTTCCTGCTGGCGTCCCTGGCCGCCGGCCTCGCCCTGCTGGCCGCCCTCCTGGTGCGCGAGGTCCCCCTGCGCACCGGCCGCACATGACCCCCGGCCCCGCACCACCCCGCCCCGCCCCGTCCCGCACGACGGCGGCGGCCCGTCCCGCACGACGGCGGCCCCGCGGCCCCCCGGGTTCCTCCCGGGGGGCCGCGGGGCCGCGACCGGCACCGGTGCGGTCAGCGCCGGCTCGCCTCGACGACCGAGATCGCCGACGGCGTCTGCACGACCCGCTCCAGCCGGAACCCGGCCTTGGCCAGCAGGTCGCCGTACTGGGCGCGGGTGCGCTCCTTGCCGCCCACCAGCAGCATCAGCCACAGGTCGACCAGCTTCCCCGAGTGCGGGCCGTTGAGCTTGTCGGGAACCACCATCTCCATCACCAGCAGCCGGCCGCCGGGATTCATCGCCTCCCGCACGTTCCCCAGGATCTCCAGGGCCTGCGGCTCCGGCCAGTCGTGGATGATGTGCTTGAGGATGTAGGCGTCACCGCCGCCGGGCACCGCGTCGAACAGGCCGCCGTCGGCGATCGCGCACCGCTCGGAGAGCCCCTGCTCGGCGAGGAAGGCGGCGGCGCCGTTGGTCCCCACCCGCGGGTCGGACAGGATCCCGCGCACCGACGGCGTCTTCTTCAGCACCCCGGCCAGCAGGTCGCCCCGGCCGCCGCAGAAGTCCACCACGGTGCCGTAGCGGGAGAAGTCGTAGGCGGCCAGCAGCGGTTCCGTCTCCGTGCTCGACATCGCGCCCATACCGCTGGTGAAGACCGCGCCGTACTCCGCGTCGGCCTCCAGGTACTCGAAGGCGCCCATGCCGCGCAGCTTGGGCAGGCTCGGCTCGCCGGTGCGCACCGCGTCGACCAGGTGGCCCCAGTCCTCCCAGTGCAGAGGGTGCCCCATCAGCCGGGCTATGCCGTACATGGACATCGGCGCGTCCTCGCACAGCGCCCGGGCCATCGGGGTCAGGGCGAACCGCCCGTCCTTGTGCTCGGTGAAGATGTCGTAGGTCGCCAGCAGCCGCAGCAGGCGGTGCAGCGCGTCGGGGTCCGCACCGGTCTTGCGCGCGATCCGCTCCGGCGTGAGCGGGCCGTCCACCAGGGTCTGCGCGACGCGCAGCTCGGCGGCCACGTAGATCGCCTGGCTGACCATGGCCCCCTGGACGAGCTCCAGGAGCGCGAACGGCGGCGGTGCGAGCTTGCGCGTCAGCTTCTGCAGAGCTGCGCGCACCCCTTCGACGGCACGGACGACACGGGCGGGCGGCAGTGGCGGCATGGCATTCCTCCGGCTGGTGCGATGGCGTGACGGTGACGAACGGGCGTACGGGGCAGGGCAGAACACCTTTCGCGAAACTCGCAGCGACCGGCGGAGCGGCGCTGGAGCATGTCTCGAAGGACCACGGGCATCCCACCGGCCCCGCGGGACGGACGGGGGGTGGCAGGGGACGGGCGGGGGCGGCGGGACGAGCGGGTGCGGGAAAGCGGCCCGGGCCGCCCACGGCCGCGCGCCGCCCGGCCAGGCCGCCCGGCCCGGCCGCGCCCGCCCGGCCGCGCCCGCCCGGCCGCGCCCGCCCGGCCGCGCCCGCCCGGCCGCGCCCGCCCGGCCGCGCCCGCCCGGCCGCGCCCGCCCGGTCGCCCCCGCCCGGCGGGCCGCGCCCGTACGCGGAGCGGCACCCGCGGCGGGCCGCCCCGTCCGGCGGGCCGCCCCCGCACCGGTGTGCCGGCGGCCGCGGCGGGTCTCACTCCCGCAGCGCGCGGTCCACCAGCGGCCCCGCCGCCCCGGTGTACCGGCCGGGGTCGAGCAGTTCCGCCAGTTCCCCGGGGCCCAGCACGCCGTGCAGCGGGGGGAGTGCGGCCAGCACGTCGCCGAGCGCGCGGCCCTCGCGCCGCGCCTGTTCCGAGGCCCGGCTGAGCAGGTCCCTGGCCGCCGCCCTGCCCAGCAGCGGCGCCAGGTGCGCCGAGAGGCGCTCGGAGACGATCTGCCCCGCGGTCGCGTCGAGGTTGGCGCGCATCCGCCGCGGGTGCACGCTCAGGCCCGCCGCCAGCTCGGCGGCCGCGTGCGCGGCGCCCCCGGTGAGCCGCAGGCACTCGCGCAGCGGCTGCCACTCGGCGTGCCACAGCCCCGCCGAGCGCTCGTCCTCCGCCGGCAGGCACTGCGCCAGCACACAGCCGAGCGCCGGCACCTGCACCGCCGCCGAACGGATGAGGGTCGCCAGGACCGGGTTGCGTTTGTGGGGCATCGCCGACGACGCGCCCCGGCCGGCCCCGGCGGGCTCGGCGACCTCACCGATCTCGGTACGCGCCAGCACCTGCACGTCCGCCGCCATCTTGCCCAGCGCGCCCGCCGTGTAGGCCAGGGCCGCGCCCAGATCGGCGACCGGCGTGCGCAGCGCGTGCCAGGGCAGCACCGGCCGGGCCAGGCCCGTCTCGGCGGCGAACGCCTCGACCAGACGGTCCACCACCTCGTGCGGGGCGCCGCCCCCGGCGTCCGGCGCGGCCTGCGCCGCGTACTGCAGGTAGCCGGCCAGGGTGCCGGCCGCGCCGCCCAGCGACACCGGCAGCCCCTCGTCGGCGATCCGCTGCAGCCGTGCGGCCGCCTCCAGCACCAGCTGCCGCCAGCCGGCCGCCTTGAGCCCGAACGTGGTGGGCACGGCGTGCAGGGCCAGGGTCCGCCCGGCCATCGCCGTGTCGCGGTGCGCGGCCGCCAGCCCGGCCAGCGACGCGGCGGTGGCCCGCAGGTCCGCCACGATCGGCCGCAGGGCCCGCGCCGCCACCAGCATCGCGCCGGTGTCGAAGACGTCCTGGCTGGTGGAGCCGCGGTGCACGTACTCGGCGGCCTCCGGCGACTCCTCGCCCACCCGGTCGGTCAGCGCCGCCACCAGGGCCACCACCGGGTTCGCCGTGCGGCGGGCGGCCAGCGCCAGCTCCCGCACGTCGAAGTGCTCGGCCCGGGCGGCGGCCGTGATCGCCCGCGCGGCCGCGGCGGGCACCGTGCCGCAGCGGGCCTGGGCCCGGGCCAGCGCCGCCTCCGCGTCCAGCATCGCCTGCAGCCAGGCGATGTCGCCCACCGCGGCCTCCGCCTCGGTGCCCACCCGCACCGGCGACAGCAGCCCGGCGTCCGGCTGCACGGCGTCCGGCCGGACGCCGGGGGAGCGCCGTGCGGCGGGGGAGGGCCGTGCGCCGTCCGGCGGCGCGGGCCGGCCGTGTCCGGTGGTCACGGACGCACCTCTCTCCGGCCGTCCGCCACCGCGATGCCGTCCGCCGTCCGCGGCGCCGGGTGCAGCGGGGCGGGCAGCGCCAGCACCGCCGCCGCGATGGCGTCGGAGTCCTCCAGCGTCACCGACCCGACGCCGGGCCGTATCCCCGCCGCCGTCACCCAGTGCACCGACTCCGTGGGCACCCCGAACGCGAAACGCCGCGGATGCGCCGCCCCCCTGCCGTCCAGCAGGTGGTACGGGCGCGCCGACACCGCCAGCCCGCCCGTCTCGTAGCCGCCGTCGCCCTCGCCGCCGATGCGGTAGGGGCGGCACTGCCCCGTCTCCAGCAGCCGGCGCATCAGCGGATCGGCCGTGTCGCGCAGGTCGGTCCCCGGCAGCCGGGCCTCGATCAGCACGGTGGCCCGCACCCGCACGCCGGCCACCGCGGCCGAGGTGCCCACGAAGACGGCCCCGTCCTCCTCGGCCGCGCGGCTCACCCGCAGGCCGGGGCCGGTGACGTCGAGCACCCCGGCCTCGACGAGCGCGATCATCTCCTCCACCCGCCCGGCGGGCGGGCCGATGGACAGGTAGGCGTTGAGCGGCGTGTACCACCGCTCCAGCTCGTCACGGTGCGAGGCCGCCTCCAGCCCGCCGTGGTCGACGGCCAGCCGGATCTCGTTGCGCAGGTCCCGCAGCACGTCCAGAGCGGCCTTCAGCGGCCCGCGCACGTTCCCCCGGCGCGCCTCCGCCACGTCGCGCACCAGATGGCCGAGCAGCCAGGCGCGGAACTCGGCCGGGCCGGCGAAGGAACGCCCCGCGTACGGACGGGCGACGGTCTCCCAGTCCCAGCGCTCGTCCCGCCCGATCCCGGCGGCGTCCAGCACCGCCTCCTCCGCCCCGCCCGGCGCGGCCGGCAGGAAACGCGCCGCGAAACCGGCCACCGCGGCCGTCCCCTCGCCCCGCGCGGCCAGCAGCGCCTCGTAGTAGACGCACCGCACCTCCTTGGAGATCATCGGCCACAGCACGGCGCCGAAACGCAACGGCCCCGCGCCCGCCGCGCGCAGCGCCGCGACCCGCTCCACGGTCAGCAGCCGCGGCCGGTAACGGCCGTGCGCGCCCTTCTCGTTGTCGCCGCGGGAGTGGTACGGCACCCCGCGCCGCGACCCGGCGAACATCCGCGGCTCCCGGCCCGAGGGCCGGTAGACCAGCCGGCCCCCCACCCGCTCGAACGTGCCGCCCCGGGCGTGGGTGAACAGCGACATGTAGTCGAAGAAGTTCAGGCCGAGCCCGCGCAGCAGCACCGCCTCGCCCGGCGCCACGCGCGACAGGTCCACGTCCGCGGGGTTGGCCGGGGGCACGTAGAGCAGACCGTGCCGGGCGGCGAACTCCGCCAGCACCCGCTCCTCGCGCCCCGGACGGGCCGGAACGTGCCCCTGGGCCAGCACCACCGCCGACAGCCCCGTCAGCCGCGTGCCGTCCTCCAGCACCACGGTCTGCGGCCCGGCCCCGTACGGCCCCGCCGACGCGCCGGCGGGCTGCGCCGCCTCCTCCAGCGCCACCGCCCGCGTCCGGTGCACCCACACCCCCACATGCGCCGGCGCGTTCGCCACGACCTGCTCGAACGCCCAGGTCAGATACCGCCCGTACAGGGCGCGGGTGGGATAGCTGTCCGGCCCCAGCGCCCGGGCCTCGGCCAGGACGTCCCCGTCGCCGGGCGTGGCGGGACCCGGCGCGAGCGAGCCCCGGCACAGCGCCCGCGCCCACTCGTACAGACTCGGCCCCTCCTCCAGCGGGCCCCGGATGCCCACACTGCCGTCGGTGTACACCGTGACCTGCGAGGCGACGGTGTTCATCAGCAGGTGCGGTGACTGCGCGGGCCGCCACACCCGCCCCGCACCGGGCGGCTCGGGATCGACGACGTGCACGTCCACCCGCTCCCACAGCGGCGACTTGCGCTCCTGCGCGCACAGCCGCTCCAGCAGGGAGAGCCCGCGCGGACCGGCTCCGACCAGGCACACCCGGGTGCGCCGGCCGCTCACCACGTCGTTCCGCCCCGCGCATCGTCGTCAACCAAGGGGCCTGTGGGCATGGTCGCGTTCTCCTTGTCACGCAAGGGCCTGCCGGCCTGAGAACAACCGCCGTCCGGTGCGCACCACACTCCCCGACGGCGCCGGGAGGAACGCTCAACCAGCGCTCGCGTCCCGTTGGAGGCCCGCCTCGCCCCGCCGCCCCGCCGTCCCGCCCGCACCGGCGGATGTCGAGCGGGACACCAGCTGTTCTGCAGGAGCGGGCCCCACCGTGGGGGAAAACCCAGGAGGTGCCCCGTGGCAGAACGGATCGCCGACGCGGTGCGCGTGGAGCGCGGATCGGCCGACGAGGCGGAACTGGCCGTCGTCACGGTGGTGCTGATGGCCGCGCTGGCCGGACAGCGGGCGCACCCGGACGGCCACGCACGGCACACCGCGCCGCCGCCGTCCGCCGCGCCGTGGCACCGGTGGGACCGACTCGCGGCCTATCAGCCGCCGCACAGCTGGCGGTAGCGGCCGGCCGGAGGCAGGAAGGGACGCAACGTGACCCTCATCGACGACGTCTCGCCCACCCACGCCGAGGGGGACGACGCCCGCGGGCGGGCGGCCGGGCTGCACGCCGTGCGCCGGCGGGCCGTGCTGGGCCCGGGAGCCGCCGCCACCCGCGCCCAGCACGCCAGGGGCAAACTGACGGCACGCGAGCGCATCGCCCTGCTGCTGGACGAGGGCTCCTTCCACGAGACGGAGCAGCTGCGCACCCACCGGGCGACCGGCTTCGGCCTGGAGGACCGCAGGCCCCACACCGACGGGGTCATCACCGGCTGGGGCACGGTGGAGGGCCGCACGGTCTTCGTCTACGCCCACGACTTCCGCATCTTCGGCGGAGCCCTCGGCGAGGCGCACGCCGCCAAGATCCACAAGGTGATGGACAAGGCGCTCGCCGTCGGCGCCCCGCTGGTCTCCCTCAACGACGGAGCCGGCGCGCGCATCCAGGAAGGCGTCTCGGCCCTGGCCGGCTACGGCGGCATCTTCCGGCGCAACACCGAGGCCTCCGGCGTCATCCCGCAGATCTCCGTCATGCTCGGCCCGTGCGCGGGCGGCGCCGCCTACAGTCCGGCACTGACCGACTTCGTGTTCATGGTCCGCGACGTGGCGCAGATGTTCATCACCGGCCCCGACGTGGTCAAGACCGTGACGGGGGAGGAGATCACCCACGACGGGCTCGGCGGCGCGGACGTGCACGCCCGCACCAGCGGCGTGGCGCACTTCGTCCACGAGGACGAGGAGAGCTGCCTGGCCGACGTGCGCTACCTGCTGTGGATGCTGCCCCAGAACAACCGGGAGAACCCGCCGGCGGTGAGCACGCAGGACCCGCCCGACCGGCTCTGCGAGGCACTGCTGGACCTGGTGCCCGTGGACGGCAACCGCCCCTACGACGTCTGCCGGGTCATCGAGGAGATCGTCGACGACGGCGAGTACGTCGAGGTCCACGAGCAGTGGGCGCGCAACGTGGTCTGCGCCCTCGCCCGCCTCGACGGCGCCGTGGTGGGCATCGTGGCCAACCAGCCCCAGACCCTGGCCGGGGTGCTGGACATCCGGGCCAGTGAAAAAGCCGCCCGCTTCGTGCAGATGTGCGACGCCTTCAACATCCCGATCGTCACCCTGCTGGACGTCCCCGGCTTCCTGCCCGGCACCGACCAGGAGCACGGCGGGATCATCCGCCACGGCGCGAAACTCCTGTACGCCTACTGCAACGCCACCGTGCCGCGGATCTCACTGATCCTCAGAAAGGCCTACGGCGGCGCCTACATCGTCATGGACAGCCAGTCCATCGGCGCCGACCTCACCTACGCCTGGCCGACCAACGAGATCGCCGTGATGGGCCCCGAGGGCGCCGCCGACGTCGTCTTCCGCCGCCGGATCGCCCGGGCGGCGGACCCCGAGGCCGAACGGGCGCACCTGGTCAAGGAGTACAAGGCCCAGCTGATGCACCCCTACCACGCGGCCGAACGCGGCCTGGTGGACGACGTGATCGACCCCGCCGACACCCGGCGGGTCCTCGTCTCCTCGCTGAGGATGCTGCGCACCAAGCAGGCCGGCCTGCCGCTGCGCAAGCACGGCAACCCCCCGCAGTGACCACCGGACACCCCCGCCGACATCCGCCCGCCACCGCCTGACCCGCGCGGTGGCGGGCGCCGCCGCGCCCACCGTCCGGGCCGCGCACACCGTCCGGGGCGGCGGTGACGGCAGCACCGGCCGGGGCGGCAGCGGCGGTCGTGGCGGCCCCGGCGGCCCTCTGCCGGGCGCGGGAGCGGCCGCCGCCCCGGCAAAGCCTCCGCCGCCCCGGCAAGCCCCGTCCCGCCGGTACGGCGCGAGGCGCGGCAGCGGGCCGTGAGCCGCACCGGCGCAAGCCCGGCCGGGGCGGCGCGCGGGACCGCCGGCCGGCCGGCGCCCACCCGGCCGGTGCCCCGGTGCGACCCGTGCGGCGGACAGGCGCGGGGGAGCGGCGGCCGCCCGGCACGACGCCGGCCGCCGGCCTGCACGGAATTCGGCGGAGCACGCCGGAAGAGGGCCGCATTTCCGCGTGGCCCGGACCGCTCTCCCCTGATCACCGGCCACGGCGCCGGAAGTTCCCGAACGTGAATGCGCCGGACATGACGCCGCGTCGGACACCGGTCCGGCGTACCGGCCGGACGGCGGTCAGGGTGACCTTATTACAGCTGCGCGCGGGAGGGGAGACCCCCGTCCGGAGGGCCGGCGGAGGTATTTCCTCCACTTGGAACGCACTTGACCTGCTGGGACACGGCCTGAGGGAAGCACTTGCCGCGCCAGCCGATGAGTCGACACAATCCCGCTGGTCCATGAGTTATCGGTGGACAACGGCGAAAGCACCCTTAGAAGGACACCTGAAAAGCGGTGGAGTATCCGCTGACCCGGGTCGTGCCGGCGGTTAACGTACTCGACGGCTCGGTGAGCACAGAGAGGCTGCGGAGTCTGCCAATGCCACATGCGCTGCAGATCAGATTCGGTGACGGCTCGCAAACGCGAAGCCGCCGGATTCTAGGAGGAATCTGTGAGGGTAAAGGTGCTCGGCCCGCTCGGTGCCGATGTCAACGGTGTGAATGTCGTACCAACCGCGAGTAAGCCCCGGCAGATACTGGCGCTCCTGGCCCTCTACCCAGGGCGGGTCGTCCCGATCTCGACACTCATGGAGGAGATCTGGGGGGTCGACCTGCCCGCGAGCGCCCTGACCACACTGCAGACGTACATCCTCCAGCTGCGGCGGCGCCTGGGCGCGGCCATGGGCCCGGACGCCCCGGGCACCGCCAAGGACGTCCTGGTCACCCGGTACGGCGGATATCTCCTCCAGATCCCGCCCGAGCAGGTGGACGTCCACGAGTACGAGCGCCTGGTGACCGCCGGGCAGCGCGCGTTCGACAGCGGCGACGACCTGATGGCGGCCACCCTCTTCCGGCGGGCGCTCGACCTGTGGGACGGGTCCGCGCTGGTCGACGTGCGGATCGGCTCCGTGCTCGAGATCGAGGCGACCCGCCTGGAGGAGAGCCGCCTGGTGACCGTGGAACGGCGCATCGACGCCGAGCTGCGGCTCGGCCGGCACTGCGAGTTCATCGCCGAGCTGACCGACCTGATCGCGCGCCACCCCCGCCACGAGGGCCTGCACTCCCAGGCCATGGTGGCGCTGTACCGCTCGGGCCGGCAGGCATCGGCACTGGGCGTCTACCAGCGGCTGAGAACCCGGCTGATCGAGGATCTGGGAGTTGAACCCTCACCCCAGTTACAACGGCTCCACCAGGCGATCCTCACGGTCGACCCCCGGCTGGACGTGATCGCGGGGCACCAGCCCTCCTCCACCTTCGGCCGCTACGCGAGCTGAGCGGCCGGCACCGTCGGCGGCGGCTGCGGCCGCGGATCTCCCGGGAGCGCGCCTTCCTCGCGGGGGATGCCGCCAGCGGCGTCACGACCAGGTCCTGACGCCGCCCGCCCCGCCACGGGGCGCCCCGCACGAGCCGGGCCGCGGGGGTCCGGACGCGGGGGTCCGGACGCGGGGTCCGACTGCGGAATTTCCTCAGTTGGAGGCCTGCGAGCACTCGTCGCAGACCAGCTCCATGCGCATCGCGACGCGGTTCCACTGCGCGGCGCACGCACGCGCCAGGGCGGCGATCTTCCGCGCCTGGTGGGCGGGCGCCTGCAGCACCAGGACGGGATCGGTCCGGCGGATGACGCGGGCTTCGAGCCAGCGGATCATCTCCCGGCCGTCGTTGCTGTACTTCAGGGCGGGGTCCCGCTTCAGCGCCTCGAGCTGGGCGACGGGGTCGGCGAAGGAGCCCATCGGGTGGAGGCCGGCGTGCGCCGCGCGCATCCCCGTCTCCGTGCCCGGCAGCGGCCCGTCGTCCCTGCCCGGTCGTTCCTGCGCCTCCCGCACCGCCGGCACGGGCGGCTGGGCCAGCCCGGCGCTCTCCCGGGCGGCGGCGTCCGGCTCCTCGGGGACGACGCCGGTGGCCCTCTGACGGGCCCTGTGGGAATTCAGCGGCCGGACCCGGCCGTCGCGCCCGACCCGGAGCGGGGCCTGCGCGATCCGCCCCGCGTATTTGCGGCGCAACGCCCCGACGGTCTTTCCGGAAAGGCCCGTCTTCACGGCGACCGCCCGGTCCGACCACTCGGGGAAACTCTCCAGGATCTTCATCGCCGACTTCTTGCGGTCGGAAAGGGTCAGCGCCAGACCGTGCTTCAGATTCACCTCGATGGCCAGCAGGAACGCTTCCCGTTCCGACCCCTCGAAGTAACGGGCCTCGATGGTTTCCCGGCCGTTCAGACGGGCCGCGTACAGCCGGTGCATTCCGTCGACGACCCTCATGGTCGGGCGGTGCACGATGATCGGCGGCATTCTATCGGCGGACGCTGCCAGAGCGCGCACGTGGTCCTGATCGATTCCGGCCGTGCGGGGGGAATCGGCGTCACGGGGCAGGTCGACCGGAAGGTGAATGATTGAATCGGAAAGTTCCGCCGAGTGATCCATTCGACCGGGCCGACGCATCTGATCTTGAGGAAGTCCGCTTCCGGAGTCGATCTTCCCCGGCATGCCGATCATCACGCTGCTTCTCCCCCCGAAACGAAGCGCATATGCGGCGACAGTACCATTGCGATTACGCCACGAACAGAGCACTCTACGGAACTTTGTACGAGTGCGGTATGTAGGTTTTTGTCGGCCGGTTTTCCGGTGCTCCCCACACCCCCGCGCAGGCCCCGGCGGCCGCCGGGACCCCGCCCCGCAGGGCCGGTACCGCCCGGAGCCCGCACCACCCGGCACCCGCCCGGCACGGCCCGGCACGGGCGGGGACATCCCGCCACGGCGGTGTCGCAGGAGGCGGGTTTGGGCACCGGCCCGGCAGGCAATGTCGAACCGGGGGGCGGGGCCGTTGAGACGATCCGTGTGGCTGCCGGTTCTGGCGGCCTGCTGGTTCCTGGCCGCCGTACTGGCTCCTGCCGGTACGGCGAACGCGTCGGGCGAGGGATGTGCCGACGCCGCACTGGCCGGGGCCACGGTCACGGCCTCGGTGCGGCTCGAACACGGCGGGCGCACCCACACCAGGATCACGACCGAGCTGCGGATCGACGTGCCCGGGGACTGGGAGCACGCCGGGGACCTGCTGCTCGGCAAGGACAGCCGCGCCTACGTCACCGCGATGGCCTGCCTCACCAAGCGCGACGGGGACGACGCGCTGCGCTGGTCGCAGCGCCGCCCCGCCCCGCCCCGCCGTCACATCGAAGGGCAGCCGCGTACGGATCGTCGACCGGGCGTACTCGTGGGTCGACCAGTACCGGACCCCCGTGCGGGTGGGAGTCTGGGAGCTGCGGGCGGGAGCGGACCTGTGGACGGTCTCCCTGCGGCCGCCGACCGCGCTGCGGACCGCCCGCTGGACCAGGATCACCGTTGATCCCGGGACGCCCGGCGCCCACAGCGCGACACCGCGGCCGGTGGCGAAGGAAGGAGCCTCCGCCCTGGTGTGGCGCCCCACGGCCGCGAAGGAACCGGAACCCGGCGCGAAGGACACGACGCGGGAGAACGGCGCCGGCCGGCGACAGGACGAACGGCAGGACGAACGGCGCGCGCGCCCCACGCCCGCGGTTCCTTCCGTGACCGTCTCGCTCGAGCCCTCCTGGCAGCGCTCCTGGGCCGCGCAGAACGACCGTCTGACCGCCGCGGGACTCGACACCCTCGGCGCCCTGCTGTGGACGTCGACGATCTCGGGACTCCTGCTGGGCGCCGTCCTCCTCTACCGCCGCCGCCCCGCCGCACCGACCGCCGTGCAGCGCCGCACCCTGCGCAATCTCGCCGAATGGGCCGTCGTCAGCGTCGCCCTGTTCACGCTCGTGCACGCCGACGACCTGATCCGCCGCTACGACCAGAGACGCAGCCAGTGGTGGCTCGACGAATACGTCCTGCGCGGACACCTGTTCGCCCTGGCCGCGGCCGCCCTGCTCTTCTGCGTGGCCAGGCCGCCCCGACGGTGGTGGGCGGCCGGCGCGGTACTGGGTGTTCCGCCACTGGCGACGATGATGTGGCCGCAGGCCTTCGGCCTGCGCCCGTCACGGCTGCGGGAGTACGAGGCCTCCGGCACGGCGATCGCCGCCGAGGTCACGGCCTCCTGGTGCCTCGCGGCCCTGACCGCGTTCGGGTGCGTCTCGGCGCTCTGGCGCCTCGCCGACGACGCGGGACTGCTTCCCCCCGGCCGCCGCCTCCCGGGACGCCGGCGCCGGCTGCGCGTCGCGGGACCCGCCGTCGTGGCGTGGACCGTCGCCCTGGCCTGCTCCCACGCGCTCACCGAGGAACGCAACTGGCAGCGCGCCTCCTGGCTCATGGACCGATGGGACGACCAGTACGGCATCGACCACCGCAACGACTTCGTCTGGGAAGCGATGTGGTCCACCTTCACCACACCGGAACGCATCCTCGACCACGCCTGGCTGCTGACCGTCGTCGCCGTGCTCGCCGTGCTGCGCACCTGGCACGCGCCCACACCGGCCTCCGCCGTGACGTCGCTGACGCACCGTCCGGTCGACCCGGCGGACCGCCTGCTCCTGCTCACCTTCTTCCCCCTGGCCGTCGGGCTCGACAGCGGATACCACCTCGCCGACGCTCTCGCGGTCCCCCTGTGGATCCCCCTGTACATGCTGTCGCTGTGGGCGGCGGTGACCTTCTTCGCCCGCACCGCCGTCCTCGCCCAGCCCTTCGCCGTCTCCGGGGAACCTCTGGTGACCCGCACGGGCCCGGCGGCCCGCGCGTTCTTGCTGGAGGGCTCCCGGACCTACCGTGAGACCCACGCCGACCTGCGCCGTCTCGACCAGGGATTCTTCGGCGACCAGCCCCCGGTCCGCAAGGAACGCGAAGGCGAGCTGGACGCACTGCACGACTGGCCCTCCCACGGTGCCCTCACCGGGCCTCCCGCCGAGCGGCTGCCCCCGAAGGTGTCGGTGGTGGACGCGGCGCTGGCCCTGGGACCGCGCGACCACTGGTGGGCCAACGGCGTGCGCGGCGCCCGCTGCGCCCTCCTGCCCGGCGTGCCGGCCGCGGCCCTCGGCGTCTGGGCGGACCGGGTCCGCGCAGAGGCCTGGCAGGACACCCTCACCGACCCGTTCGGCCTGCCGGGCATGCTGCTCGCCCTGCTCTACTGGCTGTCCACCTGGGTCGGTGCCGGCTTCCTCCTGGGCGCGCTGTGGCGCGTCCTGCCCGGCAGGCGCGGCGCGGTCAAGGCCCTTCCCGTCGCGGCGGCCTTCGCCCTGCCGGTGGGACTGGACGCCCTGGCCGGCCGGTTCACCCAGGAGGGCTCCGCCAACTTCGCCCTCTACGCCTCGACGATGCTCCTCGTCCTCACCGTCACCGCCATAGCGATCGACCTCGACACCTTCCACGGCGAACGCCGCTACTGGCAGAGCCGCCTGGGCCTGCTGCTGTCCGTCTACCAGATGCGCTACTACTCGCTCCAGGTCGCCTACCTGGTCGCCCAGATCATCGCCGTCATCACGATCTGGCAGTTCTTCACCGAACCCTCCTCGGCCCCGCAGCCCGCGGGGAAGTGACGGCGGCCCGCACCCGCGCCCGCCCGGTGCCCAGGGGACGGCCGCGGTGGCGGGAAGACGGGTGGACCCCCCGTCCGGCAGACGTGAAGGGCGCGCCGCGTGCCGCCCTCGAGCCGTCGGCGGGCGGGCCGGACACCGTCACGCCGACGGCAGGAACGGCCCACCCCGCGAACGGCCCGGCTCCCGGCACGGCCGGCGTGGACGTGAACCAGCGCCGCGCCGCGGGCGATTCGCCCCTGCGGACCCCGCCGCCCGTACATCCCGGGTGAGAGGACGCGATCCACCTCCAGCCGGAGCCGACCGCTCACCTGCGGCCATAGCCTTGCCCCGTCCCCCCGTCCCCCCGTCCCCCCGGCCACCCCCGCGTCCACCCCCGCACTCCAGGAGACCTCCCCGCCGTGACCGATTCCCGCCGACCCCTGACCCGCCGGCTGCGCCGCACCTTCGGCAACGCCTTCGCCCTGGCCTATCTCGCCCTGTGCGCCGCCCTGTTCGTGTGGGCGGTCGCGGTGGGCGTCGCGGACGACTCGGGGGAGTCCATGGCGCTCGTCCTCCCGCTGCTCGCCACCGCCCCGGCCAGCTTCGCGCTGTTCCTCCTGCCGGGAGGCCTGGCGACGCTCACCGCCGTCATCGTCCTCGGGGCGCTGGCCAACGCCGCGGTCATCGGCTGGTGCGCCCGCGTGCTGCGGGACGGCGGCCGTACGGACCCGGCGTCCTGAACCCCGGCGGACCGATCCGAACCGGGGCGCCCCGCACCCCCGTCGAGCGGTCGGGCGGACGCCGGCCGAGGCGGCCGGTCGGACCGGGGGCGAGCGGCGCGGTGGCCGCGAGCGGCGCGCCGGGCGGCACGAGCGGCCGGCCGAGGTGTGCCCCACGGCGGATCCGGGGCCCCCGGGCCGGCTGCCCGCCGGGGGCAGGGGACCGACCGGCCCCGCCCGGTGCCGGTGCCGGGGCCGGGCGGGGGAGAGGGAAAGCGGCGGCGACGCTCGTCCCGTCCGGCCGTCCGCGCCCGCCGATCCGGCCGTCCGGCCGGTTCTCGCCGCCCGGCCGCCGCCCGGCCGAGCGGGCCTCCCGGAAGGGCGGGTGCGGGGCGAAGCTGCGGGTAGGCGCATCACCGTGCCCGGGAAAAGGGCATGGTGGGGGGAGTCACGACAAGGCGGGAGTTCGTTTTCCATGGTCACTGTGCGGATGCGGCACCAGGACACGGCGGTCGTCCAGCTGCCGGAGGAGGTCGACTACGACAACGCCTCGCTCGTCGGCGCCGGCTGCGAGGACCTGGTCGGGCAGGGCTGCACCACCCTGGTGCTGGACGCCTCCCGCACCGAGCACCTCGACTCCTCCGGCATCAGCATGATCATCGGATTGACGCGTTTCCTGGACGACCGCGCCGGGACCCTGTGCGTCGCCGCCCTGCACGACCATCACCGCAAGGTGTGGCACCTGCTCGGCCTCGAGGCGCTGTTACCGCTCTTCCCCACGGTGCACGACGCCCTCCACGCCACCGCCCGGGCGGCCGCGCCGCAGCACCCGCGTCCCTCGGCCGTGCCCGACGCCCCCGCGCGGGCGCACCGGCCGTGAGCGGGGCGCCGGAGCCCTGCGCGGGCCGCCGCCGCTCAGGCCGTCGCGTCCCTGCCGGGTGAGTGCGCCTCCCGCTCGCGGCCGGAGGCGCTGTCGCTGTCGGGGACGAGGGAGAAGATCTGGTCGAGGCCGACGATGCGCAGGATGCGCAGGGTGCGGGCCGGTACGGCCGCGAGCGCGATGTCCGCCCCGGCGGCGCGGGCGTGGTGGTGCGCGGCGATCAGCGCGCTGAGGCCGCTGGAGTCGCAGAACTCCATGCCGCCGAGGTCCAGGACCAGGCGCTGGCCCGGCCGCAGGGCGACGGTGGGGACCAGGGCGCGCAGCTCGCCGACGCTGTCGTAGTCGAGCGCGCCGCGGATCTCCACGACGGGTCCGGCGGCGGCGGCTCGGACGGTGATCTTCAGCGGGCTCATCGGCTGTCTCCCGGCCGCGGTTCACGGGCTGAGGCGCCCAGGGCGAGCAGAGCGGTGTCGTCGTCGAGGCCGTCACCGAAGCCGCGCAGCAGCCCGGTCAGGGCCTCGATCACGGCGGACGGCGGCTTCCCGGCGTGGCCGGCGGCGAAGGCCAGCAGCGCCTCGTCCCCGTACAGGCTGGTGCGGGACGCGCCGGTGCGGGCCTCGGTGATGCCGTCGGTGTAGAGCAGGAGCGTGTCGCCGGGGGCGAGCACGGTCGTGGCGGCGGTGAAGGGCGCTGAGGGCAGGATGCCCACCAGCAGGCCGCCCGGGGTGGGCAGGAAGCCGGCGGTGCCGTCGGCGCGCACCACGATGGCCGGGGGGTGGCCGCCCGAGGCCAGGTGGACGGCGACCCGCCCGGTGCCGGGGTCGGGATCGAGGGTGCCGAAGACGGCCGTGCAGTAGCGGGGGTCGCCGCTGCCGCCGGCGTACCGCTCGTGGAGCACCTTGTTGAGGGTGGTCAGGGCGGAGACGGGGTCGGGGTCGTGCAGGGCGGCGGCGCGCAGGGTGTAGCGGGTCAGGGAGGTGACCGCCGCCGCCTGGGGCCCCTTGCCGCACACGTCGCCGAGGAAGAAACCGAAACGCCGGCCGTCCAGGGGGAAGACGTCGTAGAAGTCGCCGCCGAGCCGGTCGCGGGAGGCGGTGTGATAGTGGGCGGCCGTCTCCATCCCGGGGACCGCCGGCAGGGTGTCGGGCAGCAGGGACTGCTGGAGCACGGCGAGCGCGTCCTGCAGCCGGGCCCGGTCGGCCTCCGCCTGCCGGCGCGCCTCCTCGGCAACCTTCTGGCCGCGCAGGAGCTCCTCCTCGTAGGCGCGGCGGTCCCGGGCGTCGAAGACGGTGGTGCGGATCAGCAGGGGCTCACCCGTGCTGCCGTACTTGACCACGGAGGAGACCAGCACCGGCATCCGGCCGCCGTCCGCCCGCTTGATCTCCAGGGCGATGCCGCTGATCTCGCCCTGCATCCGCAGCAGCGGCGCGAAGTGCGTCTCGTGGTACAGCCGGCCGCCCACGGTCAGCAGATCGGTGAACCGCATCCGGCCCACCACCGCCTCGCCCGTCGTGCCCAGCCAGGTCAGCAGCGTGGTGTTGATCTTCGCGACGGTGCCGTCCATCAGCGTGGACAGGTATCCGCACGGCGCGTTCTCGTAGAGCTCCTCGGCGCTGTCCTCCAGCAGCGCGGCGAACGCCGCGCTGCTGGAGGGCTCCTCGCCGCCGGTGCCGTGCGGATCGCTGTGCTGGCCGGTGCGGCACATCACCGCAGGCCCGCCAGGAAGTCCCGGATCGCCTCGTTGGTGGCCTCGGGCGCGGACAGGTGCGGGCAGTGCCCGGTCGCCTCCAGCGTGACCAGTGTCGAACCGGGGATCGCCGCGTGGACGAAGGCGCCCACCTCCCGGGGGGCGATCACGTCCTGGGCGCACTCCAGCACCAGGGTCGGCACCCGTACGCCCTTCAGGTCGTCGCGCGAGTCCGACAGGAACGTGGTCCGGGCGAAGACGCGCGCCATCTCCGGATCGGTGGCGCAGAAGCTGTTCCTCAGCTCCTCACCGAGCGCGGGCCGGTCCGCGTTTCCCATGATCAGCGGTGCCATCGCCGCCGACCAGCCCAGGTAGTTCGACTCCAGCGACGCGAGCAGCTCGTCGATGTCGGCGGCGCTGAAGCCGCCGCGGTAGCCGTCGTCGTCGATGTAGCGCGCGGAGGGGGCGACCATCACGTGCGCCCCGATCCGCTCCGGAGCCGTGCCGGCCGCCAGCACACCGATCATCGCGCTGACCGAGTGCCCCACGAACACCGTGTCGCGCAGATCGAGCGCCTCGCACACCTCCACCACGTCCCTGGCGTAACCGGACAGGGAGGAGTAGCGCTCCTTCGAGAACGCGGTCGCCTCCGAGCGGCCCGAACCGACGTAGTCGAACAGCACCACCCGGTGGTCCTCGGCCAGGGCGGGCACGGTCAGCCGCCACATGTTCTGGTCGCAGCCGAAACCGTGCGCCAGCACCACCGTCCGCCCGCGCGGGTTGCCGGTGACCGTGACGTTGTTCCTGCGGACGACATCCATGCCCGGAAGTCTCTCAGAGACCGCGCCCGAACCGGACCTCGCGTGCCCCGCCCACCGCCTCCACCGCCCGGCCGCGGCAGTCCGGGCGCGGCAGCCCGGCCGCGGCAGCCCGGGCGCGGCGGGAGGCCGGGCGGGCGGCGGAGGGAAGACGGGCGGGCCGCGCACCGGGCCGGGCGGCGGACGGAAGACGGGCGGGCCGGGCGGCGGAGGGGGAGGAGGAGACGGGGGAGCGGGGCCCCGAGGGAGCGGGCCGGGCGCCGTCGAGGCGGCACCCCTTCGGAGCCGGCCGCCGCGGCGGGCCGCCGCACGCCCCCCATGTTGCCGGACGTCACACCGCGGGCAGGTCTGGACGCCCGTATCGGGGGCATGCGGCGGTGCATCGGCCCGACACCACGGGCCGACACGCCGTACCGCACCTACCCGTGGGGGGACCTGATGCCGACCACTGCACCGGAAAGACCGGCCGGACTTCCCGGCGGGAGACCGGGAACCGGGCCGGCCGGCCGCTCCCGCACCCTGCCCCGGGGCACCGGCCGCACCGCCGCCCGCGTCGCGGCCCTCACGGTCTGCCAGGGCGCGTTCATGGTGGGACTCGGCCTGCTGATCACCGGACCCGCCCGCGGACTGTGGCCGATGACGGTCGAGGACGACGTCAACGAGGGCCTGGAACACGCCCGGACCGCCACCCTCACCACCGTGTCCCTGTTCGCCTCGGAGGCCGGCAACACCCTCACGGTGATCGCCGTCACCGTCCTGACGTGCGCGGCACTGCTGCTGATCCCCCGTCTGCCGATGTGGCGTCAGGCCTCCTTCCTCGCCGTCGCCGTGTCGCTGCAGTCCCTGGTCTTCCTGGTCATCACCGAGGCGGTGGACCGCCACCGGCCCGAGGTCCACCGCCTCGACGCCTCCCCGCCCACCTCCAGTTACACCTCCGGCCACACCGGGGCGGCCACCGCGCTCTACGGCGGACTCGCGGTGCTCGCGCTGTCCCGGCTGCGCGGGCCGTGGCGGCGCGTCGTGGGCGCCGTACTGCTCCTCGTGCCGGTGCTGGTGGCCCTCGCCCGCCTCTACCGGGGCATGCACCACCCCACCGACGTCATGGGCGGGCTGGCCAACGGCAGCCTGTCCCTGCTGATCGTGGGCCGCGCCCTGCTCACCGGCGCCACCGTCACCGCTCCCCCCACCGCTTCCACCGACACCACTTCCACCACCACCGCCGCCGTCGCGCCGGCGGGCACGGGGACGCACCCGGGCACCCCGGAACCGGGCCGCACCGTGGTGGTCTTCAACCCCACCGTGACCACGGAGGCCGACCGCGAGGCACTGCGCCAGGTCCTGGAACGCCACGGCCGGCGCGCACCGGTGTTCACCCCGACCACGGCCGAGGACCCCGGCGCCGGGCAGACGGCCGGCGCGCTGCGCGACGGCGCGCACCTGGTCGTGGTCTGCGGCGGTGACGGCACCCTGCGGGCGGCCGCGGACGCCCTGGCCGGCAGCGGCGTACCGCTGGCCGTCGTGCCCTGCGGCACGGGCAACCTGCTGGCCCGCAACCTCGGCCTGCCCCTCGACCCCGCCGACGCGCTCGACGCCGCCCTGCGCGGCACCCCGCACCGCCTCGACCTCGGCCGCGTCCAGGGCGACGACCTGCCCGCCACCCACTTCGCCGCCATGTCCGGAGCCGGCCTGGACGCCGCGGTCATGGAACACACCGACGACCGCGCCAAGTCCCTCCTGGGCTGGCCCGCCTACGTCCTGGCCGGCATCACCGCCCTGCGCACCCCGCGGATGCGCCTGACCCTCCGGCTCGACGACGCGCCCGCCCTGCACCGCACGGCCCGCATGGTGCTCATCGGCAACGTCGGCACCGTGCAGGGCGGCACGACGCTCCTGCCCGCCGCCCGCCCCGACGACGGCCTGCTCGACCTGCTGGTCCTCGACCCGCGCGGCATCGGCGGCTGGACCCGCGCGCTGACGGCCCTGGTGCGCGGCGGCACGAAGGCACCCCGGCCCTCCACCGCGCACACCACCACGGCGCACGACGGCGACCTTGGCGGCGCACCGGTGGAGTTCTTCACGTTCCGGCGCGCCGAACTGGCCTTCGACTCCCCGCAGTCCCGCGAGCTCGACGGCGACCCCGTGGCACCGGGCCGCCGGCTCACCGCCGAGATCAGGCCCGGTGCGCTGACCGTGCTGCTGCCCCCCGGAGAGCGCTGACATGGGCACCGCGACCAAGGTCCCCGAGACCCGCGACATGACCGGCGACGAACTCTCCGCCGACGAGGCGCTGACGTCCCTGCGCCGCTACGGCCGCTGGGCCCTGCTGCGCGACGCCTTCGTGCGCTTCCGCTACGCCGACGGCTTCACCCACTCCCGCGCGCTCGCCCTGCAGACCGTGCTGTCGGTGATCCCGCTGGCCATCGCCTTCGTCGGACTCTCCACCACCTTGCACACCGAGAACATCGGCCGCGTCGTCGAACTGACCATCCACCGGCTCGCCGAGGGCCCCAGCGCCGACGTCGTCGACGACGCGCTGGCCCGCAGCCGCCGCACGGCCGGCGACGGCGCGAAGGTCGCGCTCTGGTTCGGCCTGATCTTCTCCCTGGTCAACACCACCACCGCGATGTGCCAGATAGAACGCGGCGCCAACCGGATCTACGGCAACGAACGCGACCGCCCCTTCGCGCACAAGTACCTGCGCGGCCTGGTGATGTCCGTCAGCGCCGGACTGCCCCTCGGCCTCGGATTCATCGTCATGGTGGCCGGCGGCGACCTGGCCGCCGCGGCGGTGAGCGTCTACCGGCTCGACGAGGACGCCCGCACCGCCTGGGAGATCCTGCGCTGGCCCTTCGGACTGCTCCTCGCGCTCATCTCGGCCAGCGCGATCTTCCGCAGGGCGCCGCGCCGCAGACAGCCCGGATACACCTGGCTGGCCTTCGGCGCCGCCGTCTACCTGGTGCTGTGGACGGCACTGACCTGGCTGCTGAGCCTGTACCTGCGCCTCAGCGGCTCCTTCGACACCGTCTACGGCCCCCTCAGCGCCTTCATGTCCCTGCTGCTGTGGGCCTACCTGACCTCCGTCGCCCTCTTCCTCGGACTGGCGTTCGCCGCGCAGCTGGAGGCGGCGCGGGCCCTGCGGTCCGAACCGATCGAACCCGACCCTGGAGTCTGAACATGGTTGTGCGCGCCGCGGTCCTGCACCTCAAAGACCGTCGCCGCCGGGCGGCCGACCGCAGGTTCGGCGTCCGCCTGCTGGCGGCGGCCGCCGTCGCCGCCGTCGCCGCGGTGCCCTTCGCGCTGCTGCTGGTCCTCGTCGAGGGCCGGTGGGAGCCGCTGCGCCGCCTGGACGCGGGCGCCGCCCGGCGGCTGCACCACACGGCCCTGGAGCACCCGGCGTGGACCGCGGCCCTGCGCTTCCTCTCCGACTGGGTCTGGGACCCCGCCACCCTGCGCACGGCCGTCGCGCTGCTGACCTTGTGGCTGCTGTACCGCAGGGCCTGGCGGCTGGCCGCCTGGTCCGCCGTGACGGCCGTGGCCGGCGGCCTGACCGGGCTGCTGGTCAAGACGGTCGTCGAACGGGCCCGGCCCTCCCTCCAGGACCCGGTGGCGCACGCGCCGGGCTTCTCCTTCCCCTCCGGCCACGCCATGACGGCCACCACGTCCTTCGCCGTCCTGCTGCTGGTCCTGCTGCCCCTGGTGCCGCGCGCCGGGCGGCCCCTGTGCTGGGGCGTGGCGGTGGTGTCGGTGATCGGGGTCGGCTTCACCCGTGTCGCGCTCGGCGTGCACTGGTTCAGCGACGTGGTGGGCGGCTGGCTGCTCGGCCTGGCCGTCGTCACCCTCACCGCCTGGGCCTTCGAGGCCTGGCGCGCGGAGGCGGGCCGGGCCCGCACGGAGGTGGGCGAGGGCCTGGAGCCCGAACTCGTCGAGGCCCGCCCCGAGCCCTGACCGGCGACGGCCGCGGCAACCGGGGCCCGGGACCGGCCGCCCCCCGGGACCGGCCGCCCCCCGGGACCGGCCGCCCCCCGGGACCGGCCGCCCCCCGGGACCGGCCGCCCCCCCGGGACCGGCCGCCCCCCCCGGGACCGGCCGCCCCCCGGGACCGGCCGCCCCGTTATCTTTTTCGCGGTCCTGCAAGAGGGCCGCTGGCCTCCGGGCCCGGCATGACTGTTGCCCCCTGTCGATGGGATGACCTGGGGGGT
>NZ_JBVIKX010000022.1:0-80488 GCF_055580685.1 Streptomyces sp. NPDC031554 | reverse complement strand
CGCATCAGCGTCCTGTTCGCCATGCTCCGCGACGGAACCTTCTACCAGCCGAGAAGCCCCCGACTCGCTTGACGAAAGACATAGAGGCACCCCCCGGGACCGGCCGCCCCCCGGGGCCGACCGGCCCCGGGCAGCGGCCGTCCCCCCGGCCAGGAGGACGGCCCGGCCGGACCGGGGCCGACCGGCCCGGCCCCGGAGCGCGCCCCGGCCCGGGACGACGACCCCACATCCCGGCCGCCGCAGCAGGCCGCCTCCCGGCCGGCGGGCCGCTCCCTCACCGCACGGCCGCCGTGCCGCCCACCGCACGCGCCCCGGAGGTGAACCGGACGTGCGCCGCCAGCAGGACGCAGCACACGGTCCCCACCGCGCCGGCCGCACAGACCACCGTGGTGACCGGCCAGAGCTCGGCCGCCGCGCCGGCGAGGGCCATGCCCGCTCCCTGGATCGTCATCAGCCCCGCCGTCTGCACGGTCATCGCGCGTCCGCGCAGCCCCTCGGGGACGGCCCGCACGAACCACTGATCCAGACCGAGGGTGTAGGCGCTCGCGGAACCGGCCAGCGCGAGCGCCGCCAGGACCCAGCCCAGGTGCGGGAGCAGCGGGACGCAGAGCAGGGGCAGGAGCCCGAAGGCGGCCAGGGGCAGGGTGATGCGGGAGCGGGCCGCGGGCGACAGGAACGCCCCGGCGACCACCTCGCCGGCGATGGTCCCCACCGGCAGCGCGCACATCAGCAGCCCCACCCCCACCGTGCCGACACCGATCTCGTCGGCGTACGCCGCGGCCAGCGCCTCGGGGGCCACCACGAACAGGGGCGGCCCCCACGTCAGCAGGACGACGGACCTGGCCCGGCGGTCCCCGAGGACCTGCCGGGCGCCCGACAGCGAGTTCCGCACGAGCGCCCCCTTCCCGGTCCGGGCGGGCCGGCGGCGCGTGCCGAACCGCAGGAGCAGCGCCGAGCCGGCGAAGGTGCCCACGGTCACCGCGAGAGAACCCCGCGGGGAGACCACCGTGAGCAGGACGCCGCCCAGGCCGAACCCGACGAGCAGCGCGCTCTGCGACACGATCCGCAGCAGCGACCGCCCCAGCACGAACAGGTCCCCCTCACCCAGCACGTCGGCGAGCGTCGCGGTCCGGGTGCCGGTGAACACCGGCGCCGTGAGGGCGATCACGCAGCGCATGACCAGCAGGACCGCCACGGGCGTGCCGGGCAGCGCCATCACGCACGCGCACGCCGCGCACACGAGGTCGCACACGACCAGGACCCGCCGCGGCGGACACTGGTCGGCCACACCCGACAGCAGCGTCCCGCCCACCAGGTAGGGCAGGAACCCCAGGGCGAACACCAGCGAACCGAGCAACGGCGACCCGGTCAGCCCGTAGACCAGGACCGTGAGCGCCACCTCGCTGACGACCATGCCGAGGAGGGAAAGACAGTGCGCGGCGAAGACCGTACGGAACTCCCGCACGGCGAAGACGCGCCGGTATCCGGGGGAACCGGCCGACGGACCGCCACCGCCACCGCCACCGCCACCGGTGTCGGTGCCGGCGTCGGTGTGCGGTGCGCGGTCCCGCACGGGGGACGCAGTGGGCTCGTGAGGCATGCGGGCAGCCTGCTCGAGCGCGAGCGCGACCAGTAGAGTTTCGGCACCGGCCGAATCCTCGCCCGCGGCCGCGCCCGGGCACCGGGCGCGCCCCCGGCACCGCCCGGGGCCGCCGGCACCCCGGCCGCGCGCCGGATCCCGAGACCCCGGATCCCGAGACCGTGGAGAACCATCCGTGCCCCTGCGCCTGAGCTTCGGCGAGGACGACCTGCTGCGCTGCCGCTTCGCCGTGTCCCCCCTGTGGGAGACCCAGGAGGCCGTCCGCACCCTGAACCGGCCCGACCGGCACGGGTTCCACCAACCCTGGCTGCGGGAGGTCCGGCACGCCGCACGCGGACTGGACCTGTCCCCCCTGTGGCTGCTGATGCCCCGCCACGGCCACTCCCCGGACTGGCTCAGCCCGCAGCCGCTCGGCCCGGCGACCCTGTTCGACGAGGAGATCGCGCGCGTGCGCGCGGCGGACCCGCGGGCCGCCCACCACGACACGGCGCGCTCCCTGGCCGACTCCCCGGGAGCCGCCGACTCCCCGCTCGGCAGAGCCCTGCTGCGCGACGCGGGACACACGATCACCTGGCTGGCCGGCCTGCTGGAGGAGGCCTGGCGCGTCCTGGTCGAACCGTACTGGCCCAGACTGCGCGCACTGCTGCGGGCGGACGTCGCCTTCCACTCACGGCACCTGGCCGAGACGGGACTGGGCGGCCTGCTGCCCCGGCTCGACGGGCGCATCACCTGGCGGACGGGAACCCTCACGGTACGGGCCGGCACCGAACACGTACGCCACCTCGGCGGCGAGGGCCTGGTCCTGATGCCCAGCGTGTTCTCCTGGCCGGACGTGGTCGGCGGCTTCGAGCCGCCCTGGAAACCGATGCTCGTCTACCCCGCACGGGGCGTCGGCGGCCTGTGGGCGAAACCCTCGGCCCCCGCTCCGCGCACCCTCGCCCGTCTCCTGGGGAGCGGCCGCGCCGCCGTGCTCGGCGCCCTGGACGAACCCGCCGGGACCACCGCCCTGGCCCGCCGCCTCGGACTCGCCGCCTCCTCCGTCTCCGCCCACCTGTCGGTCCTGCGCGACGCCGGCCTGCTGACCTCCCACCGCCACGGCCACGAGGTGCTCTACAGCCGGACCCCCCTGGGAACGGCGCTCGCCGACGGCGGCGACCTGCCCTGACCGTGCCGTGGCCGCGGGGCAGCCCCGGACCGCCGCCGCCCCGCGGCCCGGGACGCGCGGCACCGCCCACCCGGCCCTCGAGGACGCCGCACATGTGCCCCCGCGCACGGGGCCGTCGAGCCTCCCGACGGTCGAACTGCCGTACGGCTGCTGGAGTATGATCCGGGCACCGGCTGGTCCGTGGTGAGGCGAGGCATGAGCCACGCACGGCGAAGCGCGGGCGGCGCGTACTACCGCGAGCCATCGGTCCACGGTGGGCGAGCGCACGGCGGTCGTGCGGCCGGCCAGATCGTTCCAGGAGGAATCCCGCGCGTGCACCCGCTCACCGACGCCGATCCGGACCGGATCGGCCGCTACCGTCTCACCGGCCGCCTCGGAGCGGGCGGCATGGGCACCGTCTACCTCGGCAGCACCCCCGGCGGCCGCCCGGTCGCCGTCAAGGTCATCGGCGGCCAGCTCGCCCACGAGGAAAGGGCCCTGGAACGGTTCCGCCGCGAGGTGGACACCCTGCACACCGTGCGCAGCGCCTACACCGCCTCGGTCATCGACTGCGGCCTGGACACCGCGCCGTACTGGTTCGCCACCGAGTACGTGCCCGGCCCGACCCTGCACGCCGCGGTGTCCGCCTCCGGCGCCCTGCCCGCGCCGCTGTGCCGGAGCCTGCTCGCGGCGCTGGCCGAGGGGCTCTGCGACATCCACGTCCACGGCGTGCTGCACCGCGACGTCAAACCGCAGAACATCATCCTGTCCCCGGTCGGCCCCCAGCTCATCGACTTCGGCATCGCCCGCGAGAGCGGGCAGACCGCGCTGACCCAGGCCGGCCTCACCGCGGGCACACCGGGCTTCACCCCTCCCGAGGCCTTCGACGGCGAGGAGGTCGGCTTCGCCGCCGACGTGTTCGCGCTCGGCGCCACCCTGGCCTTCGCGGCGACGGGCCGGCCGCCGTTCGGGGAGGGCGCCTTCCCCGCGGTCGCCTACCGCACCGTCCACGGCGACATCGATGTCGAAGGGGTCGAGCCGGGGCTCGCCGCGATCATCACCGCCTGCACCGACCGCGACCCGGCCCGGCGGCCGGCCCCCGAACGGATCGTGGAGTTGTGCCAGTCGCACACCTCCCTGGCCAACGACCCCACCTACCAGCGGATCGCCGCCCCCGCCACGACCGCGGAGGGCGCGGTGCGGACCCCGGCCGCGGCGCCCACCGAATTGGACGCCTCCCGGACGGCTCCCGCCGCCCGGCCCCACGAGGCCCCGACCGTCGTGGCCGCGCAGCCCCCGGCCCCGACCCGGGCCTGGCCGGCCGGCGCCGCGGCGGCCCCCGGCCCCTCGGACGGGCCCCCCGGCACGGCACCGGACCTGCCGGCCGCCCCCGCGGCGGGCCGGCGCGGTCCCGGGCGCACCACCGTCCTGGCCGTCACGGCGGTCGCGGGCGCGGGCGCCCTGGCCGCCGCCCTGCTGGTGCTGCAGCCCTGGCAGGGCGAGAAGGAACCGGCCGGGGCGCGCTCCGGCACCGGGGCGAGCGCCACGGCCGCGGGCAAGGCCAAGGGCGACACCGAGGACAAGGGCGCGGGCAAGGGCACGGACAGCACCGCGGACACGGAGCCGGACGCGACACCGGCACCGCAGGCGAGCACCGGTCCGGGCACGGCGGCGGGCGGCGGCGAGGGCACGGGGCAGGACGTCCCCGCGGAGAAGGTGATCGGCGCGCCGATGACCCTGGGACCGGGCGAGGAGGCCGCCGCGGCCCGGATCCGGCTCGTCCTGCAGCCCGACGGCAACCTCGTCGCCTACGACGAGACCGGCCAGGCGCGTTGGGCGACCCGGACGGTGGGCACCGGCGCGCGCGCCGACTTCCAGACCGACGGCAACCTCGTCGTCTACGACGCGCAGAACCAGCCCGTGTGGGCCAGCCGGACGAACGGGCACGGCTCCGCGGTGCTGAAGCTCCAGACCGACGGCAACATCGTCATCCTCGAAGGGGAGACCGTGCTCTGGGCGGCGGGCACGCACCACTGAACCCCCCGCCCCCCGCTCCCTCCCGGCGGCACCGGCCCCCGGGTCCGGTGCCGCCGGGCCGGCGTCGTACGGCGCCTGCGCCCGCACCCGTCCGCTCGCCGGCCCCGGCCGCCCTTGCCCGGGCGAGAGGCGGGACGCCGTCCGGCCCCCGCCTGCCGCCTACAGCTCGAACTGCAGGTGTTCGAGGTCGGTGAGCTCGACCTCGAGGCCGTGGGCGCGGCGGCCGTGGTCGCGGAAGTACACCTCGCCCAGGGCCTCGGCCGCGATCCGGCGCAGCAGGTCCTCGCCGGCACCGGTCTCCCGGGCCTGCAAGAGGCGTGCGGCGTGCCGCGGGGGCAGGGCGAGGGTGAGGTGCCGGACGCGGGCGTCGTCGGTGCTGCCGGGGGCGGCGGTGTAGCCGAACCGGGCGCGAGTGTCGATCATGATGCCGTCGGTGGTGGCCGCGGCCCGCCGGGCCCGGGCGCGGACCTGCGGCTGCCAGCGGGCGCGGACCTCGCGTTCGAGGCGGTCGGCGAGCTCCGGCCGGGGACGCCTGAGCTGGTTCCTCACGTACCGCTCGACGGTGCGCCGGCTGACGCCGAGCAGCTCGGAGACGGGCCCCGTCCGGCCGCCGTGCTGCCTGACGAGGTAGCGCATCCGCGCCCCGGCGGACCTGGGCACGGGCCGCGTGAACGCCCCCTGCACCGCCTTGTCGAGTTCTTCCGCGACCGTGACCATCGCCCCGCGTCCCCCTATTCCCCGGTGTCCTCGGCGCCGACCTCGCCGGTCTTGATGTAGCGGGCGAGGTTGGCGACACGGCCGCCGTCCCCGGCGAGCTGTTCGAGCACGTCCGCACCCCACAGCACGCTCTGCGTGCCTTCGTGCTTGACCATCCCCGGCGACACCCCCAGCCGGAAGGAACCCGGCACGGTCCTGCCGTCCGCGCCGTAGGGCAGGACGTCCAGGGGGCTGGGCCCGTCGGCGGCGTACACGGCGCAGTCGGAGAGGACCGCGACCGGATACTGCCCCGTGGCCGCGGCGAGCGCGACCATCTTGCGGTGCATGTTGATGCGGGCCCGGGAGATGACGGTGGCGCGGATGTCCGGGCGCCAGGTCGGGCGGGCGAGGGCGGGCCAGGCCTGCCCCGGCCTCCAGCCGCCGCCGCGGGCCCTCTCCCGCAGCTTGCCGATGCCGCCCTTGACGGTCATCTTCACCGCGTCCACGACGATCCCCAGCTCCGGATCACGGCTCTTGTAGCCGTCCATCGCGGTCAGGAACTCGGCCGGGGACAGCTTCTCGCCCACGCCGAGGTCGGCCATGGTGGCGACGTAGGCGTCGCGCAGCCGCTTGTACCAGCCGTCCAGGAACCGGCCCGCGTCCCGGCGCACCCAGGCCTCGACGGGCGCGACGTCGTAGCCGAGCTCCACGGCGTAGGCCACGGTCGGGGTGGCGTACCAGGCCGGCCCCGTCGGGCGTTCGCCGGTCGGCGTGAACGGACTGGGCAGCAGCGCGGCGTCGAGGTCGCGCCACTGCTTGCCGACCTTCACCCGGGCCAGGTCGACGTGGGAGAGGTCGACGAGCCAGGAGCCGGGCAGCGCCGCGTCGAAGGCGGGGCCGGTGACGTGCTCGGGCGGCGAGGCCAGACCGACGAGCGCGCCGTTGGCGGCCGCGCCGAACGCCAGGTTCACGTCCAGGCCGACCAGGTAGGGCTGCATGCACTCGGCGTCGGTCAGGTCCCGCGCCCAGTCGTAGGCCTCCTCGTACAGCTTCTCGTCGGGTCCGCGCACGTGGAAGCGGGGCAGGCGGGCGAGAACGGGGTGGCCGTCGGTCGCCTCGCAGGGCGCCGGGTCCATCGGCGCGGTGCCCAGCGAGCCGGGCCGGTGCTCGCGGTGGCGCCGGCCCTCCTCGTCCGGCCCGCTCGCCCGCGTGGGCGGGTTGAGCGCCGTCATCAGATGCAGCCCCGTCACCGCGGTGGAACCCACCGGCGTCACCACCCGGGCCGCGTACACCCCCAGCACCCGGGCGAGCTCCGCGGGCTCCAGCCGTGCGGCGTGTCCCCAGGCGCGGTCGTCCAGGGCGTGCCAGGAGGGGATGCACAGCTGCACGCAGCTGCGGCGGCCGCCCTGGACGGGGCGGTAGATCCGCGCCCACGGCCCCAGCCCCCGCCTGGTGAGCCGCCACTCGGCCCGCTCCAGCTGCCTGACGACCCGGTGCCCCTCCGGGAGCCGCCCGGCATGCCGCTCGGCCTCGGACAGCTCCACCGGCAGCCCGTAGCGTTCGCACGCGGCCCGGGTGAGGACCAGCAGCGGGTCGGCGTCCCTGCCCGAGCCGTGCAGCCTCTCCGCCCCCAGCCGCCCCTCGGCCAGCGTCCACTCCACCAGCGCGGGCAGGGTCGCGGCGGGCACGTCCACGATCAGGCCGCCGACGCCGTGACCGGTCACCTCGCCCCCGGCGCCGGCGTCGAGGACGAGCAGCGGACCGTGCGCGTACGCCCCGCCGACGGCCGGCGCACCCGCCGCGGCGGCCTTCCGCACGCCAGGACGCCGCGAGGCCGGCGCCGGCCCCGCGGCGCGCGCCGGAGGGGGCGCCGCCTCCGGCGCGCCGGAGGAGGACGCCCCGGCCGCGCCCTCAAGCGCTCCGCCGGCGGGCCCGGCCTGCGCCGCGGGCCCCGGACCGTCGAAGGCGTCCTGTGCCGGCGCGCCCGCCGCCGGGGCCTTTGCCGCCGGGGCGTCCGCCGCCGGAGCGCCCTCCTGCGGTACGCCGGTGCTCTCCGGGGCGGGATAGAGCTCGGCGAGCTGCCGCAGCAGGCGCGCGTACGCCTCCCGCTCCGGCGGCCGCGGTTCACTCCTGCCCGCCTCCCAGCCGCCGACGGTCGCCCGCCGCACGCCCAGGGCGGCGGCCACCTCGTCCAGAGTCAGCGCGTGCGCCTGCCGCAGCCGCCTGCGCTCGGCCGGCGGCGGCAGCGGGGACCGGGACGCGATCAGCGCGTCGACCGCGTCGAACAACTCGGACATGGAACACCTCCGCCCGCCAACCTACCCCCGATCGATCCCTTCGCGTACCTATCGCGCACTCATCCCGTACGCGTCGCGCGCATGAGGCGTACGGATGGCCTCCGATGCGGTGGGCGGCGGAGCGGCGGGCGGGGGAGCGGGCGGCGGCCCGGCCGGGACCCCGACCCCCGTACCGGTATAGTAATGACGGTATAGTTATTGGCTGCGAAGGAAGGCGCCCCATGATCGAGATCTTGAACCCCACCCTGCTGACCCGGGCCAGGGACACGGGTGCCCTCGTCGCCGACATCCTGCACGCGCTGAAGAGCCGCACCGTGATCGGCACGAACCTCCTGGACATCGACCGGTGGGCGAAGGCCATGATCGTCGAGGCGGGAGCCACGTCCTGTTACGTCGACTACGCGCCGTCCTTCGGGCGCGGCCCGTTCGGCCACTACATCTGCACGGCCGTCAACGACGCGGTGCTCCACGGACGGCCCTGTGACCGCACGCTCGCCGACGGCGATCTGCTGACGCTCGACCTCGCCGTCTCCCGGGGCGGCGTCGCGGCGGACGCCGCCATCAGCTTCCTCGTGGGCGACGCGAGGCCCCAGGAGAGCCTCGCGCTGATCGACGTCACCGAACGCGCGCTGGCCGCCGGCATCGCCGCCGCCGGTCCCGGGGTCCGCGTCGGCGACGTCTCCCACGCCATCGGCACGGTCCTCGGCGAGGCGGGATACCCGGTCAACACCGAGTTCGGCGGCCACGGCATCGGATCGACGATGCACCAGGACCCGCACATCCCGAACACCGGCCGCCCCGGCCGCGGATACACCTTGCGCCCCGGGCTGCTGCTGGCGCTGGAGCCGTGGGTCATGGCGGACACCGCCCGCCTCGTCACCGACGCCGACGGCTGGACGCTCCGCAGCGCGACGGGCTGCCGGACGGCGCACAGCGAGCACACGATCGCCATCACCGACGACGGAGCCGAGATCCTCACCCTGCCCCGGCGGGCACATCCGTGAGACCCCGGCCCCCGCGTCCCTCTCGCGGACGCCCCGCGGGCCGCGCGGGTGCCCCGGTGCCCGTCGCCGAAGGGACGGGACCACACGGGTCCGCGGGTGTGGCGGGGGGCCGTGGATCGCGTCCGTCGCACGGGGGAGCGGTGCCGGCGGCCGGCGGCGCTCGCGGCAGCGGGCCGGGGCGCCGCGCTCGTCGACGGGTCCGGCGCCGGCGGGACGGGTGAGGACGCCGGTGCGCGGACCGTGCCCCCGGACCACCCTCTCCCACGGCGCGGACCGTGCCCCCGACGGCCCTGACCGCGGCCCCTTTTCCCGGGCGGCCGCCACCGGGCTGCGGCGGCGGCGCGGGAAGCCGCCGGTAGGCTGCGGCGGTGCGCACGGTGGAGCTCCTGCTGGACGAGACGGCGGAACTGGCGGTCCGGGAGGCCTGGAGGCGGCTGGCGGACGCTGGGCTGCCCAGCCAGGCGCGCCACCGCTCACCCACGAACAGCCCGCACCTCACCCTGGCCGCCTGCCCGGAGCTGACCGCCCCGATCCGCTGGGAGCTCGCCGAGGTCGCCGCCGCCCTGCCGCTGCCGGCGCACTTCACCGGTGTGGTCCGTTTCGAGCGGCCCACCTCGGTGCTGGCCTGGGCACTGGACCGCGACGCGGCGCTGACCGCCCTGCATCGCCGGGTGTGGGAGGCGGTGGTCTCCGACAGCCCGCCCGAGACCCTCAACCCCTTCCACGCGCCGGGGCGCTGGAGTCCGCACGTCACCCTCGGCCGGACCCGGCGCCCCGGTGCCTTCGCCGGCCGGCGGGTCCCCGGACTGCTGCCGGCGCCACCGCTGTCGGTCCGGCTCACCACCTTGCGCAGCTACGACACCGAGACCGGCGCCCTGGAGGTGCTGGAGCCACGCTCCTGAGGACGCCGCCCCCGACGGGGAAGCCGCGAGGGGGGAGCCGCGACGGGAACCGGACGCTCGACGGCAGCACCGCGGTGACGTGAGAGCCGGACCCACCGGGGTGACGGCACCACCCGGCACCACCCGCCGCCCGCACGCCGGACGGGCGACACCGAAACGCCCGCCCGCACGGCCCTCACGCCTTGCCGCGGCCGGGCAGGAGAAGGCAGGCCCTCGACGGAGCCCGGCCTCCTGCCGGCGCCCCCGCGACCGGACGGACCCGCGCCGACGGCCGCCGCCCGCGCCCGCCCCGGCCGGTGGCACGGGCCCGGCAGCGCTCCGCCGGGCCCGTGCGCGACCACGCACCTGACCCCCTCTCCGCACCGCCGGGATCTCTTCCGAAGCGATTACTTGGCTAGCCACGTAATCGGTGTTACTTTTATGTGGCTGGCCACAGAAAGTGGTCGGTGCGGCATCCCACCCGAGGAGACACCCGTCATGAAGGCCATCGTTTTCGACACGTTCGGCGGCACCGAGGTCCTGCACGAGGCGCAGATCGACACCCCCCGGCCCGGCCCCGGCCAGGTCCGCGTACGGGTACGGGCCGTCGGCGTCAACCCGGTGGACGGCAAGATCCGCTCCGGCGGCATGGAGGCCATTTTCCCCACCACGCTGCCCGCCGTGCCCGGCGGGGAGATCGCCGGCGTGGTCGACGCCGTCGGCGAGGACGTCGACCACCTGAAGGCGGGGGACGAGGTCCTGGGCTGGTCCGACACCGGCTCCTACGCCCAGTACGCCCTGGCGTCCGCGGCCGTCCTCGCGCCCAAGCCGGCCGGCCTGGACTGGACGCACGCCGCCGCCCTGCCCGTGGCGAGCGACGGCGCCGAACGCGTGCTGGACCTGCTCGGCGTCACCTCGGGCGAGACGCTGCTGATCCACGGAGCGTCCGGCGCGCTCGGCACCATCGCCGTCCAGCTCGCCGTCGCCCGCGGCGCCCGCGTCATCGGCACCGCCGGACCGGCCAACCAGGAGTACGTCACCTCGCTCGGCGCGAGCGCGCTGGTCTACGGGGACCACCTGGTCCAGCGGGTCCGCGAGCTCGCCCCCGACGGGGTGGACGCCGTCCTCGACGCCGCGGGCAAGGGCGCGCTGGAGGACTCCATCACCTTGCGCGGCGGCACCGACCGGATCGTCACCACCGCCGACTTCCGCGCCCGCGAACTCGGCGTCGTCTTCGCCGAGGGCCCGCAGCGCCGCTCCGCCGCGCGGCTGGCCGAGCTGGCCCGGCAGGCCGCCGACGGCACACTGGTGACCACGATCAGCGCCGCCTACCCGCTGGCGGAGGCCGCCAGGGCGCAGCAGGCCAGCGACGCCGGCCACAACCGCGGCAAGATCGTCCTCACCGTCGACTAGCCGGCCGACCGATCACCCCACTCGTGCGACCAGGGAGCAGCCATGTCCGACACCACCTCACCGGAGCCACCGCACACGGCACGCGACGGGCGACTGAGCTACGCCGTCTTCCAGCTCGCCCGCACCCACCGCGGCCACGCCGCCGCCATGCTGCGCGCCCTGAACCTCCACCCGGGACAGGAACTGCTGCTGATGCAGCTCTTCGACCACGACGGCCAGACCCAGACCGAACTGCTGGAGCGCGTCGGCCTCGACCACTCCACCGTCTCCAAGTCGCTGCGCCGCATGCAGGAGGCCGGCCTGCTCACCCGGGAACCCGCCGCCCACGACCGGCGGGTCATGGTGGTCAGCCTCACCGACGCCGGCCGCGCCCTGCGGGAACCCATCGCCGATATGTGGCGCACCCTGGAACAGATCTCCGTACGCGATCTGACCCCCGACCAGGTCGAGACGTTCACCACGTGGGCGTACACCATCGAAAAGTCGGTCAGGGACCACGACCGGCAGGCACCCGCCGAGTGACCAGGGCCGGCCCGCCCGCGAACCGCGGGGCCGGGCGGCCGGCCCGCGACGCTCCCGGCGGCCCGCCTCCGGAGACCGTCCGGCCGCCCTGTGCCGGAGCGCCGCGGAACGGATCACCGGCACCGGGGGCGGCCGGGACGTCCACCACGCCCGTCCCGGCCGCCCCCGGTGCCGCCGGACACGGCGCCCAGGACCTTTTCCCCGGGCCCGTGCCCACTCCTCACGGCCGGGCCCCGTCCCCGACCGCACGAGGCCACCGGTCTTCGCCTCCCCGACCCTGGCCGGACCCTCAGGGGCCCCCGCACGCCGCGCACCGAAAGGGTTGCGGGCGAAGCCGGTGACATCCCTCACGTGCCCGGCCCCCGTCAACGTGCCGCGATAGTACGTGGCACGTGGGCGACATAGGAGGATCTGGCGTACGGAAACAGGCATACGCGGCCCCTCGGCCGGGCCCGCCTGCCGGGGGCACCGGCCTCGGGCCGCCGGGCCGCCCCCGCCGCCCTCCTGACGGAGCGTCAGGTTTCGTCGGCGTCCGGCGCGGCGGCCCGGCACAATCCCGGGCCGGATTCAAGAGCGCTCCCGCCTACTAGGCGAGATAGTGGGAGCCCCCGTTGCCGTGCCCTCACGCGGCTTTTAACAATGACGGCCCCGCAAGGCGTCCCCGCAGGTCAAGCGCAGTGTCTGTGCGAGACCGGGCTGCCGGGGGCGCAAGGAGAGTCGACCGAACGAGGTCCGCATGAGGAACCACCGGAAGCACCGCAGGAAGACGCGCCGCCCCATAGCCGTCGCCGTCCTGGCGATGGGCGCGGTGGCGGTGCCGTCGGCCGCCATGGCGTGCATGGACGACACAGGAGCCGAGGCCGTCACCGCCACGGCCGGCACTCCCTGGACGGACGGGAGGAAGACGTCCTGGGACGGACACCGGGCACGGGACGCCTGGACCGCGAAGCCCACGGCGACGGCCTCGCCCTCGGCCCCGCCGACGACCTCTCCCCGGACCGTGGCGCCCGCCCCGGCGAAGCCCCAGGCACCCGTCTCGAAGACGACCGCCCCGCCCGCCCCGACGAGGACCGCCGCCCCGGAGCCGTCCGCCGCGCACCCCTCGACGACGACCGCCGCCCCGGAGCCCGCCGCCCCCACGGCCCCCGCCACCGGCACGGCGGCCCCCGCGTCCACCGCCGTCACCCGCGTGGTCGCCCTGGTCAACAGCGAGCGAGCCGAGGCCGGCTGCTCCCCGGTCACCCTGAACACCAAGCTCTCGCAGGCCGCCCAGGCCCACAGCGCGGACATGGCGAGCCACACCACCATGTCCCACACCGGTTCCGACGGCTCCGACCCGGGACAGCGGATCACGCGCGCGGGCTACCTCTGGAGCACCTACGGCGAGAACGTCGCCTACGGGTACTCCACGCCCGAGCAGGTCATGGCGGGCTGGATGGCCAGCGCCGGCCACAAGCGCAACATCCTGGACTGCGGCTTCAAGGAGATCGGCGTGGGGCTGGCACAGCCCGGCAACTACTGGACACAGGACTTCGGCACGGCCCGCTGACCCGCACGGGGCCGGCCCGCCGCCACCCCCGCCGCGGCCGCTGCGCTCACTCCGCAGCGGCCGCGACGGGCGTGGGTGCGACGGGCGTGGGTGCGACGGACCGGTCCGGTGGCGGCCGGGCGCCGGCGACGGCACGCCGTGCCGGGGTGTCCTGCCCCGGGGCCCCGGGGCGCACCCGCTTCGGACGGGAGCACCGCTGAAGGCGGCCCGGAGCCGGCGGACCGGCAGGACCGCGCGTCCCCCGACGGTGCGACGCCGCGCGCACCGATGCCCCGCCCACCGGTGCGTCGCGCGGACAACGAGCGCATTTGGCGAGAAGCTGCCGCCGGGACGGCGCGCGGAGCGGACTCGACCTGCCCCGTCCCGCGCCCCGCCCCTCCTCCTCCCGGGATTCCGCCATGGCAGCACCACCCGCGCCACGTGGGGACGACTACCGCTTCGACGACCTGCGCGCGCTCTTCGTCAACTGCACGCTCAAGCCGTCACCTCAGCTCAGCCACACCCAGGGCCTCGTCGACAAGAGCCGCGCGATCATGGACGCGTGCGGGGTGACCACGGACGAGATCCGCGCCGTCGACCATGACATCGCCACCGGCGTCCACCCCGACATGACCGAACACGGACACGCCACGGACGCCTGGCCCGCCCTGTACGAGCGGGTGATGGCCGCGGACATCCTCGTGCTGGCCGGACCCATCTGGCTGGGCGACAACAGCTCGGTCACCAAGCGGGTCGTCGAGCGGCTCTACAGCTGCTCCAGCCTCCTCAACCCCGCCGGGCAGTACGCCTATTACGGACGCGTCGGCGGCTGCCTCATCACCGGTAACGAGGACGGCGCCAAGCACTGCGCCATGAACGTCCTGTACAGCCTCCAGCACCTCGGTTACACCGTCCCGCCGCAGGCCGACGCAGGGTGGATCGGCGCCGTGGGACCGGGGCCGTCCTACCTGGACCCCGGCTCGGGAGGCCCGGAGAACGACTTCACCAACCGCAACACCAGCTTCATGACCTGGAACCTGATGCACCTGGCGGCCCTGCTCAAACGCACCGGGGGCGTCCCCGCCCACGGCAACCAGCGCTCGCAGTGGGACGCGGGCTGCCGACCGGGCATGGACAACCCCGAACACCGCTGAGCAGGACCAGCGGGCCGGGATGCTCGGCGCCGGCCCCGGCGTGATCACGACGCTCCGCCCGGCCGCCGGGCGGGGGCCGCCCGCGGGGTTCAGCCGGCCGCCAGCGCGGCGTTCCAGACGGGGCTGTCGACGTAGTGGTTGTCGAAGCGCTCCGAGGACGCCTTGATCTCCTCGAAGCCGGCCTCGCCGCGCATCACCCGGCCCAGGAGCCGCAGATAGTCGAAGCGCGCCATTCCCGGGGTGAAGGTGAACAGCACGTCCGCCGTGCATCCCGGGGCGGCGGCGAAGGCGTGCGGGGTGCGCGGCGGTACGAGCAGGAAGTCACCGGCGCCCAGCACGGTGACTTCCTCCCCCAGCAGCACGCGCAGGGATCCGTCGATGACGTAGAACATCTCCGCGGCCCGCGTGTGGAAGTGGGCCGGCGCTCCCACCGCTCCCTGCGCGAAGGTCGAGCGGTAGCTGGTCAGCAGCCCGCCCGTGGCCCCGGAGTCCGCCAGCAGCGTCATCGTGCTGCTCGGGTCGCTCGTCGTCTCCGCCTCGGCGGCCCGGGTCACGGTCGGCGCGAAGGTGGTACGGATGCTGCTCATCGAGTGCGCTCCCTTGGTAGCCGGCGTCTTCATCGCCCTGGTGATCACCATGGTGGACGACGAGTTGACCGGACACCCGGTGCAATCCGCCCGCGGATTCCCGGGTCAATTCTGCGACGCGCGACCTGCGCCTCCAGCGCCGCAGAAAGCCGCTGAAGTCCGCTGAAGTCCGCGGGCGGCACCGCCCCCGCTCGGCCCGCCCGGTCCCGCGGCACCGCCGGCGACGCGGTCCCGGCCGCTCCCTCGGCCGCCGGCGCCCGGCCCGCAGGGCCCCTGGCACCCGCGGGACCGGCCGACGGACGCTCGGCGCCGCCGGCCCCCTCGGCCGGCCGGCCTGCCGGCGGCGTGGCGAACCCGATGCCCTCGCGGCGCCCTCACCCCGGCGCGCCGGCGCCCCCGGCGCCCCCGGCGCGCCGGTGCCCGGGCGCTTCGACGCGGAGCGCGTCCATGACGAGGTCCAGCAGGAAGGCCGCCCGGGGCTGCCAGTCGCCGTGCGGGTCGAGCGTCCACAGGCCCCCGATGGCGAGGAACAGGTCGTCCACCGTGATCCCGGGGCGGATGGTGCCGGCCTGCTCGGCGGCGCGGAGCAGGCGCTCGGCCGCCTCCGTCACCGGGGCGTGGCCCGGCTTCTGCGTGCCCGGGGCGCCGGTCGCCTGCCGGATCGCGTCGGCCAGCCCCGCCTTGGTCATGGCGAACCGGGCGAGTCCGTCCATCCACTCGCGCAGCGCCCGGTCGGGTTCCCGGCCGCACAACAGCGGGGCCGCGGTGTCGGCGACCTGCTGCATCTCGTGGCGGTAGATCTCCAGGACCAGGGCCTCACGGGTGGGGAAGTGGCGGTAGAAGGTGCCCTGCCCGACGCCCGCCTTCCTGGCGATCGTGCTCAGCGGGGTGTCCGCCGAGCGGGTCAGTTCGGCCAGCGCCACCTCCAGGATGCGCGCGCGGTTGCGCTGCGCGTCCGAACGCAGGGGTGCTTGCTTGTTCTGGCCCACTGGCCCTCCTCGCGGTGGTGGCCGAAACCCGGCCCTTGTTAAGCGGACAAGTGTCCGTTACGTTTTCCGGGTAACGGACAACTGTCCGCTTGTTTCCATCGTATCGGCGTGCCGCCCGCGCGGGACAGCCCCGGGGCGGTTGGACGCGGCCCACCCGCCCCGCATCCCGCACGCCCGTGCACCGGCGCCGCCGCCCGCGGCGCCCGCGCCCCGCCCCGCCCGGTCCGCCTCACCACGTGAGAGAGAAGGCTTCCATGGCCTCATCGACGTCCAGCGACCTCACCCTGACCGTCAACGGCGAGAAGTACACGCTGACCGTCGACCACCGCACCACCCTGCTCGACGCCCTGCGCGAACGGCTCGACCTGACCGGCACCAAGAAGGGCTGCGACCAGGGACAGTGCGGCGCCTGCACCGTCCTGGTCGACGGCCGCCGCGGCGTGGCCTGCCTGCAACTGGCGGTCGCGGCCGAAGGACGCGAGATCACCACCGTCGAGGGCCTGGCCGACGGCGACGAACTGCACCCGGTGCAGCAGGCGTTCCTCGACCTCGACGGCTTCCAGTGCGGCTACTGCACACCCGGTCAGATCTGCTCGGCCGTCGCCGTCCTCGCCGAACACGCCGCGGGCTGGCCGAGCGCCGCCACCCGCGACCTGCGGCCCGAGGCGGGACCACCGCCCCTGACCCCCGAGGAGATCCGCGAGCGGATGAGCGGAAACCTGTGCCGCTGCGGCGCCTACGTGTCCGTCGTCCAGGCCGTGGCCCGCGCCGCCGAGACGAACGGAGCACCGGCATGAGGGAGTTCGACTACCGGCGCGCCCACGACGTCCCCACCGCCGTGGCCCTGCTCGACGGCGACACCGACGCCCGCTTCCTGGCCGGCGGCACCAACCTGGTCGACCTGATGAAGACCGGCGTCGAACGGCCCGCCCGGCTCGTCGACGTACGCGAACTGCCCCTGAACCGCATCGAGTCCACACAGGACGGCGCACTGCGCATCGGCGCGACCGTCACCAACGCCGATCTGGCCGCCCACCCCGAGGTCCGGCGCCGCCACCCGGCCCTGGCCCAGGCGGTCCTGGCCGGCGCCTCCGGACAGCTGCGCAACATGGCCACCGTCGGCGGCAACCTGCTGCAGCGCACCCGCTGCGGTTACTTCACCGACATCGACTCACCCTGCAACAAACGCGATCCGGGCAGCGGCTGCCCCGCCCTCACCGGCGAGCACCACCACCACGCCATCCTCGGCGCCTCCGACCACTGCGTCGCCACCCACCCCTCCGACATGGGCGTGGCCCTGACCGCCTTCGACGCCCGCGTCTCCTACGAGAGCGCCGACGGCCCCGGCGAGCTGCCCCTCACCGACCTCTACCTGCCCGTGGGGCGGACACCGCACCGCGAGACCGCCCTCCCGCCCGGCGCCCTGATCACCGCCGTCACCCTGCCGCCCAGCACCACGGCCGCCCACTCCCGCTACCGCAAGGTGCGCGAACGCGCCTCCTACGCCTTCGCCATCGGCTCCGTGGCCGCCGCCCTCGACCTCAGGGACGGCGTCGTGCACGACGTGCGCCTGGCCCTCGGGGCCGTCGCCTCCCACCCCTGGCGGGCCCGCACGGCCGAACGCGTCCTGACCGGCGCCCCGGCCGACGCCGAGACCTTCACGGCCGCCGCGGACGCCGAACTGGCCGCCGCACGGCCCCTGCCCCGCAACGGATACAAGGTGACCCTGATGCGCAACCTCGTCGTCGCCGTCCTCGGCGAACTCGCCCAGGAGGCCGCCCGATGACCACCACCACGACCGGCCGCCCCGCCGCCGGGCGCGCGACCGGCACCGCCCACACCCGGGTGGAAGGCCGCGACAAGGTCACCGGCGCGGCCCGTTACGCCGGCGAGATCCCCTTCGCCCACCTCGCCCACGGCTGGCTGGTGACCTCCACCGTCGCCCGCGGCCGCATCCGCGCCCTGGACACCGACACCGTCCTGGCGATGCCCGGCGTCCTCACCGTGCTCCACCACCACAACGCCCCGCGCGTCGACACCGACTTCGTCGGCATGATGGGCACCCGGCCGGACCCCGGCACCGGCCTCTTCCAGCACGACCGGGTGCCCCACCGGGGCTGGCCCGTCGCCCTGGTCGTCGCCGAGACACCCGAACAGGCCCGCGAGGCCGCCGAGACCCTCACCGTGACGTACGACCAGGAGCCGCACGACGTCGCCTTCTCCGCCCGGCGCGAGACCGAGGCCCACCCGGTCGACACACACGTCCCGGCCGTGGCGCACAAAGGCGACCTGCACCAGGAACTCGCCGCGTCCGCCGTCGTGGTGGACGCCCTCTACACCACCCCCGAGGAACACCACAACCCGATGGAGCCGCACGCGGCGACCGCCCGCTGGGACGGCGGCCGGCTGGAGGTCGTCGACTCCGACCAGGGCACCACCTGGGTCGTGACAGAACTCGCCCGCCTCTTCCGCCTCGACCCGGCCTCCGTGCGCGTACGCTCCGAGCACGTCGGCGGCGGCTTCGGCAGCAAAGGCGTACGCGCCCACCAGGTGGCCGCCGTGATGGCCGCGACCGTGCTGCAGCGGCCCGTCCGGGTCGTCATGACCCGCCGCCAGATGTTCACCCTCGCCGGCTACCGCAGCCCCACCGCACAACGCGTACGCCTCGGCGCCGACCCGGACGGACGACTGCGCGCCCTGCACCACCGCTCCCTGAGCCAGACCTCCACCGTGCACGATTTCCTCGAACCCGGCGCCGCGGCCGGCCGGTCGATGTACGCCGCCGACGCCCACCACACGGAAAACCGCCTGGTACGGCTCGACGTCCCCACCCCCACCTGGATGCGCGCCCCCGGCGAGGCCCCGGGCTCGTTCGCGCTGGAGTCGGCCCTCGACGAACTCGCCGAGAAGTGCGGCGTCGACCCGATCGAACTGCGCCTGCGCAACGAACCCGAGGTGGGACCGGTCTCCGGACTCCCCTTCGCCGGACGCAACCTGGCCGCCTGCTTCCGCGAAGGAGCCCGCAGGTTCGACTGGGCGCGACGGGACCCGCGCCCCGGCGTGCGCCGCCAGGGCCGCTGGCTGCTCGGCACCGGCACCGCGGCCGCCTCCTTCCCCGTGATGGCCATGCCTTCCACCGCGTCCGTGACCGCCGAGGCGGACGACACCTTCACCGTCAGGATCAACGCCGCCGACATCGGCACCGGCGCCCGCACCGCGCTCACCCTGGTCGCCGCCGACGCCCTGCAGGTCCCCACCGACCGCGTACGGGTACGCATCGGCGACAGCGACCTGGGCCCCGCGATGATCGCCGGCGGCTCCGCGGGCACCCGCTCCTGGAGCTGGGCCGTCACGGCCGCCGCCGAACAACTGCGCCACACCCTCGCCCCCGGCGGACACATCCCCCCGCACGGCATCACCGTGCGCTCGGACACCACCGACGCCGTCGGCGCGCTCGCACAGAAGGAACGGCACTCCTTCGGCGCCCAGTTCGCCGAGGCCGCCGTCGACCCGGCCACCGGCGAGGTCCGGGTACGCCGCATGCTGGGCGTCTTCGCGGCCGGCCGCATCATCAACCCCCTCACCGCCCGCAGCCAGCTCGTCGGCGGAATGATCTGGGGCCTGTCCATGGCCCTGCACGAAGAAGCCGTCCGGGACCCGGCGAGCGGCGCCGTCCACGCCGCCGACCTGGCCGGCTACCACATCGCCGCACACGCCGACGTCCCCCACGTCGAGGCCGACTGGGTCGACGACCCCGACCCCGACGACCCCACCAACATCAAGGGCATCGGCGAGGTCGGCGTCGTGGGCGCCGCCGCCGCGATCGCCAACGCCGTCTGGCACGCCACCGGCGTACGCCACCGCGACCTGCCCATCCGCCCCGACCGCGTCCTGTCGGCGGGCCGCGATGCTTGACCTGGCCGCCACCCTGCACACCTGGACCCGGGAAGGCCGCGCCTTCGCCGTCGCCACGGTCGTCGCCGTCACCGGCAGCGCCCCGCGCCCGCCCGGCGCGGCCCTGGCCGTCGACGCCGACGGCACCGCCATCGGCTCGGTCTCCGGAGGCTGCGTCGAGAGCGCCGTGTACGACCTGTGCCGCCAGGCCCTGCGCGACGGCGAGCCGCTGACCGAACGCTTCGGCTACAGCGACGACGACGCCTTCGCGGTCGGCCTGACCTGCGGCGGAACGATCGACGTACTGGTCGTCCCCTTCCCCGCCCCACGCACGGCGCACGACGTCACGCCGGCCGGCGAGCCGCTCGCCCTGGCCCGGGTGGCACGGGGCCCCGCCGGCCTGCTGGGCCGGGCCCTCCTCGTCCGCCCCGACGGCTCCTGCACGGGCGGCCTCGGCGCCGGCCCGCAACCGCACCGCCCGCGCCCACGCCCGCGCCCTGCTGGACACCGGCCGGACCGCCACGGTGGAACTCTCCCAGGACGGCACCCACTGCCCCGGCGGCATCACCCTGCTCGTGGAGTCGGCCGTGCCACCACCGCGCATGATCGTCTTCGGCGCGATCGACTTCGCCGCCGCCCTCGTACGGGCGGGACGCTTCCTCGGCTACCACGTCACGCTCTGCGACGCCCGCCCCGTCTTCGCCACCCCGGCCCGTTTCCCCGACGCCCACGACATCGTCGTCGACTGGCCCGACCGCTACCTGCGAAACACCCCCACCGACGCACGCACGGTGCTGTGCGTCCTGACCCACGACGCCAAGTTCGACGTCCCCCTGCTGCGCGAGGCATTGCGCCGGCCGGCCGCCTACATCGGCGCGATGGGCTCACGCCGCACCCACCAGGACCGCGAACGGCGCCTGCGGGAGGCGGGCCTCGGCGAACACGAACTGGCCCGGCTGAGATCCCCGATCGGCCTGGACCTGGGAGCCCGCACCCCCGAGGAGACCGCCGTGTCCATCACGGCGGAGATCATCGCCCAGCGCCACGGCGCGACGGGCACCCCCCTCACCGGCTCCACCACCCCCATCCACCACCCGCACACGGAACCCCAGCCGGCCTGAGCGACACCACCGGCCGCACCCGCCCCCGGCGAGCAGCCGCCGCGCCGCGGGCACCGCCGCCCCACCCGCCCCCGCGACGGCTCGTCACCGGATCCCTCCGCGGACGCCCTGCCCTCAGGAAGAGCCCTGCCCTCGGGAAGAAGGGGGAGCCGACGGCCGGGAACGGAGGCAGCGGCATGAGCAGGGCGCGCGGCCGCCGGTGCCCGCCCAGGCCGACACCAGCGCACCGAGCAGACCCCGCCCGGCACCGCCGGGTCCGCCCGGCGTCCGCGTCACGTCCGCAGCCGGGTGAAGGACCCCGGCGGCCGGCCCCCGCGCCCGGACAGCTGGCTCCTCAGGGGGCCCAGGGCCCCAGCATGTCCTTCATCGTGTCCGTCATCGCCATCTGCAGCAGCGGGCCGTAGGTGATCCGGCCGACGCCCAGGCGGCGGAAGCGTTCACGGTCGTGCCTGACGGGATGGGCCGTGGAGTTCACGGGAACGGCGACGGCGCCGGTCACCGCCGCGAGCAGGTCGTCGTCGTCCTGGATGCCCACCGGGTACACGCTGTCGGCGCCGGCCCGCTCCAGGGCCCGCAGCCGCTCGATCGCCTCGTCGAGGACACCGGAGGCGTCCTTCGCGTGCAGGAAGAGGTCGGTGCGCCCGTTCACCCAGACCGGGACCCCCGCGTCGTCGGCCGCCGCGCGCAGACCGGCGACGTAATCCGCGTGCTCCTGCGTGCCGCGCACACGGCCGCCGTCGGAGTGGACGGTGTCCTCGATGTTGAGACCGGCGCCGCCGACCTCGATGAGCCCGGCGACGAGATCCGCGGGCTCCTGCCCGTAGCCGGCCTCCAGGTCCACGGACACGGGGACGTCGACCGCCGCGATGATCGGCCTGACGGCGGTGAGCACCTCCTCGAAGGTCTGCCCCTCGTGGTCGTCGGCTCCCCGGGAGTCGGCGAGCGGATGACTGCCGATCGTCAGCGCGGGGAACCCGGCGGCGGCTGCCGTGCGCGCCGACCACACGTCCCAGACGGTCGGCAGCACGAGCGGCTTGTGCTCGGCGTGCAACTGCTGGAGGCGTCGAGCGCGTTCAACGGTGATGCGAGAGTCCATGGCCAGGACGCTACACCCGGACCCCCGCGGACACCGGGCGGCGGGGCGCCGCCCGGTGACGGGAAGACGCACCCTCCGGTTCCCCTTCTCGCAGGCCGCCCCGGCGCGGACGGCGAGGGCGCTCACCGCACGGGGCGTCCGGGCCGAGGCCGGGCCCGAGCCGTACGCGACCGTACCGGCCGTGGTCCCGTCCCGGCCAGGTGCGGGCAGGGCCGCGGCGGTCTTTCCCCGATCGGCGTGGACAGTCGGCGTCGTGCGTACGGAGCTTGGAGGACCGCACCCGTGCAGGGCCCGCAGCCCGGTCCGGCGGCACCCTGCGCAAGGTCCCCGCCCCGGCCACCGGAAGTCCCCGGCCGGGTTCTCGCACCTGCACCGGAGGGGCCTCGCGCCCGTCCCGGCCACCGGGAGGGCACTTCGGCGGAAACAGGCGTAACACCCTGCGGAAAGTGAGAAATCCGGGAAATCCCTCCTCCGGGCCGAACGTATCGCTACGGTCGAACGCCGTGGGTGAACTCGACTTGACGGAACGCGACGAACTGTCGGCCGCACTGGAAAAGCTTCTGCATCACATCGATGCGGGCGACGACCCCGTACTCGCTTTGAGTCCCGCCGCCCTCCACCTGCTCAGGCGGCTCACCGTGCTCGAGCGCGAAGCCGATGAGGAGATCCGGTTCGCACTGGGCCGGCTTCACTGGCACCGCCACCGTGCCCTGCCTCCCGGCGAGGACCGGACGGACCTCGAAGAAGCCTTCGTGAGGTTCGTGCCGTGTTTCATCGCCGGCCTCGAACCTCTGCCGGAGCCGCTACGACCCCACCTCGCGAAGGCGGCGGTCCCCCATGCGCGGGCGCTGTCCCAGCAGGTGCGGGAGACGCCGGAGCGAGGACCGCTGATCGCGGCCGCGGACCTGTGGGACCGCATCGCGTCCGCCACCGAGGACGGCTTCGAACGCTCCGCCCACTGGGGGCACTTCGCCTGGACGCTCCACGAGCGGTTTCGGACCACGGGAGATCCGAGGGACCTGGACGGGGGCATCGAGTATTTCCAGAAGGCATGGGACGCAGAACCAGCGGGCGATCCGCGTCGCTCGACCGACGGGTGCGGTCCGGCCTTCATGGTCGCCTTGAACCTGCGTTTCGCCACCCGCGCCACAGCCCCCGACCTGGAACGCGCCATCGCCGTCGGAGAGGACCTGCTCACCGGACCGGCCGCCGTCACGCCCGGTCACCCGGAACTCCTGACCACGCTCAGTCTGCTCCACCAGCTGCGGTTCGATCTGCACGGGACCCCGACCGACCTGGACCTTTCCGTAAAGCTGTGCGAACGGGCCGTACGGACGCCGGCCGGCGATCCGATCCTTCACACCGCCGGCCTGCTGGCCCTGGCGGAAGCGCTGCAGACCCGATTCGGGCATCTGGGGGCGGTGACGGACCTCGACCGCGCCATCCACGTGGGAGAACAAGCAGTCGCGAGCGTGCCCGCCGGTCACGCCCAGCACGCCCTGTGCACGGCCGGCCTCGGCCTGGCCCGACTCCTGCGGTTCGAACACCTCGGGTCACCGACCGACCTCGACCAGAGCATCGCTCTCCTCCACGGCGCGTTGACCGGCACGCCGTCCGGGCACTCCTCCCGCCCGGTGCTCCAGGGCAACCTCGGCCTCGCCCTGCAGCTGCGGTTCGAAGCCGTGGGCGCGGCCACCGACCTCGACGCGAGTATCGAGCTGCTCGAGGAAGCCGTCACAGCGCCCGGGACCGCGGAACACACCGACCGCCCGAAACATCTGACCAACCTCGGCCTCGCCCTGCAGCTGCGGTTCGAACGCCTCGAGGATCCGGCTGACCTGGACCGCGCCGTCGAGGCGGGAGAGCGCGCGGTGGAGGCGATGCCCGTGGGCCGGCCTGACCGCCCGGCGTGTCTGCTCGCCCTCGCAGGCGCTTTGAGCGCGCGGTACACGCACACGAGTACGGCATCCGATCTGGACCGGAGCATCACCCGACTGCGCGAAGCAGTCGAAGCGCTCCCCGCCGATGCCGCGGGGCGGCCCAAAATCCTGGACAACCTCGCCGTGGCGCTGCGCGCGAGGTTCCGACGCGACGGCAGGCCGGCCGACCTGGACCGGGCCGTCACCCTGGGGCAGGAAGCCCTGCCGACCGCGCGGACCGATGATCCAAGCCGTCACCGACACCTGCGCAACCTCGGCGCCTCCTTCCACTCGCGGTTCGAGAGCAGGGGCGCCCGAGCGGACCTGGAGGCTGCGGCCGCGTGTTTCACCGAGGCGTCCGAGGTGACGGTGGCGACACCTTCCGATCGCATCGGTGCGGCGAGGGTCGCCGCGAAGCTGTGGGCACAGGCGGGCTCCGTCAGGTCGGCGGCGGACGTGGCGGAGTCGGCGGTCCTGCTCCTGCCGCACGTCGCGCCGCGCCGCCTGGAGCGTCACGACCAACAGCGCATGATCGGCAAGTTCGCGGGGCTGGCCGGCGAAGCCGCCGCACTGGCGCTCGCCGTACCGGACGCCAGCGCGCCCGACCGGGCGGAACGCGCCCTGCGACTACTGGAGTCGGGGCGTGCCGTCCTGCACGGTCAAGCCCTGGAGAGCCGCGGCGATCTCACCGATCTCCGAGCCCGTCACCCCGCGCTGGCACTCCGCTTCACCGACCTCCGCCGACGGCTCGACCGCCCCTGGGCCTCCTCCGGCCCGACCGACCACATCGACGGCCCTGTCACGGCGGTACCGGAGTCGGACCACCTGCATGAGCACCGGCGCCTGCTGTCCGAACAGTTCGCCGCGCTTCTCGCGCAGATCCGCGCTCTCGACGGTTTCGCCACCTTCGCCCTGCCCCCCGATCCGGCCGAGTTGCTCGCCGAGGCCGCCGACGGCCCCCTCGTCGTCCTCAACGTCGCCGAGACACGCGGCGACGCCCTGATCGTGCGCCCCGACGGCGTCGTCGCGGTCCGTCTGCCCGGCCTCACCACACAGAGCGTCGCCGAGCAGGTCGCCGCCTTCCACCAGGCACTGGACCGCTGCGGGCGCAAGGAGGAGGTGCTGCCGGCACAACGCGACCTCGAACGCGTCCTCCAGTGGTTGTGGGACACGGCCGCGGGGCCGGTCCTCGATGCCCTGAAGGCACCCGCTTCGGACCGGGAGGGTCCCGCCCTCAGGGTCTGGTGGGTGCCTTGTGGCCTGCTCGCCCTGCTGCCCGTGCACGCGGCGGGCCACCACTTCGCCCCGTCCGGCACACGTGGTCGCCGTACGGTGCTCGACCGCGTGGTCTCCTCCTACACCCCCACCATCCGCGCTCTGCGCCACGCCAGGCAACGTGCCGGTGCGGCCGGCGCGCCCTCGGGCTCCGCCACGGCCTCCGCTCTGGTGGTGGCGATGCCGACCACGCCCGGTCTGCCCGCGCACAAGAACCTCGACGGAGTGTGGGAGGAGGTGGCCGCGATCCGCTCGGCCTGGCCTGACGCCGAGGTCCTCGTCGAAGCGGCGGCGGACGTGACGGGGTCCGGCACACCACCGACTCGGGACACGCTCCTGGCACGGCTGCCCCACCACCCGGTCGTCCACTTCGCCTGTCACGGCGCCAGTGATCCCCTCGACCCGTCGCAGAGCGGCCTGCTCCTCCACGACCACGACCAGGGCAGGCTCACCGTGGCCGCCCTGGGCTCGGTCGACCTCGACAAGGCCCGACTGGCCTACCTGTCCGCCTGTCACACGGCGATCACCGGGGCCACCGAGCTGACGGACGAGTCCATCCACCTCGTGTCGGCCATGCAGCTGGCCGGCTTCCCCGAGGTGATCGGTACCTTGTGGCAGGTCGACGACACTGTCGCGGCGGCGATGGCGGCCGAATTCTACAAAAAGCGGACCGAAGGCCCCGCCGCCGCGGTCCTGCACCGCGCGACCCGACGCATCCGTGCCCGCTACCCCCGGTTCCCCTACCTGTGGGCAGCGTATGTGCACAGCGGGAGCTGAGAGCCGTCCGCACCGTACCGAGCGCAAACCTCGTGGCCCCTCAACCCCCGTGCGCGGGCCCACCGGGCCCCGTGCCCGGGCCCCGGTGCCCGCCCGGCTACCTCCAGTCGCCCACGGCGATGAAAGCGCCCCAGTGGAAGAAGTGCCGGCGGTCGGGTGACCGGCCCGCCACCGCCCGCGCCGCGCGGTGCAGCGCGTCGGCGCTGCCGTACCCGGCGGCGAGCCCGCGGTGGAAGACGGAGAACAGGGCGGCGGCGGAGCCGTCGGCCACCCGCCACAGACCGGCGATCACCGTCCGGCTCCCGCCCAGCAGCAGGGCCCGGGTCAGGCCGACCGGTTCGTCGCCCGCCCGGTACTCGTTCACGCCGGTCTCGCAGCCGCTGAGCACCACCAGGCCCGCGGCCACACGCCTGCCGATCAGGTCGGAGGCGCGCAGGGTCCCGTCGGCGAGTTCCATGCCGTGCTCGAAGCCGTCACCGGTGGACAGGCGCCCGTGCCCGGCGACATGGACCACGGAACGAGAGCCCAGCGCGTCGAGGACGCGATCGCCGGTGACCTCCGCTCCCGTCCTCGCTTCGACCGACAACAGGCCGGCGACGGCCCGCGCCTCGCCGAGAGCCATCGGCCGGTCCCCCAGGGAGTCGCCGAAGACGGCCGCGCCACCGGTGCGTGCGGCGGGGCCGCGAGCACCGCGCTTGAGCAGTTCCAGCAGGGCGGCCCCGCTCGGGCTGTAGACCACGGGGTTACGGAGCAGCAGCGGTTCACCGGCGACCGCAAGGGTGTGCAGGGGGAGGTCGTGCAGGGCCCCGTGCGGCACGAGGCAGACGAGATCCCCCGGTGCCGTCCACGCGGACAGCGGTGCGACGAGCGGCGCGAAGGAGTCCCAGACGCGGGTGCCGGCGCCGTCGGGATCCTGCGCCGGCGCCCGCACGCCACCGGGCCGGTGGACGTACTGGCCGGCGAACCGGCAGAGCGCCCCGTGATCGAGCGGCACGGCCGTCACCTTGGGCTCGTCCCAGTCCTCGCGCAGCCCGAACACCAGCGTCTCGGCGGGCGTGCACCGGTACTCGGCCACCACGAGCCGGCGTCCCCCCGTGTGCCGCCGCTCCTCCCGCAGCGCCGCCCGCAGCGCCGCGTACTTCGGCGGCTCGGCCAGCCTGACCCGTGCGTAGGCATCCAGGGGGCCGCCCCGCAAAGACGCGAGCAGCTGATCGATCTCCTTGCGCAGAGCCATTTCCCCGCGGGCCGTGGCCGCTGGCCGCTGTTGCAGTTCCCGCTCGCGGACGAGTTCCGGTGTCCGCTGCCCGGCTGTCCGCGTCAGGGCGGCGAGGCCGTCCAGCAGGGTGCGGGCCTTGGCCCTCTCCAGCCAGCGCAGCGCCTCGGACGAATCGGCCCTGCGGTGCCAGTGCAGTTCGAAGCCGAGCCGGTACACCTCGCTCTTGCCGCCGCCGGAGGCCATGCGCGTGACCTGGGTGCGCAGTGCGGGGGTCTCCGCCGTGGCGGACGCGGCCCTGAGCCGGTCGATCTCCCGCGCCGCCGCGAGGAGAAAGGCGGCGGCGCGTCCCCACAGACGGTCGCGTTCCTCGGGCGAGGACGCATGACGGTCCCCGCACTCCAGGGCACAGACGCCACGGTGGAACAGCAGGCGCCAGATCTCTCCGCGGACGCCCGCCGCCGCGTACCTGGTCTGCGCCTCGGCCAGCCGCCGGTCCGCCTCCTGGTAGAGGTGCCCGCCGCCGGTGCGGGCGACCTCCATCAGCACCAGCGCCTGGTAGCTCAGGGTGTAAGCGAGCTGGAACCCCAGTCCCAGGCCGCGGGCCAGCTCCTCGGACCGGGTGAGCCAGTGTCCGCACCGTTCCCGGTCGCCGTCGAAGAAGGCGGCCTGCCCCCGCTGCTGGAAAACCGAGATCAGATGCTCACGCGCTTCGAGGGTGCGCAGGGGCAGCAGCAGTTCCACGGCACGGTCGAACTGGCCGTCGGACTCGGCAGGGGACAGGGCGGGAGCGCCCCCCTGCCTGCGGGCGAGCACGGACACCCAGGCGCGCATGGCGAGGCATCTGGCCTCGTCGGCGGGTTCCCCCAGAAGACGCGCTGCATCGGCCCCGCGCACCAGCTCCGCGTCGGCCGCGCTGCTGTCGGTACGGGCGAGCAGGTTGGCGAGGGAGAGCGACACCTGCGGCGACAGCGTGCTGGGGGAGGGGTGTCCGCGCAGCTCGCGTGCGACCTCGCGCAGGAGGGCGATGGCCTCCTCGGTGAGTTCCATGGTGGCCAGCACCGAGGCGCGTACCACGGCCTGGCCGGGGAACATGCGGTCGGTCACCAGGTCCGTGCCGGCGGTGAGGGCCTCGGCCCGGCCCTGCCCACCGCCGCGGAAGGCACGGTCCACGTCACCGATCGCGAGGGCCTCGTCCGCCAGCGGATGCCCGATGCGCTCGGTGAGCGCGGCGCATTCGTTGCGGGCCCGCTCCCTGGCGGAGGCGTCGCCCCGGCGCAGGTGCCAGACCTCCAGTGCCTGCCACACCGCCAACTCCTGTCCGGCGGCCAGGCCCTGGCGGAAGTGCCCGGCGGCCTCCCCGGCGAGCGGTACGCCCTCGGGCACGCCGTACTCCAGGCACAGCCGGGCCACCGCCCACAGGGCCCGGCCTTCGGCGAGGCGTCCGCCGGCCTCCGCGAGGCCGGCGGCCGCCCTCTCGAGGGCCTCGGTGAACGGCAGCGCGTCGGCCTCCCGCTCGCCGAAGTCCCGGGCGAACCACATCTCCAGCTCCAGTTCGGCCGATGAGAAGGCCGTCTCGGCGCGGGAGAGGGCGTCGCCTCGCCGTCCGGCTTCCCCCGCCGCGGCGGCAAGCAGCCGGCGGGCGTGCGGCACGTCGCTGCCGGGGCCGCGGGCGACGAAGGAAGCCGCGCGCCGCAGGACGCGGTCCGCCTCCGACGGCAGGCCGGCGCGGCGAAAGCCGGCGGCCGCCGCTTCCCACACTCCGGCCACCGGCCCGCCGAAGTCGGTGGGCCGGCCACGCAGGACGCAGGCCAGAGCCAGGGCCTGTGCCCGCAGGTGGGTCGCGGTCACGCCCGTGGGGGAGTGCTCGCCGGCCTCGGCCGTACGGTGCTCGCAGTGCCGCAGGAACGCGTCGAGCACCGGCGGGGTCGGCACGGCGTCCGTCGCGTGCAGGGCGGCGAACCGGCACCACAGGTCGGCGACCCCGGCTTCCGGGAACCGCCGCCGGCCCGTTTCCGCCAGGGCGAGGGCATCGCGTACGAGCCCTTGTTCGAGGCGGCAGCGCAGGAGCAGGGTCCAGGTCTCCTCGTCCGCGGTGTCCGGATCCACCGCCTCCAGCACGTCGGCGTACCGCTGCCGCTCCAGCAGCCGACGGATCCGCTCCGCGCCGGAAGCCACCCCGTGTGCCATCCTCCACCCCCGGTGGGAAGCCAAGCACACGGGCGGCGAGGGCAGACCGGGTTCACGGGTTTTCCGGACCCGCGCCGGGTGCCCGGCGCGGGTCCGGTGAGGGCCCGGACCGCCGCCACCAGATCCTCACGCCGCCCCGTGCGCCCCCTCCGCACGGACCGCCTCCGGGCCTTCCGTCTCCACCGGCGCCGGGTGAGCCCCTGCGCCGTGATCCGCCCTGTGCCGTGGTCTGCCCTGAAGGCGGCGATCCCGCGGGACCTGTGACACCGGTTCCCGCAGCTGCGAGGCTGGCGGGATGCAGACCCCTTCCTCCGTCGAGCAGTTCGCCCTCCTGGTGCTTCTGGTCCTCCCGGGGGTCACGTACCAGTACCTGCGCGAGCGGTGGCGAGGCCCGGTGCCCGGTGAACGCCAGCTCGGTGAGCGGATCTTGAGAGCCGTCACGGCGAGCGTGGCCCTGGACGCCGTGTACGCGGTGGTCATCGGCCCGCACCTCGTCGCCACGTTCCGCCCCGAGAAGGACGGCGGCTCGCCCTTCACGGCGTTCGCCGAGCAGCTGCGGACGGCCGGGCTGTGGGCGCTGCTGCTGTTCCTCGTCGTGCCCGCCGCCGGCGCCGCGGCCGTCTCCTGGTGGCAACGGCGCCGCACGACGGCCGCCTTCCGCCCGGCCCCCACCGCCTGGGACCACGTCTTCGGCCATTCGGGCAACGGCAGGCCCTGCTTCGTCCGCGCCCGGCTCAAGGACGGCACGTGGGTGGGCGGCTGGTACGACAGCCGTTCGTACGCGTCCGGCTACCCCAACGCCTCGGACCTGTTCCTCCAGTGGTCCTACGAGATGGGCGGCGACGGCAGCTTCGGACCCCCGGTCACGGGAACCTCCGGCGTGTACCTGCGCGTTGAGAACATCGACGTACTGGAGCTGGTCGACGCGCCGTAGCCGTCCGGCCGCCCGTCCGCCGCCCCGTCGAGGAGGAGACCCGCCCATGTCCGATGGACGCACGCCGGACGAGGAGCTGACCGCGCAGGAGCGCGCCTGGCTCGAGGCTCCGGGAGACGACCGTGGCTTCCAGCCGACCGGCCCCGCGGCCGGGACGGCCACCACCCCGCCGACGCCACCCAGCGGCAGGGCGGGCGCCTCGCCCAAGCCGGAGGCGGAAGCCGAGCCGACGCCGGGAACGCCCCCGGCGAACGGCTCCGACACCCCGGCCACTCCGGCCGGGGGCCAGGACTGAACCCTCGCCCACCCCGCCCCGTACCCGTGCGCCCGCGCCCCTTCTCCTTCCGGAGCCGGGCCGCGCGAGGCGGAGGGCTGTTCGTTCTCAGCTCCAGCACCGCGACGGTTCGTGCCGCGAAGGTCGGCCGGGTCCGTTGTCGGCGCCGTCATGAGCGGGGACCCCGCACCGCTGCCGGCCCTCCACGCTCCGAGGCCGTCCATGGCCCCGCGCCTCGTGGTGCTTCCGTTCCTCACGGCGCTCCCGGACCGTACGGGCCACGGACGCGGGGCCGGCACCCCCGACCGTCCGCTGCGTCCTTCCCGCTCGCCGTGCCCGCCTTCGTGCGGGGCGCTCAGGCGGTGAACTCCGCCGTCGCGGGACCCGGGGTGCTGCTCACCGCAGGCACGGGTGCCACGGCCGGCGCGGAGGCCGCCGGACGTTCCTTCTGACGGCCCGCCACCGCGCGGCCCGTGCCTCCGCGGCGAGCGCCGCCGTCATCTGCCTCTCCCCGTTCTCTCGGCGCCCGCCCAGGGTGCCGCCCGTCCCGGGCGACGAGCCAGGACCGGGGAGGGCTTGCTCCTGACCGCGCGCGGTCGATGGCCGGGCAGTCCGCCGGGAACGGGTGCGGTGTGCCTGCGCGGGTGGGTTCAGGGCTTCAGGTGGTCGGGGCACTCCAGACGCAGTTCGCTGTCGCCGAAGGCGTTGTCGACGAAGGCGCAGTGGTGGGGTTTGTCGCTGCCGGGGTGTGCCCGGGGGCGGAAGTAGGAGCATGTCAGGCACATGCGGGTGACGGGGACGGCCTGTTGGTCCTGCAGTGATCTGATCATGTTGCTGATGCCGCGGAGCATGGCTGCGAGGTCTTCCGCTTCCAGGGACGCCATGGCCTCGGCGAACTCCGCCGGCAACCGGGCGAGGCGCTCGGCCTCGGCTTCACCGGCCTGCGTGAGGCTCAGCGAGACGGCGCGCGCGTCGGAGACGTCACGTCGCCGTTCGACGAGCGCCTTCGTGGTGAGGGTCTTCACCGCGTCGCTGACCGTCGGCGGGGTCGAGGCGAGGGAAGCGGCCAGGTCGCCGATCCGGTGAGGCCGAGGAGCCCCGGCCAGCAGCACGATGATGTCGGCCTGCAGCGGAGAGAGCCGGTGGGGCCCCGCGTTGCGGTAGCTGCTGATGCGGAGCGCCTGTCCGAGGCGCGTGATGCCCACCATCAGCTGTTCCTGGGGCGGTGCGCCCGGGACGTCTTCCATAGCACTCTCCGGCAAGGGGTTCGTGCTTGCCATACTAGGCACTGCCAACTATGTTGGCAGTGCCAATAAATGTTGGTGCAAGGACCCTGCCAGGTAAGGACCACCCATGACCCGCCTTTCCGTCGTGGACCCGGCGACCGCCGAGCCCACCGCCAAGTCGCTGCTGAACAAGGTCGAACGCGCTCTCGGCGTGACGCCGAACATGATGCGCGCCATGGCCGTCTCGCCCGCCGTCCTCGACGCCTACCTCTCCCAGAGCGGTGCCCTCTCCAAGGGGGCCCTGCCCGGCGCGGTCCGTGAGCAGATCGCCCTCGTCGCCGCGGTGGAGAACTCCTGCGAGTACTGCTACGCCGCCCACCACGTTCTCGGCGAGCGCGCCGGTGTGAACGGTGACGACCTCAAGACCGCGGGCCAGGGCCAGGCCGCCGACCCCAGGACGCAGGCGGCCCTGAAGTTCGCCAGGACCGTCCTGCAGACCCGCGGGTTCGTCTCCGACCAGGACCTCGAAGAGGTTCGCGCCGCCGGTCACGACGACGGCGAGATCGGCGAGATCGTCGCCAACGTCGCCCTGAACGTCTTCACGAACTACTTCAACTCCGTCGCCCGCACGGACATCGACTTCCCCGTCGTCGCCCTGCCCGGCAAGTAGCCCCGCGGCCCGAAGACCCCCCGGGGCGTGCATCTGTCCCGCACTCCCCGGGGGCCACCGGTACCGCCTGCCTGCCTTCACCTCTGGCCGGACAACGCGAGGGCCGGACACTGTCGTTCATCCCGGTGGTCTCCACTTTCCACCGCCGATGGACGCGACCGTCGCCGAGCCGGCCACCGAGACGTTCCTCCCGGCCGACCCGGCGACGGTCAAGTACCGGCACGAAAGGGTGGGTTGATGTACGTCAGTGCTGCCGGGTCTTCAGCGCTGTCGAGTCTTCAGCGCCAGGTGCTGGAGAGCCGCGAAGCCGGCCACCGTCAGCGCCTGCAGCACCGTCCACACGGCACCCGCCGCGGTCGGTGACAGCCAGAAGACGAGAGCAACGCAACTGACAGCCGCCCAGGCGAGGTTGGCCTCGATCACCCCGCGCACGGGCAGGGTGGCCGGGCGGGCACGGGAGGCGAGCAGGCCGACGCCGGCCGCGTACGCCGCGAGGAACGCGCCGAGGGCGAGCAGCAGGCCCGGGTCGACGCCGAGGAGACGGCCGAGCGGGCCGGAGGCGGTGAGGTAGGCCAGGCCGTTGACGCCGGTGACCACGGCGTCCAAGGCCAGGAAACGGCGCAGCGCGGTGTGCGGCTCGGCGGTGCGGGCAAGGGCGGTGAGTGCGGTGGGCTGGGTGGCGGACATGAGGAATCACCCTCCGTCGAAGTAGGAACGCGGCCTGGACGACGGCTGCGGACCGGAGTGCGCCGGCCCGGAACCCGTCGCCCCCACGATCTCGTCCGTGGGAGGCCGGGTCGATTACTCCTGGGGTAATGCACGGCGTCCGCGCTCCCCGGCGGCGATTGCGGGGCCTGCCCGGCGGATCCCGCCGGGCAGGCCCCGGTGCCGGTGGCTGGCCGGGGGGCGGAACAGGGTGGGCTTTCCGGCGGGCCGGCCCTTGCCGCCCTGCGGAGCGGCTGCATCCGTGCCAGGATGCGCGTTCTCCACCGCTGCGGCCAGCAGCCCGACGGTGGAGTTCAGCTGCGGATGGCGGCCTTGTCATGCCGGGAGGTGGATCAGGTCCGGGAGAGTCGGCAACAGCGGGTGAGCGCGGGACAGGTCGAGTTGGCAGGCCTCGCAGAACACTACGGTGACCGGGCCGTCCTCTCCGCTCCGGTCGACGCTGTCGGAGGCCTAGGCGCGTGCCCACCGCACGTCGGAAAGGCCGCCGGGACAGATGCCGCGTCCGGCCGTGTCCCAGATGCACTGCGGTCCGGTCACCCTGACGAGTGGTCGAAGGGCGTCGCTCCGGGGCGTGTGCCCGTTTGCGCGGGTGCGGGAGAGATCCCCCTGTGGAGTGGTGCCGGCTCGGAAGAGGTGTGACGCAGGCCACGGGAACCCCGGCGGGACTGCGGAGAGTACATGGTGTGAGAGACACAGATCGAGATGATGAGCTACGTGCGCGCACAAGAGCCGGGGACCGCGACGCGTTCGGCACGTTGTACGACGCACACGCGCGTGCGGTGTACAACCATGGGCTGCGGCTGACCGGGGACTGGTCGCTGGCGGAGGACATCATGTCCGAGACGTTCCTCGCCGCGTGGCGGACCCGAGCTTCCCTGAACCCCGAGGGCGGGTCGCTCAGACCGTGGCTCCTGGGGATCGCCACTCACAAGGCGCACAATGCCGCACGCCGCCTGCGCCGACAGCGCCTGTTCCTCTCACGCCAACCGGCTCCACCCGCGGTGACGGACTTCGCCGAGGAGAGCGCGGGCCGCATCGACGACGCCCGCAGGCTGGCCGTGGTCCGCAGCGCCCTGAGCGGACTGCGCAGTCAGGACCGTGAAGTTCTCGTCCTGTGCGTGTGGTCCGGCCTCACCTACCAGGAATGCGCCGAGGCACTGGACATTCCCCTGGGCACCGTGCGCTCCCGGCTCGCGCGCGCCCGCCGACGGCTCGATCGGCTCAGTGCGAAAAACCTGGAACCGCACGGCCCCCGCGGAGAGGTAAAGAAGCAGGCCGCATTCGCGGCCGCGTGCTCACAGGAGGAAAACCGATGACTGCCTCAAACCGCCATGACGGTTCCGGCGACGACGCCGCACACCTGCGCGGGCTGTTGCCGGACGCACCCGAATGGGACCTCCCACCCACCCGCCACCTCCACCACCGGAACGTGCTGCTGCGCGAGATCGACCAGGAGCAGACGGCCGCCCCCACCCCGGCGACGCCCGCGCTTCGGCGGCGGTGGCTGCGCCCGGTCTTCCTCCTGCCCGCCACGGCCATGGCCCTCGCCGGCGCTCTGATCCTCACGCTTCCCGGCACGGAGCAGGAACCTGGCGCCAAGGCGGAGGCGACCGACGCGAAGCGCGCCGCAGCGAACGGCGTGGTGCTCACGCTCGACCGCATCGCCGCCGCGTCCATGGAAGCCGACGTCGAACCGGTCCGCGACGACCAGTTCGTCTACGTCCGAAGCCTGGTCCGCAGCAACGAAGGCACCTTCGACGGCCCGGTGAAGCTCGGCGCTCCACACCGCCGCGAAATCTGGGTGTCGCAGGACTCCGCACCGATCACTCGCACCGGGGCGATCCGTGAGTCCGGAAAGGGCGTTCCCCTGTCCGGGCAGCGGATTCCCCTCGAGACGGCCGCCCCTGACGGCAGTGCCGAGCGGGGAGTCCCAGCCGGAATCGACCGGCCCACCTACCAGTGGCTGGCCAAGCTGCCCACCGACACCGACGCTCTGCGCAGACTGCTCTACGCCCAGACCCGCCCCCTCGAGAACGAATCGAAGGAACAGGCCGTCTTCAGGAAGATCGGCGATCTCCTGAACGAAACAGTCATGCCGCCGGCCAATGCCGCGGCCCTGTACAAGACCGTCGCCACGATCCCCGGCGTGAGCGTGACTCCCGACGCCACCGACGCCGCCGGCCGCCACGGGATCGGAATCACCCGAGAGGAGACCGGCACCGCAACTCGAGACGAGTGGATCTTCGACCGGCACAGTTTCACACTCCTCGGCTCGCGCTCCTACCTCACGCACACAGCCGGGACCAAGCCCTCCACCCTCTACAACAGCACCGCCATCATGGAAACCGGCGTCGTGGACCGGGACGACCGCGAACCCACGGACAAGCAGAAGACGGCCTGAACAACGGGACAGTGCACACCCTCGCCCCGACAGTGAGCGCTTTCAGCGTTGCCTCTCCAGGGTGAGAACGGCGGCGGCGATGGCGGTCATGCGGTGGGGACCGCAGCGGGCTCGGCGGAAGATGCACCAGGACTTCCGTCGCGCGACGCTTCGTTCGACGGGTGCCCGTGCCGCGGACAGGGCCCGGTTGGTCGTCCGCCGGGGCGGGTCGAGGTCCTGGTGCGGGAGCCGTCTGATCGGTGTGGTCACCCAGGGGCCGGCGCCGATGCGGGCGCGGCCGGCGAGGACGGACACGCCCTGGCGTTCGCGAATCCGGATGATGCGGTGGGCGCGGGCCGCGCCAGGATCATCGCGGCGACCGGTCTGCTGACGGCCCCGAAGCCTGCCGCAGCGCTCAGGCACAGCAAAAGGCCGTGCTGCGAAACTCCACCGAGAGGAGAAAACTGGGCCTGATTGGGGAAAACACCCGTCGGCCTTCGTGGCCCGCGACTCGGTCATGGGATGCCCGGCGACCCAGGTACACGCATCGAGTCCGTCCCGCACCGTCGGACCGGCCGGCGCGGCGCCCTCCCTGGAAGCGAGGCGGCACATGAACTTCGAGCTGACCTACGACATGCTCGGAAACCGTCTGCGCGCCATCGGCGATGTGCCGATCACCTACAGCCGTCTGGGCACCCAACCCCGCACCCTCGGCCCATGGACACTCGAATACGACCTGCTCGGCACACGGCTGCGCGCCGTGGGCTCCACCGAGATCACCTACAGCCGATGGAGCAACGTGCCGCGCACTGTCGGCCCATGGGACTGCACCTACAGGAAGTTCGGCACCCACCTGCTGAGCATGGGCCCCCATGAAATCGGATACGACATGCTCGGCAACCGCGTGCGCACCATCGGCCCCCTCGAGATCTTCTACGACCGACTCGGTAACCGCCCTCGCCGAGTGCAGCTACCGGGCGAAGGGGAGCCGCTGCCTCACGACCTCCTCCTCGCGCTCTTCCTCGTCCTGTACTGGAAAGAGGAGGAAGAAGAGGCGACTGCCCGACGCAGGCGAGGGTGAAGCGCCGTCGGTTTGCGCCGCGCGGTGCTGCTCAGTTCCTCGGCCATCCCTGAAGGCGGCCCGGCGGCCCGGCGGTGCGGGCGGTGCACCGGGCCCTGCCCGATCTGTTCGACCAGGGGGAGGTTCTGCGTCCCTCGTGGTTCATGCGGCACCAGGACCTCAACCCGACCCGGCGGACGGTCGACCGGGCCCGGTCAGTGGTCCGGGCACCGGTCGAACGAGGCACCGCGAGACTGAAGTCCTGGCGCGTCTTCCGCAGAGCACACTGCAGCCCCACCGTATGACGGTCATTGCCGCTGCCGTCCTCACCCCGGACCCTGGAGCGCCAACGCTGAAAACGCTCAATGGACGACGGGGCGGGACACCGACCGGGAGCGCGACGACAGCCCCGTGAGCATGTCCGTTCGTGGAGGCCGTCGAACGAGGTGGGGGAGACCCGACCGAAGCGATGGGGCCGTACGGCCGGGCGCGCGGTGGTCAGCCGTTGAGCGGGAGGTCGTAGCGGGCCCACGCAGACCAGTTGCCGTCGTGGTCACGGTTGCGGCCCCAGTACTCTGCGGCCTGGTCGTAGTAGAACACCCTGAAGGTCCAGGGGTCGCTGGTTTCGTAGTCGTAGGCGCGCGCCGTGCTCCACGCCTTTCCGCCCATGGACATCCATCCCGACCAGTCCCCGTCCGAGTCGGTCCAGCGGGTCCACACCGCACGGTCGGTACCGACGACGAATTCCTGCTTCGTACCGTCGGGCAGTTTGTAGCTGCTCACGCCGTATTCACAGATGTAGACGCCGCCCCCGCGCGAGCAGTTGCTCGCCTCGGCCGGCGTGGCCACCACCGAGACACTCGCGACCGCGGCGGCCGCGATCACGGCTGCCTTGAACTTACCGACCAGCATGACTCTCTCCTTCGGACGTGCGACCGGCCCGTTCGGGCAGGCACGCGGTGTGGACAGCAGACTCCCCGTCTCATGGCCGGCCTCGTCTGGACATGACGCCGGCCAGAGAGGCAGGACCTAGGCGCGCGGCGTCCGCCGGCCCATGCCCCACTCACCGAGCGGCGCGGCGAGGTCGGAATCGGACAGCTGGTGGCCGAGGACCACGGTCGCGTGCGGGGCGGGGGCGGAACCGGGCCGTCCGTGGTCCGCCTCGGACGCCTGGCCGGTGACCGCGGCCACGGCCGCGATGACGACGCCACCGGCCATGGCCATGGCACCGGCAAACGAAGTGATCTTCTGCTTCATGTCCGCTCCTGCCTTTCGCTCTGCTCGACATTTCCCGCTTTTCGTTCCCGGACCACCGGGAGGGGCCGGGCGGGGACGCTGTGCGTCGGCGGTGGGGTCGTCCGCCGGTGCGGGGCAGCGCCCCTGCGGCAGGCCCAGTCGATCACGGTGGACGGGTACGGTCCCAGGCAGTTCCACCTGCAGAAATACGGTCGGCGTTCTTCTGCCGGGCCTCGGACCCGCCGCACCGGCGCAGTTGCCGTCGTACCGTCGTGGCCGCGCTGCGATGCCGGGTCGTCCATCAGGGGCGACCGCGGGCGTTGAGCATGTCCGGGGCACCGTCACGTTGATCGACCCGGTGGATGATCTTCCCATCGGGCCGAGAACAGTCATCGGTCGACGAGACAGCGCGAACGCGCGATGAAGATCTTCCGCAGCGTGGGCGGGGCGCAGCGCTGCCTGTCCGCGCTCAGCGGCATCTCGGCCCGCCCCCGGCCTCGCCGTCACCCGGCGACAGCCTGCGACCACCGAGCCGGGAGGACCGTCCGCTTCGCCGTCCGGGAGCAGACACCTGCGCTGCCGGCTCGCCCACCACGGCCCGAAGTCCCCCCGGCCCAGGGCCCGTCATGCCCCAACGCGCCGTCAGGCACTCACGCACCCGACAACGTGACAGCGCCGGTGCGACGGTGGGACCGAGAGCACCACCGGGCAGGCCCTTCACCTCGAGGCGCTCCGCGTCCGGGCGAGCACCGGCACTTCGAGCCGACCTACGACTCAATGTCAGTGGCCTGCGACATGATGCGAAAACGTGACGGCCCGTCAGGCAGAGGGCCCCGAGGCCGTCGGTGACGAAGAGGAGGGGTGCTGTGCGCAGGCCGGTCACGGGCGAGGTGCATGTTCACTACGGTCAGATCCACGTCGAGAGCGATCCGGCCGGCACGACCCCGGGCCTCCCGGAGGCGTTCGCGGGCCAGGCCAACGGGTTGTGCGGGGCCGCGGTCCCGGGCGCGCTCTGGCTGAGCACCGGACTGCACACGGGCGACGTCGGCTTCGTCGTGGAGGTCCACGATGCGCCCCCTCCGTTGGATCCGGCGTGGGAGGACGTGGTGGAGGTGCCCTTCCGGCCGGTGTCGCAAGGCACCAGTCTGGTGCAGTGGGCGGGCGAGGCCGCCTGGGACCTGGACCTGCCGCGCACCGACTACCGGGTGCGCTACTGCGCCCGGGGGGCGGACCGGGGGCGGGAACTCGACACCAGGGTGGACGGGGAGCCGCGGGCGGACAGCTACCTCCTGCAGTTCTGGCCCGCGCCGCCCCGCCCGGACCGGGTGGTCCGCCAGACCTCCCGGCACGCCGCCCACCGGCATCGCTACGCGCGCGACCTTCCGCCCCCGCCCACCCCCGAGCAGCGCGCCGAGTCCGAGCGCCTGGCCCGCCGGGCGCGGGAGCGGGCCGCCGAGGAGCGGCGAGTGCACCACGAGCGGTGGCAGTGGGGCGGACGGCTGCCGAGCCGGGCACTGCGCGATGCCCGCGAGAGCAACGTCCTCGGCCTGCTCCGCTTCGACAGCGACCTGGTGCACGCCCTCGACGCCGCAGACCCGGGCGTCCAGCGTGCGGTGGCGCTGCTGGCCGCCCGGCGGGCCTGCGAAGCGGCCGGCCTGACCGATGTGCCGTGGGTCGCCGAGGCACTCACCGCGTTGGCGCACAAGCGTCCGCTGCCCCCGCCGTTCGACGACCGGGACCTGCTGTCGCAGACCCTGCGCTCCGATCCGCGCGTACCGGATCGGTCGGTGCTCGAGGCGACACCTCCGCAGCGAGCGCCGTACCGGCCGCCCACCCTCGCGGACCGACCGCTGCGCCAGCAGCAGGCCTCTCCGGCGAAGGCCGGAGGAAAGTGGGTCTCGGCCACGGAGCCGGGCCAGGACGCACCGAGCCGGCCGGGCCTCGGCCGGAGACTGGGCACGCTCGCACCGGCGGCGTCCGCCGACCGGAGCGCGACACCGACCACAGGCACGGGACACGATGCCGCCGTGGTGGTCCACACCTTCGGCACCCCGCGCGAACCCTCGTGGATCTCACAGCCGCACTTCGCGCTTCCCGCCGTGCTCGCCGCCGCCGGGCCCGCCCCGCTCAAGGCGGCACTGGACGCGGTGTGGCACGCCCTGAACACCTATGGCGAGCACTACCCGCAACTGCTGGAAGAGGTCCGCTCGGCGTGCGCCGACCGCACGGGGGAGTAGACCACTCTTTCTCGGGAACGACGAGACCCGGCCGGTGCCGGAACTGCGCCAGGACATCGCCCGGGACAAGACACCGGCGTGGCTGGAGGATTCGGTCGCACAGATCCGACGGAGGAGCGGCGGCAAGATCCGCAAACCGCTCCGGGACGGGCTGATCGTCGCAGTGTCCGACCGGCTCGGGCTCCGACCCCGCGGCCGCCCGGGCCGACCTCGCGGCGACCTTGCGCACCGCCCTGGCCATCACGGCGACCGGCCTGTCCTGAATCACCGGTGCCGGCCGGGATGTGCGGCGTGCCGCTTGACCCCGCGGCGACGGCGCCCCGGGTGCCGTCGGCGTGTCAGGTGCCGGTCCGGTGAGACCGCACCTGTGGTGTCATGTACGCACGTCATGCTTGAGGAGGACGGCCGGCTCGTCCGCCAAGACCACACGAGAGTCTCCTCTGGTGCCTGGCGACCAGGGAACATTGACGGCACTCGCACGATGACGCGAGCAGGCCCGCCGGGCGATCTTGGGATGCGTCCCCGAGATCCGACCTGGAGAACCTTCTTCGTGGCTACCTTCCTGTATCGCATGGGCCGTGCCGCTTTCCGGCGGCGATGGCTCGTGGTGCTGCTGTGGGCCGTGCTCCTCGGCGCCCTCGGCGCCGGCGCAGCCAAGGCGCCCGGCGCCGGTGACGACGACACTTCCTTCATGCCCGGCATCGAGGCCCAGAAGGCCTTCGACCTGATCGGCGAACGCTTCCCCGGCGCCGACGCGGACGGGGCCGGCGCCCGCATCGTCTTCATCGCGGCCGACGGGGAGAAGGTCACCGAGGCCGGCAACCGCGCTGCCATCGACGAACTGGTGGACGAGGCCCGCAGCGGAAGCCAGGTGGCCTCCGCCACCAGCCCCTTCCGGACGAAGGCGGTCAGCGAGGACGCCTCCACGGCGTACGCCACGATCGACTTCAAGGTCAAGGCCGACGACCTCACCGACTCCAGCAGGGCCACCCTGGAGAAGTCGATCGACAAGGCCCGCGACGCCGGCCTCACCGTCGAGGTGGGAGGCGACGCGCTCGCCTCGCAGCCCTCGGCGGGCGGCGCCGCCGAGGGCATCGGCTTCGCGCTGGCCGCCGTGGTCCTGCTGATCACCTTCGGATCGCTCGCGGCCGCCGGACTTCCGCTGCTGACCGCCGTCGTCGGCGTCGGCGTCACCATGGCGGCGATCATGGCCGTGGGCAGCCTCTTCGGCCTGACCGCGACCACCGGCACGCTCGCGTCGATGCTCGGCATCGCGGTCGGCATCGACTACGCCCTGTTCGTCGTCTCCCGCTACCGGGAGGAGCGGGCCAGGGGCCGTGACGCACAGGAAGCAACCGCTCTCGCGGTCGGCACAGCCGGCTCCGCGGTCGTCTTCGCCGGTCTGACGGTGGTGATCGCCCTGGTCGGCCTGACCGTGGTCGACGTCCCGATGCTCACCAAGATGGGCATGTGTGCCGCGGGGGCCGTCGTGGTCGCCGTACTCGTCGCCCTGACCCTGGTCCCGGCACTGCTCGGCATGTGGCCCGACGCGGTCCTTCCCCGACGGACGCGCAAGGCGGGCGAGGGCGCCAGGACGCGCACGCCGGCACACGACAACGGCGGAACGCGGTGGGCTCGCTTCGTGCTGCGCCGCCCCGTGGCGGTGCTGCTGGTCTGCGTGGCGGGCCTCGGGGCGCTCGCCCTGCCCACGGCCCAGCTCGAGATGGGCATGCCGGGCGCGGAGTCGAAACCGACCTCCACGACCGAGCGACGCGCCTACGACGCCCTCGCCGACGGCTTCGGCGCCGGCTTCAACGGCCCGCTGACCATCGTCGTCGACGCCCGGGACGCCGACGGGCCCGAGGCCGCGGTCGGGACCGTCGTCGAAGAGATCAAAAACACCGAAGGCGTCGTGTCCGTGTCTCCCGCCCGTTTCAACGAGGACGGCGACACCGCACTCGTCTCGGCCGTCCCCGCCACGGGCCCGAACGACGAGAGGACGAAGGACCTGGTCCAGTCCATCCGCGCGGAGCGCGCCGGGCTGGAGGCCGACACCGGCGCGACCTTCGAGGTGACCGGCAGCACCGCGATGGACATCGACGTCGCCCAGGCCCTGAAGGACGCCCTGGTGCCGTACCTGACGGTCATCGTCGGACTGGCCCTCGTCCTGCTGCTGGTGGTCTTCCGTTCGGTGCTCGTGCCCGTCAAGGCGGCCTTCGGCTTCCTGCTCTCGGTACTGGCGGCACTCGGTTCGGTGGTGGCCGTCTTCCAGTGGGGCTGGGGAGCGGAGCTGCTGGGCGTCGAGCAGACCGGCCCCGTCATGAGCCTGATGCCGATCTTCCTGGTGGGCATCGTCTTCGGGCTGGCCATGGACTACGAGGTCTTCCTCGTCTCCCGGATGCGGGAGGCGTACGTACACGGTGACCGTCCCGGGCAGGCGGTCGTCACGGGCTTCCGGCACAGCGCCCGCGTGGTCGTGGCCGCCGCGGCGATCATGATCGCGGTCTTCTCCGGCTTCATCGGGGCCGCCGAGTCCATGATCAAGACGATCGGCTTCGGGCTCGCGGTCGCGGTCCTCCTCGACGCCTTCGTGGTCCGCATGGCCCTGGTGCCGGCGGTGCTCGCCCTGCTGGGCGACAAGGCGTGGTGGCTGCCCCGTTGGCTCGACAGGCTGCTGCCCGACGTGGACATCGAGGGCGCCGGTCTCACCGCCGGCCCCTCGGCCCCCGCCGACCACGCGAGGCGGCACCCCGAAACGGCTCGCACCTGACGCGAGGACGAGGACCCGGGCCGCCGCCACCTCGGACACGACGCAGCGGCCCGGACCTGTCAGCATGTCCTTGATCCCCTGCTTGCCTCCGGAGAGATCGCACGATGAGAACCATCTGGCAGCGTTGGGCCGGCAGTAGGCCCGGGACCTCCGGCATCGTCGTGCCCGCCGTACTGTTCCTGGTGACGGCCGTCGGCTCCCTCGTCACCGGCTGGCTGCTCTCCGAGCCCCTTGCCCTGTGGCCTGCCGTCGTCCTGTCCTTCGTCGCCTGCGCGGCGGTGCGCTGGCGACACCGCCACACGTCCGCCGTCATGGCCGTGACCACCCTGTGCACGGTCGGGCTGGGCCTTCTCGGCTACCTGCTGACCCCGCTCCTGATGGGGCCGCTCCTGATCGCGCTGTACTCCGTCAGCCTGCGCACCGACCGCAGGGCCACCGGGATCAGCGTCTCGGCCGCCACCGCGGGCGTAGTGCTCGCCGGGTTGTGGGGCACCTCGTCCCTCCAGCACTCGATCATCCTCGCCGTCGTCAACCCGGCGGGGTGGGTGCTGCTGACCGCCGCCTTCGGGAGCTACGTCCGGGTGCGCCGGGAGTACGCCGCGGCCCGTGCCGAACACATCGAGCGTGAGCGGGAGGAACTGGCTCGCCACCGTGTTGTCCAGGAGCGCATGCGCATCGCCCGGGAACTGCACGACGTCGTCGCCCACCATCTCGCCCTGGCCAACGCGCAGGCCACGACCGCCGCTCACCTGGCCCGGTCGAACCCCCTCCAGGCCATCGACATGCTGGAGCACTTGTCCGCAACCACCGCCGAGGCGCTGCGTGAGATGAAGAGAACGGTGGGCCTCCTGCGCCAGGACACCGACACGTCCGACGACCTGACCCCCGCCCCCGGCCTCGGGCAACTGCCCGACCTGATCGCCACCTGCTCGGAAGCCGGTCTGGACGTGTCCGTCGAAGCGGAGGGCCGGCCACGCCCCCTGAACCCCGGACTGGACCTGACGGCGTACCGGATCATCCAGGAGGCATTGACCAACGCCACCAAGTACGCCGTCACTCCCACCGCTCGCGTCCGGCTGGTCTACACGCCCTACGGCCTGACCCTCCTCGTCGCCAACGACACCGCTCCGTACGGGGACGCGCCGGCACCCCCTTCCCCTCGTGGTTTCGGGCTGATCGGCATGCGCGAGCGCGCCCTTGCCGCGGGCGGCACCTTCCGCGCCGGCCACAGCGGGCGGGGCGGGTTCGAGGTGTTCTGCTCCCTTCCGCTCGACAACGACGACGAACGGCCCGCCCCATGACGATCCGCGTCCTGCTCGCCGACGACCAGGCCCTGCTCAGGGCCACCTTCCGCATCCTGATCGACTCCGACCCGGACATGACGGTCGTCGCCGAGGCCCCGGACGGCCGGCAGGCCGTCGAACTCACCCGTGCCCACCGTCCGGACGTCGTCCTCATGGACATCAGGATGCCGCTGACCGACGGGATCGCCGCCACCGCCGACATCTGCGAACGGCAGGAGCTGTCCACAACCCGCGTCCTGGTGCTCACCACCTTCGAGAACGACGAGAACGTGGCTCGCGCCCTGCGCGCCGGCGCCAGCGGTTTCCTGGGCAAGGACGTCAGCGCGGACGTTCTTCTGGCAGGCATCAGAACCGTGGCCGCGGGCGACTCGCTGCTTTCCCCCGCGGCCACCAGAGCCCTCATCACCCGCTTCCTGGCCACACCGGACGCGGACGAACGACCGGCACCGCCCGAACGCCTCGCCGCCCTCACCCCTCGCGAGCGCGAGGTCGTCGCGCTCGCCGCGCTCGGCAAGTCCAACGCCGAGATCGCCGACACCCTCTTCCTGAGCCCGCTGACCGTCCGCAGTCACCTCTCCCGCTCCATGGCGAAACTACGGGCCCGTGACCGTGCGCAACTGGTGGTGATCGCCTATCAGAGCGGACTGGTGCGCGCCCGCCCCCCGCACGCCGATTGAGCGCTTCCGGGCGTCGGCACGGTCATCGGCACCGCCCTGGAAGCCGCCCGGAACGCGAGCTGATTATGATCTTGGCCATGTCCGTGCAGAGCTTTGACAAGACCCTTTCCCGCAAGCAGAGGCTCCAGGAGAAGCAGCGCCGTCAGCTGGCGGTGGTCGACACCGTGGACAAGGCCGAGGCCAAGGTCCGCAGGGCAGAGCTCGAACTGGCCGGAGCCGTCACCGAGGCCGTGCAGGTGTTCGGCGACGAGCAGTCCGCTTCGGAAGGGCTCGACATGCCGGTCGAAGCGATCCGGCGCTTCCTCGGCATGGTGCGGGAGGAAACGGCCGGCTCCGGCGACCACGCCGACACACCCTGAGTTCGGCGGTCCCCGGGCGTGCGGCCGGGCGCCGGCACGGTGGAAGGCGGGGGCCGTCGGGTTCGACACCGTGCGGCCGCTGCTTTCGCCGTACGGGACCGGTGCGGTGACGGGGGCGACCCAGCACCGCGTTCTCGTGCCGCGGGACCGCGAGTCCGGCGTCCTCGGCCACCTGCCGGCACAGGAGCACAGCCGGGACCGACAGGGGCTTCCTCGTCACCTGCCACACCGGCGGGACGAGCACCCACGGCATCGTCCCGGGCGGCCCTGGGCACCACCGGACCTCCACGACCCGCAGCGACACGTTTGCGAACGGCACAGGCACGAGGGAAGGGCCTCCCGGCGGGGAGGCCCCTGCTGCCCCGGAGGCCCGGCCGGACAGCGTCAGGGCCGCGGGGCGGTCTCCAGACGCGCGAGGGACTTCTCGATGCGGTTCCTCCGGCTGGTCCCGCTCGCCGCGGTGACCACCTGACGGATGATGCTGTAGCGCTGCGCGCGGCTCAGTGCGGCGAAGCGGACCGCCGCCGTGGGCGACGCGGCAAGTGCCCGGGTGAGGTCGGAGGGTGCTTCGGCCTCGGCCTGCCCGGCGTAGGCGCGGTCCCAGCGCCCGTCCGCCCTCGCCCGCTCGATCTCCGCGAGACCCCGTGGCCGCATGCGCCCCTGCTCGATCAGGGTGGCGACGATGGTGACGTTTCGCCGGGACCACGTCGACGCGGTTCGACGCGGGGTGAAGCACTGTTGGAACACGCGTGCGTCGACGGCGTTGCGGCGGCCGTCGATCCAGCCGCTGCAGAGAGCCTCTTCGAGGGCCTCTCCGTAGGTCAGGGAGGTCGGTTCCGTGGTGTCCTTCTTCGCGAGGATCAGCTGCACCCCGGCGGACGAGTTCTCCTGGGCGTCGAGCCACGTCCGCCAGGCCCGCGCGTCGGCCACGACCAACCGGCCTGCCGGATTCTCTTTCGCCGTGTTCGCTGTGTTCGTCATGAAGCGATCCTCGCGCGCCGAACGGTCACCCTGTGTCCTGTACTCTCCCGCGTCCTGACGCGTTTCCCCGCGCTTGCGGCGCGCACGGGATCCTCCTGCCCGACGGCCGGCCCTTCGGCGCCGGCGGACGGACCGAGTCCTGCAACCGTTCGGCGAGCTGCGCCGCGGCCCGGGCCAAGGCGTCCGGGCCGACCACGGTGAAGGGGGCGTCGTACCGGGCCACACGGGCGAGCAGACCGGCCCAGGACCACGAGCCGATCGTGACACGACAGGACCGCTCGGTGAGTTCCTCGACCTCACCGTCGTCGGTCCAGGGGATGACCTCACGCGCGGGAAGCTCGACGACGACCTCGCCCACGCAGGGCCAGCGCTCCCCGCTCCCCGATCCCCTGGACCGGGCGGCGAGGAAGGAGCGCGCATCGGCTGCGGGAAGCGCGCGGGGCGTGAAGACCGGGCCCGTCGGGGTGCGCGGCGCCATGCGGTCCATGCGGAAGACGCGCCAGTCGTCACGGTCCAGATCCCATGCGATCAGATACCACCGGCTCTTGCGGGCGACGATCGCGTGCGGCTGCACACGCCGTGCGGGGACGTCGCCCCCGCCGTAGCCGAACCGGAGCGTGTGCCGGTCCCGGACGGCGGCGCTGATGGTCTCGAGCACCGAGGGACCGACACGGCAGGAGGCCTCGGTCCCGGTGAAGCGGATGCCGTCGACGCGATGGCGGAGCCTGGACGGCATCACCTGACGGACCGTGGCCAACGCGCGGACCGCCGCCTCGTCGATGTCGACCCCGGTGGAGGACACGCCCTGGAGCGCGACCGCGATCGCGACCGCCTGTTCGTCGTCGAACAGCAGCGGCGGCAGCTCGGAGCCGGCCTCGAGCCGGTACCCGCCGTCGGGTCCCTTCACCGACCCGATCCGGTAACCGAGTTCCCGCAGGCGGCCCACGTCGCGGCGGACCGTGCGCGGGCTCACGTCCAAACGCTCCGCGAGGACCTGCCCCGGCCAGTCGCGCCGCGTCTGCAGGAGCGAGAGCAGGGCGAGCATCCGCGAAGTGCTTCCGATCATGAGGCCAGTGTGCTCCGAGTGGAGGACCGTCCCTGACCTCTTCTGCCGTGATGCTCGTCCCGGACGGCACACCTGCCGCTCGAACCCCCCGAGGAGAAGAGCAGACCATGACGATCAGGACGACCACCCACCTGAACTTCCGCGGCACCGCCCGCCAGGCACTCGAGTTCTACGCGACCGTGTTCGAGGGCCGGCTCACCGTCACCACCTACGGCGACGTCGGCATGCCGAAAGAGGTTCCCGGCGCCGACAAGGTCGTGTTCGGACAGGTCGAGAGCCGGGACGGGTTCCGCGTCATGGCCTACGACATCCCCGGCCAGGACGACACCGGCATCACGGTGACGGCCGGCTCCACCCACCGGGAGAACGGTGCCACGATCACCGACCGGACGTTCTTCCAGTCCGTCCGCGCCGACACCCTCGACGAGATCACCGGCTACTGGAACGCCCTCGCCGAGGGCGGCACCGTCATCGAGCCGCTCGCCGCGTCGGCGTGGACCCCGGGTTTCGGCATGCTCACCGACCGGTTCGGCGTCACCTGGGTCCTCGACGTCCAGACCCCCCACGCCGCCTGAACCGGACGGCACCGGGGCAGGGACGACGCGTCACAGTGTCACACGGGCCCTGCCCCGGTGCGGCTCACCCGCCCCTCCTCGCCGCACCGGCACCGGGCCACGAAGCATCACCTCGTCCCCGGCAGCTTCGCGCGTCCACCGGCGGGCCCGCTCCCGCGTCTGCCGGCGCGGGAGCGGGCCGGGACCGGCAACGGCTTCCTCGGCACCTGCTGCACCGGCCGGACCGTCATCCGCGGCATCGTCCCGGGCGGCCCTGAGCACCTCCGGACCTCCACGCCCCCCACCCCCACCGGCGGGGAGCCGGCTGCCGCACGACCGGGTCGTCCGCACACCGGGAGCGCGCGGAGCCCCGCCGGGGCAGGGCGACCCGATGCGTCCCCTGCCCCGACGGAGCTCGGTCGGCCCGGCGGCGGGCCACCGGCGCCCGGCCGGGGCCGGTGCCGTGCGCGGCGCCCTCCGGACGGCTCAGCCGAAGTTCACGTCGCTGCACCACATGTAGGCCTGGTCGAGGTGCGAGGCCTGCCAGATCACGAACAGGACGTGGTGTCCGCTGTAACCCGAGGTGCTGACGTTGAACCTGATGTCCTGTGCCGGGGCGAAACGTCCGGTCTGCGTGATGAAGTCGAGGTTGTTCCAGCCCAGGGTCTGGGTCTTGGGGTTGAAGCCCTGCTTGCTCACGTAGACCTTGAAGTAGTCGGCACCGTGGGACGCCTGGTCGTACAGCTGGACCGTGAAGTTGTTGCCGACGTTGGTCGTCCTCCACGGCCCGGGCCTGTCCAGACTGGCGTTCCTGGAGAGGTTGTTGCTGCAGAGCGTCCCGTCGGGAGTCCGCGCCTGGAACTGGCCGCCGAGGCCGTCGCGGAGCGCGCTCATCCAGTTCCACATGGTGTCGGCGTTGGCCTGGAACGCCTGATAGCACATGGGGTCTTCGGTCTGCATGGCCGGGCTCGTGTGGTTGCTGCCCCACGTCTTCCAGCACTGGTACGCGCGGGTGGCGGGGCTGACGATGGTGCCGTGGGCCTGGGCGGGGGCCGACCAGGCCAGCGCACCGACCACCACGGCGAACACCATGACGAGCGCCTGGAGAGGTCGGCGGGGGGACAGCCGGGAACGCCCGGTCGACGGGCTCTGTCGGTGCATGTGGGGGGACTCCTTCCAGTTGCGAGACTGTGATGGGAGCGCTCCCAACGGTACGTCCTCCGAAAGAAATGTCAATGAAACGAACGCGGTTGACGACACGGGCGGGCGGCGGACAGGGAACTCGCCGCGAACCGGGAGGCGGAACTGTTCCCGGGGCGTCGGCCGAGCCGGACCGTGTGGCCGGATGCGTGACCACCGGCCACGGACACCCGTGAGAACGGGTCGCGTCATGTGCCGATCAGGAACCCATGGGGTTCTCGTCCAGGACATGGAGGAGGGGGCGGCCGCAGCGGCCGCGGACGACGTGCGATCGCCGCCTGAGTCCGCGCGGGAAGAGGCGGGCCGCGGCGGCGAGTTCGTCCCGCTTCCGGACCGCCGCTGATCCCGCCACGGCAGTGCCCCGAACACATCGCCGGCGAACCCCGCCGACCCGCCCCGGAGCCGTTCCGTCTCCCCCGGCCCCGTACCGGGGGAGACGCCCACCACCAGGAAGGATCACCCAAGGCGACGAAGCACTGCTAGAAGGTCAGGTTCCAGGCGTCGATCTTGCCCATGTCGGAGGCGGCGTTGTCGTCGACGCGCAGCTTCCAGGTGCCGTTCGCGACCTCCGAGGAGGCGTTCACGGTGTAGGTCCGGGCGATGTCGTCGGCGCTGCCGCCGGTGCGGTTGTGCAGGGTGTGGACGGTGCCGTCCGGCGCCACCAGGTCGACCTTCAGGTCACCGATGTAGGTGTGCTTGATGTCCACCCCCACCATGAGGGCGGCCGGGGCGTTGCCGCTCACGCCGGTGACGGCGATCGGGCTCTCCACGGTCGCGTTGTCGTTGACGGTGAAGTCCGCCAGGTTCTCGAAGTACTTGCCGGGCGGCGGGGTGGTCCCGACGGCCTTGAGGGCGTCGGCCTGTCCTTCGCCGAAGAACGAGTTGTTCGCCGTCGTGCCCGTGCAGCGGCTGTCCGAGGGGCAGGCGATGTCGTTGGCCTGGGCGGCCAGCCTGGCGCGGATCTGCGCCGGGGTGATGCCCGGCTCGGCGCTGGCGATGAGCGCCGCCACACCGGCCACGTGCGGGGTGGCCATCGAGGTGCCGCTCTTGCTGCCGTAGCGGCCGCCGGGGACGGTGGAGTACACGCTGCTGCCCGGCGCCGCGACGTCGATGACGTTCTGCCCGTAGTTGGAGAACGAGGCCTTGGTGACGCCCGTGCCGTTGGCCGCGACCGTGACCACGCCCGGCAGTTCGGTCGGGATGTCGAGGCAGGCGTTGGTGATGGTGCGGGTGACCGGCGTCGAGTCGTTCGGGCTCGCGGAGTCGGTCGTCTTGTGGGCGAGGTCGTAGTTCTCGTTGCCCGCCGCGGCGATCTGGAGGGAGCCCTTGCTCTCGGCGTACTCCTGGGCGCGCTTGACGCCCTCGATGATGGCGGCCTGGTCGATGTCGTCGGGGCAGTTGAACTGCCACGGGTCCGTGTAATAGCTGTTGTTGGTGACCTTGAAGCCGTGGTCACCGGCCCAGACGAAGCCGCAGACGGTGTTCTCGGCGAAGAAGAAGGAGTTGCCCGGCTCGGCGACCCGGACCGCGGCGATCCTCACCCCGGGGGCCACGCCGACGACGCCCTTGCCGTTCTTGGCCGCGGCGACGGTGCCCGCCACGTGGGTGCCGTGCGTGTCCACGTCGCGCCAGGCACCGGCCCGGGTGTCGGGCTTGCCGTAGGCGCAGGAGACCGAGTCGGCCGCGTCGAAGTTGGGCGCCAGGTCCTGGTGCCGGTCGTCCACACCGGTGTCCAGGATGCCGACGGTGACGGAGGCGGAGCCCGGGTTCACGGCCCAGGCCTGGTCGGCCTTGATCTGGCTCATGTCGGCCCGGACCGGTTCCCCGGCCGGGGTCGAGGCCTGAGCCGGATCGGCCGGGAGCGCCGGGTCGTAGGCGGCGGCCGGGACGTCCGAGGTGCGCGTGGCGCCGACCTGCTGCACGCCCGCGACGCCGCGCAGGGTCGCGGCGAACCCACTGGACGCCGAGTGGGCGACGATCACGCCGATGGCGTCGAAGGCCGAGAAGACGGTGCCGCCGTTGGCCGCGATCGCGGAGCGCACCGCCGAACTGTCACCGGGGGCGGTGATCACGAGGTAGGCGCGCGTGCCGGCCACCCAGGCCGCACTCCCGGAAGCCGGTGCGGCGACCGGAGCGTGGGCCTCGGCGGCCGGAGCGTGGGCCTCGGCGGCGGGCGCGGTGGAGGAGGCGACGGGCAGCGTGCCCGCGAGGGCGCCCGGGGCGCCGAACGCGAGGACGGCGCCGAGCGTGGCCGCCAGCACCGGCGTGCGTCCGGGCCGGCTGGATATGCGGAGTGTCAATGCGTCCTCCGGAGACGGCCCGATCGTGGTGAGGACACCGGCCGGGCCATACGAAACGAGTGGTGGACGCAAGATGTCAGGCACATGCTCCTGTGCGGAAGTACCTTTCCGCCATGCCGTCATGACGGCATGGCGGAAAAGACACCTGCCCTGGGCATCCGGGGGAGGAGGGATCCACCGGGAGCCCGGCGACGCCGACCGCGCCCCGGCGTGCGCCGCAGACCGGCTGGTCGTTCCGCAACGCCGTCCCGCGGAGACGCCGGCGGCTCATGGAACGATCCCTTCAGCCACGGGCTCAGCGGGTGCCGCCGTAGGAACGGATCGTGGCCGGGCGGGACCTCGCGCTCGGTCACGTCCGTTTTCGCGCCTTGCGCGACAAGTCGCGGTGAGTGGCTCAGCGGTGCTCAGGCCGGTCACACCATGGTCGACTCCTTCGTGTCCGCCCGAGCCGCTGCCGCCGATCCGGCGGCGGACGCCGGCTCGGGACCACCTTCGCTCAGGCCGTACCGCGCGTGGAACGCGCGGAGAAAGCCGGGCGCGTACCAGGCCGAGTTCCCCAGCAGACGCATCGCGGCGGGGACGAGCACGCCGCGGACGGCGAGGGCATCGATGAGGACGGCCAGTCCGCTGCCGAGGCCGAACATCTGCATGAAGCTGAGTTTGGCGGTGCCGAAGGCGAAGAAGCTCACCGCGAGCAGGAAGGCGGCCGCGCTGACGATGCGCCCGGTGTGGCCGAGGCCGTCGACCACGGCGGTCTCGTTGTCCGCTCCCCGGTCGTGGAGTTCCTTGATCCGGCTGGTGACGAAGACCTCGTAGTCCATCGAGAGGCCGAAGCCGATGCAGAACATCAGCACGGTCATCGCCAGCTCCATCGGCTGGGCGGTGAAGCCGAGCAGTGAGGAGAGGTTGCCGTCCTGGAAGATCCAGGTCATCACACCGAGGGTGGCACCCAGGCTGATCAGGTTGAGGACCAGCGCGCGCAGCGGCTGCACGACGCTGCCGGTGAACAGGAAGAGCAGCAGGAAGGTGCTGAGGACGACCAGGGTCACGGCCAGCGGGAGTTCGCCGGCGATGGATTCCTTGGCGTCGACCAGCACGGCGTCGTTCCCGCCGACCAAGGGTTCCGTCCCCGGGGGCGGAGTCACCGACCGCACCTGCTCGACCAGGCTCTCGGCCGCCTCGGACTTCGGCGTCAGACCGCTCACCACACTGATCCGCTGTGCGTCGGGCCGGCCGAGGGCGGAGTCGGCCGGGCCGGTCGCGACGGGCCGCCCCGCGCTGTAGGTGCCCGCGCTGGTCTCGACACGCTCGACTCCCTCGAGCGCGGCCAGTCGCCCCGCATACGAGGCCAGCGGGGCTTCGGCCACGGAGCTGTCGATGGCGATGAGGACGGCCGAGTCCTCGCCGCCGCCGAACTCCTCCCGCAGGATCTGCGAGACCTGGCGGCTCTCGGCGTCCTCGGGCAGCACGCGTTCGTCCGGCGTTCCGAAGGTGACGTTCAGCAGAGGACTCGCCGCCAGCAGCAGCACGGCGAGGACGGGCACCGCCGTGAGCACGGGCCGCCGCATGACGGTGCGCGCCAGCCGCCCCCACACCGGCGCCTGAGCCTCGGAGCGCCGCGACTTCGCCCACGGCATCCGCCCGCCGTCGACCCGGTGCCCCAGGACCTTCAGCAGGGCCGGCATCACGAACAGGGTGCTCAGGGCGGCGACGGCGACGACGCCGACCCCGGCGAAGCCGAACGAGCGCAGGAAGTACTGCGGGAACACCATGAGGGCTGCCAGTGCCGCCGCGACGGTCGCCGCGGAGAAGGCGACGGTGCGACCCGCGGTGTGCACCGTCCGTCGGACGGCGTCGTCCACGCTCACCCCGGCCGCGATCTGCTCCCGGAAGCGGCTGACCATCAACAGGGCGTAGTCGATGCCCAGTCCGAGACCCAGGGCGGTGGTGAGGTTGGTCGCGGTGTCGGCCACGTCGGTGACGCTGCCGAGCAGGAAGAGCTGGGCGAACGAGCCGACGACGGCGATGACGGCGATGACGAGCGGCAACAGCGCCGCGACGACGCCGCCGAAGACGACCAGGAGCAGCACAAGGGTCAGCGGTATCGCGATCGCCTCGGCGAGGACCAGATCCTCGACCACCTGGTTCGACAGGCCGGCTCCCACAGCGGCCCCTCCTCCGGCCCGGACGGTGAGAGTGTCCTTGTAGGAGCCGCCGTAGGCGTCCAGGATCGCGACGGTGCTTTCCCGCTGCTCGGTGGTGTCGCCTTTCACGTGGGCGAGGACCAGGGCCTCACGGCCGTCCTCGGAACGCAGGTCCGCACTGTTCGTCTCCCAGAAGGAGACGAGGTTGCCGAGCCGCTCGTCCTTCCGGAGAGCGGCCACCAGTTCCCGGCCGCTCTCCTCGGCGGCGGGGGTGTCGATGCGGCCGCCGGGGGAGCGGACCAGCAGGACGAGGTTGGTCTCGCCGCCGAACTTGTCGGCGATGACGTTCGCCGCCCGCGTGGAGGGGGAGGCGGGGTCGTCGAAGCCGCCTCCCTTCAGCTTGTCGAAGGCGCCGGCGCCCACCACCCCCATCAGTGCCACGGCCAGGGCGGCCACGGCCAGCACCAGTCGGGACCGGCGGATCGCCAGGCCGGCCATACGTTCGAACACGAGGGGATCTCCTTCGGGGTTCTTCGGAAAAGACGAGAGGCGACGACCGGGCGAGAAGCCGGCGGAACGCGTCGCAGAGCCCACCTCGCCCCGGTGGAGGGTGCGCGATGCCGCGTCCGCCGCCGCCGGGAACGACGCTAATGAGGCGGCGCGTTCTTGAGCAGAAGGAGATTTACCTGACACTGTCAGGTTTTCCGAGCAGCGGAGTTCCCTGACGACCCGTCCCGTCAACCGCCTTAGGATCGCCGCATGTTCGCCGAAGAGCCCGCGACGGTCCTGCCGTCCCTGCGCCAGCGACGCCGAGCCGTCGCCATGCGAGAGATCGTGGACGCTGCCGAGCGCCAGATCGCCGAGCAGGGCCCGCACGCCCTGTCCCTGCGAGCAGTCGCCCGCGACCTCGGCATGACCGTGCAAGGGCTCTACCACTACTTCCCGAACAGGGACGCCCTCGTCACGGCACTGGTGGCCAAGGCGTACGACGACCTGGCCGACGCCGTGACGGCAGCCGTCGACGCAGCGGCCCACGAACCGGCCGCACGGCGGTTCCTGGCCGCCGCCGAGGGCTACCGCCGCTGGGCCGTCACCCACGTCGAACGATTCCAGCTGCTCTACGGCGCACCGCTGCGCCACTACGAGGCACCTGCCGAGGGCCCGACCACCCAGGCGATGCGCCGGCTGAGCGCGGTCTTCCAGCGGGAGATGTTCGACGGGTTCACCACCGCACAACTCGCCGCGGCCGACACCCGGACGCTCTCACCGGCTCTGCAGGCGCACCTGGAACCCCTGTTCCCGCACGGTCCGGAAACCCTGCCGCCTTCCGCGACCGCTCTCCTCCTCGGCGCCTGGGGGCACATGCACGGCATGGTCGTCCTGGAGGCCTTCGGACACACCTCCTTCATCGGCGAACACCAAGCGGAGATCTTCCGCATGGCCATGCGCGACCTGCTGCAGGACATCCATCGGCGCATCCCCCCGCAGCCCCCGGGGACCCCGGCCGCCCCTTGAGGGACCGCGCCGGACGCACGGCGGCCGTACGAGCGGCTGACCCGGCTCCGCACCGAACCGGGCTCCGACGGGACGAACGCTCTCGGTGCCGCCACCCTCTCGACCCAGGCACGCGCAGGCGCAGACGACGCAGGCACGCGCAGGCGCAGACGACGGCCGGTCAGGCACTGCCGCCCCTATGGACACGCTGTGACCTGCCGCCCCTCGCACCGGCCGGGACAGGCGCCGTCGGCGTTCCGCCGAAGCCGTGAGCGCCGCCATGAGACAGCCGTCGGCGAACGGACTGACTCACGTACGAAACGCGTGCTGAGCCGATGCCGCAGTTCTGCCGGCCCGCAGCAGCCGGGGGTTCTCAGGTCCTGGGCGTGACGATGATCCCCGGCCGGACTTGATCAAGGCATTCGAACGAGAACGGCGGGAACCCGCACTCCATGACGAACTCCGATGACGAAGCGCAGACGCCCCACACACCGGGATCCCAGCCGAGTGTCCGCCCGGGTTCCGACGAACCCCAGACGATCACGGCTCCGACACCGCCCGTCGCGTGGAACAGTGGCGCTCCGGACCAAGCCGACCTGGCCGAGGAAGAGGAGGAAGAGGAGCATCGGGCGAGCCGTCAGGCGGGTGCCGGTGGGGGAGCGGCAGGCCTGCCGACGGAGCCCGGCGCCTGAGCTGCCGTCCGTCGCCGAGCGGGCCGAGGAAGTGAACCCACGACCCGGTGGATCCCGTGCCCACCACCGGCGGCGCGCCAGTGTCCTGCGCCGGAAGCTCCCAGGTGGTTCCGGATGAGCCGTGGCCGGTCGACACGCCCGGTCGGCGGCGGGACTCCGACCGCCTGGACGGGACGGATCCACCGACGTGTTCCCGGCGCAGGACACCAGGGACGAGCGAAGAGTTCCGTCCCGGGCCGCCGCTGGAGCGGACGGCCGTGGAAAGACGCGCGAGGGCGTCCTGGTCCTCACCACCGAACCGCTCGCGGAGCACCTCGGGGCGGCCGACCGCGTCAGGACGATGCTCCCCGCTGCCACCGACGGGTCCTCGACCGGCTGGGTGGCCTGCGACGAGACGGCGTCTCCCGCAATGCGACCGACAGCATCGCGCGGTGCGCACGACACCGGGTGAGCCCGCAGCACGTTGGGGATCCGTGGTCGACCAGCACCGTCTTCAGGGCGGGACACCACATCCGAGTCCGGGCCGCCTCCAGCGGCTTCCGCGCGGGGACTGCCGCCCCAGGGCCGGAGAACCCGAGCGGAGGGCGACCACCGCACGAGCGGTCCGACAGCAGGTCTTCCGCATCCTGTCCGGCCGTCCCGGACCGTCTGCCCACGCTCCCTCCGGCCTGAGCGCGAGCGACCGGTCGCCGGTGCCGTCCATGGTCGCCGGCACAGCCGGCAGTCCTCACTCGGGGGTGTCGACAACCCCGAGTGACCCTCTGGAAGAAATCGTGGCCGTAAGGATCAACCGGCGGAATCCGAACGAGTACGCGGATTCCCTGCCGGAGATATGCGTTCGCGGTGCCGGTGGTCATGGTCATGGTGCGCCTGTGTCTGATGATCACCTTGACGACGGCCCGGGCACTGAGCCGACAGGGCCGGTGCGTATGCGGTGGGCGGGGGCAGTGGGTTACTCGCGGATCCGGGCGTTCACCGGGGCACGTGCAGTGCCGTTGTCCGCGCCCAGGTCGGCGAGCAGGCGTAGTGCGTCCTCGGCGGGGCTGGCCGGGGCCGCGAACAGCACCAGCAGCTCGATGCCTGGTTCGTTCGGCAGCGCGAAGTTCTCATGGTGCAGTTCCAGCGGTCCGACCAAAGGGTGCCGGTACGCCTTGCGTCCATGGGTGCGGGCGCGCACGTCCGCCCGGGCCCAGAGACGACGGAAGCGTTCACTGCCCATCGCCAGCTCGCCGACGAGTGAGGCCAGGCGGGGATCCTCGGGGTATTTACCAGCGGCCAGGCGCAAGTGCCCGACCGCGTCGAGGGTGCAGTTCTCCCAGCCCGCGTACAGGCCGCGCTCGGCTTCCTCGAGGAAGATGTGCCGGGCGGTGTTCAGGCCCGGCATCGGGCGGCCGTAGAGGAGTTCGGCGAGACGGTTCCCGGCGAGTACGTCCATGCGATGGTTCATGATCAGTGCGGGTGCGTCGCCCACCAGGTCCAGGACGCGCAGCAGCTCCGGCCGGACCCGCCCGCTCGGTGCCTTCCCACGGTGGCGGCGCTGTCGGGCAAGCCGGTAGAGGTGTCCGCGTTCGGTTTCGTCGAGGTCGAGGACGCGGGCGAGGGCGTCGAGGACCTGCTCGGAGGGCTGGGTCGCGCGGCCCTGCTCCAGGCGTACGTAGTAGTCGACGCTGACTCCGGACAGGTGCGCCACCTCTTCGCGGCGCAGCCCCTCGACCCGGCGGCGGCTGTCGGTGGGGATGCCGACGGCCGCCGGGTCGACCCGGGAACGCCGGGTCCGCAGGAAGCCCGCGAGATCGTCCATGCGCCCAGTATGGCTTCGGCGGGGGCCCGTGAGAGTGGTCCTGCCATTACCAGGAAGTCCCCTCCGTCGGACGGGGAGCCCCTGGATGCCGGACGGCGGGACGTCCAGGATCGGAGGCATCCGATCCGAAGGAGTTCCCATGAGGACGCTGATCGTCTACGCCCATCCGGAGCCGAAGTCGCTCAACGGCTCGCTGAAGGATCTCGCGGTGTCCACACTGCAGGGCGCCGGGCACGAGGTGCGGGTGAGCGATCTGTACGCGATGAACTGGAAGGCCGTCGTGGACGCCACGGACTACGGCCCCGACGCTTCGATCCCGCTGAAGGTCGCCCGGGACTCGGGCCGGGCCTTCGACGCCGGGACGCTCACGCCCGACGTCCGCGCCGAGCAGGAGAAGCTGCTGTGGGCCGACACGATCATCTTCCAGTTCCCGCTGTGGTGGTACACGATGCCCGCGATCCTCAAGGGATGGGTGGACCGGGTGTTCACCTTCCACTTCGCGTACGGCGTCGGCGAGCACAGCGACACGAAGTACGGCGAGCGCTTCGGCGAGGGCACTCTCGCGGGCCGGAAGGCCGTGCTGTCGGTCACCGTCGGCGGCCTGGAGCCGCACTACGCCGCTCGCGGGATCGGCGGGCCCATCGACGATCTGCTGTTCCCCATCCAGCACGGCATCCTCTACTACCCGGGTATCGAGGTGCTGCCGCCGTTCGTCCTGTACGGCGCCGACCGGACGACCACCGAGGACTACCCGGACGTCGCCAAGGCCTGGGAGCAGCGCCTGCTGACCCTGGAGTCGACCGAGCCGATCGCGTTCCGGCGGCAGAACTCCGGCGACTACGAGATCCCCTCGCTGCACCTGAAGGAGGGACTGGAACCCGCGGGCCGCACGGGCTTCGGGCTGCACGTGCGCGGCTGACCGCCGGCGAGGGAACAGGACGGGCCGACGAGTGGGTGCGTGACAACGGGTGAGGCGTCGTGCCAGGCCGGTGGCATGATCCGGGTGCGGCGATCACGGCTGATCGGACGGTCCTGACGCGTCGGCTGTTCACCGGCGTCCCTCGACAGCATCTCGCCTGCCCGGTCATCGAAATCAGCTTCGTCATCGACACGGAACTGCCCGCTGGAGATCTCCTCCTCACACGTCCCACACACAACCCTCCGGGGCGGACCGCCGCGCGGCTGCGGTCCTCGGGGCTCCGCAGGCCCGCCGCGACGCGTCACGGATGTGCCGGACCTCGGCGACCGGCTCGTCCTCCTGGCGGGCCTGCTCCTCGGCTGCCGGACGGGTGGCGAGGCGGGCCGTACGTACCGGCCGCTCTGCGGCCGTCGTTCCCGAACGGTCCTCGGCCGACGGTCCCTCACTCGCACCTGAGACAATGGCGATCGGTCACAGCGGGGGAGACGCGATCGGGTCGAAGCCGTTCTTGCCGAGGCCGGCGAGACGGTGCTCGGCGACGGTGTGACTGAGGGCGGCGATGCCGTCGCAAGACGGACCGAGGATACGGAGCGCTGCTGTTCATGCGGTTTCGAAGGAGCGCCGTCGTCGCGGTGGTGTGCGCCTTGGCCGCCGGTGTCCCGGGGGACCGCGCCGGCACCTCCGCGCCCGCGGGGGGACCGGTGGAGGACCTCCTGGACGGCAGGGACTGGGCTCACTTCGCCGGCGCGAAGCCCACACACGCGGGGATACGGATCACCTCCCTCGACCGGCGCATCACACGCCAGGACGGTACCGGCGGACAGCCGAACCCACCGGTGAACCTGCGCGGTCCCCACATGGTGTTCCGAGGGGATGTCCGGATCGAGGCCGGCCTGCGGCGCACGGACGACACGGATGCCTACCTGCATCTGTACGGTGAGACGCCGGTCGTCTACGACGAATGGCGCTACGAACGGCGCGGCGTGCGCATCGGCGTGGTCGGCGGGAGGCTCCGGGTCGACCGCTGGGACGGGGACTCCGACGGACCCGCGCTGACCCGGACCTTCGGCAGCGGCCTGGGGCCCGACGTCCGCCTCGCCGTCGAAGTCCGCGCGAACAGGCTGGTGCTGGAGGCCGACGGCAGGGTCGTGGGAACCGTTCCCGCGCGGGACGTCTTCGGCCACGGCCGCATCTGGTTCGGCGCGGACGCGGGAGCCCGCGGGAAGGGCTGGACCCTCAGCGATCTCCACGCACGGTCACTGGGCCGGGGCCGGATGTCCGTCGTGGACGCGCCCGGCCTGCGAGTGCCCCGGTCCAGCGATGCGATGCGTGATCTGGCGGCGGCTCTCCCACGCCCGATCCGTATGGGAACAGCCCTGGCCGCGGGCCCCTTGCTGACGGACAGCGCCTACCGCCGGACGGCGGGTGAGGAGTTCTCCATGCTGACGCCGGAGAACGACTTCAAGCCGCAGTTCGTCCAGCCTCGACGCGGCGTGTTCGCGTTCGCGGAAGGCGATGCCCTGGTGGACTTCGCCGAGGCCAACAGGATGAAGGTGCACGCCCACACCCTCGTCTGGTTCGAGGCCCTGCCCGCATGGATGCGCGCCGAGATGACGCACGAGCAGCGCAGGCGCGTCATGGTGGAGCACATACGCGCGGTGGCCGGCCACTTCCGGGGGAAGGTGGCGGAATGGGACGTGGTGAACGAGCCCATGTCCGACGAGGACGAGGACTACTCCAACGGCAACCGGGGCGTACGGCCGCAATTGTGGTTCGAAGCGATGGGTGAGCAGTACATCGACATCGCCTTCCATGCCGCCCGCGAGGCCGACCCGCACGCGGTGCTGTACCTCAACGAGTACGGGGTGGAGGAGGACGGTCCCCGCTGGGACGCCCTCCACGCACTGCTGATCCGGCTGAAGGAGCGGGGCGTTCCCATCGACGGCGTCGGTTTCCAGGACCACGAATACGCCGTCGGCGACCGTACCGACCCCGAGGTCTTCCGACGCAAGGTCCGGGCCTTGGCCGAACTCGGCCTGAAGGCCCGGGTCTCGGAGGCGGACGTCCTCGTCGACGAGGACGAAGAGGACATCCAGGCCCGCCAGCTGGCGGGGAAACTCGCCGTCTGCAGCGAGGAACCCAACTGCACCTCGTTCTCGACCTGGGGTTTCACCGACAAGTACGGCTCCACGGCTGACCTGCGGCACTATCCCCCCAGTCCGGGAAACGCCCTTCCCTGGGACGCGGCGTACGAGGCGAAACCCGCCTACTGGGCCCTGCGTGACGTCCTGGACGACGCTCGCCGCTCAGACACCGGATAGGCACGGCGACCACCGCCAACCGGCCCCGAAAGCGGACCAGCCGCGTCAGCAAGGACGGCTCCGGCAACGTCCTCGCCGTCGCTGGGCAGGAACGACGCCTGGAAGTTCTCCATGCGGACCCGATACCAGCGCTCGTCCCACCCCCGCCCGATCGATTCAGACGATGTACTGGGGCTCATCGCGTGAATGTCCCTGCTCGGGTCATCGGTCTCAACCGGGATCCTCTGTCCCGTTGCCGCTGCCTGCGGCCAGACCTGGGGACGTTCGTCCGTACGCATCTGGGGAGGAAAGTCCGTACGCCGGCACGGTGGGCCCGAGCGATCACCATGCCCGCCCGGGCCCACCGCATCAACGTCCATGGGGCACTTGCCTGTCGCGCGGACGCCGCCGCGCCTGCGGAGGACCTACTTGGTTTTGACTCCTCCGACCGCGGCGGGATCGGACGCGAGGGCCTCGCACGCGGTTCGCCAGGCATGGTCACCGGGGTGCAGTCGGCTGCGGAGGTAGGCCGAGGTGAGCTGTCCGACGGCGGCGACCCGCTCGGGGCTCTCGTCGGTGGTCTCATCGGCGTCGTATCCGGGGATCCCTCCCAGTGCGTGCCCCGCGCCGAACAGCGTGAGCAGGGACTTGGGGCCGGGGCTGAGGGTGTAGGAGTCGGCGTGCCAGTCCGGTCCCATGTCCGTGAAGTGCTGGGAGTCGTCCTCGTCGCCGGTGACGATCAGAGCGGGGGTGGTCATCGTGGAGAAGTCGATGGTCTTGAAGACCGGCAGCGCGTCACCCATGGGTCCGTTGATGGCGTCGCCCCTGCCAGGTGCGGCCAGCAACACGCCCGTTTTGATGCGGGGTTCGAGGAAGCCGGCTTCCTCCCCGGTGTCGGGGTCGGTGACCTTGGCTCCGAGCAGGGTGCTGGAGGTGAAGCCGCCGAAGGAGTGTCCGGCGACGGCGACCTTGGTGTGGTCGATCCGCCCGGCGAGCAGCGGCACCGACTTCTCGATCTCGTCGAGCCGGTCGAGGATGTGGACCATGTCCTGGGCGCGCGAGCGCCAGAAGTAGGGGGCTCCGGGGGCGTCGGTGACCAGGTGGCTCAGGGTCCTGGAGCCGAGATGGGTGGGCTGGATGACGACGAATCCGTGGGCGGCCCAGAAGCTGACCAGCGGTCCGTAGCCGTTGAGGGAGGAGAGGTTGTTCGAGGGGCCCTGGCCGTGGGAGAACAGGATGACGGGAAGGCCGGCTCCCCTCTCGGGCGCGGAGACCCGGACCTGGAGGTCCACGGGCCGCCCGGGTACGGGCAGTACCACCGGGCTGTAGGACAGGACGGGGGCCGGTGTGCCCAGGGTGTCGGCAAGGGATGTGGTCATGGTGCGTGGTTGCCCTTCTGTGGTGTGTGCCGTCCGGCGGATCGGTTCGACCCGCGGGCGGTGAGGCGGCCGTGAGTTGCCCGCTGGGCGGGGCGTCGGACCGCGGCGAGCGAATCCGCGTGGCTGTGTGATCAGCAGGAGGTGCTCGCGGTGGAACTCATCGAGGAGATCGGTGATCTTGTCGGTGGTCGCCGTCCGCGGGGCCAGGGGTATCTGCCGGGGGCCGATGGTGGTGAGCCTGACGCTCACGGTCTGCGTGGCCGAGGGGCGGCGGACGTGCGGTGATGCGGGGGTTGACCGGGTGGGAGGTCGAGGCCGGTATGTATCAGCCGGACTTCGCCGACGACGGGCCGGGGTGCTGAGCGCGCCTGGCGTCCTCGGTCATGATCAGGGCCCCGGGTCCGGCCCGGTGGCAGGCGTCAGGTGTGACTCAGGCGGGAGAGGCAGCGGAGGTGAGGACGACGACCTTGCCGCAGACCGCGCCTTCGGCGGCCTCGGCATGCAGGGCCGCAAGGCCGGTCAGCGGCACCCGCCGGGCGATGTCGACGCGTAGCGCCCCGGAGTCGACCAGCGTCACCAGTCGCGCCAGTTGTGCGGCATCACTCTTGACGAAGAGGTCGACACCGCGCACGCCGCGTTCCTCGTCGGACGGTGCGGGCATCCATACCGTCGTGTTCACCACGACACCGCCGTCGCACACCACGGAGGTCAGCGCGGCCAGTTCCACCGGGTCGACGGGGGCGAGGTTGAGCACGACATCGACGAGTGCCGACAGCTCGGGGACCCCGTGGCCGAACACCTCATCGGCGCCGGCGGCCCTGGCCCGTTCGCTGCTGCGCGGCCCCGCCGTGGCGATCACGTGGGCGCCGGCGTGCTTGGCCAGTTGTACGGCGTAGCCGCCGACCGCGCCGCCCGCACCGTGGATCAGCACGCGCTGGCCGGCGGTCAGCCCGGCATGGTCGAAGAGGGCCTGCCAGGCGGTGAGGCCCACCAGCGGCAGCCCGGCCGCATCAGCCAGCGCGATGCTCGCGGGCGCCGACGTCAGCAGCCGGGCCGGAGCGAGGACGTATTCCGCCGCCGCGCCGGCGCCGGTCATCGGCAGGAAGCCGACGACCGGGTCGCCTGCCCTGACGTTGTGCACGCTCTCACCCAGCGCGTCGACCGTGCCCGCGACGTCGATGCCGGGAGTGTGCGGCAAGGCCACCGGAACGGGGCCCTGCATGAAACCGGCACGGATGGTGCCGTCGACCGGGTTGAACGAGGTCGCGGCGACCCGGATCCGAACCTCCCCCGCGGCCGGCACCGGCCGTTCCACGTCCTCGTAACGCAGCACATCCGCGCCGCCGTACTCGTGGAAACGAACTGCCTTCATGGCAGACCTCGACTTTCATGGCAGTTTTCTCATGACGCTCATGACGGGAACATGCTTCGAGGGGACATGTGCCTCGCCTTGAAGCATGAGGAGATCGGGGGGCATGCCGCTGCTGCGGGGCGGCGCCGCCGAGTGTGCGGAGCCGACGGTCGCCTACCGCCGGCTGTCGCCGGTGCTAGTTGGCGACAGCGGTCAGGAGCGCAAGCTTGTCGTGGCTGGGCGAGCCTGGTTCGGCGGTGAAGACCAGGAGCGTGTGATATTGCTCGGGATCCAGCAGCAGTTCGGCGTAGAGCTCCAGTTCCCCAAGCTCAGGGTGCAGGTAGCGCTTGAGGTCGTGGTGGTGGGTCACGCCCACCTCGTGCAGCCGCCAGATGTTCGCGAACTCGGGGCTGACCTTCAAGAGCGCGTCGACGATCTCAGCGGCCTTCCCGGTGGGGTCGGCCGTGTACGCCTCCCGGATCTCCGCGGCGAAGACCCTGCCCCGCAGCGGATGGTCCTCGATGGGATACAGACCACGCACCCGCGGCTCACCGGTGAACCAGCGGTAGACGAGGTAGCGGGACAGACCCGAGTACCGGGTGAAATCACCGAGCAGGGCGATGGCCGGACGCGTCTGCAACAACGCCTCGCCGAACCGTGACAGCACGATGGCGGGCACGTCCGAGAGCCCGGCGACGATCCGCGTCATCGTGGGACCGGCGTGATCGTCGCGCAAGACCCGCCGTGGCGTCGCCAGACCGCCGATGGCGAACAGGTGGTCACGCTCGCTCCCATTCAAGCGCAACGCCCCGGCGAGCGCGACGAGCATCCGCTCCGACGGCACCGGACCACGCTGCTGCTCGATCCTGCCGTAATAGTCGGCCGACATGCCGGCCAGCGCGGCCACCTCCTCGCGCCGCAACCCACCAGTGCGGCGTCGCTCCCCACGGGGCAGCCCGACCTCCTCCGGCTGCAGCGTCTCACGACGCGCACGGAGAAAATCTGCAAGCAACGCCCGGTCCATCGCCCGGCCTCCTTTGTTCGACAGGGCAATCATGACGTGCGCCGGAAAACGCGTGAAGGGTGACTTCATCCGGGGACAAGTCGTCCCTGGCTGACGCGGCGGGGTCTGTCGAACGAGCGGTGCAACTACGGGGTCGGGGTTACTGACGGGCTGCTGGGAGTCGGCCGTCGAAGGTGATGCCGAAGGCGTTCAGGGCGGTCTTCCAGCGCATGGTCCAGCGGGCCTGGCCACGGCCGGTGGGGTCCAGCGACATGATGACCATGTAGACACATTTCAAGGCGGCGGTCTCGTTCGGGAAGTGCCCGCGGGCCTTGACCGCCCGCCGAATCCTGGCGTTCACCGACTCGATGGCGTTCATGGTGCAGACGATGCGGCGGATCCCGGTGTCGAACCGCAGGAACGGCGTGAACTCCTCCCACGCGTTCTCCCAGAGCCTGACGATCGCCGGATACTTCTTGCCCCACGCGTCGGCGAACTCCGCGAACCGCTCGAATGCGGCTTCCTCGGTCGCGGCTGTGCAGACGGGCTTGAGGACACGAGCGATCTTGTCCCAGTCCTGGCGGGCGGCACAGCGGAAGGAGTTCCGCAGCAGATGGACCACACAGGTCTGGACGGTGGTGCGGGGCCAGACGGTCTCCACCGCGTCGGGCAGGCCCTCGAGACCCTCGCAGACGAGCATGAGGACGTCGTCGACGCCGCGATTCTTGATCTCGGTGAGGATGCGCATCCAGCCACGACGAGGCGGACACACCGCTCGGCGACATGCTGCGGCGCGTGCGCGGCGATCCCGAACCGTCCGGGCCGCGACAGCCTCCTCGACACCGCCCCGACCGCTCGGTGTGCCACGCTGGATCTGCCGTGCCGGCACAGGCCCCCGCCGACGGCGCACCACGTTGGACCGTTCGCCAAGAAGTCACATGCCCACCCCCGACGCAACGGCCCCCACGAGCCTCACGGAGGCCCATCGCGCCTTCCTGGACGCCATGGTCGAAGGTGACACCACCACTCTCGACGGCCTGCTCGCCAAGGACTTCACCCTCACCCACATGACCGGCTATGTGCAGCCGAAGGCCGAGTGGCCGGCGCAGATGCGTCAGGGACGGTTCGTCCACCACTCCATCGAGGAGAAGGACACCGCGCTCGACGTCGATGACGACGGCACGGCCCACCGGAGGGTCCGGACCCTGACCGATGCCACCGTGTACGGCACCCGCGCCGACTGGCGCCTGCGCCTGGCGACCGCCTACGCCCTTCATGACGACGGGTGGACCGCGCAACGGACCGTCGCCACCACCTGGTGAACCGGGCCGCCGGCCCCGTGGGTGCCTGACCTCCTTGTCCCCTGGACCGCACTGGTGCAGGGGCCCGGACTCACGGCCGGCTGACGGTGAGGAGCGCCTTGATCGCGCGGCGCTCGTCCATGGCGGCGTAGGCGTCGGCGACGTGGTCGAGGTCGGTGGAGTAGTCGAAGACGAGTCCGGGGTTGATCGTTTTGTCCAGGACGTGCTGCAGCAGCTCCGGGATGTAGTGGTGGGCGGGGGCGACGCCCCCCTTGATCCCGATGTTCTTCCAGAACAGCGTCTTGTACTCGAACTTCTCGTAGAGCGGGACGCCGACAGCGCCGATCATGCCGCCGGCGCGGACGATGCCGGCGGCGGTCTCGATGGACTGGTCGGTGCCGACGCATTCGAGCGCGGCGTCGACGCCGGCTCCGTCGGTGAGGCCGAGGACGGCCCCGACGGCTTCGTCTCCGCGCTCGGCGACGATGTCGGTGGCGCCGAACTCCTTCGCCAGGGCCTGCCGGTCGGCGTGACGGCTGAGCGCGATGATCCGGCCCGCGCCCAGGAGCCTGGCGGCCAGCACGGCCGACAGGCCCACGGCGCCGTCACCGACGACGGCGACGGTGTCGCCCTGCTTCACGCCCGCGCTGACGGCGGCGTGGTAGCCGGTGCACATGACGTCGGAGAGCGCGGTGAAGGAGGCGAGCTGGGCGTCGGTGAACCCGTCGGCCGGCGCGGGGACCTTCACCAGGGTCGCGTCGGCGTAGGGCGCGCGGACCTTCTCGCCCTGGCCGCCGTCACTGTCGCCGTCGCCGAAGGCGCCTCCGCGCTCGCAGTTGGACTCGAACCCGGCCCGGCAGGCGGGGCAGGTGCCGTCGTTGTAGGTGAAGGGGGCGATGACGAAGTCGCCGACCGCGAGGTCCGTCACGCCCTCGCCGACCGCCTCGACGACGCCGACGTACTCGTGGCCGATGCTGCCGACCTTGTGGGGGTTGATGCCGCGGTAGTACCAGAGGTCGGAACCGCACACGCAGCCGCGCACGACACGGACGACGGCGTCGGTCGCCTTCCGGATGGTGGGGTTTGGGCGCCGGCCGAGCTCGATGTGCTTCTCGCCTCGGAAGATGGCTGCCTTCATGACTGTCTCCTCAGATGGGGGGTGTCAGGCGGTGTGGGCGTGACGCTGCAGGTCGACGCGGACACGCTCGGGTTCTGCCTCCGGACGTGGTCCGGGCCGGTCGCGGGCGCCGTCGAGGTCGCCCGGCCGGTCGGGTTCGGCTGCGAGGAACGCGCCGGGCCAGTCGGTGATGGCCGGGCCGTCGACCGAGAAGACCTCCACGGTCCGGACCCTCGCCGACTCGGTCAGCAGGGCCTTGACGATCGTCTCTGCGACGTGGTCGCGGCGGACGGGCCCGTACTCGGTCAGGTCCCCCTGACACAGGTCCACCTGCTGGTGGGAGGTGCTGCCGGCGTCGAACCAGCCGGGCCGGACAATCGTGTACGGCAGTCCGCTGACCCGCAGGAGTCGCTCACCGCGTCGCTTCCAGTCCAGCAGCTCCCGCGACTGCCCGCCGGTCGCCGTGACCCCGATCGAACTCATCAGCACCACGGGCACGCGATGTCCGTCCAGCGCGTCGAGTACCGCGGGTACGGCGCCGTAGTCGACCGCGGCGTAGTCGCCGGACCCGTAGGGTGCTCCGTGGGTCATCACGACGGCGTCGACGCCGGCGACGGCGGCGCGCACGGCCGCCTGATCGGCCAGTTCGCCTGCCACCACCTCGACGCCATCGGGCAGCGAGCGCCGGGCGCGGTCGGGGCCGCGGCTGAGCACGCGCGGCAGGCGACCCAGCTCGAGCAGGCGGGCGGCGACGAGGCGGCCGATGCTGCCCGTCCCGCCGACGACCAGGACGCGGTTAATGCTCGGGCGGGTTGGCTGCGTCATGCCGTCAGCCCCTTGAAGGTCGAGCCGTCGATCACGAACCGGTAGCGGACGTCGGAGGCGTTGATCCGCTCGTAGGCGGTGTTGATGTCCTGTGCGCCGATCAGCTCGATGTCGGCGGTGACCTGGTGCTCGGCGGCGAAGTCGAGCATTTCCTGCGTCTCGGCGATACCGCCGAACAGGGAGCCGGCGTAGGAGCGCCCGTTCTGCAGCAGGGGGAAGACGTCCAGTGGCATCGGCTGTGTGGTGACACCCACGCTGATCATGGTGCCGTGCAGACGCAGAAGGCCGAGGTAGTCCGCCAGATTGATGGGTGCGCTGACGGTGTTGAGGATGAGGTTGAAGGTGTTGGCCAGCTCGGTGAAGGCGGTGCCGTCGCCGGTCGCGGCGTAGTGGTCGGCGCCGAGGGCAGTGGCGGCTTCTCGCTTGCTGTCCGACCGGGACAGCACGGTGACGTCGGCGCCCATGGCCTTGGCCATCTTCACGCCGAGGTGGCCAAGGCCGCCGAGGCCGACGACCGCGACCTTGGTACCGGGACCGGCGGCGAACCGCTTGAGGGGCGCGTAGACGGTGATGCCCGCGCACAGCAGGGGAGCCGCGGCGGCCGGGTCGAGGGTCTCGGGGACGCGGACGACGAAGTCCTCGGGGGCGACGATCGCCTCGGAGTAGCCGCCCTGGGTGCGGGCGCCGGGCTCGGCGGGGTCGGGGCTGCCGAAGACGAGGGTGTGGCCGTTCAGGCAGTACTGTTCCTGCCCCGCCTGGCAGTTGTCGCACTCGCGGCAGGAGTTGGCCATGCAGCCGATGCCGACCAGGTCACCGACCTGGTGGCGGGTGACGGCGGAGCCGGTCTCGGTGACACGGCCGACGATCTCGTGGCCGGGCACGAGCGGGCTGACCGGGAGGGGGCCGAAGGAGCCGTCGACGAAGTTCATGTCGGAGTGGCAGATCCCGCAGAACAGGATGCCGATCTTGACGTCGTGGGGGCCGACGTCGCGGCGCTCGATGGTGACGGGGGCGAGGGGCTGGCCGGCCTCGTGGGCGCCGAACGCGTGGACGGTGGTGGGCACGGTGGTTCCTTTGCAGGTCGTACGGGGTGAAGGTCAGGCTTCGGGGATGGCGCGGCCGTAGGCGGCGAGGGTGATGTTCTCCGGCTCGGGACCGCCGCGCCGGCCGGTCTCCAGCGCGTCCAGCGCGGTGAGTTCATCTGCCGTGAGTTCGAAGTCGAAGACGTCGATGTTCTCGGCGATGCGGTGGCGCTTGGTGGACTTGGGGATGACCGAGCGGCCCTGCTGCAGGCCCCAGCGCAGCAGCACCTGGGCGGGACTCTTGCCGTGCCTCTCGGCGATGGCGGTGACGGCCGGGTCCTGAAGGACGCTTCGGCGGTCCTCGCCGTAGCCCGGGTAGAAAGTGATCCCTCCGATGGGGGACCACGCCTGGCTGAGGATGCCGTGGGCGGTGTCGAAGTTGAGAACGGAGCGCTGCTGGAAGTAAGGGTGGATCTCCAGCTGGTTGACGGCCGGGACGACATCGGTGGCGTCGAGCAGACGGGTGAGGTGGTCGACCATGAAGTTGCTGACGCCGATCGCGCGGACCTTGCCATCGGCCAGGAGCTTCTCCAGAGCACGGTAGGCGTCGAGGGTCTTGTCGAACTCGGACGGCAGCGCCTGGTGCAGGATCAGCAGGTCGATCCGGTCGACGCCGAGCTTGGCGGCGCTCTTGTCGAATCCGTGCAGGGTCTCGTCGTAGCCGTAGTCGCTGATCCAGATCTTGGTTTCGATGAAAATCTCGCTGCGCGGGACGTCGGAGTTACGGATGGCCTCACCGACCTCGCGCTCGTTGCCGTAGGCGGCGGCGGTGTCGATGTGCCGGTAGCCCAGCTCCAGCGCGGCCGTGACCGCGGCGACCGTCTCGTCCGGCGGGGTCTGGAACACGCCGAGCCCGAGAGCGGGCATCTCGACGCCGTTGTTGAGGGTGAGGGTCTGCATCACATCAGTCCTTTACTTGCGGGACGCCCGTGCGGGCACGATCAGGGTGAGAACGGCGACGACGGCCGGCGCGAGCAGGACGGCGGAGCCCGTCAGCGCGGTGCCGGAGCGGGCCGCGATGTCTGCGGCCGCGTGAGCGGTGGAGACGGTGGCGGCCACGGCCGTCAGGATGCTCAAGGCCAGCGCGCTGCCGATCTGGTGCACGGTGTTGACCAGACCCGAACCGGCCCCCGCGTCCTCGGGTGCGACACCGTCGACTCCGCTGGAGGTCATCGGGGCCAGCGCCAGGCCCTGCCCGGCGCCGATGACCACCATCGGCAGGGCCACCCCGGTCAGGTAGGGGGTGTGCAGGTCCAGGCGGCTCAGCCAGGCCATGCCCACAGTCGTCAACGCGACCCCCGCGGCCAGGACCCGAGGCCTGCCGAACCGCTCCAGCAGCCGGGGCACGCGGACCGCGAAGACGAAGTTGACCAGCGTCATCGGCAGGAACGCCAGACCCGCCTGCAAAGGCGTCCAGCCGTAGACGCTCTGCACGAACTGCGCGGTGAAGAAGAAGAACCCCATCATCGCGCCCATGTAGAGCATCCGGATGACGTAGGCGCCGGACCGCTCCCGGCTCGCGAACAGCCGCAGCGGCACGATCGGCTGCGCGGCCCGCCGCTCCACCGCGACGAACACCACCAGCAGCACCACGCCCGCCCCGAGGGGCAGCAGCGTGGCCGGCGCCGTCCAGCCGTGGTCGGCCGCGTCGACGATGCCCAGCACCAGCGCGGTCGAGCCCACGGTCGCCAGCAACGCTCCGGCCACGTCGAACCGGCCGCCGCGACGCTCGGTCTCGGGCAAGAAACGCACCGCCAGCCCCATCATCACGATGCCGACGGGAACGTTCAGGAAGAACCCCGCCCGCCACGAGACGAGGTCCGCGACCAGACCTCCGACGACCAGCCCGAACGCCGCGCCGAGACCGGCCACGGCACTGTAGGCGGCCATCGCCCGGTTGCACGCCTCGCCCTCCGCGAAGCTGCGCGTGAGCAAGGAGAGCGCGGAGGGGGCCAGCACGGCAGCGCCGACGCCCTGCAACGCCCGGGCCGCGATCAGCCACCAGGCGCTCTGCGCGGCACCCACCAGCAGCGAGGCCAGCGAGAAGACCACCAGCGAGTACAGGAAGACCTTGCGGTGACCGAAGAGATCACCGGCGCGCGCCCCCAGGAGCAGCAGCCCGCCGAAGACCAGCACGTAGGCATTGGTGATCCACGACAGGCCCGTCTCGGAGAAGCCCATGTCGGAGCGGATCTGCGGCAGCCCGGTGAACACGATCGAGTTGTCCAGGATGACCATGAAGCAGCTGACGCAGATGATGGCGAGGATCAGCGTCGAACGGGCCGGCCCCCTGGAGGAACGCCGCACCGGGCGACACGATTCGGTGCCCCTGCCACCGCTCGGCCCGCCCGGACGGCTCAAGTCGGCGACCGGCCCGGCGAGGGCGTCGCCGGTGTCCTGGGTGGCTGCTGTGCGCACGGTCTTCCTTCACGTCGATCGGGAGCGCGGCCCGATCCCGGGCCGCCCGTCTGTGCCTTCTTCCAGGTAACGGCACCTTGAGGGGGCGGTGGGAGTCACTGCTCTTCCAGGTACCGGCAGTACCTCGCAGGCTTGTCCGGGCCGACCTACCGTGGAGGAGCCGACACACCGCGCCAGCCGATCGAGAGGAGCCCCCCCGAGCCCCTCGACCCAAGGCCAGGTCCGACAGGCGGCCGCCGCCACCGGCCCGGTCAGAATCGGGCACCCCGTCCCGGACCGCTGGGCCAGCCGACGTCCGGACGACACCCGCGATGAACGTCCTCCGGACGGCTCGCGCCGGAAACCGACCGCCCAGGCGCGACAGACGAAGACACCAGGAAATGAGCATGACCGACCACACCAAGAAGGACGTGGCCGCCGAGGTACGCGAGTTCCTCAGCACCCGGCGGGCCCGCATCACCCCCGAGCAGGCCGGACTACCGCTGTACGGCGCAAACCGCCGCGTCGCGGGACTGCGCCGCGAAGAGGTCGCCCTGCTCGCGGGCATGAGCGTGGACTACTACGTCCGCCTGGAGCGCGGCAACCTCGCCGGCGCCTCCGACTCGGTCCTCGAAGCCCTCACCCACGCCCTGCAGCTCAACGAGGCCGAACGCACCCACCTCTACGACCTCGCCCGCGCCTCCACCCCCTCGGGCCGCCGCCCCGCGGCGACCTCCTCCCGGGTACGCCCGACGATCCTGCGGCTGCTCGACTCCATGGCCGGGGTACCGGCGTACGTCCGCAACGCCCGCTTCGACATCGTGGCCACCAACGCCCTGGGCCGTGCGCTGTACGCACCGCTGTTCGACTCCCCGCTGTTCGCGCAGCGCGGCCCGGTCAACAGCGCCCGCTTCATGTTCCTCGACCCCGCCGGCCAGGACTTCTGGGTCGACTGGGACAAAGGCGCCAACGACGCCGTCGCCTTCCTGCGCACCGAGACCGGCCGCGCCCTCCACGACAAGGCACTGACCGACCTGATCGGCGAACTGACCACCAGAAGCAGCGAGTTCGCCGACCGCTGGGCACGTCACGACGTGAAGTTCCACCGCTCCGGCGTGAAAAGGCTGCACCACCCGCTGGTCGGGGACCTCGCCCTGCCCTACGAGGCGATGGAGCTGCCGTCCGACCCCGGCCTGCGCCTCAACTTCTACACCCCCGAACCCGACTCCCCCGAGCAGCAGGCCCTCGGCCTCCTCGCCAGCTGGACGACCACCGGCACAGCCGTGCCCTCCGGCAACAACTGACCCCCCACGAAACAGGGAGAACCACTTCATGCAGTACCGACCGCTCGGCCGTACCGGCGTCCAGGTCAGCCCGCTCTGCCTGGGCGCGATGATGTTCGGCCCCTGGGGCAACGAGGACGAGACCGACTCCATCCGGATCATCCACCGCGCCCTCGACGCGGGCATCAACTTCGTGGACACCGCAGACGTGTACTCGGCCGGCGTCTCGGAGGAGATCGTCGGCAAGGCCCTCCAGGGCCGCCGCGAAGACGTCTTCCTCGCGACCAAGTTCTTCATGCCGATGGACCAGGACGACCCCAACCAGCGAGGCGGCTCACGGCGCTGGATCATCCGCGCGGTCGAGAACTCCCTGCGCCGCCTGGGCACCGACCACATCGACCTCTACCAGGTCCACCGCCCCAGCCCCGACACGGACGTCGCGGAGACCCTCGGCGCCCTGTCCGACCTCGTCCACCAGGGCAAGATCCGCTACATCGGCTCCTCGTCCTACTCCGGCTCGCAGATCGTCGAAGCCCAGTGGACCGCGCGCGAGCGGAACCTGGAGCGGTTCGTGACCGAGCAGCCGCCGTACTCCCTCCTGGTCCGCGGCATCGAGGAAGACGTCCTGCCCACCGTGCGCCGCCACGGCATGGGCACCCTCACCTACAGCCCGCTCTCCGGCGGCTGGCTCTCGGGCCGCTACCGCAAGAGCGCGACCGAGGGCCCCGCCTCCTCGGCACGCCCCACGGCCCGGTTCGACATGAACACCCCGGCCAACCAGCGCAAGCTCGACGCCGTCGAACAGCTCGCCCTCCTCGCCGAGAAGGCGGGCCTCACCCTGATCGAGCTGGCCGTCGCCTTCGTCATCAACCACCCAGGCGTCACCTCGGCGATCATCGGACCGCGGACCATGGAGCAGCTGGAGGCGTTCCTGCCCGCCGCCGACGTCACGCTGTCGTCCGACATCCTCGACGCCATCGACGAGATCGTCGCACCGGGCGTCACCGTCAACCCGGTCGACAACAGCTACGGCGACTTCGAACTCCGGGCCGACCAACGACGCCGCTGACATGAGCCGGCTCGGCCGGTCACGGTCGGCCGAACCGGAGCACCATCACGGCCCACCGGCGAACAGCCGCCCCGCGCCTGCGATCTTTCGGCGTTGCGTCGGTGATGAGGTTCTGGAGCGGGGTATTACAGGGCTGGTCAGCGGATGTTGTGATGGGATAGGTCCCTGTCATGAGGTGAGAGACCGATGGACGGGCAGGCCGACCGTCATATCCAGATTGTCAGGCTGGCTCGGCACCGCTGCGGCCTTTGCCCAAGGCACGCCCAGGGCTGCGAGGGCTGACTGCTGCTCGGGAGAGAGCTTGTCCCACCTCGCGCGGGCGTTGGAGACCCACACACCCAGTTTCACAGCCACCGACTCCCCCTCGCCGTCAACCGTGATCTGCTCGCCGTGCCCGCGCGGCACCGCCCGGTCGGCCCCCTCCCGCTCGACCCACTGAGCAAGGGCCGCCAGACCGCGCTGGAACGCCTGTTCCGCCCTGCCCGCGCCGTTCGTCGCACGCGTGGCGGCCGGAGCGGGAGACGACACCTCGGCGGGCTGCACGCCCAGCTTCGACAGCCGCTCCTGCTGTTCGGTCGACAGTTGCGCCCAGCTAGCCGGCTGCCGCTGTCGCTGGAGCCACTTGCCCAGGTCGTCGCCCTCGAACAGCACCCCGGGCGCGATGGCCGGCAGGGCGCCGTCGGCGTCGACCAGGTCCGCGAGGACGCGGTAATGCCGCTGCCAGTCCAACGGCCATGGGCAGTCCCAGTCCGGGTCGATCGCGGCCAACTGCTCCGCGCGCTCCCGGGCCCGCTCCGGGTCCTTTCCGAGGCCGCCCTTCCTGCGGAGATTGGCCATGTGCTGCCCTACAGGCATCATCACCTCGCCCTCGCCCCACACCTGGTCCTGGCGCGGGGCGAGGTGCCCGGTGGCCCGGTGGTAGGACCGGAGTGCGGCGAGTTTGTTCTCCCACGCCTCTTCTCCCGGCTCCCACACCATGCCGGCCTCCGGCGCGTCCAGGAGAACCTTGCGCCGCTCCTCCAGCTCCCCGGCCCGCAGCGTCTTCCTCTGCTGGTGCACCCACCTCCCCAGGGGAAAGGACTTCGTCGTGCCGACCTCGGTCTCCGTGTCGTAGGGAACGGCGAAGAGACCGGTGATCTCGTTCTCCTTCCGCCACCGCAGCAGCGCCTGGTAGCCCTCCAGCCACACCAGGGACTCCGGCCGGTACACCCGGGTGCGCAGGAAGGCCGCGATGGTCGCGGCGTCGCGTGGGCTGGAGAAGCACAGCAGCGCGGACTCGGCAGCGGCGTCGGTGTCGTCCTCTTGGACCTCGCCGTCGCCCGGGCCGCCGGCCCCGATGATCTGCCCGTCCTCGTCACGCCGGACGTGAACCTTGCGCTTCCCGCTGGTGAGCGCCCGGGAAGCGAGCTGTTCGACCAGACGTTCGTCATGCGAGCGCAGGCCCTGGAGCACCGCGACCAGGGGGCGGTAGCTGCCGGAGGCGACCATGTCGGTGGGGCCCTCGCCGGGCTGGAGGAAGACCGGGACGACGATCCTGGCGACCTTGGTGGAGCCGTCCTTGTTGAGCCGGAGCGCGCGGCCGATGTTCTGGACGATCTCTACCTGGGAGCCGCGGGTGTCCGCGAAGCAGATGGCCTCGACTCCTCGTTCGCCGGTGATGTCGACGCCTTCGCCGAGGACGCGGCAGCTTGCAAGGAACGCGCGGTGCACCCGCCGCCCCGTGGCATCGACGCCGTTTGCGAACTGCTGCAGGACCTCGCGTCGTTCGGTGACGAGGTGGTCGCCGCACAGCCAGGCGGACCACACTCGGCCATGGGGTACGTGGCGGCCGGCCTCGAGCTCATAGAAGGCCGCGTCGATCGACGACGCGGGAAGTCGGTCCGCGGCCGTCAGGCCCTCACCCGAGGCGTCGTTCATGTACAGCGCGGCTGCGGTCGTGGGCAGCTTTTCCGCGAACGCGGCGGCTTCCTCGACCTTCTGGTGGAAGGTCATGACCGTGCGGAGATTGTACGCGGCGGCGTGTTCCAGGAGGGCGGTCTGCAGGAGCGCCAGACGCCGGCCGCGCCGTGCCTCTTCCGATTCCCCGAGGACGGGGGAGGGGTCGCGGATCTCGAGCACGTCGATCTCGAACCCGGCGAGGATCTCGCGTTCGATCGCCTCCGAGAGCCCGAGCTCGGCGATCCACGCGCCGTAGGCGCCCTCCGGGTCGTCGGCCATGGTCGCGATCTCCGCCTCCTGGCCGTCCGCGCCCTTCTGCGGGCGGGCCGCGGCGAGGATGCGCGGGGTGGCGGTGAGGTAGAGCCGGAAGTCCGCCGGGATGCGGGCATTGTCGTGGATCGCCGCCCAGGGCCGACCAAGATCACCGGCGGTTCCGTGGGCCTCATCCACGATCGCGAGGTCGAAGCCAGCCATCTGCTGCCCGTAGAGGCGCTTTCCGCCCGCCAGAGCTGCCTCCAGCGGCCCGCGAACCTTCCGCTGCTCCTCGGGTGCGTCGATGTCCTCGCGGTCCACGAGAGAGGCGTACGTGGCGAACACGATGACCGGCCCGTGCCCGGCCCACAGGGCCAACTGGATCGGGTTCGTAGTGGTGCCCACCCCCAGCTCGTTCAGCACCGGGTCATTCTCCAGCGAGCACACGGCGACCATGGGGGAGAGGTGGCCCACCGCCCGCCACGCCTGGGCGGTCTGCACGAGCAGGTCCAGGGTCGGCACCGTCACGAGGATCCGGCTCTCGGGGAAGCACTCCAGAGCGCTCGCAGCAGCCATGATCGTTTTGCCGGAGCCGGTCGCTGACACGATCGTGCCACGGGCACCCTGAGGCGGCACAGATGACCTTGCAGGGAATCCGACCCACTTTCGGAAACTCGACTTCTGGTCCACCTGGTGCTCCTTGAGCTGAATCACAGACCTCCCCTTACCTCTCCAACCTCGACAATGACGAAGACCCAACAGAACGTCAGATGCGATTACGGTGGAGGATGGCACGAACAGCAGCTTCGAACTCACGCACCGCCAAACCGTGTTCATCACGAGCTGCCACCCAGACCGAATCCTGCCCGTATGAATCCCGAAGCCCGTAGTACGCATCCGTCAGACGGGAAGCCTGAGAGCGGAGCTGCTCACTACCAGGAGTCATGAAGAACTGGGTGGTTACTTCATATCGGAGAGGATCCGCAGCGGCCAGCTCCGACACCGCTACACCAGCTACAGAAGCGTCAATTATCTCCCCACACATCCGGTTATACATAGAGGAGAGCCGCGCACTTACTTCTACGAGTCGATTCACTTCCTCCTTGCGCCTTTCGACTCCACGCCGAATGAAATCACCCAAAAGAACCAGAACTCCACCGAGAACTGCTCCAAGCAGCGCCAGCACACTTTGCACTTCTTCGCTCCGCAACATAGGGCCCTTCACTATTTCGCCAACACTACATGTTGCATCTAACTGATATTGATCCGAAACGGTTTGGGTTCTGGATCGTTGGTGGGGTGTGAGCGATTTGGTGGGGGACGCCCGGCATCTGTCGCCGTCGGCGCAGGAGGCCCTGCGGTTGCGGGCGGTGGCCGCGTTGGTGGCGGGCCAGGACCGTGAGGACGTGGCGGCAGTCTTCGGCGTGTCACTGAAGGCGGTTGACAAGTGGTGGGCGAAGTGGCAGGCCGGTGGCCGGGAGGCGCTGGTCATGCAGTCGCGCGGTAAGCCGGTGGGGGTGCACCAGGTGCTCGGGGAGGCTGAGCAGGGCGCCGTGCGGCAGGCGGTCCTTGATCACCGTCCCTGTGACGTGGGGCTTTCCGGTCAGCTGTGGACGCGGCGGCTGATCGGTGACCTGATCGCGAAGCTGTACCGGGTGGGCTGACCGAACCGGGGGTGGGCAAGTACCTGAAGCGGTGGGGGTTGTCCTTCCAGCGCCCGGACAAACGGGCCGTCGAACAGGACCCCGAGGCCGTGGCGCGCTGGCATCAGGAAACCTGGCCGAAGATCCGCGCGAAGGCGAAGGCCGAAGGTGGTGAGGTCCTCTTCGCCGATCAGGTCGGCATCCGGTCCGACCAGGTCACCGGCCGTACCTGGGGCGAGAAAGGGAAGACGCCCGTCGTGCGGCGGAGCGGGAACCGGTTCTCGGTGAACGCGATGCCGGCGATCAGTACCAAGGGCCGGATGCACTTCATGGTCTTCACCGAGTCCTTCACCGCTGAAGCGATGTGCCGCTCCCTGGACCGGCTGGCCGGCCACTTCGACCACAAGGTCCATCTCGTGGTCGACGGGCACTCCGCGCACCGCTCGAAGAAGGTCCGTGACTGGCTCGCCGCCCACCCCGAGGCTGCCGAGCTGCACTTCCTGCCCCCGTACTCGCCCGAGCTGAACCCCGACGAGTTGGTCAACGCTGACCTCAAGCACAGCCTGCCCCGGCAGCACCGGGCCTGCGACCAGGCCGAACTCGCCGCGGAGACCCGCTGCTTCTTCCGCCGACGCCAGCGCCAACCGCACATCGTCCGCGGCTACTTTGGCGGCCCGCACGTCCGCTACGTCCTGGACGAGAACCCAATAAGCTTCTGATCAATATTTATTTCCTGTCATCATCCGGGCTACATGATCGACGCTTCCGGAGACCGGAGAGAGCGCTGCGAAATCGATGCCGAATGAAAAAATGATGAAGAACGCGAAGGTGGTCGCAGCGCACAGGTGATTGATTTTTTCGGTGTCGTCCAGTAGACAAGAAATGCCGAGATGGCAGTGAGCAGTACACAGCCCATAAAGCATGCGCCATAGTTAGGATCACTTCGGATCCCTGCACTCAGAATGAAATGAGTGAGGAGTCCCGCAAATCCGACGGATTGGATTCCCAGGAAAGGGAGTCCAATCTTGTGCGCATACCGGATGGATTTTTTCACAGTATTCTGAAGCTTTTGCTTTCTGTCGGCCTCGCGCTGTGCTTTCTCGCAGACTATCCGTGCCTCCTTATGTGTCTCTGCAAGAGCGTCAGACGGCAGTGAGGGGAGTGTCTGACTTTTTCCTCCCTGAAACGCCGGCAGATCGGCTAGGGGTGAAGGTACCGCGTGCCGTCCTTCATAGCTGCCACCATGTCGAGCAGCGCTGCGGCCATTATTTATGGGTTGCGGAGGCTTTGGCCGGTGCGTGCTTGCACCGCGCTGGTTCTTCGGTACCAGAGAGGAACTGGTGACGGGTGGGGGTGGTGGCCGGTAGTGGCCTGCAGGCGTGGGACAGGGCAGACGCCCAGAAGACGGACCGACCGTCTTTCCCACCCCTTTCCCAGCGGGCCGCGCCGACGTACCGTCCGCCTCGCGCTGAGGCATCTTCTGAGTCGCGCCAGAGTCTGCGCATGCCGCTCTCTGCTGCTCCGCCCGAGCCCTCCAACGCTCCATTCCACGAGGGGGACGGCCATCGCCCACAGAAATACTGCTGACCTGCGTTGCGACGTCCGCAACGGGCACGGACGCGGCCTGAGCGGCTCCTTCGGAGAGCTGGCGGGCCTGGCGGCGCTGTTCTTCATGCCCTCTGAAACGCGTAGCGGTCTCATCGGCTCCCCGCACGGTCCGCGAGACCTGTCCCTTGGCCTCCTCCAGGCTCCGTGCCTGACCACGGAATGTTCCCGCCCGCGCCTCGACATCGTCGAGCTGCTGCTGCTGCAGATCCTTCAGCTGCTCTTTAAGCAGCAGGACACGGTCCTGCTGGCTAGGGCTGGCAGCCTGGGCTGCTCGGCGCAGTTCATGCAGCCCGGCGACCTCAAGGTCGGTGACCGTGGCGCCGAAGCCACGCACGACACGGATCAGTCCGTCGGCTTGCTGCTGGTTGGCGATCGTCTTTCCGGAGAAGTACCGACTGAGCTGGGAAGCATGGACGGGAATTCCCGCCGCGACCTGATTCTGCGAAGCAGACTGCTTCGCGAAGATCTTTTTCAGTTCCCGACCGTAGGCCAAAGCTTCTGGCCCCGGCTCGATCTTTTTCCGCTTGCCTGTGCCCATCAACCCACCCCCTCACAAAGGGATGGTACCGCGCAGCGGGAAGCTGGTGTCGTACCTCGCACTGTTGCGTACCGCTGCGCAATGCCCCTGCGGGCTTCCTTGCGCATTCCGCAATGGAGACCGTCTTTTCCAAGACGCCCGTGCGAGGACTTGGAGAGTGGGACATGAAGGCCGGACTTGGATCCGTTGTCACTGTGGCAGGAAAGGTGGCAGAGAGTGCGGGCGGCCCGCGTGGGCTGCATATTGCGATTTCCCTGACGGTGGGTGTGCTTGTGGCACTCACTGCTGGATTGCTTCACCGCTCTGACCGTCCCGATCCGGCCGTCGCGGTGACGTACTCTCCGTATGCAGCGGTCATGAGGGCCAGCCTTGCCCTGTTCGGCACCGCCTCTCTGACGCTGGCCATCCTGATGTCCCCTCAGCAGGGTGTCAGCTTCCTGGTCTTGCTCCTTTCTGCAGTGGCGGGAGTCATCTATGGCCTGCTGGCCCACTACGACAGCACAACGCTCCAGGCAGCGATCTGGAAGGGAGCCACGGTGACGGCCTCCGCAGCCGCCCTCGGCCAGGCATTCCTGGCCCTCTACGGCAGGTGAGCACACCCAGACAAGAAAGAGGTTCATGCCCCACGGGGGCGCCTCAACCTCCCAAGGCAGGGGCCCGGCAACGCCGAATTGTTGAGCCCCTGCCCTGCCCCATGGGGTGGCACAAATCCACCAAACCTACATGGTGCATCACCTGATGCAGGCTCACCCACCCGGGCCACCCCTTCCCCCTTGCTGCCCGGGCCGTAGGCCCGTTGGCCGGTCTCGCGCAGCGGGGCCGGCCGTTGGGGCGCGCAGCGTCCTGGGTGGCTGGAGCGCAGCGGAGGCCACCTCGCGGGGCTGCAGGCCCCGCAGCTCCGGGAGCGCGGCGGACGGAGCGTCACCGGCCCGGCGCAGCCGGGCCGGTGAGCTGCTCGCGCAGCGAGCAGCAGCGCTCCCGCGGCGCGGGAGCGCAACACCCGGGCTGCGCCCGGGTGTTCGTTGCCCATCGCGCAGCGATGGGTTACCCGCTCCGCGGGG
>NZ_JBVIKX010000021.1:50630-107976 GCF_055580685.1 Streptomyces sp. NPDC031554 | reverse complement strand
TTGGAGGATGCGGCGGCTTTGGTGGTGGCGCGGGGTCGGTTGATGCAGGCGTTGCCGTCGGGTGGGGTGATGTTCGCGGTCGAGGCCGCGGAGGACGAGGTCGCACCCTGGCTGGTGGAGGGGGTGAGTGTCGCGGCGGTCAACGGCCCCACCTCTGTCGTGCTCTCCGGTGTGGAGGAGGCGGTTACGGGGGTGGTGGCCCGGTTCCCTGATCGTCGGGTGAAGCGGCTGCGGGTCTCGCACGCGTTCCATTCGTCGTTGATGGATCCGATGCTGGAGGAGTTCCGCCGGGTCGCGGCCGCACTGACGTATCACGAGCCGCGCGTGCCGGTGGTGTCGAACCTGACCGGTCGACTGGCGGAGGCGGGCCGGCTGTGTTCGCCGGAGTACTGGGTGGAACACGTGCGCGGCACGGTCCGCTTCCACGACGGCATCCAGAGCCTGCGGGAGCAGAAGGTGGCCACGTTCTTGGAGCTGGGCCCGGAGGGTGTGTTGTCGGGGATGATCGCGCAGGACTGCGTGCCGTCCCTGCGGCGGGACGTGCCCGAGGACCGGGCCCTGATGCAGGCGCTTGGCCGGCTGCACGCCCGGGGTGTCGAGGTCGACTGGGAGAAGGTCTTCGCCGGGACCGGCGCCCACCGGGTGGACCTGCCCACCTACGCCTTCCAACACCAGCGCTACTGGATCGAGGGCGACGGGCCGGCTGTTCCCGAGACGACGACGGACCCCGTCGATGCGGCTTTCTGGGACATCGTGGACAGCGGCGATACGGAGTCGCTGGCCGAGTCCCTGCACCTCGACGCTTCCGTCCTGGACGGCGTGCTGCCCGCACTGTCGTCGTGGCGTCGCCACCGTAGGGACGAGGCCGTGATGGACAGCTGGCGTTACCGGATCGACTGGCGGCCGATGACCGACGTACCGGTACCGGCCGGGGGCGCCGCCGACGGCACCTGGCTGATGCTGGTCCCCGCAGGGCAGGCCGATGCCCTGGCGGAGGCCGTGCGGGGGGCGCTGACCGCCCACGGCGGTCACGTCGTACGGGTGGACGTGGACGGTGAGGGTCGGGAGGACCTGGCAGAGCTCCTCCGTACGAGTGGGGACGCGGAGAGGACCACACCGGTCGGGGTGGTGTCCCTGCTGTCCCTCGACGAACGGCCTGATGCCGACCACCCCACTCTGTCACGGGGGACGGCCGCCACCGTCTGCCTGGTCCAGTCGCTGGAGGACCTGGACGTCACCGCCCCGCTGTGGTGCCTGACCTCCGGGGCCGTCGCGGTCCGGACGGACGGGGAGGTGGGCAGCGCGACGCAGTCCATGGTCTGGGGGCTCGGCACCGTACTGGCCCTCGACCATCCTCGGTCCTGGGGCGGACTCGCCGATGTGGCCGCCGATCCGGACGAGACGGCTCTCCGCCGGCTGATCGCCGTGCTCTGCGGAGAGCACGGCGAGGACCAGGTGGCGATTCGGGACACGGGCGCGTACGCGCGTCGGATGATCCGTGCCGAGTCCGCCGCCGTCGGTGACACGGTGTCCGGGGAGCCCTGGACACCACGGGGTACGGTCCTGGTCACCGGGGGTACCGGTGGCATCGGCGCACATGTGGCGCGCTGGGCCGCCCGCCGGGGTGCCGAGCACCTGCTGCTGCTCAGCCGCCGCGGCCGGGCCGCCGAGGGCGCGGACGCACTGGAGGCGGAGCTGACCGCGCTCGGTGCCCGCGTCACCATCGCGGCCTGTGACGTCACCGACCGTTCCGCGCTCGACGAGGTCGTCCGGACGGTCCCGTCCGACCTGCCGGTCTCAGCCGTCTTCCACACGGCGGGCGCCGCCCAGGAACCCGGGCGGCTGTCCGACAGCAGCGTCGCGGAGTTCGCCGAGGTGGGCCGGGCGAAAGTTGCCGGTGCCGTAAATCTGGACGCCCTGCTCGCCGACCGTCCGCTGGACGCCTTCGTGGTGTTCTCCTCCGGCGCCGCCGTCTGGGGAGGCGCGGGACAGAGCGGTTACGCCGCCGCCAACGCCTTCGTCGAAGGCCTCGCGCATCGCCGGCGCGCCGAGGGCCGGGCGGCGACCGCTGTGGCCTGGGGCGCCTGGGCCGGCGGCGGCATGGTCGACGAGACCGTGGCGGAGGAGTTCGCGGCGGTCGGCGTCGAGCTGATGCGGCCCGAACTCGCGGTCGAGGCGTTGGGCCGGGCGATGGCGCGTGGTGAAGGGCACCTCGTGGTCGCGGGCATCGACTGGTCGCGGTTCGTACCGGCCTACACGGCGGCCCGGGAACGCCCGTTGCTGCGGGAACTGCCCGAGGCCACCGTGCCCGTCGCCACCGGCAGGGGCAGGGGCAGGGGCAGGGACACGGGCAACGACGGGAGGACGGAGGACGACAGCGAGGCGTTGCGAGCCCGGCTGTCGCGTCTGCCCCTGCCGGAGCGGCGGACGACACTCGGTGATCTGGTGCTGGCGGAGGCCCGGCAGGTGCTCGGTCACACCACCGGCTCAACGGCGGTCGAAGAGGGAATCGCCCTCCTCGACATCGGCTTCGACTCACTGACCGGTCTCGAACTGCGCAACCGCCTCAACCGGATGTCGGGACTCGACCTGCCGCAGGGCCTGATCTTCGACTTCCCCACCGTGGACATGATCGCCGAGCTGATGCTGGAGGCGTTCCAGAACGAACCCACCGTCACTCCGCGGGTGGTCGCGGAGGAGATCGACAAGCTGGAATCGGCGCTTACCCCGGCACTGCACGACGACGCGTCGCGCGCGCGGGCCGTCTCGCGGCTGCGTGAGCTGCTGGCCAAGTGGGATCACACGGAGAAGGGAGAGTAACCGGATGTTCGAGGTCGAGACCTACCTGCGTCGTCTGGGTTTCACGGAGGCACCCGCCCCCGACGTCGAGACGCTCCGTCTGCTGCACAAGAGGCATCTCATGTCGCTGCCCTATGACAGCAGCCACTTCATCAAGAGTTTCACCGGCTTCCGCAACGTCGTCGACATCGACGTCGACGACACGTTCCGGGCGATCGTGGTCGAGGGCGCGGGCGGTGTGTGCCACGACCTGAGCGGCCTGTTCCGCAGGCTCCTGACCGAACTCGGTTACGACGTCTGCCTCCTCGCCGCGTCCCAACGCTGGCCGAACGGAGAGTTCGGGCCGGATCTCGAGCACACCTTCGCCTCCGTGCGGCTCGCCGGGGAGACCTGGCTGGCCGACGTGGGCTTCGCCGGACCGTCGTACCTGGAGCCGCTGCGGATGACCGACGAGGTGCAGCACCAGTTCGGCTGCGACTACCGGCTCACGGCGGACGGCACCCACCACGTACTGGAACGCAAGGCCGCCACCGGGGACTGGCGGTCGGTGTACCGGTTCGAGCTGACGGCCCGCTCCGTCTCCGACTGGGACGGTCCGCGCGACTCCGCGGCCGAACGCATCGTGAAGGACTCGCTGTTCGCGGGGACGGTGCTGCGGGGCCGCGCCACCGACAACGGACAGCTGGTGCTCACCGGCAGGCGGCTGCTGACGGTGGACGACGGACACGAGACGGTCCGCACCTTGATCGACAAGGCCGAGTTCGAGCGCGTGGTCAAGGACATTCTCGTCGGCACGGGCAACGGCTGAGGCGGGGACCGGATGGAGACGGCGCTACAGACACGGACGGCCGGCACCGGGGCCGAGGCGGACACGGTCACCGACACGGACGTGGCCGTCGTCGGCTACGGCCCGGTGGGGCAGGTCTTGGCCATCCTGCTTGCCCGACACGGCTGGCGGGTCACGGTCGTGGAACGCTGGTCACAGCCGTACCCCATGCCGCGGGCCGTCGGCTTCGACGACGAGGCCGCCCGCATCCTGGCGGCCGCCGGCATCGGGCCGTTCCTCGACGAGTTCGGTGAGAACTCCCGGGACTACGCCTGGCGCAACGCCGCCGGCGACACCCTGCTGCACATGGAGAGCGCCGCGAACGGCCACTGCGGCTGGCCGCAGGCGACAGCCATGTACCAACCCGGACTCGAGGCCACCCTCATCGAGCGGGGCACCGATTTCCCGAACCTCCGGGTCGTCCGAGGCCGAGAAGTCGTCGAGATCGACGACCGAGGTGACCTGGTCGAGGTGATCTCCGAGGACGACGACGAACAGGAACACGCCTTCACCGCGCGATACGTCGTCGGGTGCGACGGGGCCAACAGCTTCGTCCGGGAGGCCATGGAGAGCTCGCTCACCGACCTCGGGTTCTTCTACGACTGGCTGATCTGCGACGTCGTACTGCACGAACCGCGCGAGTTCCGTCCCAACAACCTGCAGATCTGCGACCCGCGGCGGCCCCGGACCGCCGTGTCGGCCGGTCCGGGGCACCGCCGCTTCGAGTTCATGCGGTTACCGGGAGAGAACCTCGGGGAGCTCCGGCGCGACGACACCCTGTGGCGCATGCTGGAGATGTTCTCCGTCCGTCCGGACAACGCGACGCTCGAACGACACGCCGTATACACCTTCCAGGCCCGCTGGGCGGGGGAGTGGCGCAAAGGCCGGCTGATGATCGCGGGGGACGCCGCGCACCTCATGCCGCCCTTCGCCGGGCAGGGCATGTGCTCGGGTTTTCGGGACGTGGCCAACCTGTCGTGGAAACTCGACCTGGTCCTGCGCGGCCTCGCCGACGATTCCGTGCTCGACACCTACACCGCCGAGCGCCGGGCGCACGTCCAGAACGCCGTCACCACGTCCGTCAGACTCGGCAAGGTCATCTGCGTCACCGATGCCGCGGCAGCCGCCGACCGAGACGCGATGATGCTGGCCGCCCGCGCTCGCGAGGGCGCCGCCTCGCTGCCCATGTCGACCGCGATCCCCCTGGACGAAGGCCTGCTCGGGCAGGCCGGCGACGACACCCCGCTGCGGCCCGCCGGCACCCTGTTCCCCCAGGCCACAGTGGCAGGCGCCGAAGGAGAGGGGCTGTTCGACGAGATCGTCGGCCTGGGCTTCGTACTGCTCGCCGCCGGCGATCCCGCGGAGCTGCTCGACGATCGGCGGCGTGCCTTCCTCGACGGTCTCGGCACGCGCTACGCACAGGTCCTCCCCGCGGGCACGCAGTCAGCGACGCCTGCCCCCGGCTCCGTTCTCGACATCGAGGACCGCTACCTGCCGTACCTGGCCCGGCACGACGCGACGGCCGTTCTGGTGCGCCCCGACTTCACCGTCTTCGGCGCGGCCCACGGGATCGAGGAGTTGGGCGCCCTGGTGGACCAACTCGCCCACCGACTCGGAGCGTCGGTACCGGCCGTCGGCTGAGGAGCGCCGGCCCCGGAGCAGTTCCCGCTTTTTTCAACAAGCACCATCGGAGAGGAACGCACACATGGGTGCACGCGAAGACATGTACGGCCTGTTCACGAGCGTCAACGAGATCAATCTGACCGACGACCAAGGTGGTCAGAGCGCCAAGGAGGGCACGCACAAGAAGAACATCTCCACCAGCTACGACCTGCAGGCCCGGATGTCGAAGAAGGGCATCCTGTGGAACTGGGGCTACCACGACGATCAGGTCGCCAAGGAGATCAGTGCCCGCATCCCCGGCTTCCTCGACTACGACACGGACGGCTTCTCCGAGGAGCTCTACTTCGCCGCGCTCCGGGAGGTGCCGCTCGACCTGGACGACTACGCGGACAAGTTCGTCCTCGAGGTCGGCTGCGGTCTGGGCGAAGGCCTGAACTTCCTCTCCCGCGTCGTCGACGCACAGAGCATGGTCGGCCTCGACCTGTCGGACCAGGCGGTCAAGCGCGCGAACGCCTCGCTGTCCCGCAAGGGCCTGCGCTACGTCCAGGGGGACGCGGAGAACCTGCCGTTCGAGGACGGCGAGGTCGACGTACTCGTCAACATCGAGAGCGCGCACAACTACCCGAGTCTGGAGAAGTTCCTGACGGAGGTGGCGCGCGTGCTCAAGCCGGGCGGCTACTTCACCCACGTCGACCTCTACACCACCCGGCGTCACGCCTTCCTGACGGAGCTCCAAGGAAAGGACCTCGGCCTGGAGTGGGTGCTCGACCGTGACATCTCGCCCCAGGTACGGGCCGCGATCCACGGGCGACTGGCCCCCGAGGGCTCCTTCCACAAGGCGCTGCGGGAGCAGCGGGTCGGTGCCGTCCAGCGACACATGGCCAAACGGGTCGGCCCGGAGGCGGTGGGCGGTTCCTTCGCCGGCTACACCGACAGCGGCTCCACCAGGCTGCTGAAGAAGATGGGCGTACTGCCGTCGCAGTTCATGCCGCCGGTGGACAGCTACCGGCATTACGTGGCCAAGAAGATCTGATCTTCGTCACCTGAACCACAGGTCCATTTCTCGCACGTCGACGAATTGGCCGAAAGTGGTCCGAGGGTAATGGATTCGCCACTCCGTGACGGTTCGGTGAAGTAATGTCGAACATGCTTCCACTCCTGCAGAAGAGACTCGTCGGGTTCGTCCGTGGATCGACCTGTCCATTCGTTCAGAAAGAATCCCTCCATGACTCTCGTGCTCGACCCCAAGGCGCAGGACCTGCTCTTCCGTGAGGCCCGCACCGCCAATACGTTCACCGACGAACCGGTGACCGACGAGCAGGTCCAGGCCATCTACGACCTGGTCAAGTACGCTCCCACCTCGCTGAACCAGCAGCCGCTCCGTATCCTCCTGGTCCGCTCGGACGAGGCTCGCGGGCGCCTGGTCCGGCACCTCGCCGAAGGGAACGACAAGAAGGCGGAGGCGGCTCCACTGGTCGCGATTCTCGCCGCGGACAACGAGTTCCACGAAGAGCTTCCGGAGCAGTTTCCGTATTTCCCCCAGGCCAAGGACGTAATGTTCTCCGACCGGGGTGTGCGGGAGCAGTCCGCGAAGTTCAACGCCTCCCTGCAGGTGGGCTATTTCATTCTCGGCATTCGGGCGGCGGGTCTGGCTGCCGGTCCCATGACCGGGTTCGATGCCGATGGCATCAACGGGGAGCTCTTCCCCGACGGTGAGCACTCGGTTCTCGCCGTGGTCAACATGGGCAATCCGGGTGAGAACGCGTGGTTCGACCGTGCTCCCCGCCTGGCCTACGACCAAGTGGTCACAACGGTCTGACACGCCTTTCCCAGCTGTGCCCGTCCGCCCGGCAGCCGCCCGGGCGGACGGGCACAGCCGAAGGCGCCGGTCGTTCTCCGGCTGGATCGATTTGTACTCCCTGATGCTTTTGTTCACCAGCGGAATGCCGGTCGGAGCTGTGCTCGGCACTTTTGCGTGCGGAGAGTGCGCGAAGGGCTCACCCTGTCGAACAGGGAAATTTGACGGTCATTCTCAGAGGAGCGACGTGATGCCTTTCCGGCCGACCGGAGACGAACAGAAGGGACACGCCTGATGACGGCGAGGAACTCGGACGAATGGATCAGGCGTTACCATCCCGCACCGGCCGCACCGACGCGTCTGGTCTGCTTTCCGCACGCCGGTGGCTCCGCGACGTTCTACCACCCCGTCTCACGCGCTCTGTCGCCCGGGATCGACGTCGTGGCAGTGCAGTATCCGGGGCGCCAGGACCGCCATGCGGAACCCCTCATAGGCGATGTCGAGCAGATGGCGGACCTCGTCGCGAGGGAGATCGAGCCCTGGGCCGACCGGCCCTTGACGTTCTTCGGACACAGCATGGGTGCCTCGCTGGCGTACGAGGTGGCTCTGCGACTGGAAGCCGGCGGGACGACACTGCTCGGCCTCTTCGCCTCCGGACGCAGGGCGCCCTCGCGGTGGCGGGACGAGCGTGTGCACCAGGCCGACGACAAGGAGTTCCTCACGGAACTGCGAAACCTCGGAGGTGTGGATCCCGCCGTCCTGGAGAACGAGGAGATCCTGCGGATGGTCCTTCCCGCACTGCGCAGCGACTATCGCGCCGCTGAGACCTACCGTCCGCGGCAAGGACGTCGCGTGAGCTGCCCCGTGGTGGTCATGTTCGGGAAGGACGACCCGAAGGTCACCGAGGACGAGGCTCGCTCGTGGGCGGAGCACACCACGGGGGACACCGAGGTGCGTGCCTTCGACGGCGGTCATTTCTACCTCAACTCCTGCGCGCAGCAGGTCGTCGAGGAGATCCGGAAGTTCGTCGTGGAACGCGGGACAGTGGCGTCCGGATGACTCGTGGCAGCGCGCGGGGGACACCGGGCCGGTGCCGACACGGCCTTCGGTGCGCCCGGACACCTCGACCGTGTGATCCGCCGGGAGCCGCGCAGGAGCCGGCTGCGGGGCGGCGCCCGGACGGGTGAGCGTGGCACGGCTTCGGCTCCGTCACCGTGAGGGAGCCGGCCGTTGCCCCACGACCCGGGCGGGCTCGGCTTTCCGCCGAGCCCGCCGTGCCGGCTCTCCACCGGAGCCGGACCCCGTGTCACGCCGTCAGCGCTGCAGTGTCAGCAGACCCGGACGGTAGGGCAGGAGGCCGTAGTCGCCGCCTGAGCTGGGGCTGCGCCCCTGGTAGAGCAACTGCAGGTTGCAGGGGTCGACGGTCATGGTCTGATCGGGGCCACTGCGGATCAGTTCGCCGTGGCTGATGTCGTTGGTCCAGGTGGCGCCGCTGTTCACCTTGCCGGCGAAGGGATTGTTCTCGGTCGCGGCCTGGGGCGTCCACGAGCCGTTCAGACTGGTGGCCGTGAACGAGCGGAAGTAGCGGTGGCCCTGCGCCCCGATCGCCTCGACGATCATGAGATAGCGGTTCTGGCCCTGCAGCTTGTAGACCTGCGGCGCTTCGAACAGGTTGTTCGTCGTGTCGCTCATGACCACGGTCGAGGTCGTGCCGAAGCTGCCCGGGAAGTTCCCGATCGGCATACCGGCCCGGTAGATCTTGCCGTTGTCACCGGCGAAGAACAGGTACATGTTCGTCCCGTCGCCGATGAGCGTCTGGTCGATGGGTCCTGTTCCGGAGCCGGAGATGCTTCCGGAGAAGAGCACCTGCTGGGACGACCAGCCGTTCGGATTGGTGGGGTCGCTCGACGTCCGGTAGGAGAAGGCGGTCCCGCCCCACTGGTAGGCGAGCACCCAGATGTTCTTCGGCGCGAAGTAGAAGAGCGTGGGTGCGACGGCGGAGGTCGACATCGTGTTCTGGCCGGCCGAGGCCATCTCCGACCAGTTGGTGAACAGGCCGAAGTTCATCGAACCCCAACGCGTCCCCGTGTCGTGCGTCGTCGCGTAGACGAGTTGCCTGCCGTTGTAGGGGGCGACGGTGAAGTCCTTGAGCGAGACCCAGCCCTGCTTGGGCTGCGCCAGCGCGCCCGTCGACGTCCAGCGGTACGTCGACGGAAGCCCGCACGGCCCGGGACTGTCGGTGCCGGCCTTGACGAGCTGCCACTGTTGGTTGGTGCCGCCCCAGTCGTCGTACTGGACGACGTTCGCGTTGTCGGCGGTGGAGGCGCCTTGCACCTCGAGGGCCTTGTTGCTGTGGCGCGAGACGAGCCTCACGTAGCCGTCCGGGCCGTCGACCAGCCGCCACTGCTGGTTGGTGCTGTTCAGGTCGGTCCACTGGACGATCGAGCCGCCGTTCGCGGTGGACCAGTTGTGGACGTCCAGCACCTTGCCCGAGTGGCGGGACTTGATGCGGTAGTAGCCACCCCCGGAATCGACGAACTGCCACTGCTGCTGGTTCTGATCGTTCCTGGTCCACTGGGTGATGCGGGCACCGTCTTCGGTCGCCATGTTGTAGACGTCCAGGGCTTTTCCGCTGTTGCGGTTGATCAGCACGTACGAGGCGTCGGGGTCCACGGTCGCCGCGTCGGCGGGCTGGGCACCGAGGAAGACGGCCACGAGCAGCAAGGGCGAGAGGACCGCGAGCAGGCGTCTCGGACGGACCGGGGACGAGCGGCGAAACCACATCAGAAGGCCTCCTTGGGGCGGGGTGAGGTGGCGCCGATGGACCGCGGAGCGGTCGTACCGGGGGAGGAACAGCGTCGAAACTTTCGGATATCTCTCCGAACCTTTGACGCCACAAGCTAGGAATGCGGAGCCCTTTGGTCAAGGTCCTTCGCTGATCTGTCCACAAACGGTTCCTCCCGGCATCCCGGAAGTCCGCGACAGGACCCGGTGGTTCGGAGATCCGCGCAGGGCAGCGGAGTTGAGCAGGCGAGATCTGGCGTTCACCGCGATTTCGAAAGATTCGAAGATGCTTCAGAAACTTTCTTTGTGATGAGTATTGACGACCCGCCGTCAATTCCTCAATCATCCGTCCCTGGACGATCGACCGCGGTTCGACATGCCGAACCGCGTCGCCCTGGGCAGTTGTGCCGCACGACAGATCCACGCTGTGAAGCACCCGCGCCACCCCGTTTCGTTCCGATGAGGCCGCACCGGCGCCTCCCGGCTGTTCGCGCATGTGGAGAGGTGCGCGACGCCGCGTGGCGGCCCCGGCTGAACCGCGAGGGAGTATCCCGTGCCCGTGCCGAAACACCCCCGCCGTACGTCACCCGACGGCCGGCCGGTCACCTGCCCGTGCCGGTCGAGATCGTCCAGGTCCCACGAACACGGCGCCCGGCGGTTCCACGCCGCCCGGGTTCCGGCCCGCCCCGTCCGTCTGTCGAGCAGGAGTGGATGACGCATTCCCCCGCGCTTCGGTCCTTCCGTGATTTCTACCTTGGAGGCACATTCATGGGCTCGTACGCCCTTCCCGGACCCGCTATCCGCCAAAAGCTCCGCGGCCTGCTGTTGGCACTGGTCGTCGCTGTCCTCGGTGCGGCCGCCGCACTGGTCGCGCCGCCCGCACACGCCGCCGAGAACACGCTCGGCGCCGCGGCGGCGCAGAGCGGCCGCTACTTCGGCACCGCCATCGCCTCGGGCAAACTGGGCGACTCCGCGTACACGTCGATCGCGGCCCGTGAGTTCAACTCGGTGACGGCCGAGAACGAGATGAAGATCGACGCCACCGAACCGCAGCGGGGCCAGTTCAACTTCACCGCCGGTGACCGCGTCTACAACTGGGCGGTGCAGAACGGCAAGCAGGTGCGCGGCCACACCCTTGCCTGGCACTCCCAGCAGCCCGGCTGGATGCAGAGCCTCGGCGGCAGCACCCTGCGCCAGGCGATGATCGACCACATCAACGGCGTGATGGCCCACTACAAGGGCAAGATCGCCCAGTGGGACGTCGTGAACGAGGCCTTCGCCGACGGCAGTTCGGGAGCCCGGCGCGACTCCAACCTGCAGCGCACCGGCAACGACTGGATCGAGGTCGCCTTCCGCACCGCGCGCGCCGCCGACCCGGCCGCCAAGCTCTGCTACAACGACTACAACGTCGAGAACTGGACCTGGGCGAAGACCCAGGCGATGTACGCCATGGTCCGGGACTTCAAGCAGCGCGGCGTGCCGATCGACTGCGTCGGCTTCCAGTCGCACTTCAACAGCGGCAGCCCGTACAACAGCAACTTCCGCACCACCCTGCAGAACTTCGCCGCCCTCGGCGTCGACGTGGCCGTCACCGAACTCGACATCCAGGGCGCCTCGGCCACGACCTACGCCAACGTGACCAACGACTGCCTGGCCGTCCCGCGCTGCCTCGGCATCACGGTCTGGGGCGTGCGCGACACCGACTCCTGGCGGTCGCAGGACACGCCGCTGCTGTTCAACGGCGACGGCAGCAAGAAGGCCGCCTACACCGCCGTCCTCAACGCGCTCAACGGCGGCTCCACCACGCCCACGCCCCCCACGGGTTCCGGACAGATCAAGGGCGTCGGTTCGAGCCGCTGCCTGGACGTGCCCAACTCCAGCACCACCGACGGCACCCAGCTCCAGCTGTGGGACTGCCACAGCGCCACCAACCAGCAGTGGACGTACACCGACGCCGGTGAGCTCAGGGTCTACGGCAACAAGTGCCTGGACGCCGGCGGCACCGGCAACGGCACCAAGGTCCAGATCTACAGCTGCTGGGGCGGCGACAACCAGAAGTGGCGCCTCAACTCCGACGGATCCATCGTCGGCGTCCAGTCCGGCCTCTGCCTCGACGCCGCCGCGAGCGGCACCGCCAACGGCACCCTGATCCAGCTCTACTCCTGCTCCAACGGCAGCAACCAGCGCTGGACCCGCACCTGACGGGACCTTCCCGGACCAAAGGGTGAATCGGCGAAGACCTGCGTCACGGCTTTCCCTGCCGCTCCACGAGGACATCGCCGGTGCTCCCGGGTCGCCGCCGTGAGGGCGGCGACCCTCCGGTTCAGGAGACACTCGACGCCGGGCTCGGCGGCCGACACCACGGGCACGGCGGCGCACCCGTCAGGACGACCGGTCCGTGACGCCGGGGCGCGCATGACGTTCACCCTGCTTCCGAGCCCCGACGGCGTGCCGCACTCGTGCGGCACGCCGCACGTCGTACATCCGGTGCGTGAGCCCGAGCGGGACCGTCGACGCGATCCACGCCCACGGCGATGCGGCACCCGCCGCGCACCGGGGGCCGCCGCCGCGGGCCCTGCCCGGCCCGCCGCCTCCCTGTCGGCCCCGGCCCGCCTCCCTGCCGGCCGAGAACCGTCCCGCTCGGTCGAAGCCGCCTCGGCCGGCCGACGCGCGGTCCCCGTCCGCTCATGTCCGGCTGAAGCGGACGTCCGAATGCGGGCTTCCGCTTAAGTGCGCCTTAAACGGCTCTTAAGTGATCGTGGTCATCCCTCAGGAATCGAAGTAACCGCAGGTCAGAGGGTTTTGGGCAACGGAAGGAGAAGTTGTCGCAGGCAACGGCCGTCCGTAGCATCGGGGTCCATCCGTGGAACCGACGCGGTGTGAGAGCGCTCTCATCAGCTCTCTCCCGGTGGAATCCCTCACAGACAAGGTGTGTTCAGCCATGGCTGCTCATCGCGCACGGCGGTGGTCGCTCGGCGGACTGGTGCTGCTGGTCACGGCCGCTCTCGTCACCGCCGTCCTTCTCACCACGACGGGCCCCGCGACCGACCGCGCCGACGCCGCACCCGCCGCGACGACCTGGTCCGACGAATTCGACGGCGCCGCCGGCAGTGCGCCCGACGCCTCGAAGTGGACGCTGGAGACGGGCGGTTCGGGCAACGGCAACCACGAGCTGCAGTACTACACGCGCGGCACGCAGAACGCCGTGCTCGACGGCGCCGGCCACCTGGTGATCACTGCGCGCGAGAACGGCGACTCCGGCCTGCAGTGCTGGTACGGCACGTGCCGCTACACCTCGGCCCGCCTCAACACCGCCCAGACCTTCACCCGGGCGTACGGGCACTTCGAGGCGCGCATCAAGGTGCCGCGCGGCCAGGGCGTGTGGCCGGCGTTCTGGATGCTCGGCGACGACCTGGGTAGCGCGGGCTGGCCCACCAGCGGCGAGATCGACATCATGGAGAACGTCGGCTCCGAGCCCGGCAGGGTCCACGGGACGGTGCACGGGCCCGGCTACTCCGGCTCGGGCGGCATCGGCGCGGCGTACACCCTGCCGAACGGCCAGGCCTTCGCGGACGACTTCCACGTCTTCGCCGTCGACTGGAGCCCCGACAGGATCACTTGGTCCGTGGACGGACAGGACTACCAGACCCGCACCCCGGCCGACGTCAACGGCAACAAGTGGGTCTACGACCACCCCTTCTTCCTCGTCCTGAACTTCGCGGTCGGCGGCGACTGGCCCGGCAGCCCCGATCCCGCCACCGCCTTCCCGCAGACCATGACGGTCGACCACGTCCGCGTCTCGTCCTCGGACGGCACGGAGTCCGGCGGCTCCGGGACGGGCGGCTCCGGGTCGGGCGGCACGGCGAAGACCGGTGCCGTCAAGGGCATCGGCGGCATGTGCGTGGACGTGGTCGGGGCCGCCGGCGTCGACGAGGCCCCGATCCAGCTCCACGACTGCAACGGCGTCGACGCCCAGAAGTGGACCCTGGGCACGGACGGCACCGTGCGGGCCTTCGGCAAGTGCCTCGACGTGCGCGGCGGCGCGACCGCGGACGGCACCCCCGTGCAGCTGTACCGCTGCAACGGCACCAAGGCCCAGCAGTGGACGTACACCTCGGCCCGCGACCTGACCAACACCGGCGCCGACAAGTGTCTGGACGCCACCGGCAACTCCGCCGCCGACGGCACCCGCCTGCAGATCTGGTCGTGCGGCGGCGGCGCCAACCAGAAGTGGACCGTGGGCTGAACCGGCCCAGACCTGCCCCCCGCACCACTCCGGTCTCTTTCTCCCCCCTCTCGGCCCCCACGAGCCACCGGCACCAAGGAGCACACAGCACATGAGCCCCCGTCACCAGCGCAACTTCACCCGCCGCAAGATGCTCTTCGCCCTGGGCGGCGCGGCCGTGGCCGTGCCGGCCGCCGCCGCCGTCGCCCCGTACGCCCTGGCCGGGCAGACGGACGGCGCCGACACGAAGGCCGTCGGAGCGCTGCCGCTCACCATCGCCAACAACAGCGGCGCCTTCGGCGACACCGACGTGCACGTCTACATCGTCGGCAACCAGGACGGCAAGCAGGTCCGCGTCACCGAGGACGGGACCCTGGCGCCGATAGCCCTCTCCGACAACGGCGCGGACGGCTTCACCGACTACGCGCTCACCCTGTCCGGCAGCGGCGACACCACCTTCCTCCTGCCGTACATGTCCGGCCGCATCTACGTGTCGCTCGGCCAGAAGCTGAGGTTCAAGGCCGTGGCGGACGGCAACGGCGACGCGGCACTGCAGTACCCGGCCGGCTGGGTCACGTCCGACCCCAACTACACGGTGCTGCACGACTGCGCCGAGTTCACCCACAACGCCTCCGGCATGTTCTGCAACACCACGATGGTCGACATGTTCAGCGTGCCGATGGCCATCGAGCTCGACGGCGCCAAGAAGCAGACCACGGGCACCCTGCGCGAGGGCGGCCGGGCCGCCGCCTTCGCCGCGGTGAGGAAGGTCGAGGCGTTCGCACCGCTCGTCGTGGACGACGTCCGCATCATCGCCCCCGGGCACGGTCTGGACGCGGGCCTGTTCGCCAAGGACTACTTCGCCCCGTACATCGACGCGGTGTGGAGCACCTACACCGGCAGGGACCTCACCGTGAAGACCGATGCCGGCACCTTCACCGGCCGGGTGCGCGGCGAGCGGTTCACCTTCACCGGTCCCGCGTCGGTCTCCTTCAGCAAGCCCTCCACCCGTGACGTGCTGTTCTGCGACGGCAACCTCGCGGCGCCCAACGACGGCACCACCGGTCCCGTGGCGGCCGTCCTGGGCGCCGGCTTCAACCGCTCCACGCTGCTCGACAACCCCACGCAGCCGGACACCGACCCGGCCCGCTTCTACCTGGGCGAGCTGACCAACCACTACTCCAGGGCCGTCCACGCGGCGACCCGGGACGGCAAGGCGTACGGCTTCGCCTTCGACGACGTGGCGGACTTCGCCTCGTACATCCAGGACAACGCGCCCACGGGCATCCGGCTGACGCTGACCCCGTTCTGACCGGCCGAAGGGCGTCTCGAAAGCGGCGGCGTCCGCCCGAGGGGCGGGCCCGGCGGCGCCCGACGCGTGCGACCGCGAGACGCGGGGGCGCGTTCGCCACGCGCCCCCGCCCGCCCGGCGCGAGGCGTGCCTACGCCTCGTCCCCGAAGAAGGCCTCCTCGTCCCCGAGGAAGGCCTCCTCGTCCATCATCGCGGCGCCGAACCCGCCCAGGACCTCGTCGATGCTCAGCTCGGTGGCGCCGGCCGGTGCCGTGGGCGTCCGGCCCTCGCTCATCCGCACCACCAGGCCCAGCTTCTTCACCTCGGCGTTCTCGGCCAGCTCGGCGAGGTCCACGGAGACCTCCGTCAGCTCGCCGTTCTCGAGCGTGAAGTCCGCCGCGACCTCGCCGTCCGGGGCGTCCGCGAGGTCCTTGTCCGTGGGCAGCTCCATGCCCGGCGGCAAGTTCTTCGCGAACGGACGGATCTCACCGAGGAACTTCGTGATCAGCGTGCGGAACGGGGCCGTGGCGGTGATGTGCTCGGAACCGTCCTCGTCGTCGGCCGTCCTGAACTCGACCTCGCGGGCTACGGTGCTGCGCAGCGCTTCCAGCAGGCGCTTCTGCGTCCCGGCGTCGAGGGTGGGATCCGGCGCGGGTTCCGCACCCGGCTCCGCCCCCAGCTCGGCGGTGGTCCTCTCCATCGCCTTGGTGTCGATCTTCACCCACTCGCCCTCGAGCACCTTCTTGAGCCCGCTCGCCTCCGGGGGCAGGTCCTTCACCGACGGCACGGGGAAGCCCATCGTCCTGCCGAGGGTGTCCGCGTCGGTGCGGACGTAGGTGTAGTCGCCGACGACCCGGTACTCGGTGAGGTCGCCGTCCTTGCCGCTGATCTTCAGCGCCATGCCGACGTAGTCCTTCTCCCCGGACTCCTCGATCGGCTTCCTCGACCGCACGGTGACACTGATCTTCACGCCACTGAGCAGGTCGGCTATCTCGTCGGACATCTCCTCACCGGGCTCGGGGTCCGACGAGGCGTCCAGCGCCTTCAGACTCCGGGCGTCGGTGTCGAGATCGAACTCGAAGGAGATCTGCTTCTCCTCGCCGAGCTTCTCGAAGGCCCGGTCGAGCTTCCTCCCGGCGGAGAGCTGCTCCACGGTGCCGCAGGCGGCCGAACCCGCCAGGACGGCGCCGACGACTGCGGTGGCGGTCAGGGTCTTGCGGATGGCGGTGATGATGGTCTCCTCGTCAGGGCGATCACCCTGTGATCGCTGCTGACGAAGACTCATGCCGGCGCCGAATGGTTGTGCCGGGTGTGAGCGACGTCGCCGGGCGGTGCCGTTACACGGGTTTGGCCCGGCCGGCGGCGCGGGCCGCGGGAGACACCACCGTCGGCGTTTCGGCCAACTCGCTTTTCCCGCACTCCCGTTGCCGGGAGCGGGTCGATGCATCCGCCACCTTCCGACGCGCGCTCCGTCCGGAGGCTCCGGACCCGGCCGAAACACATGCGTTCGATACCGGGGCCGGCTCGTTGAGCTCCACGACCAGGCAGGGAACCGCTGAGGAGGAACGACCTTGACGTCATCCGCCAGGAACGAACAGCAGGCCGCCGCGCCTCCTCCGCCACCGCCGGCGGAGATCACCTACAGCGGGCAGTACTCCGTCAATCCACTCGCCGAGGTCTCCTTCCGGCGGATGTGCGCGCAGCTACCGGCCGTCCTGGGCCGGATCGCACGACTGTCCTGGCGCACCGACCGGCGGGCCGTGCGTCTCCTGCTCGGCTGCCAGGCGGTCACCGGAGTCTCGGCCGCCGTGCTGCTGGCCGCCACCGCCCGTGCCATGAGGCCCGTCCTGGGCGACGGCTCTGCCGGCGACCGGCTGCACGGAGCCGTCCCGGCGCTGCTGGTGGTCGCGTTCGCCGCCGCGCTGGGCCGCGTCGCGGCGGCGCTGGCCACGTACGCGGAGCGGAGGATCACCCCCAGGCTGATGACGGAGACGGACAGCGCTCTGGTCGAGGCGGTCTGCCGGGTCGAGGCCGCCGCGTACGCGGAGGAGGGGTTCTCGGACCGGCACGAGGCGGCCGAGATGGGGGTGATGCGCACCCACGTGATGGTCGCCGACGCCCAGCGGTTCCTGTCCGCGCTGATCCGGATGGTCACCGCCGGTGGTGTGCTGTCGGCGTTGAACCCCCTGATGCTGCCGCTGCTCCTGCTCGCCGTGCTGCCGGCCGGCGTGGGGGCGGTCCTGACCGCCCGGGTCGACTACGAGATCCACTACGCCAACGTCGCCGACCGCAACGTGCGCGGCATGATGCGCTGGTGGGCGACCACGTCGAAGTACGGCGACGAGGTCCGCGCCAACTCGATGACCGACTACCTCGTCCACTGGTACCGGGCCCTGTCCGACCGGTGCGACCGGCGCACCCTGGCCGCCGCGCCGCGGACCCTGCGGATCGCCCTGCTCAGCGCCCTGGCCGGCGGCGTCTTCCTCCTCACGACCTGGGGGGCGCTCGCGTGGCTGGCGGTCTCGGGGCGGATCGAACTCGCGGTGGCCGCGACGGCCGTCATCGCCGTGCAGACCACGCTCGCCGCGCTCTCCCAGGTCGTCCTCAACGGAGCCGCGGTCTTCCACACCAGTCTCTACCTGAGCGACATGCAGGCCTTCCTCGACGACGCCGCGGCCCGCACCCCGAAGCGCGGCCCCGGCGAGCACCGCGCGCCGACCGAGCAGATCCGGCTCGAGGAAGTCGTCTACCAGTACCCGGGCAAGGACAAGCCCGCCGTCGACGGCGTCTCCCTCACCCTGGAGCGCGGTCAGATCCTCGCGATCGTCGGAGCGAACGGCTCGGGAAAGTCCACGCTCACCCGCCTGCTCACGGGCGTCTACCTGCCGGACAAGGGCCGGGTCACCTGGAACGGCGCCGATCTCGCCGGGATGGATCCGGCCGGCGTGTGGGCCCACACCGGTCTGGTGCCGCAGATCTTCGCCCAGTGGCCGATGCCGGTCCGCGAGAACGTCACCCTCGGCCAGCCCCGCACCCACGACGACGCGCCCGTCTGGGAGGCCATCGACGCGGTCGGCCTGCGCGAAGCCGTCGACGACCTCCCCGCGGGCCTGGACACCCTGCTCTCCCGGGACGTCTTCGGCGGCTCCGAACTCTCCGGCGGCCAGTGGCAGCGCGTGGCGTGCGCCCGGGCCCTGTACCGGCGCCCGGGGCTGCTGATCCTGGACGAGCCGACCTCCCAGATGGACCCGCGCGGCGAGCACCGGGTCTTCGAACAGATCAAGGCCGTCGCCGCCGACCGCATCACCATCGTGGTCACCCACCGTCTGGAGAACACCAGGATCGCCGACCACATCGTCGTGATGGAGCACGGCCGGATCACCGAACAGGGCCGGTACGACGACCTCGTCCACGCCGGCGGAACCTTCGCCGAACTCCTCGAACTCTCCCAGGACCGCTGACCGTTCCCGCTCCGCTCGGCCCCGCCCTGCCCCGTCCCGCCGTGCGAGGACGGGACGGGGCACCGTACCGGTCGCCGTGCCGGTCGCCGTGCCGGTCGCCGTACGTGCCGTCGGAGTGCCGGCCGAAGCCGCTTCCGCGGCCCGTGCCGTCGGTCACCCGGTGAAACGCACCGGCAGACTGCGCGGGCCGCGGATCATCATCCCCGGCCGCCAGACGATCGCCGCCGGATGGATGTCCAGGGCCAGGTCGGGGCAGCGTTCCAGCAGCGACCTGATGGCGATCCGCGCTTCCAGGCGGGCCAGCGGAGCCCCGAGGCAGTGGTGGATGCCGTGGCCGAACGCCACGTGGCCGCGGGCGTCGCGGGAGATGTCGAAGCGGTCGGGTGAGGGGAAGCGGGCCGGATCGCGGTCGGCGTCGGCCATGGCGATCAGGACGAGTTCGCCGCCGCCCGGGACGACCGTGTCGCCGATCGTCACCGGCCCGGTGGTGAAGCGGAACGTGGGCGTCTCCACGGGACCCTCGTAGCGCAGCATCTCCTCGACGGCGGCGTCGATCGAGGAGAGGTCCGCGCGCAGGGCGGCCAGTTGCCGCGGGTGGGTGAGCAGGGCGAGGACGCCGTTGGAGATGAGGTTCACCGTGGTCTCGTGACCGGCCACGAGCAGGAGCCAGGCCATGCCCAGGAGTTCCTCGTGGGACAGCCGGTCCCCGTCCTCGTCGCAGCCGTGGATCAGGGCGCTCATGAGGTCCTCGCCGGGCTGCTTCCGCTTGTCCTCCACCAGCTCCGCCATGTACCGCGCCATCGCGGTCGCCGCCGCCTTGCGCTCCTCGGGATCGGTGGCGCCCAGGGCGTCGTTCGACCAGGTCCTGAAGGACTCGCGGTCCAGGCCCGGTACGCCGAGCAGTTCGCAGATCACGGACATCGGCAGCGGGAAGGACAGCGCCTCGACGAGGTCGGCGCGTCCGTCGGGGGCGGCGAGCATCCGGTCCAGCAGCGCGTCGGTGGTCCTCCGGATGCCCGGAGCGAGTTCCTCCACCCGGCGGGCGGTGAACTCCCGGGCGACCAGTTTGCGCAGCCGCGTGTGGTCCGGCGGGTCGGCCCTGAGCATGTGCGGGCCGGAGGAGATGGCGCCCAGCGGCAGGGAGGGGGAGGCCTTGCTCCAGTCCTTCGAGAGCGAGGGGTCGGCGAGGGCGGCGCGCCCGGCCTCGTACCCGACGACGAGCCAGGCCTCCGCGCCGCCCTCGGGCATCCGGATGCGGTGCACCGCACCCCGGGCCCGTAAGCCGGCGTAGACGGGATAGGGATCGCGGGTGAAGGACTCACCCAGTGCGGCGAGGTCGACGATGTCCACGGAACCGCCATTTCGTCGGTAGGCGTGTGTACGGCGTGGAGAGTGACCCACGGCGGAACAGCGGGAGTCAAGCGAGTTCCGAGCGCCTGCCGGGGTCCCGGCGCGGGCCGATTGTCAGTGGCTCCCCCTACGGTGTGAGCAGTGGGGCCCGCTGGAAAGGCCACGGGTCCACTGTGGGGAGGGGTGTGCCATGTCTGCCGGGTCCGCGGGGTCGACGACGTATCTGGAGTTGTCGCAGGAGGGTGACGGTGCGCACAAGTTCTACGAAGTGACCGTCGACGGACAGGTGGTGACGGTGCGCTACGGGCGGATCGGCGCCGGTGGACAGACCCAGACGACGACGTTCCCCACGGTGGAGAAAGCGCGCGCCGCAGCCGCGAAGAAGGTCGGCGAGAAGGTCCGCAGGGGATACGCCCCGGCCGTTCGGGGACAGCGCGCCCCGCGTTCGGTGACCCGGCGTCAGGTGGCCTCGGCCCCGTCCACCGCGCGCGCCGTCGCCCCCGTGCTGTGGCGGTTCGCCACCGGTTCCTCGGCGTTCGGCATCCACGTCGACGGTGAGCGCTGCTGGGTCGGCAACCAGGCGGGCGACGTGTACACCCTGGACCACGACGGCAACACGCTGGCCCGCTTCAGCCTGCCGGACGGCGTGAAGTGCCTGGTGGCCGACGACTTCTGGATCTACGCCGGCTGCGACGACGGCAAGGTGTACGACCTGTCCTCCAAGCTGCCCTTCGCCGCCTACGACATCGCGGCGGACGTCGACATCTTCTGGCTCGACATCCACGAGGGCGTCCTGGACGTCTCCGACCGCGACGGCCGGCTCACCGTCATCGACCACGAGGACGAGCACCAGTGGTCCCGGCGCAGCCAGGGGGAACACGCCTGGATGGTGCGCGCCGACGACCGGGCCGTGTACCACGGCCACCACCGGGGCGTCACGGCCTACGCGCCGGACGGCGGCGGGGAGCTGTGGCACACCTCCACCCGGGGCGGCGTCCTGTTCGGCTGGCAGGAGGACGACGTCGTGTACGCGGGCACCGCCCACAAGGTGGTCCAGCGGCTGTCGAAGCGGACCGGCACGATCGAGGCCACGTACGCGTGCGACGGCGCGGTGTACTCGTGCGCCACCTCGCCCGGCGGGCGGTTCGTCTTCGCGGGCGACGCGGCCTCGTCCGTCTACTGCTTCGACCAGGACGGCACACGGCTGTGGAAGCTCGGCACCGGCGGCGGTTCCGCGCTGTCGATGCAGTACCACGACGAGCGGCTGTACCTGGTGACCACGGACGGTTCGCTGGTGTGCGTGGACGCGAGCGCCACGGCCGTCTCCGCGGCGCAGCAGGGCACGGTGCCGGCGGTGCGGGACGTCAAGCTCGCCGCGGCCCTGCCGACCTACGAGCCGGCCACGGCCGCGGCCGCGGTGACCACCGTCGCCCAGGCCCCGGCGGGATCGGTCGTCGTGGAGTGCGTGAACGAGGCGGGGCGCATCCGGGTGCACGTGGTGTCCGAGGGCTACGACCGGGCACGGAACGTCCAGTTCCCGCGCGCGATACGCGAGCCCGGAGCACGCTACGTCGTGGACGCCCTGCACACCGCGGCGGGCGGCTTCTACCGGGTCCGCGGCGACATCCGGCGGCTGCTGTGACACCCCCTGCGCCGACGACGCCTGCGCGTCACCTCTCGGCAGGACCGCGCGGGCGCGGTGTCCACGAGTGATCCACCGGTGTCCTCCGCGCTCGGGGGGCCGGCGTGCGGCGGGGAGCTCGAGAGCCCGTTCGCCGGTCCGGACGGGGCGCGAGCGCGGCTTCCGCACATCGGCGCCGGCCCCGCGCCCGTGGGGCCGTCACGCGTCGGACGGAGCGTCGGCGGGCTCCGCGGCCGGAGCGCCGAGCGCGTCCTGGTAGAGCCGGAACAGGCGCAGGCCGCCGCCTTCCTCCGCGGCGGCGGCTCCGGCCTCGTGGAGCCGCCGCCAGCAGTCGGCCGCGAGCCGGCGTGCCGTCGCACCGGGCCAGGGCCGCGGCAGCAGCTCCGGCGGCAGCAGCGGATCGGGTTCCATGGCACGGGTGAACTCGGCGGCGAGTTCCACCGCCATGGTCAGCCGCCCCGCCGCAGGGCCGTCCCCGCTGTCCCGGCCGGCCGGCCCGGGCCGTTCGTCCGGATCGGAGCCGTCCAGGATCTCGAGGCAGCGGCGCGCGAAGGCGGCGAGCCGTTCGTGCCGGGCGGCGATCTCCTCCAGCGGCCAGAGCGCGGCGGCCAGGGCCGGCGGTTCGGCGAGGGTGCCGACGCGAAGGTCCGTGCTGGTGAGGAAAGCGACCGAGGGCAGGACGTCGAGGTGCCGGGCATGGGCCTCGACGAGGGGGGTGACGGGGTTGGCGGTGACGTACAGACCGCCCTGGAGGGGTGCGGCGCCGAGGTGGAGGAGGGCGTCGCGCAGGGCGTCGCGGGCGGTGCGGCGGGACTCGGGGACGGCGAACGCGAACAGGTGCCAGGTGCCGTCCCAGGGAGCGAGTCCGGCGTCCTGGCGGTAGGCGTGGCGTACGTGGTCCGCGTCCGGGGCCAGTGCGCCGGTCGGGTCGGCGACGGCGCGCAGCAGGGCCTTGCGGCCGCGGCCCTCCTGGGTGAACCGGCCCTCGTCGACCAGGCGTCTGACGCACAGCCTCACCTGCTGGTCGGTCATGCCCAGCAGGCCCGCGACGCCGTAGAGCAGGCCGGCGTCGACGGTGCCGTCCTCACGCACGAGCGCGTGCACGAGCAGACGGGTGGGGATCTCCGGCCGGGTCTCCGGCTCCTGCCCGCCGCCGCCCGCCGCGGCGCCGGGGGGCGTCACGCCGTCCTCCCGGCCGCACGGTCCGCCGCGGAGACGGGGCGGTGCATGGTGGTCACGGCACCGAAACCCATCAGGCGGCGCAGCCAGGGGGTCTGCTCGGTGCGCCGTGCCACGAAGCCGTGGCGCTCGTACAGGGCGCGGGCACGGGGATTGGTGTCGACGACGTCCAGGCGGACGCGCCGGCAGCCGTTCTCGGCGGCCACGGCGGCGATCTCCCCCAGCAGCAGACCGCCGATGCCGCCGCCCCGGTGCCTCGCGTCGACGGCGATGCCGTCCATGACGAGTTCGCCCTCGGCGGGTCCGCGCTCGAACAGGGCCAGGACGGCGAGGCGCGGCAGGCCCCGCAGGAGGCCGTAGGCGGAGAGGACGTCCGCCGCCGTCCCGCCGGTCAGTGCCCGCCCGCCGAGCTGGTAGCCCGCCGCGCCGACCACCTCTCCGCCGACGACCGCCGCCACGCACCGGTCGTGGTGCAGGTGCCGCGCGATGAACGCCCGCCCGGTGTCCGGGGGGCCGAGCGCGGGACCGAGTTTGCGGCCGAACGCTTCCCAGTACAGCGCGGCCACCTGCCGCTCGGCGCCTTCGGGCACGCCGCGCAGACACGTCACCGCACCGGTGCGGGGCGCTGCCGCCGGCCGGCCGGCCGTACGGATCGGATCCATGGCGGTCCTCCTTCATGGGACTCTCTCGTTCGATCGAGTGTAGTACGTTCATCTTCGGAACGAGCGTTTTCGATATGAACGATATGGAGGCGTCGTGCGCGAACGACGTGGGAAACCTCTGACGGGGCGCCGGTGGCGTCGGCTGCGGTGGTCGCTGGCGGCCGTCCTGCTGGTGGTCGCCGGCCTGGGCGGAGTGGTGGTGTGGCAGAACAGCTACGCGCTGCGCGAGGAGCGGGTGGTGCTCACGCACGACGGGCACCGGCTGGAGGGGGTGCTGGCCCGTCCGAGGGCGGGGCGAGGACCGTACGGACTGGTCGTGTTCGTCCACGGGGACGGGCCGGTCGACGCGACGCACGACACGTACTACCGGCCCCTGTGGGAGTCCTTCGCCCGCGCCGGGTACGCCTCGCTGTCGTTCAGCAAGCCGGGCGTCGCGGGATCGGAGGGCGACTGGCTGCGGCAGAGCATGGACGACCGCGCCGAGGAGACCCTGGCGGCGGTCGCCTGGGCGCGCGGCCGCTCCGACGTCGACGGCCGGCGCATCGGCCTGTGGGGCGCCAGTCAGGCGGGCTGGGTGCTGCCGAAGGTCGCCGCGAGGGACCGGGGCATACGCTTCGTCATCGCCGTCTCCCCGGCCGTGAACTGGCTCCGCCAGGGCCGCTACAACCTGCTCGCCGAGTTGCGCGCGGAGGGCGCCGACGAGCGACGGATCGCGAAGGCGCTGCGGCGCCGGGAGACGACACTGGCCCTGCTGCGGCGGCGCGCGTCCTTCGAGGAGTACCGGGCGGCGGTCGGCGACGACGAGGCCATGTCCCGTGCCCGATGGGGGTTCGTGAGCAGGAACCACACCGCCGACGCGGTCGGTGATCTGCGCGCCGCGCGCGGCACCCCGGTCCTGCTCGTGCTGGGAGGCCACGACGTGAACGTCGACGTCGCCGAGACGGAGTCCGTCTACCGCGGACTCCTGCCCGCCGGGACGCTCCGGGTCGCGCGCTACCCCGACGCCACCCACTCGCTGGTGGACCACCGGGTCGAGGGCAGCGGGCTGCGGCTGACGGCTACCGCGGTCCTCGCGCCGAGGAAGCTGTACGTGTCCGGGTTCCTCGCCGACCAGGCTCGCTACCTCCGGCAGCTCGACGCGGGCGAGGAGGCGGCATGAGCGGGACGCGCGCCGCCGGGCGCGGCGGGGAGCCGCGGCGGCCGCGCGGACCGCGGTGACGCGCCCGCTATTTTTGCAGGCTCTGCATTTTTGCGTACCATGCAGCCATGGCAGAGGGGGCGTCCGCCCGGAGCGGGCTCAGGGAACGCAAGAAGAGGGCCACCCGTGCCGCTCTGGTGGAGGCGGCCATCCGCCTGGCGACACGGCAGGGAGTCGAGAACGTCACCGTCGACGCCATCAGCGCGGCGGCGGGGGTGTCCACACGCACGTTCTTCAACTACTTCGACTCCCGCGACGAGGTCTTCGTCATGATCGGCGCGGACGCCGGAGCCCGCGTCCGCCACGCCGTCCTCACGGCACCCGCCGGACGCCCCCCGCTGGAAGCACTGCGCGAGGCCCTGGCGACGGAGCTGGAAGAGGTCGAGCAACAGCAGGAACTGTGGCGACTGCACGCGGAAGTCCTCGGCAGGAACCCCCAGTTGCTCGCACGGACCCTCAGCGCTCACATGGCGGACGAACTCCTCCTCGCCGAGGCGATCGCCGAACGCATCGGGGCGGGCTCACCGCTCTTCACCCCGGACCGTCCCACCCGCACCGCACCGGACGAACAGGACCGCGGGCACGCCCTGGCCCTGTACCCCCGCCTCCTGGCCGCCGTCGGCGGCACCGCCGTCCGCATCGCGGTCGAGCACTGGTGCGTCCGGCAGGCGGAGGCCACCTTCGCCGACGTCTTCCGCGAGACGTTCGAGCACCTCGCCGCAGGCTTCCCCGAACCCCCCGTTCGGGGTACCGGCCGCTGAAGCGGACGATCCCACCCGATCGGTCCGACGAGCGGATCCACCCAGAGCACCGGCCGCCCCCTCGCGTGCGGCCGGTGCTCCGACAACGAACCCCGAGAAGGATGCTGTGAACTCAACAGCGGCGCCGGTCCAGGCGCCACCGACCGCCATGTCGGAACGGCAGATACTCCAGGCCATGTCCGGGCTGATGGCCGGCATGTTCGTCTCCATCCTGGCCGGCACCGTGGTCGCCAACGCCCTGCCCAGGATCATCGCCGACCTGGGAGCCGGCCAGTCCTCCTACACCTGGGTCGTCACCGCCGAGCTGCTGGCGATGACGGCGACGGTCCCGCTGTGGGGCAAACTGGCCGACCTCTACAACCAGAAGCTGCTCCTGCAGATCTCCCTGGGCCTGTTCGTGGTCGGCTCGCTGCTGGCCGGTTTCTCCCACGACGTCGGACTGCTGATCTTCAGCCGCGTCGCCCAGGGCATCGGCGCCGGCGGCCTGACGGCCCTCGCCCAGGTCGTGATGGCGGCGATCATCCCGCCCCGCAGGCTCGGCAAGTACGCCGGCATGTTCGGTGCCGTCTTCGCCGTCGGCACCGTGGCCGGACCCCTCATCGGCGGCGTGCTGGTCGACACCGACTGGCTCGGCTGGCGTTGGTGCTTCTTCATCGGCGTCCCGTTCGCCCTCCTGGCGATCGTCCTGCTGCAGCGCACCCTGAAGCTGCCCACCGTGCGCCGCGAAGCGAAGATCGACTACCTGGGCGCCTTCCTGATCGTCGCCGGCGTCTGCACGCTGCTGATCTGGGTGTCGCTGGCCGGCAACAGCTTCGACTGGGCCTCCTGGCAGACCGCCGCCCTCACCGGCGGCGGACTGCTCCTGCTCGTCGCGGCCGTCCTCGTCGAGGCCCGCGTCCCCGAACCGGTCATCCCGCTCGGCATCTTCCGCAACCGCACCGTGACGCTCACCACCGTCGCCAGCCTCTTCGTCGGCCTGGCCATGTTCGGCGGCACCGTCTTCCTCTCCCAGTACTTCCAGATCTCCCTGGGCAAGTCCCCGACGGTCGCCGGCCTCATGAGCCTGCCCATGATCCTCGGACTCCTGGTCTCCTCCACCGTCGCCGGACAGATCATCAGCAGGACCGGCAGGTGGAAGGTCTTCCTCATCGCCGGCGGCGTCCTGATGACGGCCGGCCTCGCTCTCCTCGCCACGATCGGCGAGGACACCCACTTCGGCCTGCTCAGCCTCTACATGGCCGTCATGGGCGTCGGCGTCGGCATGCTGATGCAGAACCTCGTACTGGCCGCGCAGAACGACGTACAGGCCTCCGAACTGGGCGCCGCCACCTCGGTGCTCTCCTTCTTCCGCAGCCTGGGCGGCACCATCGGCACCAGCGTGCTCGGCGCGATCCTGGCCAGCCGCGTCGCCACGGAGATGAGCGAGGGCCTGCGGGACGCCGGAGTGCCCAGCGGCGGCGGGGGCGCTGCCGGACACGGCGCGCTCCCGGACATGACGACCCTCCCCGCCCCGATCCGGGAGATCGTCGAGCGGGCCTACGGCGTCGCCACCGGCGAACTCTTCCTCGTCGCCACCCCCTTCGCGCTGCTGGCCCTCATCGCCGTCCTGTTCGTCAAGGAGAAGCCGCTCAAGACCACCAGCGGCATGGAGCGGCTCGCTCAGGAATCCGCCGCCGGCGGTGACGGCGTGAGCGGACCGGAGCGCGTCGCCGCCACCCGGGCGGAGCCCGCCGAGGCCGGCTGACGGACCGGGCGGCGGGTGTCCGTGGACCGCCGCCGCCCGACAGCGGCCTCTCCCGCGGGGGCGGCGGGACCGCCCCGCAGGTGTCCCTCCGACGGGCGGCCGGCCGATCGGACGTGTCCGTCCGGGGCGAGGCGTCCCGCGCCGCGCCACCCGTGCGCGGGCGGCCGGGGTGCGGGACCGCGTGGGCGTCCCCGACACCGCCGGGCGCGACCGCACCCGCCCCCGCTCCGGCAGCCGAGCGCCGCACGGCCCGAAGAGCGCCGTCCGCCGTGCGGGGGCACCCGCGGTCCGCCGGGGAGGGCTCCCGCCGGGCCGTGGGAGCCGGGGCGGTCAGGAGAAGCGGCGGACGAAGACGTCCGACCTCCCGTTGGTGTCGCCGGGCACGAGGTCGTCGGCCGTGGACTGGAAGACCACCTCGCGCCCGTCGGCGCTGACCGCGTCGGTCCCGGCCGAAGCGGGCTGGTCCGAGACGGTCTCGTCGGTGCCCGTCCACAGGTCGCGCAGCGTGAGCGACGGTCCGTTCGTGTCGTGCGGGGCGTACAGCAGATAGCGGCCGGTGGGATCGATGGCCACACCCCGCACGCCGGGCACCCGTCGGGCGGTGCCCGAGCTCATGTCGTGGACGTAGGTGTCGGGGCCCGAGAGGTAGACGACCTTGCCGCCGTCGTCGCTGAGCTGGACGAGCGTCGCCCCCGCGGACGGGCCCTCGATCGGGCCGGAGGTGGTGCCTCCGGCCCGGTCCCACACGAAGACGTCCTCCGTCCCGCCGTCCTGGTAGGCGACACGACTGCCGTCGCCGCTCACGGACGGCCGGGACGGCCGGGTGTGGCCGAACCGGGCGACGGTGTCCTTGGTGCCGGCGTTCCAGTCCTGGAGCTCGACGCGCTGGCCGAACGACGGCTGCCTGGGGGAGGTGACGGCATGGACGACGTAGCGGCCGTCCGCGCTCAGCGACGACTGGCTGCAGCTGTACCAGCAGGTGACGGAGATCTCCCGTGTCGTGCTCACCTGGTCCAGGCGGATCCGCGTGTCGTTGAACCACCGTCCCGAGTAGGCGACGTACTCCCCGTCACCGCTGATCACCGGGGGTTCGATCGGGGACAGGGCCCCGAGCCGCCGGGTCTGCCCCGTGTGCCGGTCGCGGACGTACACCCGGTCGCCGCCCGTCGTGCCGTCGGGCGTGAGGTTCGTCGCCGACGACGAGAAGACGACGCGGCGGCCGTCGGGCGTGAGGGAGGCGCCGGCGGAGTCGCCGTCGGCCTGGGTGCCGTCGTCCGCGACACTGATCCTCTCGACGCCGGCTCCGCCGGTGTCCGCGACGCCCGCCACGGCCGTGGAGTCGGCCGAGGCGGCTTCGGGCAGGACCGCCGTGACCGCGCAGACCACGACCGCCGCGCTCAGGGCGGCCCGCACACGTCCGGTGGTTCCCCGGTTCGCGTTTCCCCTCATTTTCCCCCCTCGCGGAACACGGTTCTCCGCCGGCTCCCACCGGAGGATCTCCAGCATGCAACCGTGACGGCGCTGTGGGGTCAATGCGTCATATGGCGTACCGGTCAGCGGACCCGGATGAAGACCACGTCGTACGTGCTGTTCGTGGTACGGGACTTGACGTAGACGCCGTCGTTGTCGCCGTCGGGGTCGCCCGTGTTGCCCTCGACGGTGGTGAAGGACGCTCCGGCCACGGTCCGCACGATGCCGATGTGCTCGTTGCCGCCGGTGAAGTCGCTTCCGCCGTCCCAGTCGAAGGCCACGATGTCACCCGGCTGCGGGCTGGTCGTCACCGACAGGTGGTAGTTGCCGGCGCGCGCCTGCTTGACCCAGCCCGAGACGTAGGAGTTGCGGTAGGGACTGGCCCCGGTCTGCCTGGCCACCCAGCTCACGAAGGTCGCGCACCAGGCGTAGTCGCTGGTGGACAGCGAAAGACCCACGGCCGCGCCGTAGCTGTTCGCGCGGGCGCTGCCCTCGACCGTGCCGGCCTCGGCCTGGGCCACGTCGAGGATCTTGGCGTAGCCGCCGCCGGGCGGGGGCGACGACGGCGGGGTGACCGTGCCGTACAGGGCTGCCTTGGTGTTCGGTCCCACACGGCCGTCGGCCGAGAGGCCCTTCTCGGCCTGGAAGTCCCTGACGGCGCTGCCGGTGAGCGGTCCGAACTCGCCGTCGACGGCGAGGTCGGCACCGTGGTGGTTGAGCAGGCTCTGCAACTCGGTGACACAGCCGCTGTGTTGCCCCTGCACGATCTCGTTCGGGCACGAGGCGGAGTTCAGGTTCACCGGCGCGGGCGCGCCGTTGCCGCCGCCACCGCCGATGTTCGCGTACAGGGCGGCCTTGGTGTTCGGACCGACCTGGCCGTCGGCGGTGAGGCCGCTCGCGGACTGGAACGCCTTCACGGCCGTCAGGGTCTGAGGGCCGAAGCCGCCGTCGACGTCGAGGTGGTACCCCTTGCCGTTGAGCAGGGACTGCAGCGTGGCGACGCAGCCGCCGCTCTGTCCCTCCACGATGTTCTCCGGGCAGGACGTCGACCTCAGGTCCAGGCCCGTCGACGGTGACTCGTCGGTGTCGTACAGCGCCCGCTTGGTGTCCGTGCCGACCTGGCCGTCGGCGGTGAGGCCGCGGGAGGACTGGAAGCCGCGGACGGCGCTCGCCGTCCCGGCGCCGAAGTCGCCGTCCACGTCGACCGCGTAGCCGTGGTGGCGCAGCAGCCGCTGGAGCTCGGTGACGCATCCGCCCTTGGCGCCCTGGACGATGTCCGCGGGGCAGGAGGCGGACCGGAGGTCGACGGGGGCGGGTGCGGAGCCTCCGGTCGCGTACAGCTTGCTCTTGGTCGCGGGGCCCACCCGTCCGTCGACCGCGATCGCGGTGGCGGCCTGGTACTCACGGACCGCGTGGAGCGTGGCCGATCCGAACTGGCCGTCCGCCACCAGGCCGGCGCCGTGCGCGTTGAGCAGGTTCTGCAACTCCGTGACGCAGCCGCTGATCTGGCCCTGCACGATCTCGTCGGGGCAGGAGGCGGAGGTCAGCCTGACCGGGGCCGGTACGGCCGCCGCCGGACCGGCCCCGAGGACGATGCCGGCCGAGACCATCGCCGCGGTGGCGGCGAAGGTCCCGATCCGGATCCGCCACCCCGGCCCGGTGCGACGGGTGTGCCGGTGTGCCGGGCTTTCGCCCCCGGCAGGGACGGGGGACGCGAGTCTTCTCATGGCGGCGAGGTTCTCCTTCGACTGCCGGTTCCTCTTCTGACACAGCGCCACCTGACGTACCGTCACCTGATGTGGCATCACGTGACGGGCCGCCGTGCGACGGACCGTCGCGCTCGTCCGCGTCCTTTGCCGCGGCCCGTGTGGTCACCCGTGTGTTCAAGGGGCCGGGAGGACCACCGGGACGAGGACGTGCGGGAACGGCGCGGGTGGCGAGAGCAGGGTGGCGCGTGACGGAACGGAACGCCACCGCTGCGGCCGAAGTGCGGCCATGACGGGACACCTACCGCGCTGACCTGCGGGAACGTCGACCGGGATGACCGCACGGCGGGACGACGGCACCGGTACCGGCGGGCCCACGAAGGCATGTGCGGTCCTCACGACCGGCATGCCGTCCCCGCGTGGCGACCGCCCGGCCGGTCGTGGACAGGCAGTCAGGCAGTCAGGCAGTCAGGCAGTCAGGCAGTCAGTCGGTCTGCGGACAGCCGGGCCGGGTGGGCGTGCGTCGCTGACGCGGCCGGTGCCCCCCCCTCAGCCACCGGACTCCGACTCGGCGAAGCGGTCCAGCCCCAGTACGGCGAGCAGTTGCAGCTTCTCGTGACTCTCCGTCCGTGGCGGGGCGGTCAGTACGAGGAGGGTCTGGGACTGGTCCTCGGTGAACAGCGCCTGGCAGTCCAGTTCGAGCGCGCCGAGTTCGGGATGGAGGAGCGTCTTGTGGTCCTCGAAGCGCCGTGCCACCTCGTGCCGTTCCCACAGCGTGGTGAACTCCTCGCTCGTCCTCTGCAGGGTGCGCACGAGCTCGCCGGCCCGGGAGCGTGGGCCCCGCACCCCGTAGGCGGCACGCAGGCTCGCGACCTCGGCGCGGCTGTGGCGGTCGCGGTCGGCCTCGGGGTAGCGCGACCGCTCCGCGGGATCGGTGAACCAGCGGTAGACCGCGCTGCGGGCGAGACCCGTGCGGCCCGACGCGTCGCCGAGCAGGGCGGCGGCCATCCTGTTCTGCACGAGCGTCTCCCCGAGGTCGGACAGGACGCACGCCGGAGTGTCGTCGAGGCGGTCCAGCACGCGCAGCAGCGCGGGGGCGACGTGGGCCGAGGACGACAGCGCCACCGGAGCGTTGTGCCCGGCGACCCGGTACAGGTAGTCGCGCTCGCCACCGGTCAGCCGCAGCGCCCGGGCGAGCGACGCCAGTATGTGCTCGCTCGGCTGCGGACCGCGTCGCTGCTCCAGCCGCGTGTAGTAGTCGGTCGACATCACGGCGAGGGACGCGACCTCCTCGCGCCGCAGCCCCGGGGCCCTGCGGCGCGCGCCGGTGGGGAGCCCGACGTCCTCGGGCTGGAGCGCCTCGCGGCGGCGCCGCAGGAAGTCGGCCAGTGCTGCACGGTCCATGAGATCGATTGTCGCCCGGACACGGCGGGCGAGCCAGGGACCGCCGATCCCCCGATGACCGGTCTCTGCACCCGCGGAGCCGAACCGGCCACAGTCGAGGCATGGACATCACCGGAAACACCGTCTTCATCCCCGGCGCCACCAGCGGCATCGGGCTCGCCCTCGCCCTCGAACTGCGGGCCAGGGGCAACACCGTCGTCGTCGGCGGCCGACGGGCCGAACTGCTGGAACGGATCGCGGCCGAGCACCCCGGCATCGGCACGGTGCGGATCGACACCACGGACGCCGCGAGCATCGCCTCCGCCGCGAAGGAGGTCCTCGCCGATCACCCCGCCCTCAACGTCCTCGTCACGATGGCCGGCGTCATGAACGTCGAGGACTGGCGCGACCCCGCCTCGTTCCTCGCCTCGGCGGAGTCGACGGTGACCACGAACGTACTCGGCCCGATCCGGCTCATCGCCGCGTTCGTGGAGCACCTGCAGGCGCAGCCGGACGCCACGATCATGACCGTCTCCTCGGGCCTCGCGTTCACGCCGCTGAAGGCCACCCCGAGCTACAACGCGTCGAAGGCGGCGATCCACATGCTCAGCGAGTCCGTGCGGCTGCAGTTCGCCGGCACCTCGGTGAAGGTCGTGGAACTCGTGCCGCCGGCCGTGCGCACCGCCCTCCTGCCCGGTCACGAGGACAACGAGCTCGCCATGCCGCTGGACGAGTTCGTGGCCGAGACCGTCGCCCTGCTGGAGACGCAGCCCGAGGCGAAGGAGATCCAGGTCGAACGGGTGAAGTTCCTGCGCTACGGAGAGGCCCGCGGCGACTACGACCGGGTCGTCGCGGCGGTCAACGCCTCCGACCCGCACGGGAAGCGGTCCGACGGGGCCTGACCTCCCAGCCCCGCCCGGTCTCCCAGCCCCGCCCTGTCTCCGAGCTCCGCCCGGTCTCCCAGCCCCGTCCGGCCGCCACCGGCACCTGGGCCTCGGCGCCGCGCCCCGGCATCCCGCCCCGACGCCGTGCCGGGGCGGACCCGAGTGGGCAGAATCGTTCGCGTGGGAGCACACCAGTCACCGGAGAAGACCCCCGACGGGCACTTCGTCGTCATCAAGGGACGGAAGTGGCGGGCGACCGATCCGTCCCTCCCCGAGGAGACCGCCGCTCGTCTTCGACGCCACCTCATGTCGGCCCGTCGCGCGGTGCGCTCCGCGACGACCGCCGGTGACGCGGAGGCCGAGCGGGCGGCTCGCGCACGGGTGAACCGGGCGAAGGTCGCGCTGGGCGAACGGGGTACTCCCTGGTGGGAGCAGTCCGAGGACGAGCGCCGACGACGCTGGGAACAGGGGCTTGCGGACCTCGACGCGCGGGAGCGGGGCTGAGGACGACCGCGGCGGATCGTGCGCCTGGGCGGCACCGGTCCGGCGCGTCACCGGCGCGAGCTGCCGGCCGCGCCGGACGGGGCGCCGTCGTGGCCGTGGGCGGACGCGGTGGGCGGTCGACCGGTGTGTCCGCGGCCGGTGGCGCGGGTGAGGGGCACCTCGGTCCGGCGGTTCTCGCCGCGACCCGCGGTGCCGGGGCCGGTTTCCCGCCGTCGCGCGCCGGCCGACGTCCTCCCGCCCCACGCCGGCCGGCGTCCGTCACAGCACGGTCACGGGGTGCCGTACCACCGCGTCGAAGAGATAGCCGTGGACGTTGGGCGTGGCGCTCGGGGGCTGTGTGTGGTGGGTGGTGTCCGTGGCGCGGGCCAGCAGGTGGGTGGCGCCGGGTGTGCGGGGGTGCCAGGTGTGGGACCAGCGGGTCCAGGTGCCGGCGCGGGGCCGGTCGTGCAGGCGGGCCGGCCGCCAGTTCGCCCCGCCGTCGGTGCTGACGTCGACACGGGAGATGGCGCCCGTGCCCGACCACGACCGTCCGTGGAGTGTGTGGGTGCGGCCGGCGGTGAGGGTGGCGCCGTCGGCGAGTTCGAAGGCGCTCTTGACGGTCTGGTGGGTGAGGGGCGCGCTGCCGTTCTCGGGGTGGGCGGGGCCGAAGAGCCGGTAGAAGGTGGTGTTCCAGGGCGAGTAGAGCGGTTGTGCGGAGACCTCGATGTCGCCGACCCATTTGATGGAGGCGATGCCTATCCAGGAGGGGACCAGGACGCGTACCGGATGTCCGTGGTCGGGCGGGAGCCGTTCGCCGTTCATCTCGTAGGCGAGGAGGACGTCGTCCAGGGCCTTGGCGAGCGGCAGGGGACGGCGCACGCGGCCCAGGTTCTCGCCGCCGCTGAGGTATTCGGCGTCCAGGCCGCGCGGTTGGACGTCCACGGCGCGCGAGGACAGTCCGGCCTTGCGCAGCACGTCGGCCAGGCGCACGCCCCGCCAGCGTGCGACGCCGATCGCGCCCAGGGTCCATGCGGTGCCGGAGACCGTGTCGCCCTGCTGGGTGGCGTAGTAGGAGCGGCCGTTCCCGGCGCATTCGACGAAGGCGGTACGGGTGACGGCCGGCAGGGCCCGCAGGTCGTCGTAGCCGAACTCCACCGGCTCGGCCTCGCCGGGGGCGCCGCGCAGCCCGCTGCCCCACAGCCGCAGCCGCCAGTCGTCGGCGGACAGCCGGGGGGTGGAGGTGTGGTTGCGCACGAAGAACAGGTCGTTGGGGGTGTGGTGGCCGGTGCCGCGCAGCGCCTCCCAGCGGGTCTCGGCGTTGGTGCCGCGCTGGACGAACCACTCGGGCGGCAGCGGCTTGACGATCGGCGTGTCCGCGGCGCCGGCGGCGTGGGCGGGGCGCGGGGCACCGAGCGCGGTCCCGGCGGCGGTGGCCGCGAGCAGGGTGAGCAGCCGGCGGCGGCTGACTCCGTCGGCCCTGGCCTCGCCGTCGAGCCACTGACGCAGCCTTCGGCGGTCGTAGTCGGTTTCGTGGTGGCCGGCGGGAGCGGGAGAAGACATGGCGGTTCCTCGTCATGGTGGGCGAAGGAGCACGACGGATGCGCCGCGGAGCGGGACGGGGCGGTACGCGGACTCGCGCCGGGGCGGCCCGTGCCGGTACTGCCGGCGCGCGAAGCGGCGGGTGACGGAAGACGTCAGGAGGAGCGCGCGGTCAGCCGTTCGTGCGACACAGCGCGGCGGCCACGCGGACGAGGTCCACGGCGCGGCGGCGAGTCAGGGGTTCCGGCTGCGGGAACGGCATGGCGGGATGCAAGCATGTGGGGCGCGGGGTGTCAACGGAGCCTGTATGTGGGTACGTTGGGATCCGTGATCGCCTGACCGGTGGTGCGCGCAGGAGGGGGTGGTGTGCCGTTCCTCCGGCGACGACCGCCGTTCCGACGTCAGTTGTGGCATCCCGTGGGGAGATGTGAGGGATCGGTGCGGGAACAGCCCTCTGTCGACGGACCGTTCGGTGTCGGTGCTCTCCGGTGTCCCTGGTGTCACCCGGGTGTCGTTTCCCTGTCATGTTCTGCTTACCTCGCACAGATGAACTTGGCCGGTAATCGGTGTGAGTTGACGGACGACGAGAGCGCGGAGAGACGACATGGCCGAACCGGCTGGGGTGGCCGCGTCACCCGCGCCGATCGACACGCTCCTCGCCGCCGCCGTCGCCCGGCGCTTCTACCTGGAACACCGCTCGAAAGTGGAGATCGCCAAGGAGTTCGGCATCAGCCGGTTCAAGGTGGCCCGCCTCCTCGACGCGGCCGTGGCCCACGACATCGTGCGGATCGACATCACCGTCCCGGCCGAGATCGACGTCCCGCTCGGGCGGACGCTGGCCGAGCGGTTCGGACTCCGCCACGGCATCGTTGTCAACCTGGGGCGGAACGAGAGCGGTACGACGTCCTCCACGGACCGGCGGCAGAGCGGCCGCTGGCTCGGCACGGCGGCGGCCCGGCTGCTGTCGGAGATCGCCGAGGAGGGCGACGTCCTCGGGCTGGACGGCAGCGACGCGGCGGACGCGCTGAGCGAGACGGTCACCAGGCTGCCGCCCTGCGACGTGGTCCAGCTGACCGGGGTGTACGGGCGCGACCTCGCCCACGACGCCGCGATCACCGCGGTCCGCCGTACGGCGGCGGCGGGCGGCGGGCGGGCGTTCCCGCTCCACACCCCGTTCCTCCTGCCCGACGCGGCGACGGCCGCCGTGCTGCGCAGCCAGCCTGCCACCGCCGAGACGCTGGCCCGGTTCGGCCTGGTCACCAAGGCCGTCGTCGGCATCGGCAGCTGGGACGCCCCGCACTCCCCGGTGTACGGCGCCCTGTCCGAGCGGGAGCGGGAGACGCTCCGGGCGGCGGGAGCGTGCGCCGAGATGGCCGGCCACGTCCTGGACACCGCCGGCCGGGTGATGCCCACCGAGCTGAACACCCGTACGATCACGGTCGGTACCGCCGAACTCCGTGGCGTCGCGGAGCTGATCGGTGTCACGACCGGGGGACACGCCACCGGAGCGGTCCGCGCCGCGCTGAGGTCCGGACTGCTCACCGGAGTCGTCACGGACGCCGCGACCGCGCGTGGCCTCCTCCGGCACGACGACCCGGACGACACGGCACGGACCACGGTGTCGCCCCGATTCACCGAATGAGGACAGTGATGAGCCAGCAGGACGAGGCGCTTCCGCCCGTTCCGGACGACATCCGCGAGGCGGGCCGCCTCGCCCCGGACCACTGGCTGGGGGTCGTCGACCCGATGTGGTCCGGAGCGGGCAGGCCCCCGGAGTGGGCCATGACCGGCCGGTGGCGGTCCGGCCTCGACGGCGAGATCGTCGAGTGGGAGGACAACCCCGCCTACCGGCCCTCCCCGCGTGCGCTCGGCTGGCCCGAACCGGAGGACGAGGTGGACCGCGCCGTCCAGCTCGCGTCGACCGGATACGGGCCCGGCGAGGCGGTGCCGGCCGCGCTGGCGGGGCGCGAGGTGGCCGTGCTGACGGCGCCGGGCGGCGGCCCGCTCGGTGCGGCGGCGCCGGACGGGACACCGGTGGTGCCGGTGTTCACCTCGTCGGTGTTCCTGCACACCGCGGGCCGCTTCGCCTTCGAACTGGTCGGCGTACAGGACCTGTTGGCACGCATCCCCGAGGGGCACGCGCTGTATCTGAACCCTCCGGCCGCGGTGAGCATGCTGCTGGACCCCGACGCCGTGCGCGACGCCGTCCGGGACGGTACGGGGGAGCGGCCGTTCGCCGCCGCGTCCGCGGGCCGTACCGCGCGGGTGCTGACCGAGGCCGTCCACCCGGCCGGGGGGACGGACGCGTGAGCCGCTGGTCTTCCGTGATGCCGGGCCGGGGACGCAGGACCGGCTCCGGCCCGGGCCGCGGCACGGTGCTCCCGGCCGACGGCGCGAACGGCACCGGCAACCGGAGCGCCGGTGGCCCGCCCGTCGAGGACGTCGACGGCGTGCTGCTCGTGCGCTCGGTCGAGGACGACTCGTTCCCCCTGGACGTGGTGGCCGAAGTGGCGGGCGCCGTCGGCCGGGAGGAGGACGTCGTCACGGTGATCGTGGGCTCCGCCGGGGGTGGGGCGCCCGACGCCGACCACTGGGCACGGCTGGGCGCGCTGCTGGACTCCCTGCGCGCGCGGGGCACCGACCGGGTCCGGCTCGTCATGTCCGGCGCCGGCGCCGACCGGCCGGAGCAGCCCTGCGTCGCCCGGCGCATCGCGGACGCCTGGGAACTGGAGGTGACGGCTCCGGACGGGGCCGTCCTGATCACACCCGGCGGCACGCTCTTCGTCCACGGCGACCCCCGCACCGAGTGCGGCTGGTGGCGGTTCGCGCCCGGTGCGAAACCGCGGAGGCTGGGCCGGCGCGCCCCGGCGCCGGCCTGGGAGGAGGCGCTGGACGCGATGCCCGAGCGCACCGCCGGCGGCTGTGTCGTCGACCGCGTCCCGGCCGGCGTGGTGATACGCCCGGCCGAGGCCCCGGGCCCGGCCCCCGACGACCTGTGCTTCTCCGTGCCCGTCGACTTCGAGCGCCTGACGGTGGTGGTCGGTGCCCCGCGGGCGGAGGACGTCGCCGCCGACGAGGTCGCCGCCGTCCTCGCCGGGCTGCCCCGGGCGCACCGCGCCCGCGCCCGCCTCGCGCCCGGCGGCCGGCGCGACCTGCTGCGGCTCGGACAGTCGGTCGCCGACCTGCTGGGCGCCGAGGTGGAGGTGCTCACCGGCCTGCCCCTGCTCGACGACCACGCACCGCCCGGAACGCCTCCCCGGCCCACGCTGGTCGGGCTGGACGGCAGGCCGAGCTGGCGGCCGTTCGTGTCGTCCGTGGTCTGCGGGCCGGTCGACTCGAAGGGGCGGGCCCCCGTACCCAGGCCGACGGAGCTCCATCCGCCCGACTGGCTGCTCGGCGGCGGCGAACGCGGGACGGTACGGCTGACGGACCGCTGGCAGGCGACGGTGACCCGGGCCGGTCTCGCCCTGTGGGCACCGGACGGCCCTCGTCCCGGACCGCTCGGCCCGGCCGTCGACCCGGAGGCCTGCGCCATCGAACTGGGCCTGCCGGGACAGCCGTTGGACGACTCCCTGCTGCCCGCTCTGTCCCGCCTCCTGCACGGCCTCGGCACCGACGTCCGGTCACGCACCACCCTGCTGGTCCGCGGCGGACTCCTGGCGGGCGACGGCCCCCTGCGCCGCCTGGCCGCCGAACACGGCGTACCGAACATCCGCTACGTCACCACCGGCCGGCCCTCGCACCCCGGCCCGGTGACCGGCCGGCCGGTCACCGCCACGCAGCCCGGCCGTGTTCCACCGCCCGGGCGGGTGGCCCACGGGTCCGGTCCGGCCGCCGCGCCGCCGTCCCCCGGGGTGGACGGGGCCGCCGGACCCGGTGGAGCTCGGCCGCCCGCGACCCACGGGCCCGGTACGGCGGCCGCCCTGCCGTCCGCGGGACCCGGCGCCGGGGCGCGCCGTGAGCCCGCCAGGCCTGCGGCCGGGCCCGGCCGCGCCGTGCCGCCGGGCGCGTCGGGCCGGCGGCCCGGGACGGGTGCGGCCGCCCCGACGGCCGTCGGGGCCGCCGAGTCCGGTGAGGCTTCTGCGTCCGGTGGCGTGACGCGTGAGCCGGGTACGACCGCCGGTGTCGCGGCGGCCGGGCCGGACGCCGGTGCGGCGCGTCGGCCCGGTGCGGCCGCGGGCGGGTCCTCGGCCGCCGAGCCCGTCAGGGTTCCGCCGCCCGGTGGGGTGGCCGCCGGATCGGGTACCACCGCCGTCCCCCGGCCGACCGCCGGACCCGACGGCGGGACGGTACGCCGCGACGACGAGGCCGAGCCCGCCCCGCGGGCCGCCGGGCCCGAGGCGCCGGTGTCCCAGCCCGCCGGGTCCCCGGACGCCCTTCGGGGCGGCGGGACCGCCGACTCGAACGGCCCTTCGGCCGCCGAGCCGGTGGCGTCCCCCGACGCTCACGCGGACACCGACGCCGTGGCGGTGGGTGTGCCGACGGGGTCTCTCCCGGAGGGCGCCGGACTTGGGGAAGCGGCGCGCGGGGCGGCCGTGTCCGAGGTGCCCTCGGAGCCCCTTCCGCGGGGGCGGGCCACCGAGGACGTCGGCCCTGCCGCCTCCGGGCCCGTCGCGTCGCCGGACGGCGCGCCGGTGACCACGGAGGCCCGGTCCGCCTCCCCGGCCGGGGCGCGCGCCGGAGCCGACGGTTCGGGTCCGGACGCTGGTGCTGGTGCTGGTGTCGGTCCTGGCCCGGACGGCGGCGTCGGCAAGGCGGCCGGCGGCCGGGCCGTGCGCGCCGGGGCACCGACGGGACCGCGGGGCCGGGGCGGTGAGGCGCCCGCCGCGCACCGCGTCGCCCTCCCGTTCGCGCCCGGGCACGTCAGCGGTGCCGCGGAACGTGCCGCGTTCCGGGACGCCGCCGTCGGCGCCTGGGAGGGGCACGCGGCCGCGGTGTCCCGGGTGCTCACCCGGATGCCCGCGCTGCGCGGTCACGAACTGGAGGCGGCCCGGACCGACCTCGTCGCCGCGCACGCCTATCTCACCGCCGAGGAAGGGCCGCTGCACCACCGCGAGTTGATCCGGGACCTGCACACCGGCGAGGGGCGCCTGCTGCCCTACGCCGGCTGTCTGGCGTCCGCTCTGCGCCGGCTGCCCTCCTACCGGGGTGTGGCGCTGCGCGGCGGGGAGACGGACGGCCCCGAACCGGTCGTCGGTACGCTGCTGCACGATCCGGCTCCGGTCAGCGCCCTGGCAGGATCATCCGTGCTCCCGGCCGGAGTCCCCGGGCGCTATGCGATCTGGTCCGTCACCGGACGCAAGGTGCGCCAACTGCTCGACCGGCCGGGCGGCTCCACGGAGGCGTACGAGGAGATCGTCTTCGTACCGGGGACCGGCTTCCGGGTACTGGGGGTACGGAGCGTGCCCGCCGGCCCCTCCGTCGTACTGCTGCGGGAGCTCCCCGGGAACGCGACCGCCTACATGGACGGGTCGGAGGAACTGAGCGGGCTGGACCTCAAGGCCCTCACGCACCTCGAGGAGGCGCTGGCCAAGGGCTTCCGCGCCGACGGCGGCCCGCAGTGGCCGGAACGCTGTTCCGGGCCCGTGGGCCAGGAGCGATAGCGGCCGGGGACCGCGCCGCACGACCACCCATCACCCCACACAGATCGAGGAGAACGATGGCAAGTCAGAAGAAACCGCCCGTCCCCCAGGGGCCCGAGGGCACGGGCGGTTCGTCCGTCCGCAGGGCCGTCTCCCTCGGGTCGGCGGCGGCCGACCCCGGCGCGATGCTGGCGCCGGCCGCACGGCGTACGGCAGCGCCGGAGCAGGGCGAGGGCGGCGCCGGGGGAGCGGAGGCGGCACGACCGGCCCCGAAGGCCCCGGAGACCACCGGGGGAGAGACCGCTCCGGAGCCGCCCGCCGCCACGGCCGGCACCGGCGGGGAAGCGGCCGCGACGCCCGCAACGGCCGCAACGGCCGCAACGCCCGCCGCGCGAGAGCGTCCGGAGGCGGAGAGCGAGAGCGCCGCCGAGCCGGCCGCCGCCGTCCGGGCCGCCCCGGACGCCGAGGCCCGCGGGGCGGCCGGAACCGCCGCAATGGGAACCGCCGCGGCCGGAACCGCCGCGGCCGGAACCGCCGCGGCCGGTGCCACAGCGGCCGGTGCCGGTGCGGACGGGCCGCCGTCCGGGAACCCGAAGAAGCCCGTGCTCGCCGCCGCCGGCATCGCGGGCGTCGTCCTCCTCGCGGTGCCGCTGCTGATCTGGGCCACGGACGACTCACGGCAGAAGAAGGACGACGTGGCGGTGGCCGTCGGGTCCGACACCCTGCTCGAGGGGGAGCCCCCGGAGGTGCCGAAGGGCTACTACGCCCCCGCGACACCGACGTCGACACCGTCACCGAAGCCGTCGACCGAGAAGCCGTCCGCCAAGCCGAGCCCCGTCGTCGAGAAGGCGGCACCGGTGCCGAGTTCGGCACCGCCGGCGAGCAAGCGGGCCGAGGCGCCGAAGAAGACGGAGGCCCCGGTGAAGCCGTACGAGCCCCCCAAGCTTCCGCCGAACACCGCCGCCTACGCCGTTCAGCGGCTGGCCGCGTCCGCTCCCGGCCGGCACATCTGCTACCGGGTCCACATGAAGGGCGCCGGCTGGACGGCTCCCGTGTGCGACGGGGCGACCGCGGGCCAGGAGGGCAAGGGGCGGCCCGTCACGGCCATCAACGTGGCGGTGGCGGACGCGAAGAGGGTGAACGGCAACGAGTTCATCCAGAAGCAGGGATGGACGACCGCGTGGTCGGGTGCGGCCGACGGGACGGACCTGACGCTGGGAAGCGCCGCCTCGAACGCGCCGAACCTCAGCGGCTTCACCATCGGCGTGGACTCGGGCAACGTCTGCCAGAACCACAAGCTCGGCGGGCACGGCTGGGGCGGCCTGGCGTGCGAGAAGCCCGAGGGCTGGATCTTCGGCGGGTCGACGGAGCCGCAGTTCTGGCTGGAGGCCGTCAGGTTCACCGTGTGAGGGGCGCGCCCGCCGTAGGGGGCGCGACCTCGAGGTGCGCGACAGCGCAGCGAACGCCCGCCGGTGTCCGACCGGCGGGCGTTCGCCTTCAGGAGGTCACAGGGCGGCCTCCCGCCGGAGCGCCGGCGGCAGGTCCTGCGGCAGCAGTGTGGTGAGGTCGGCGAGACTGGGCGAACCCAGCCCGCCCAGCCGCCGGGCCTGACTCGTGATCATCGACTCCAGCAACTGCCGGGCGAGCCGCGCGTTGCCGAAGGAACGGTCGCGCGCAAGGGCGTCCACATGGGCGCGCAGCGCCGCGAGGGTGGCGTCGGCGCACTCGTACCCGGAGGCCGCGGCGTGCCGGGACACGATGGTGACCAGCTCGTCGGTGCTGTAGTCCTCGAACCGCACGAACTTGGAGAACCGGGACGTCAGGCCGGGGTTGGAGGCCAGGAAGCGCTCCATCTCCTCGGTGTACCCGGCGACGACGACCACGATCTCGTCGCGGTGGTCCTCCATCAGCTTCAGCAGGGTGTCGACGGCCTCACGGCCGAAGTCGTTGGACGCCCCCTCGGGGGTGAGGGTGTAGGCCTCGTCGATGAACAGCACCCCGCCCAGCGCGCCGGTGAAGACGTCCTTGGTGCGCTGGGCGGTGTGGCCGACGTACTGGCCCACCAGGTCCGCCCGCGCCACCTCCACCAGGGAGTCGCGGGGGAGCACCCCCAGCGAGTGCAGGAGCCTCGCGTAGAGCCGGGCGACGGTGGTCTTGCCGGTGCCGGGCGGCCCGCTGAAGACCAGGTGGTTGCTGATCCGGGGGGCGGGCAGCCCCGCGGCGATCCGCTGACGGGCGTTGGTCAGCAGACTGACCAGGTCGGCGACCTCCCGCTTCACGGCGGAGAGCCCCACCATGGCGGTGAGTTCGGCCATCGGGTCGGACGTGTCGTCGGCGTCCTGCGCCGTGCCGCCGACGGCCGCGGCCTCCGCGTCCCCGACGTCCTGCGGCAGCAGCAGCGTCAGGTCGTCCTCCGCGGGGTCGGTCATGGCCGCGAGCCGGAACGCCTGCCGGTCCACCATGTCCTCGAACACGGCGCGGGCGGCGCGGCCGTTGCCGAACGTCGCGTCGCGCGTCATCCGCTCGAAGCGCACGGCGAGGGCCTCCCGGGTCAGCGGCCCGAGCTCGAACTGGTGCCGCAGGCAGAGGCTCTCGGTGATCGTCACCAGTTCGTCCACCGCGTAGTTGCCGAACTCGATGGTGCGGGTGAAGCGGGAGGCGAGCCCCGGGTTGGCGGTGAGGAACGACTCCATCTGCTCGGAGTAGCCGGCCGCCACCACGACCACGTCGTCGCGGTGGTCCTCCATCAGCTTCAGCAGGGTGTCGACGGCCTCGCGGCCGAAGTCGTTGGACGTCCCCTCGACGGTGAGGGTGTACGCCTCGTCGATGAACAGCACCCCGCCCAGGGCGCTGTTGAACGCCTCGGTGGTCTTGATGGCCGTACCGCCGATGACCTGTGCGACGAGATCGGCGCGGGCCACCTCGACCAGGTGCCCGCTCCTGAGCACCCCCAGGTCCGCGAGGATGCTGCCGTAGAGGCGGGCGACGGTGGTCTTGCCGGTGCCGGGCGGCCCGGCGAAGATCAGATGCCGGCTCATCGACGGGACCGGCATGCCGAGCCGGCGCCGGCGTTCCGCGAGCTGGTTCAGGTTGACCAGCGTGTTCACCTGGTGCTTGACGTTCTCCAGACCGACGAGCGACTCCAGTCGGGCCAGCGGACCCTCGGACTCCGGCTCCTCGCCGGACCCGCCGGGGGCGCCGTCCTCACCGGCCGTCACGGCCGACTCGCCCCAGCTGTCCGGCAGGCCGTTGTCCGCGCTGGTCAGCAGCTCCACCGTGAGCCGTTCGCCCGCACGGCTCTGGCGCAGTCCCGCACCGCGGTTGTCGCGTACGACGCACCGGGTGACGTCGACCGGTTCGGCGCTGTCGACCCGTATGCCGTCGCCGGTGCTCCCGGTGATCTCACAGGCGTCGAGGACGGCCCGGCCGCCGCGCGACACCTGGACGCCGTGGGCCCGCGAACCGTGCACCCGGACCCGCTCCAGGGTGATCTCGGCGCCGTCCCGCACACCGATCCCGGCGTCGGCGCTGTCGTCGATCCGGCAGTCCCGCAGGGTGCCCCGGCCGCGTTCGCCGACGAGGAGGCCCGAGCGGGCGGCGGAGCGCAGCACGGTGTCGCTGATCTCGGGGGCGGAGTCGTCGTCGACGCTCAGGGCGCAGCCGCCGGCGGACTCGATCTCGCAGTGCTCGAGGCGGCCGCGGCCGTCGTCGGTGAACTCGACGCCGTGGCCGCCCGCGCCGGTGACCCGGGCGCGGCGCAGCAGGGGGTCGGCGGCGGTGCGCACCGAGATGCCGACGCCGGCCGCGTCCAGGACCTCCAGGCGCTCGAACTCGGCCGTGGAGCCGTCCCAGAGCTGCACCGCCCCGGCGGTGTCGGCGCAGTCGCTCACCACGGTGTCCCGCAGCAGCGGGGCGCTGCCCTCGACGACCCGCACGGCGGCCTCGGCGGAGCCGTGGAACGAGCAGTCCTCCAGGGTGCCGCGCGAGCGGTCCAGGACGAGCAGTCCGCCCTTCTTGGTGCGTCGGGTGACACACCCGCGCAGCACCGGGTCGGCTCCGCCGGAGATCACGATCCCGCTCTGCGCGAGGGACTCGAACGACGTCTCCTCGATCTCCGGGCGGGACATGCTGGTCACGAACAGGCCCACCGAGGCGTGGTGCACGGCGCACCGCAGCACCCGGGTCGAGCTGTGGCCCTCCAGGGCGATGGCCGGTTTGTCGGTGCCGGAGATGTCGCAGCCCTCCACGGTGCCCCGGGCCTCGCCGTTCGCCAGGACGCCGTTGGCCCGCGCGCCGCGGATGCGGCAGTCGCGGATCAGGGGCCCGGCGGTCTCGCCGATGACCACCGCGGAGGTGCCGAAGTTCTCGAACACGCAGTCCTCGACGATGCTTTCGCTCTCCGAGGAGTCGACGAGCCCGGCGCCGCCGGGGTTGCCGATCCGGCAGCCGCGGGCGGCCAGCGAGCCCTTGCCGCGGACCAGCAGCGCCGTCCACCCGGCGCCCGTCACCGTGCAGCCGTCCAGCGCGGCCTGACCGGCCGGTACGTCCACGACCGCGGCCTCCTTGTCGCGGCCCCGCAGGGTCAGGGCGCTGAGCATCACGGCGTCGGCCATGAGGGTGACGGCGGTGCCGCTGCGCGGACAGATCTCGACGGTGCCCGGCTCGCCCTCGCCGACGATCGTCACCCGGTGCCGGATGACGAGGGTCTCGGCGTAGCGGCCGGGGCGGACCCGGATCACCGCCCCGGTACGGGCCTGGGCCAGTGCCTCACCGATCGTCTGGAAGCCGTCCGACCGTTCCGGGCCGACCGTGAGTATCTGACGTGCCACGCCTCGAACCTCCTTGTGCTGCTGCGTTGTTGGCGTTGTGCGCCGTACATCTTGTGTGCATATCATGCGGATCATGCGGAATATCATGAAAGGCCGGGCCTCGGGCCTCGCGCTGGCGATCGTCGTGGTCCTGCCGGTCACGGCCGGACCGGCCTTCGCCGCCCCGGCGGCCCCGGCCGCGCCGTCGGCCGGGGCGGGCGCGGACGACCCGGGGGCCACGCTGCTGCCCCCGCTGCCCGTCCGGCTCGGCGAGGGCAACCCCTGCACCGGCGCCTCGGGACGGACGGCCACCGGAGCGGCGTGGTCGCAGACGGCGCTCGGGCTGTCCCGGGCCCAGCGGATCTCGCGCGGCGCCGGCGTGACCGTCGCGGTGGTCGACTCCGGTGTCTCCACCGCGGTCCCCAGCCTGTCCGGCAGGGTGGAGGCCGTCGGCGCGGCGGCCGAGGACTGCGTGGGCCACGGCACGTTCGCCGCCGGCCTGATCGCCGCCGCCCCGGAGAAGGGCAGCGGCATCACCGGGGTCGCCCCGCAGGCAGAGATCCTCGCCCTGCCGGGCACCGACGACCGCGGCGTGCCCTCCGTGGAGCGCGTGGCCGCCGGCATCCGCACGGCGGCGGACCGCGGCGCGCAGGTCATCTACGTCGGCCAGGTCCTGCGCACCGGCAGGGCCGAGCTCACCGCGGCCGTCGCCCACGCCACCCGGCGCGACGCGCTGGTCGTCGCCCCCGCCGCGCCGGACGCCGTGCCCCGCGAGGAGAAGGGGCCCGACGGCGAGCCGCCCGAGGGCCCCTACTGGCCGGCCGCCGCGCCCGGCGCGCTCGCCGTCGTGGACTTCGGCCCCGGCGGCGTACGGCAGAAGAACGCGCCGCCGGCCCACGAGCCCGACCTGTCCGCGCCCGGCGACGAGATGGTCAGCGTCGGCCCCGGGGGCACCGGCCACTACATCGGCTCCGGCGCCTCGCTGGCCGCGGCGGGCGTCGCCGGCACCGCGGCACTCGTCCGTGCCTACCACCCCGACCTCACGGCGGCCGAGGTCGCCCGCCGCCTCCTCGACACCGCCTACCCCTCGGACACCCCCCGCCTCGACCCGTACGCCGCCCTGTCCCTGGTCCAGGAGCGCACGACGCCCCCCGCGCGGACCCCCGCACCCGCACACATGCCGTCCCCCGCCGACCCCACCCCCCACCACCGCTCCCTGACCGTCGCGGCCGCGGGCCTGGCGACGGTCCTCCTGCTCGCGGCCCTGGCCGCGGTCGTCCCCCGGGGCCGCACCAGGAACTGGCGCCCCCCGACCGCGCCTTAGGGCGTGTTGCGAAAGTCCCGTCTGCCCGGCGACGCCTGGCACGCACGCTCGCCGCGTTGTCGGGATCGCCCCGATACCACCAGTATCGGGGCGACCCTCCGCCTTGCGATCGCACGCACCAGACGCCGCCGGGCCTGCCCTTCGGGCAGACGACGCTACTTTCGCAACACGCCCTAGGGCGTGTTGCGAAAGTCCCTCCCCCGGAGGGAGTGCTCCCAGCCCGGCGACGTTCGGCACGCACTCCCCCGGAGGAGACACCCCCGGCCGCGTCGTCGGGACCGCCCCGACGCGTCCGGTGCCGGGGCGGTCCTCCGTCTCGCGGCCGTACGCGCCGGGCGCCGCCGGGCCTGTCCTGCGGGCCGACGACGCCGGCTCCGGGACACGCCCCGGCGGCGCGCCCGCGGGGGCGGTGGGGGAGACCCCCCGCCCGCCCCGGTCCACCCCGTACGGACGCGTCACCGCGCGTCCCCCACGAGCCCCGTCTGCACCTGCAGGGTCTTGCGGCGGGCGATCCGGACCGCCCGCCCCGGAATCAGCTCCCGCCCCTTCACGCTCCCGAAGAGGTACCCCTCGCTCGGCGGGCACGACATCAGCAGACCGGGCGTGTTGACCTCCTGCAACCTGCGCAGCAACGCCTCGTTGAGCCCACGCCCGGCACCCGCCGAGGACCGCGCCACCACCAGGTGCAGCCCCACCTCGTGCCCCAGCGCCAGATGATCCAGCAACGGGGCGAACGGCTGCGTCATCGGCCCGCCGCCCACCATGTCGTAGTCGTCGACCAGGATGAACAGCCGCGGCCCCTGCCACCAGTCGCACGACCGCATCCGCGACGGAGCGATGTCCTCCCCCGGAACCCGCTGCCTGACCGCCCGTGCCGCCCCGTCCACCAGGTCCCGCAGCATGTCCAGGGACACGGCGTGCCCGAGCCGGTACGCCTCGGGCACGCTCTCCACCAGCTCCCGCCGGTAGTCCACCGTCATGATCCGCGCCTCGGCCGGCGTGTACCGCTCGGTGATGCCCCGCGCGACCAGCTTCAGCAGGTTCGTCTTGCCGCTCTCCGTGTCGCCCACCACGATCAGGTGCGGGCTCTCCGTGAAGTCGTGCCACACCGGCGCCAGTTCGTTCTCGTCCAGGCCGATGGCGATCCGCAGGCCGTTCTCGCCCTCCGGCTCCGGCAGCTCCTCGACCGGCAGCTTCGCCGGCAGCATCCGCACCCGCGGCGCGGTGGGCCCCGCCCAGCTCTCGGCGATCGCGGCGACCAGCCCCGCGACCCCGTCCGCGAGGTCGTCGGCGTCCTCGACCCCGTCGACGCGCGGCAGCGCCGACAGGTAGTGCAGCTTGTCCGAGGTCAGACCCCGCCCCGCGCTGCGCGGGACCGCCGCCGCCTTGCGGGAGTCGATCTGCGAGTCCATCGGGTCACCCATCCGCAACTCCAGCCGGGTCCCGGTCTGGTCGCGCACCGAGGACGACAGCTCCACCCAGCGGGCCGTCGTGACCAGCAGGTGGACCCCGTAGTTGAGGCCGCGGGCGGCCAGCGCGTTGAAGGTGGGGATGTGCCGGTCGAAGTCCTGGCGCACGGTGGCCCAGCCGTCGATCGCGAGGAACACGTCCCCGTGCGGCTCCTCGGGGAAATCGCCCGCCGCGCGCCGCTTGCGGTACGTCGGCATGGAGTCGATGCCGTGCTCCAGGAAGAACCGCTCCCGCCGGGCGAGCAGGGCGGTGACCTCGGCGATCGTACGGCCCACCCGCTCGGTGTCCACCCGTGCCGCGACCCCGCTCATGTGGGGCAGCCCGTCGAGCGCGGCCAGCGTGCCGCCGCCGAAGTCCAGGCAGTAGAACTGCACCTCGCGCGGCGTGTGGGTGAGTGCCAGCGCGGTGATCAGGGTCCGCAGCAGGGTGCTCTTGCCGCTCTGCGGACCCCCGGCGATGGCCACGTGGCCGCCGGCCGCCGACAGGTCCACGGTCAGCAGATCACGCAACTGGTCGAAGGGACGGTCCACGACACCCACCGGCACCGTGAGCCGGCCCCGCAGCGGCCAGTCCGCCGTGGTCAGGCCGTAGCGCGGATCGGGCGTCAGCGGCGGCAGGACCTGGTCCAGCGTGGCCGGCCGGCCCAGCGGCGGCAGCCACACCTGGTGGGCGGGCGGGCCCGAACCACGCAACCGGTCGAGCGCCACCGACAGCAGGGTCTCCCCGTCGTCCCCCTCGCCCTCCGGCTCCGGCTCCGGCTCGCCGGGGTCGCCCGCGAGATCCGGGTCCGCGGGCGCGCGCGGCACCACCCACTCCGCCGTCCACGGCACCACCTGACGAGCCACCTGCGCCTGTACGACCGCCCGGCGCCGCCGGTAGGGACCCGACACGTACGCGGCCCGGAACCGGGTGAGCGCGTCGACGCCGCTCTTGAGGAAACCGGCACCCGGCTGGGCGGGCAGCTCATAGGCGTCCGGCACGCCCAGCACACCCCGGCTCTCCATCGCGGAGAACGTCCGCAGACCGATCCGGTACGACAGGTGGCTCTCCAACTGGTGCATGCGGCCTTCCTCCAACCGCTGCGAGGCCAGCAGCAGATGGACCCCGAGACTGCGCCCGAGCCGGCCGATCATCACGAACAGCTCCATGAAGTCGCGGTGCGAGGCCAGCAGTTCACTGAACTCGTCGACCACCACGAACAGGCTGGGCAGCGGCTGCAACGGCGCCCCGGACTGCCGCGCCTTCTCGTACTCCAGCGCGGAGGTGTAGTTGCCGGCCGCACGCAGCAGCTCCTGACGCCGGATCAGCTCCCCGTGCAGGGCGTCCTGCATCCGGGCGACCAGCGCCACCTCGTCCGCGAGGTTGGTGATGACGGCGGAGGTGTGCGGCAGTTCGTCCAGGCCGAGGAAGGTGGCGCCGCCCTTGAAGTCGACCAGGACGAAGTTGAGGGTCTCGGAGGAGTTGGTCAGCGCGAGGCCGAGGACGAGGGTCCGCAGCAGTTCGCTCTTGCCGGAGCCGGTGGCGCCGATGAGCATGCCGTGCGGGCCCGTACCGCCCTGCGCGGACTCCTTGATGTCCAGCTCCACGGGCCGGCCCTCACCGCTCACCGCGATCGGCACCCGCAGCCGGGCACTGCCGGTCGACCGCTCCCACAGCGTGGCCGGGTCGTGCCGGTGCAGATCGGGGATGTTCAGCAGCGAGGTCAGCTCGACGTCGTCGGCGAGCGGCCTGGAGTCGTCGCCGCCCACACTCATCCGGTACGGCGCCAGCAGCCGGGCGAGGGCCAGCGCCCCCACCGTGCCCAGCCGGTCGGGCCGGCCCAGCACCGTCGACTGCTCCTTGCGGTCGCGGTCGGTGCGCACCAGCGCGACACCGCCCTCGCCGACTTCCAGGCGCAGCGTGGTGCGCCCCGGTTTCCACGCGAGCGAACCGGTGACGTCGAGCACCACCGCGTTGCGGAACCCGTGCCCGTCGAAGCGGTGCCCCGCCGGCACCGTGCAGCCGTCGATCACGACGACCGTGTACGGCTCCTCCCGCCCCGGCACCGCGTCGGGGTCGGAGCCCGGCCGCTCCAGGAACTCCGCGCCCAGCAGGTTCTCCAGCTCGGCGAAGGCCGAGGCGATCATGCGGGCCGGTCCGGCGCCGTCCTCCTCGTGCCGGTGCAGACTGTGCGGCAGCCACTTCGCCCACTCCCACTCCGCACGCCGCTCGTCCGAGACGCACAGCGCGATCCACAGGTCGTCGGGGGAGTGGAACACCGCCAACTGCGCGACCAGCGCCCGCACCTGGGCCCGGATCCGCTCCTCGTCCCCGCGGAACAGCACCTTCGACCAGGCCCGCAGGTAGATCGCGATGGGCTGGTCCCGGACGGTGGAGTAGGCCCGGGTGAAGCTGCGCAACGCGTGCGCCGACAGCGGCTCCAGGTCCTCGACGGGCTTGGTCGACAGCGGCGTCAGCTTCATCGCGAGCCGCTGGTCGCCCACACCCATCCGCACCTCGGCGAAGTCCTCGTCGGACACCCGGCGTTCCCACAGCCGGGTGCTGCGCACCAACGACGACAGCGCGTCGGGCTCGGGATGACGCCAGGCGAGGGCGCGCTGCTGCTCCACGACGGACGCCCGCACCATGCGCCGGGTCTGCCGCAGGTACCGCAGGTAGTCGCGGCGCTCCCCCTTCATCCGCTGCTTGCGCTCACCGTTGCGGCGCATGACCTGACCGAGCATCATCCCCGCCGAGGCGACGACCATCACACCGAGCGCGATGTAGATGAACCCGCCGCTGCTCTGGCTCATCCCCGGCCGCATGAACATCAGCATCATGGAGACCGACATCAGCGCCATCGGCAGATAGGTCCACACGGCGGAACTGTCCGGCACGACTTCGGGAAGCGTGGGCGGCTCCTGAAGGCTCAGTTCCCCCGACGGCATTTCGGGCCCCTTGCGACGGGCCGGCCGGCGGAACAGGATCACGCTCAACGAACGTCCTCCTCAATGATTTCGGAAGGAATTCCGGGGGAACCCGGCGGTGACACCGCGGGTTTTCTCGTAAAGGGTCAGAGTCCCACGCGACGGCGGCGGGAGAATTGACGTGGGGTTCCGTGAAGCTGAACTCCCGGAGTGGTGTTGCGAAAAGTCCGGCGTACGGTCAAACTCGTCGGCGCATGCCCCGTCCGACTTTTCCGTCGCGTTCGGCGACCGGCCGGTGTGCCCGCCACCTTCCAGCCACCGTGCTTCCCGTGGCCCGCCAGAAAGTGTGAACCCCGCATCCATGAGTGAGATCCAGACGGCAAGCCTGTGCCGCGTCACCGTACGGGCTCCTGCCAGGACCGTCGACCTGGCCGTGCCCTCCGACGTCCCCGTCGCCGACCTGCTGCCCACAGTGATCGGCTACGGAGGGGACGGCCTGGAGGAGTCCGGCCTGGAGCACGGAGGTTGGGTGCTCCAACGGCTCGGCGGTCCACCGCTCGACCCCGAGAGTACCTTGGACTCCCTCGGTCTGCGGGACGGAGAGGAGCTCCACCTGCGACCGCGCACCGAGGCACTGCCCGAGGTGCACATCGACGACCTGGTCGACGGCATCGCCGACGGCATGGGCCGCAGACCGCACGGCTGGAGCGACCGGGCCGGCCGGCGCCTGCTGCGCGCCCTGGCCGCGACCACCCTCGCACTGGGCATCGTGCTGCTGGCCATGCCGGGAACGGCGGGCTGGGCACGGGCCGTCGCCGCCTCGGCCGCGGGAGTCCTGCTGATCGCCGGCGCGGGCTCCGCCTCCCGCGCCGTCGGGGACGCCGGAGCCGGCGCGGTGCTCGGCCTGATGGCCGCCCCCTACTTCGCCCTGGCGGGCTGGCTGCTCCCCGGCGGCGACCTGGGCGGCTCCGACGGCGCGGCCGTCCTCGGCGCCCGGCTGCTGGCGGCGTCCACGGCCGGCGGTGCGGGCGCGGTCCTCGCCCTGGCGGCGGTCGGCGTGTACCCGGCGCTGTTCATCGGCGCGGCCTGCGTCGCGGCGGCGGGCGCGCTCGGCGCCGCCCTGATCACCCTGGACCTGGCGCCGCAGCAGGCGGCCGGCGTGGTGGCCGTCGTGGTGGTGCTCTTCGGCGGGTTCGTCCCGACCCTGTCGTTCCGGCTGGCCGGCATGCGGATGCCGCCCCTGCCGACCAACGTCCAGCAGCTGCAGCAGGGCATCGACCCCTACTCCTCCTCGGACGTCGACGCGCGCTCCGCGCTGGCGGACGGCTGGATGACCGCCCTCTACGGCGCCATCGGTCTGGTCTGCCTGCCCTGCCAGGTGGCGCTCATGGCCGTCCCGGACCTCGCCGAGATCCTCACCGTCGTGGCCCTCTCCCTCCTCCTGCTGCTGCACAGCCGGGGGCTGGGCAACCTCTGGCAGCGCCTCGCGCTGACCGCCGCCGGGGCCTGGGGCGTCGTCCTGCTGCTGTTCGTCTCCGCGCGCTCCCTCTCCCCGGTGGACCGGCTGACCCTGACGGCCGGCCTGATGGGGCTGGCCGCCGTGATCACCATCGCCTCGTGGACCGTGCCCGGACGGCGGCTCGTCCCGTACTGGGGGCGCGCGGCCGAGCTGCTGCACTCACTCGCCGCCATCAGCATCCTGCCGCTGACGCTCTGGTCGATGGGTGTCTACGGCCGGCTCCGCGGCATCAACGGCTGACCCGGGAGAACGACGACCATGCACAACAAGCGCGACCAGGTGCAGGCGCACCTGTTCATCATGGGACGGCTGGCCTCGGCCATGCTGCGCTCCGAGCCCGACTCCCCGGAGAGCCCGCTGGGCCGGACCAACCGCGGCGCCGCGATCGGCGTGATCATCGCCGTGCTGGTGTGCGCCGGCGCGTTCGTCTTCGGCCTGATCAGGCCCGGCGGCAACGACTCCTGGCGCTCGGGGGAGAAACTGATCGTCGACAAGCAGACCGGCGCGCGCTACCTGTACCTGGACGGGCGGCTGCGCCCGGTGCGCAACTACGCGTCGGCCCGGCTGGTCACCGGCGGCGACGTCGGCGTCACGACCGTGGGCACGTCCTCGCTGGCCGGCACCCCGCACGGCACGCCCGTCGGCATCCCCGACGGGCCCGAGGCTCTGCCGGGCACCGGCGACCTGGACCGCACGCCGTGGCTGGTGTGCTCCGGGATCCTCCCGCGGACGACGGGCGTCGTCACGGCGACCACGACGCTCGCCCTCGGCGCCGGCGACCCGCAGGACGTGCCCGGCGGCAGGCGGCTGGGCGAGGACGAGGGCATGCTGGTCACCGGCCCGGACGGCGCCACGTACCTGCTGTGGCAGGGCAGCCGGCTGCGCCTGGACGAGCGGGCGAAGGCGGCCGAGGCCCTCGGGTACGGCGACGTCGCCCCGCGCCCCGTCTCCGCGGCGTTCCTCGACGCCTTCCCGCTGGGGCCCGACCTCGCGCCCGCCGACGTGCCCGGCCGGGGCGGGGAGGGGCCCGAGCTGGCCGGACGGAGCACCAGGATCGGACAGCTCTTCAAGGTGGACGTGCCCGGCTCCGCCGCCCGCTACCACCTGCTCACGCGGGAGGGTCTGGTCCCCCTCACCGACACCGGCGCCACCCTCCTGCTGGGCGACCCGCGCACCCGCGAGAAGGCGTACGGCGGGGGCGCCGCGACCGTGGCCACGCTCGGTGCGGACACCCTGGCCGGACATCTCGCCCCCGACGCGCGAGGCTCGGGCACGGCGAAGCTGCCCGCGAAGCCGCCGAAGACGGTCACCGCCGACACCGGCGCCGTGGCCTGCGCCGAGGTCGACTCCGCGACCTCCGGTGTGCGCGTGGGCACCTCGGTGCTGCCCGAGGGCGCCCTGCCCGAGACCGTGCAGGCGCCGGCGCCCGAGGTCGAACCAGGCTGCCTGAAGGTCGACACCATCGCGGTGCGGGCCGGGAAGGGCGCGCTGGTCAGGGCGTTGAGCGCGAGCGGCAGCGCACTGGGCGACACCACGTACCTGGTGACGGACGAGGGCGTGAAGTACCGGCTGCTGTCCCAGGAGGCGGTGGAGGCGCTGGGCTACGGGGGCGCCGAGACGCGGACGATGCCGTCCCCGATGCTGGCCATGCTGCCCAGCGGCCCGGACCTGACCCCCGAGGCGGCGTCCGAGGGCGAGGCGCGGGTGACGCTGCGGTGCCCCGGGCGGTAGCGGACGTCAGGGGGAGGCCGGGGGAGACCGGGGCCGGGGCCGAAAGGGAGGCGGCCTGGGCCGTCGACGGTCGTCCGGAAGGGAAATTCTTGGCGTCGGCGTGGTCACCTCCCGTTAAGCCGGGCACCCGGCGGCGCCCGGCGGAAGGCGCCTGCCGCCCGATCTGTCCGGTCGTCCTCACCGTACCGCTCACGTGAGCGGAGCGAATTCCGATTCATCGCTCAACTGAGCTTTCATGGAGAAGACTTCGAGGTTTGGCGGGCAATTGCCAAACAAGTTGAGGGCTGCATAACATCTGGCCGTCCCATGGTCCCGCGAGTCAGTCATGTCCGCCGGGACACCCTGTCTGCCCACGGGGTTGCATGGGGGTCACAGCCCGGTGAGTCTCGCCGAAAAGGGAGTTTCCGCATGGCCATGCAGCAGTCCGAAGAACGCGCGACCCGTAATGGAATCATGGCGCTGGAACAGGCTTTCACCGGAGTCCAGCGCTGCCAGCAGGACGTCCAGTCCACGTCGCACACGCTCGCCTCGAACTACGGAGGCGTCGACGGCGGCAAGTACAAGAAATTGCTGGAGCAGTGGGACGAGCACGTCGACACCATCCTGATCAACCTGGACCGGATGGTCGACGAACTCAACGGCACCCTCACGGAGCACGGGCTGGTGCAGGGATCCACCAGCGACGCGATCGACACGGAGTACTCGCGCTCCACCCAGGTGTTCGACGAGCTCAACGGCACCAGCACGTCGTCGAACTGACCCGGCGCACCCAGCAGATCCCCCACCTTCCCCCTCTTGTCGTTCTCCCGGTGAATCGAGGAATCCGATGGACTTCTCCGACGGCTACATCTACGTCGACTACAACCATGCCGAAGGCGCGGCGGACGACATGGTCGGCCAGTCCCAGGCGATCATGAGCATCCTGGCCAACCTGGAGATGGAACTGGCCGAGCTCCGCAACAGCTGGATCGGTGACGACCGGGACGTCTACAGCGAGGTCCAGGCGAAGTGGGACAACGCTGTCGAGAACATCAAGACCCTGCTCGCCAACCACTCCGGCCTGCTCACCGAGATCTCCTCCAACTACCGCTACACGGAGCAGAACCTGTCGCAGCGGTGGGGCGACATCAGGATCGGCAGCCGCTGACGCCGGCCGGTGACGGAAGGGTGATCACGTGGCCGTCACGGTCCTCGACAGCACGTTCCTGAAGAACTTCATCAACCACCAGATCGACGGCTTCCGTACGACGCTGGAGAACATCCTCAAGGACAGTCCGACCGCCGGGCCGGCGATCTCGTTCATCGCGGACAGCATCTCGACCACGACGATCGACTCCGCGAAGCCGCTCGTCATCGGCCTCATGGCCGGTGAGAACAGCGCGGTCGGCGGGGGTGCCCTGAACAAGGTCATCCAGCAGGGCGCGGGTGAGGTCGTGCGCATCCTCGAGGACCAGACGGTCCTCTTCGAGGATCTCGAACAGGCGTTGTGGGACACCATCGACGAACTGGCCAAGGCCCAGGGCAAGAACCTCGAGAACATCACCGCGGACGACTTCATGGACATCTTCGAGGACGTCGACAGCGATCTCGACAACCCCGGTGCCACCCAAGAGAAAGAGTGACGGAGTTCGGCGATGGCCAACCCCGAGGACAACAACAACGACAACTGGAAAAAAGCGGTTGACCTGCTCACCGGCTATGTCCTGCCGGAGCGGAAGACGTTGTTCGACGATCTGAAGGGTAACGACGGCATCCCGCTGATCCACGTCCGACTGGACAAGAGCGGGGGCCCGGAGTACTCGTCGGGTTTCCTGTCCTCGAGCGGCTGGAAGACGCACAACACCGACTACACCATCCCGTTCTACCGCCCCAGCGACGACTCCCAGGACGTCTCCGCGGGGAAGTACCTCTACCGGTACCGGGCCTACATCACCTTCCTCGCGTCCGGCCAGGCCTCGCCCCCGAGCGGGAACGACATCATCCCGGACTACACCAAGACGAGCGAGCGCCTGAAGGACAAGGGCGGCTGGAACAAAGAGGGCGAGAAGCTCGACTGGAACACCAACGCGTTGGTTCGGTACGTCTACGGTTCCGGGGACGCCCTCTCGCAGATCATCACGTGGCCCTACTCGACCCACGGGTTCACCAACCGCGGCTACCCGGTGAACGACGCCGACTACGTCGACCTGCGCACCTTCACGGAGGCGGCCAAGGCCTTCGACCGGGTGGTCAAGTTCTTCGAGGACAGCGCGGTCACCGTCGGCAAGTGGGACACCGAGGACATCGGAGAGGGCAGCGACTCCTGGGACGGCACGTCGGCCGCCGTCTTCAAGGAGCTCATCCACAAGCTGGCCCGGAACTACGAGGGGTACGCCGACCAGCTCGACGGCAAGGGTGACGACAAGAGCGCCGTCACCGTCGACGGCGTGACGGTGACCTCCGGGCCGGCCCGGGCGCTGGCGGAGGCCCAGGGCGTTCTCCTCACCCAGGCGCAGAAGCTCTACGACGCCCGGGAGGCGTGGAGGGCCGAGAGCAATCCGCAGCGCTGGCTCTACGACATGCTGCAGAACGCCCGGCTGACCCTCTTCGACACCCAGTACGACAAGACGGACATCGAGACGGTGTCCAGTGGATCCGGGGCGTACACCTCCTGGCACAACTACGTGGTGTCGACCACCGGCTTCCAGAACGACATCGTCATCGAGGGCAAGTCGTACGGCAAGCCGAGCGAGATGACCACGTGGAAGGCGATCGCCGACGAGGCGGTGCGCCGCTGGGAGCAGTCCGTGCAGGACTGGCTCAGCACGGCGGGCGCCGAGGCCATCGTCGAGATCCACAAGGCCTTCAAGGCCGCCGAGAAGGCCTTCGACACCAGCATCACCGACAAGGACGACCGTCCCCTCTCCGAGATCTCCGCCGAGGCGGAGGCCGACGCCGAGAAGAAGAAGGCGGCGGCCGAAGCGGCGGCCGCCAAGGCCCAGGCGGAGAAGGAGAAGGCCGAGGCCAAGGCGGAGGCGGAGAAGGAGAAGGCCGAGGCCAAGGCCGAGCGGGAACGTGAGAAGGCCGAGGCGGAGAAGGAGAAGGCGGAAGCCAAGGCGGAGGCGGAGAAGGAGAAGGCCGAGGCCAAGGCGGAGGCGGAGAAGGAGAAGGCCGAGGCCAAGGCCGAGCGGGAGCACGAGAAGGCCGAGGCGGAGAAGG
>NZ_JBVIKX010000021.1:0-50532 GCF_055580685.1 Streptomyces sp. NPDC031554 | reverse complement strand
GGAGAAGGCGGAGGCCAAGGCGGAGCAGGAGCGCGAGAAGGCCGAGGCCAAGGCCGAGCAGGCCGCCGCCAAGGAAGAGGCGGAGAAGGAGAAGGCGGAGGCCAAGGCGGAGCAGGAGCGCGAGAAGGCCGAGGCCAAGGCCGAGCAGGCCGCCGCCAAGGAAGAGGCGGAGAAGGAGAAGGCCGACGCCAAGGCCGAACAGGCCGCCGCCAAGGAAGAAGCCGAGAAGGAGAAGGCCGGCGCCAAGCAGGCGGCCGCCGAGCAGCAGGCGTTGGTCCTCGCGCAGAACCAGAAGGCGCAGGACGAGGCGAAGAAGGAACGGGAACGGGCCGCGGCCCAGAACGAGGCCGACCGCGCCGAGGCGAAGGCCGAGCAGGAGGCCGCGAAGGCGGAGGCCGCCGCCGAGAAGGAAGCCGCGAAGCAGGAGCAGGCTCAGGAGAGGGCTGCGGCGGAGCGCGAGCAGGAGGCGGCCAAGGCGGAGGCCGAGAAGGAGAAGGCCGCGGCGAAGGCCGAGCAGGAGGCCGCGAAGGCGGAGGCCACCGCCGAGAAAGAGGCCGCGAAGCAGGAGCAGGCTCAGGAGAGGGCTGCGGCGGAGCGCGAGCAGGAGGCGGCCAAGGCGGAGGCCGAGAAGGAGAAGGCCGCGGCGAAGGCCGAGCAGGAGGCCGCGAAGGCGGAGGCCACCGCCGAGAAAGAGGCCGCGAAGCAGGAGCAGGCTCAGGAGAAGGCCGAGGCGAAGCAGGCGCAGGAGGCCGCGAGGGCGGAGGCCGCCGCCGAGAAGGAAGCCGCGAAGCAGGAGCAGACCGACGCGCGGTCCAGGGCGGAGGCCCAGCAGGAGGAGGCCCGCCGCGAGGCCCTGCAGGAGCAGCAGCAGGCCCGGCTGGACGCCCAGAACGCCAAGGCCGACGCGCAGGCCGACTACGAGCAGCAGAAGGCCGAGGCGCGCGCCGAGCGCGACGCGGCTCTCCAGGACGCCGACCGCCGGGAGACGGCGGCGAGACAGGAGTACGACCGGGAGAAGGCCGAGGTTCAGGAGCAGCGGGACCAGGCACGGCAGGACGCCGAGGAGGAACGGGCCGAGGCGCGCCAGGAGTACGAGCGGGAGATCGCCTCCGGGACCGACAAGGACGACGCCCGCGAGGAGTACGACCGGCGCATCGCGGAGATCGACGCCGCCGAGCGGGAGGCCGTCGAACGGGCCGACGCCGCCGAGGCCGAGGCCAGGAACGAGTACGACGAGGCGAAGGCCGACGCCCGGGCGGAACGGGAGGAGGCACGCACCGAGGCCGAGCAGGCGCGCAAGGACGCCAAGTCCGAGTACGACCGGCGCATGCGCGACATCCAGGCCGAGTACGACAGGATCGGCGCCGATCAGAAGGACGTCGACGAACTGATCCGGCAGCGCATCGCCGACCTTCCCGAGCCCCCCGACCTCTCCGCCCACAACCCGGGCGGCTCCGCGGGGCCGGCGACCTCCGCCTACTCCTCCGTGTTCCACGACAACCTCTACAACCAGGACGACCTCGCCTCGGCGCTCGGCCGTCCGCAGGGCGGCGGCGCCCTGGCGGGCGCCTCCGCCGACGGCTCCGGCACGGGATCCGGATCGCCGGGGATGTACCCGCCGATGGCGCGTGGCGCGGGCGGCGAGGCCGGCGGCAACTCCGGCGAACGCACCCGAACCGTCATCGAGCCCACGGTCGGCCGCTCCGGCCGGACGGCCGCCGCGCGGACGGTCGACGACGAGGAGCACCGTGTCGTCCCCCGGTCCACGCAGACCACCGGCAGCAGCCCCTTCATGCCCCCGATGGGTCCCATGGGCGGGGCGGGGGAGGGCAGGCCGCAGACGGAGAGCGGGGACAGGGAACGGACCACGTGGCTGGCGGAGGACGAGGACGTCTGGGGCACCGACGAGGGCGGCGCGCCGCAGGCCCTGGGACGTTGAGAGGAAGGGAACCGGGATGAGTCGGCCCATGGAGGACCGTGTGGCCCAGGCGATGGCCCACCTGAAGGCGGCGGAGCAGGCCGCGGCCTCGGCACGCGCCGAGCTGGACGCGGCGTCGGTCACCGCGCGTTCGGCGGACCGGTCGGTGCGGGTGTCCGTCGGAGCGAAGGGGGAACTGACCGCTCTGGAGTTCCTCGACGGCAAGTACCGGACCATGGCCGCCGCCCAGCTCTCCGCGGCGGTGCTGGAGGCCGCGAACGAGGCGCGGGCCGAGATGGCCCGCCGGGTCGTCGCCACGCTCGACCCGCTCACCCGGATGACCGCGCGCGGGGCCGCCCCGGAACGGATGGGTGTCGACTGGGAGTCGCTCTTCGGATCGCTGCTCAGCGAGACCTCCGTGACCCGGGGGCCCACCGCGATGAGCAGGCTCCGCGACGAGATCGTCGAGGACGACGAGGAACCCGCGACCCCGCGCAGGACGGGCCGCGGCACGGACGGCGGACGACGCGGACGACAGGAGGGCGCGTAGCCGTGGCCGGCAACTACTCCGCCGACATCCAGGCGATCCTCCAGGGCTCCCGGCACCTCGCCGACGCGGTGCGGTACGGCGACGAGATGCTGCCCCGGTTCGAGACCGGGAACGCCGCGTACGCGGGCTGGTGGGGCGAGGAGGGCGGCGACGACGAGTTCGCCGACGCGGTCGGCGAACAGGTCCGCAAGGAGCAGCAGCAGGTGGCGGACACGGTCCTGGCCATCACCAGCGGTTTCATGGCGCTGGTCGACGCGGTCGCCGCGGAGGCCGACCACGTGCAGCGGCCGCAGACCCAGGCCGTCGACGACATCGAGGCGCAGGGCTCGGAGAGCGAGAACAGGCGCTGAATGGCCATCATGTTCCCGCCCGGTCTGCGGGAGTTCATCGAGGTCTGGGTGGGCGCGAACGTCGCCACCGGCAACGAGGACCTGGGCTTCGACAGCCGTAACCCCTACAAGCGGCTGGCCGACGACGTCAGGGACCTGTCCGACGCGATGAAGGGGGCGATCTCCACCGCCGGGAACTCGCTCCCGCCGCGGATCGCCGGCGAGTTCGTCGCCGCGATGAAGCTCTTCGTCGACGACAACGGCCACAACCACCTGCAGAAGTTCTCCGACGAACTCCGTGACCTGGGCGCCCGGCAGGTGGACCGCTCCATCAAGCTGTCCGAGGCGAAGTACCAGATCCTCCTCGAGTTCATCCTGATGAACATCGAACTGGCCCTGATCGCCGCGCTGGCCGTCTTCACCGGCGGTACGTCGCTCACCGAGATCGCCATCCAGAAGGCGCGCACCGCGCTCACCATCCTGTTGCTCCTCCAGCGACTGGGGCACGCCGTCCCCACACCGTTGTCGGTGCTGCTGGAGGCGATCCAGGAGGCGTTCGTCTCCTTCGCCTCGCAGCTGATCTCCATGACCGCGCCGGACGACCCGGAGCGCAGGCGCGACAGGTTCGACTGGAAGGACATCGGCCAGTCGGCGGTCGCCGGTGCGTTCGCGGGGCTCTTCGGGGGCATCTTCGGCGAGGTCGGCGGAAAGTTCATCAACAAGTACTTCAAGAACAACAACTTCTGGAAGGAAACGTCCGAGCTTCCGTTCGCCTTCGTCAACGAGGGCCAGGCGGAAACCTTCGCGGAAGCCTTCACCGGCCTCGTCTTCCTGGGCACGTTCACGCTCAACCCCGGCACGTTCCTGAGCGCCGGCCTCAGCGGCCTCGTCTTCGAAGCGGCCTCGACCGGGGCGGAGTTCGGCGGGAAGTTCGCTTACGAGAAGTTCTTCCGGAACCTCGACTTCGGTCCCGACGGCGTCAACGACCCGCCGGGCAGCGGAAACCGGTACGGAAACGGACACCGGAACGGGAACGGAAGCACCGGCCGGTACGAGTACGAGAACCGGTACGACACCACGTACGACGGCGGAAAGACGTACCGGGACATCCGCGACGGCACGTACGACGGCACCTACGACGGCCCGTACGCGGACAGCGGCACGTACCGGAACCCCTACGACGACACGTACGACGACTCCGCCTCCTCCAGCGGTGACGCCGCGTCGGTCTTCAGCGACACCAGCGACGTCTCGTCCGTCTCCTCCCTCCCGGACCACGACACGGTGTACGGCGCGGGCGCCGGCGTGCGGGGGCTCCCGGGGCCGACGGGCGCGGCCGGGCCGTCGTACTCCGACTCCACCTCCTCCCCGAACGCGTACACGAACACGAACACGTCCAGGAACGCCTACCGGGACTCCTTCGTGGACGCCCCGGACACCGACAGCGTCTTCTCCGCCCTCAACCCGTCGCCGGCCGTCGCCCCCGGGACCGGCCGGTCCGCCGACACGGGCGACGGCCTGCCGGTGAACAGGCCCGCCACCGTCGGCTCCTCCGTCCCGGGGCTGCCGTCGACCCGGACGGGCGGCGGCGACCTCGCGCCGGACGGGACCGAACGGCAGCGGTCGACGGACGACGACACGACCCGGTCCACCCCCGACGAGCGGCAGCAGGGACGGCAGGATCCACCGGCGCCCCTCGCGACGAACACCGCACCCGTTCCGTCGACCACCACGTCCCCGGGCCACGCCTCGCCGAACGCCACCCCGCAGGCACGGCCCCAGGGCAACCCGTCCGGCGACCCGGCGGTCATCGCCGAGCCGTCGGGCCCGTCGGGCCCGTCGGACCCGGAGACGGTCGCCCCGGACGGCGTCCGTGACCCCGCGTCCGAGGAGTCCGAGCAGTCCCGCCCGTCCTCCGCGGTGCCGAAGGCCGAGACGGCCCGGACCCCGTCCGACACCCCGTCCCCCTACCGGCCCGTCCGCACCGAGTCCGAGGAACTGCCGGCCGCCAACGGCTCCACGGCGGAGCCGGCCCCGGCGGCCGTCTCCCACGAGGTACCGCACACACAGCCCCTCCCCGTCGACGAGACACCGCTCAGCTCCCGGGCACCGGCCGAGATCCCGGCCGGGCAGTCCTTCGATCCCGGTTCCCCCGACTCGATCGACATGATCATGGACTGGGAGAACGACCGGGACGACTCCGGGCTCGAACCCGATTCCGAGCCGGACCTCCAACCTGACCCGGCCACCGAGGCGCTGTACGACCGGCTGCTGACGGACGTGTTCGGCCCCACGATCGGGACGCACCCCCTTCACCCCGCCCTCCGCGACGCCCTGACGCACCTCGACCAGCTCCGGCAGGCCGATCCCGCGCTGCGCGACGGCCCGCTCGACCTGGACGGCCTGACCCGCCGGGTGCTGCTCCTGGACACCGCCGACCCGGTGACCGACGCGCAGCGCAGCGAGCTGTTCCGGGTGGCGCTGGACCCGGCGGTGGAGTCCGCGGGCAGCCTGGCCGCCCTGTCCGCCTTCCACCTGGAGCTCCGCGGCGCACTGTCCTCCACCCAGGCGCTGACCACCGCCGACGGCGGCGTCCTGGGCCGCAACTGGACCAGCGCCACGATCCCCGACCTCGACCTCACCGAGGTGGGGAAGGTGGCCCGCGCCCCCGACGGCACCCTGGGCCGCGGCGACGTGGAACCCGCGCCCTGGCACCGGCCCGGAGAGCCGAAGCCGTACGTGGTGATGGCGGAGGGCGACCACGAACGGATCGTCGTGCGCGGCTACGACGGCGCCCCGCGCCAGGTGCCCCTCGACGTGTTCGCCGAACTCCTGGCCCGCGACCCCCGGCTCGCCGGCCTGCCTCCGGGCACCCCCGTGGTGCTGCTCGTCCCCGACGCCGGTGCCCGCGGCCTGGACCTCCCGCGCCGGACGGCGGACCGGGTGGGCAGGGACGTGTGGTCGGCCAACGGCACCGTGAAGGTGTCCCCGCAGCGGGACCCGTCGCAGCCGTACGTCGTCTCCCTGCTGTTCGGGGACGGGCGGCCGCGCGCCGACTGGATCCGCAGCACCCCCGGCCAGGTGCTCGACCCGGCGGAGCAGGAGGGCGCCCCGGACTGGGAGCGCGAGGTGCGGTCGCACAGCGTCGTCACCGACGGGGGCGCCACCATCGGCAGAGGTGTCTTCGAGGACTCCGAGGCCCCGCGCCGGATCACGGCGCTGAAGCTCGCGACGGAGTCGTCGGAGCTGTGGCACTACGACCCGGCCACCGGGGAGTCGGCCAAGGACGACGATCCCGTCCCGTTCGCCGGCAAGCCGGTGTACGTCTTCGGCGCCCACGCCCGGCCCGGCGCGACCCGGGTACCGACCACGACGGACCCGGCCCACCACTCCCGGCAGCGGGAGACCGGCGGGATGCTCAAGCGGCGTCCGAGCCTGGCGCGGCTCCCCGAGGACCACGCCGTGCTGATGGAGGCGTGCTCCAGCGCGAAGCCGCCGGGCGTGGTCCGCACCCGCCGGGGCGTCGACGACACGTTCGTCCCCGACCCGCTGACGGCCGTCAGCGAGAGCCAGCACGTCGCCAACGAGACCGGCCGCACCACGTACGGCGGCACCCACATGGTCAGCTTCGCGACGCTGCCGGACGGGACGTTCGTCCACCGCCTCTACACGGACTCGCGGGGACGGCGCGGCACGTGGGTGGAGCACCGGCCGGAACCCGCCGGCGCCCTGCTGGACGACCGCGCCCGCGCGGCGGGCCTGCACACCGACCCCACGCGGCCGGTCACGGACGCCACCCGCGAGCGGACGCTGCGACTGGTGCGCGCGCTGCGGCTGGCCTTCGGCGCGGCGGTCGAGGACGACAGCCGGTACGGCGATCTCCTCGCCGGGATCGGCGCGCTGGAGACCATGCGGGCGGCCGACCCGGCGCTGGGTGACCTCGGCCCGTTCAGCATGGACCTGTTCGAGCGCGCGGCCCACGCCCGCCCGCCGGGCGGCACCGGCCCCGACGCCTACCGGAACCTGCTCACCGACGCCGCCGACGCCGTACGCCGCGGGCCGGACACCCTGCTGTCCGACTTCGTCACCCTGCCCCACGTCACCGCCGCCGCACAGCGCCTGGGCGGCCTGACGGACCGGGAGCTGGACACCGAGGCCGCCCGCGTCCTGCGACTGGACGACGGTCCGGCGGCCGTCGGGGAGCCCGAGCGGGCCCGGCTGTTCTGGGCGACGGTCAAGGCCCTGGAGTGGGAGAGCCGGACCCCCGACCCGGACGCCCTCACCGGCAGGGTCCTGCACCTGGAACAGCCGGACCCGTCCCGGCGCCCCGACCTGCTCCACCTGGTCGCCCGGGCGGCGGCCGTCGGCGTCGACATCGACAACCTGACCGAACTGGGCGCGTTCCACCTGGAGACGCTCGGCGCCCTCGCGTCCGCCACCCAGCTCCGCGACGCGGGCGGCGCACCGGTCGGCCGCCATTGGGCGCAGGCTCCGCCGAACGCGACCATGGCGACCGACCGTGTCGTCGTCGCCGCTCCGAAGCCGGGCGGCGGCTACCGGCCCGTCGGCCAGGAGCGACCGCCGTGGAACGTGCAGGGCGGCCCCTCGGCCTACACGGTGTGGGCCGGAGGAGGCGGGGACCACCTGCTCATGCACCTTCCCGGAGGCTTCCGCGGCCGGGTGCCGTACGAGGAGGTCGCCGAGCTGCTGGCACGGGATCCGGTACTGAACACCCGCCCGACGGACGGCACGGACATCGTCCTGGCTGTCTCGAAGGCGGCCCCGCCCACCGGACCGGGCACCGCCCCGGACACCGACCCGCGCGCCGTCGTCAGCGCCGGCACCGGCCGCGCCGTATGGGCCTCGCAGGGCAGTGTGGGCCTGGCCGCCACCGGGCCGTCCCGGCCGTACGTTCCCACCTTGCTCCCCGGCGCACCGGGCCGCCCGGCCGCCGCCGACTGGGCGGCCGTCCGGCCCGGCGACCTCACCACGCCGGGCACCGGCGACACCGGAGCGGACGACGTCGTCTTCGCGGACCGCCACGGGACCGATTCCCCGCCCGCCGCCCTCGCCGGCCTTCTCGATCCCGGACCGGTCGGGGGTCTCGACACGCCGTTGCCGAGCCTGGACGGCCTGCTGGACGGCTTCGACACCTCGCTGTCGGACCACCAGGAAGACGGCGTGGACGGGGACCGGGCGGCGGAACCGACCCCGGAGGAGATCCGGCACCGGGAACTGCTGGCGGACATCTACGGCCCCGACATCATGTCGAGCCCCCTGTACCCGGACATCCGCGACGGCCTCGCACGCCTCGACCGGCTCCGCCGGACCGACCCCCTGCTGGACTTCGGCCCGCTCGACCTGGACGCCGTGGCCCGCCGGGTGCTGCTCCTGGACCCCGCCGGTCCGGTGAGCGACGTGCAGCGCGCCCGGCTGCTGGAGCTGGCCTCGGCACAGGAGGCACGGACGGCGGGCGGTCTGGCAGCCCTCGCCGCGCTCCACCTCCGGCGCCAGGGCGTGCTGTCGCCCACCCACGCCCTGACCACCGGCCCCGACGGACGCCCCCGCGGCCGCGACTGGACCCGGGGCAAGGACGGGCTCGACGACCTGGACCTCACCCGTACGGGAAGGACCGGGCCCCGGGCCGACGGCAGCCTGTCACGCGACGAGGTGGGACCCGCGCCCTGGCACCGGCCCGGCGGCCCGGACCCCTACGTCGTGCGGGCGGACGGCGACCGTGACCAGGTCGTCGTACGCGGCCACGACGGCGTCCCGCGCGAGGTGCCCCTCGACGTGTTCGCCGAACTCCTCGCTCTGGACGCCGAGCTGAGCGGACTCCCGGCGGACGTGCCGGTGCTGCTGCTCGTCTCCGACGCCGGCGGGGGCGGCCTGGAGCTGCCGCGACGGGCGGCGGACCGGACCGGCAGGGACGTCTGGGCGGCCAACGGGGTCGTGGACGTCGCCGAAGGCCCGGACGGAAGCGCCTCCCACCCGTACGTCGTGCCCCTGCGAAGTGCCCGGGGCAGCGACCGCACCGACTGGATCCGCAACTCTCCCGGCCTGCTGCCCGACCCCGCGGAGTCCGCCCGCGCCCCCTTCTGGGAACAGGACCTGCAGTCCCACACCATCGTCACCGATCAGGGGCCGATCGGCAGGGCCGTGTTCGAGGACGGCGACCGCGCACGGCTGCTGCCGGGGATCCGGCACTCGGCGACGGCGACCGAGCTCTACCACGTCAACCGGCAGGACGGGACCTGGGTCAAGGACGACGAGCCGGTCCCGTTCGCCGGCGAGCCGGTGTACGTCTTCGCCGGGCACGGCTCGCCCGGCGAGACGGCGCTGCCGACCCGGTCGAACCCCCGCCACCGGAAGCGGGAGCGGGCGACGGGCGGCATGCTCAGGCGCCGTCCGAGCGTGGCGCGGCTCCCCAAGGACCACGCCATCGTGATGCAGGAGTGCTTCGCCGCGACACCGCCGGGCATCACCCGCAGGCGCAAGCTGGTCACGGACACGTTCGTCTCCGACCCGCTGGCCGACGTCAGCCAGAGCCAGCACGTGGCCAACGAGACCGGCCGCACCGTCTACGGCGCCACCCAGGAAGTCGGCTTCAAGTTCGAGGCCGACGGCGGGGTCTCCCACTACATGATCACGGATTCGCGGGGACGGCGCGGGAAGTGGGTGGAGCACCGGCCGGAACCCGACGACGCCGCGCTCGACGACCGCGCCCGCGCCGCGGGCCTGCACACCGACCCGGTGGGGCCGGCGTCGGAGGAGGTCCGCGAGCGGACGCTGCGGCTGGTGCGCGCACTGCGGCAGACGTTCGGGGTGGCGATCGAGGACGACAGCCGCTACGGCGAACTCCTCGCGGGCATCGGCGCGCTGGAGTCCCTGCGCGCCGCCGATCCGGTGCTGCGCGACGCCGTGCCGTTCGGCCTGGACCTGTTCGAGCGCGCGGCCCGCGAGATCCGCACGACGGAACACGGCGACCCGGACGGCGACCTGGGGCCCGACGCCTACGAGGATCTGCTGGCCAGGGCCGCCGACGCCGTGCGCCGGGACCCCGGCGCCGTGCTCACCGACCTGGTGACCCTGCCGCACGTGATCACCGTGGCCGAAGGGCTGGACGGCCTCACGGACGAGGAAGTGAACGAAGAGGCGGCCCGATTCCTGGGGTCGGACCCGGACCAGGTGGTCATCGGGGCGCCCGAGCGGGCCCGGTTCTTCTGGGCGACCGTGAGGACCCTGGAGTGGGAGAGCAGGACCCCCGACCCGGCCGCCCTCACCGGCAGGGTGCTGCACCTGGGCCGGCCCGACCCGGACCGGCTGCCCGACCTCCTGGACCTGGTGGCGCGCGCGGCGGCCGTCGGCATCGACGTGGACGACCCGGTCGCACTGGGCGCGTTCCACCTGGAGACCCTGGGCGCCCTCGCGCCGGACACCCTGCTGCTCGACGGCTCGGGCGCCCCGGCCGGCCGGAGCTGGGTGCCGGGCCCACCGGGTGCGGCGGTGGACGTCAGGTCCGCCCTCGTCATGGCGGCGACACCGGACGGCGGCCACCGCCCGCTGCGCCGGGCCAGGATGCCGTGGACCACCGACCCCGCCAAACCCGCCCCGTTCCTGGTGCGGGGCGAGGCCGGGCCGGACCACCTCACCATGGAGCTGCCCGGCGGATTCCGGGCCGCGGTCCCCTACGAGGAGATCGCCGAACTGCTCGCGGTGGACCCGGTGCTGAACGACTTCCCGCGCACGGCCGACATCGTCCTCGCCTCCATGACCCCGACGGACCCGCGGCCCAACGACCGGCGAGCCCTCGTCGGCGCCGGGACCGCCCGCGCCGTGTGGACCTCACCGGGACCCGTGGGCCTGCTCGCCCAGAGCGACCCGTCGCTGCCGCACGTCCTCTCCCTGCTGCCCACGGCGGACGGCCGGCGTCAGCAGGCCGGCGACTGGTCGGCCGTGCGGCCGGCCCCCGCGTCCCCTGCGGACACCCGCCTGTCGCCCACCACGGCCACGACCGGGAAGGAAACCGTCACTCCTCCCGGCCCGCCTCCGCCCCGGGAACCGGACCCGGCGACGGCCCTCGTCACGCCGGCCACCGAGCCGGACCCGCCGTCTCCCCACGCCCCGCGCCTCGACCCCGCCATGGCGCCCCCGCCGAGGCGCCGCACCCCGGCCCGGTTCCAGGACGGCCGGCGGATGCCCGCGTACGTCGACGACCTCCAGTCGCTGCTGCCGTCCACCCTGACCGCCGCCGAGGTCGAACAACTCCTCGCCAATCCGGGCACGTTCGGTCAGAGCACGGTCGTCCTGCGCGGCTCCGAGCAGGCCCTGGACGCGATCGACCGCGAACTGGGGCGCAGGCCGGACGCCCGGCCCGCGGACGGCGCACAGCTGCTGGACGACGTCCGGCGGACACTCCGGGACAAGCCGAAGACGCTGGCGGACGGCGAGGGACGCCCCTTCCCGTACGTCAACGCGGACGGGAAGGGGCGCGTCCTGTGGGTCAGAGCGCGTCACCACGGCAACTGGGCCCCGTTCGACGACGGCATCGGCGACTCGACGAAGATCGACAGCATGCACCGGGCCGCCGCGACCTTCGGGCTGACCAAGAACATGCAGGCCAACTCCCAGTACGGCCTCGGCGGGCCGATCGGCCCGGCGGGCACCGCGGCGTTCGGCGGCTTCGGCCGTCTCGCCCTGCGGTTCGGCTTCATCAACAAGGTCGCCTACACGCTGACCGACCAGCGCATGAACCAGATGGAGACCCGGACGCTGGACAAGTCGCGGGCGTTCCTGGACGACATCCACTACGAGTTCCGCGTCACCGACCCCGCCGGACGGGTCGTCACGGGCATCGCCCCCGAGCCCGGCACCGCCCCCGACCCCGGGACCGACCCGGCCGTGCCCGCCCGGTTCTCCTTCGGCGTCCGCAAGGGCCTCCTGGTCCGCCTGCCCGACAGCGTGACGAAGATCCCGAAGCCGGGCCGGATCCCCCGGTCGATCACCCTGGACCGCAACTCCCAGTACCGCTTCGTCCGTATCGAGGGGTTCGGCCCCGTCGCGGCGATCCGCGACTGGGCGGCCCGGCAGATCGGAGTCCTCCCCGGCAGCTCCGCCTACACCGAGCTGGACGTCTTCTTCTCCGGCGACAGCTTCCAGCGGCACGGCGGCACGATGGCGCGCGGCCGCATCACCACCCCGCCGCTGTTCGCCGACGACAGGAAGAAGTCACCGCTGGGCGTCTTCGTCGTGGAGGAGATGATCCCGCAGACGGCGATCCTCGTCGGCGAGACCGACCAGGCCGAGATGCGGGACATCAACACCTCGACGGTCCGCAGCGAACGGAGCCGGGCCGACGGCAGGAGCCTGCTGCTGCAGGCCGTCGCCGGACCCGCCTTCAACTTCCTCGACCCCGGCACGGCCCCCTTCGACCTGCGGCTCCAGTTCGGGCCGACCGCCCAGTACTCGTACGCGAAGACCTGGTCGGTCGGACTCGGCGCGGCCGGCACCCTCAAGTCGGCCGGACAGGTGAAGGGCCCAAGGACCGCGCTCTACCTGGTCGTGAAGTCGGTGCGGGTGCGGCGGGCCGGTGACAACGCGCCGCCGACGCGCTTCCTCACCTGGAGCCTGGACCGGATGACCAGCTCCGAGGCGCGGCGGCTGGCCGGATGGGACGACGGGACCACACTCGCCCTGCGCAACGGCGCCGCACCACCGTTCGTGCCGCCCTACCTGACCGTGGACCGCCCGCGCACCCTGGGCATGCACCGGGTGAAGGAGTTCACCTTCGACGACGGCCTGCGCACCCGGGTCACCCCGGACGCGGCGGACGGCGTCGGCCGCACCCTGCTGGACGCGTTCGCCGACGGCGTGGTCGACGCCGTCTCGAACCTGAACCAGGACCTGGTGGTGCCCCTCGACCAGCTGCTGCCGCCGAACCTGCCGAAGGGCTGGCGCACCCGCTTCAACGACCTGCTGGGGCGCAGACCCGACCAGGTGCTCAGGGCGGCCGGGAGCCTGCCCATGCCGCCCCGGTGGACCGATCCCGTCAAGTACCGGATCGCGCTCCAGAACACCCTGCAGATCCTCGGTGTGCTGTCCCAGCAGAGCGTCACCGCGAACCTGGAGGCGCTCACCACGGTCGGCCTGCCGGTCAGGCTCAGGGACCCCGACTCCGTCGGGACGACCTACTACACCCTCCTCGTGCAGGGGACGCTGACCGGGCGCCGCTACGAGGGCAAGGACGTCGACGAGGGAATGCGCTTCAGCGCCCAGGGCGTCGACCGGATCGACGGCCAGACGAGCGCGAAACGAGGCGTGGACCTGGGCTTCGAGGGCACGCTCTCGGGCCGCGACAACGACCGCGACGAGGCGGGCCTGCCCCGGAACACGCTCGGGCTGACCCTGGGCGCACGCCAGGGCCGGCAGTGGGAGTCGGAGACCGGCTTCGGCTCGACGGTCACCAACGAGCCGATGTCGGTGACCAACCAGCCCACCCACCTGTACCGCTACGACCTCGCCCTCACCGCGAACCTGAGCGGCCACTGGCGGCCACGCGGCCTGATCCGCGGTCTCGGCCTCGGACTGCCGGGACTGCTGGTGCTGGACGAACCGGTCAACGTGCTCCTCGGCCGGACACCGCGGGGCCACCTGCGGGGCGGCGGCCCGATGACCGGACAGGTGCTCATCGGCGTCCCCGTACAGCACACGCCCGACGCGGACCCGCACGCGGACGGGGCGCTCAACCCGTACCTGTCCGATGAGCCCGCGCCCACGTCCATGACCACCGGGCGGGCCCTCGCCCTGGCGAAGGGCGACCTCGTCCTGCCCGCCGGCACCGGTGCGCAGCAGCTCGCCGGACGGCTCGCCGACCGCGGGACACCGCAGTTCAAGGAGTTCCGGCAGCACCCGTTCGTCATCGTGAACGTGGTGCTGTCGCCCACGCTGGCCGCGGAGGTGGACCGGGTCCTGCGGACGGCGTCGGGCAGCGCCTGGCAGCTGGTGAAGGAGGGCGCCCCCACCCGGGACGCCATCGTCCGCACCTTCACCCCCCAGCAGCTGACGTCGAGTTTCGACCAGAGTTCGGGGCCGCTGGGCCTGGTGGGCAGTGGCCTGCTGGGCAAGGGGCCGTACGGCGAGCTGTGGGGAACCTTCCGGTACACCACGACGGTCGGGAACCTGCGCGCCCTCACCCCGTCGATGTCCATGGACACCGAGATGACGCTCGGCGGCACCCGCCAGGCGGCCGGCAAGACCAGCAACAGCACCGGCTTCGTCTTCGGCGGCCAGCTGGTCTACTCCGTCGCCCGGAATCCGGGGAACGGCCTCATGGGCGCGTACGGAATCGTCGCCAACCCCGTGTCGAGGACCGGCACGTACAGTCTCAGCGTCGTACGCACCGTCGTCGCGGACATGAACCGCAAGGGCTTCACCCACCAGGTGCTCGTGGCCGGCGACGTGCAGCACTGGTTCGCGCTGTTCACCAGCCGGCTGGGCACCGGCCGCATCGGAACGGCCGCGGCGGGCAGCGCCCTCGTGCCGCGTTCCCTCGCCGGAGCCGCGGGGACCGCACTGACCAGCCCGGGCGGTCTGCTGGGGCATCTGCCGGAGAAGAGCGCCCACCGGATGGGGCTGATCGACGACGGGCTGGGCGACGTCCCCCGCTACACGAGTCAGGTCTGGACGCCGCAGCCCTGGATGCGCGGCGCCGCCTTCGGCACGTACGCGGTGAACGCGCTGGACCCCACGGACGTGCTGCTCGCGTTCGACAAGCGGATCGGGAAGCTGGGACTCGACGACGAGAGCCGGGAGCGGATCCGGCAGCTGGTGACGGGCCGCGCCACCCGGGCGCTCAAGGGGGAGATGACGACCACCGGTCCGTCGACCCTGGTCAAGGCCGGCGGCTGGGGCTGGGACAGCATCCGGATCGGCAGCCGGCGGGTGCGGGCACGCGTCGAACTGATCCCCGGGACGCCCGTGTTCGACGGACTCGACCACAGCGCCGAACTGGAGGAGAACCGGCGGGCGATCGAGACCGCCCAGCAGAACTCCGAGTTCTCGGCCGGCGCGGACCTGGGCTTCCTGACCAGCCAGATGGTGTACACCGGCAACTCCCAGGTCCCGGCCGCCGGACCCACGTACACCGAGGGCGGCTCCAGCCGGAAGACGGTCGCGTCGAGCCACACGGTCACCACCGTCACCATCTACCGGGCGGCGTCCACCGAACCGCACGCGGAGGTCGTCACCCCGTACCGGATGCGCATCACCCTGGAGGCCGACGACACCCCCAACACCGGCGCGCCGGCCGACCCGGACCTGGAGGAGGCGGAGTTCACGGCCCTCGACCGCTTCCGGGGCCGGCTGAGCATCGTCGAGGAGGGCGACGTCGGCGAGCTGCGCGAACACGTGCCGCTCAGCCTGATGGAGCCGGCGCCGTCATCGACGGGGACGGACGGGACCGGCACCGCAGGGGCCGGCCGGCGGCTGCCCGCGCCCGACCCGGCGGCCGACCCCGCCCTCGCCGGTCCGCCCCGCCCGGTGCCGCTCTCCGAGGTGGGGGAGAAACTGACGGTCCGGGACGGGGACGGTGTCACGCGCCGGTTCACCTTCCCCGAGAACGGCATGCACCCGCGCGGGATCATCGGCATCGAGAACATCCGCATGGCCGGCGACCTCCTCCTCACGAAGGCGTACGACGTAGGCTTCTCCCTCCGGGCCCTGGAGGCCGAGGACGGTCCCGACGACGACGCCCTCACCGACCTCCTGCGCAGAACCAGGGAGACCGGGCTGACCCGTCTGGGCACCGGCTCGGCGCAGGCACTGGAGGACGGCACCAGCTCCACGGCGGTCACGGCGTTCTTCCCGCGCACCACCGAACCGGACGGCTACCAGGTGGCGGGGCTGACCGAGAAGTCCCTCGTGGGCACCGACACCGGACAGCTGTCACTGCGCTCGGCCCCCGACTTCAGCCGCGCGCTGCTGCTGACGGTCGCCGACGGCAAGAAACTGGAGGTGCTCAGACGGTACGGGGACAACGCCGGCACGTCGTCGTCCGTCGAGCACAGCCAGTCCTCGAGCCTCGGCGGCGGCTTCCTGTACGACTCTCCCGACGACGCGGGCCTCAACCAGATCGGCGCCTTCGGCCCCGGCCCCAACGACCTCGACGGCGACGGCATGCCGGTCGGGGACGACCACCTCACCTCGCGCAACCTCAAGCCCAAGACGGGCCGCTCCTTCCTGTTCGCCGTCCCGGCCACCTGGATCGGCGTCGGCGACGTGCACCGCGGCATCGTGGACTCCAGGCTCGCGAACCGCATCCGGGGCGGCACCTTCGCCAAGGCCAGATCGGGCCCGCAGGCGATGGAGTCCGAGGCGTACGTCGTCACCTGGATCCGGGAGGACGTCGCCCGCGAACTGCGGATCGTCACCGACACGAACTTCCCCGAGCGCGTCTCGAAGGCGTGGGACGCGGTCGAGAAGGCGAGCAAGGCGTGGGTCGACGCGGACAAGGCCTACTGGAAGAAGCGGCGCGCCTCCGGCGGACTGCACGCGGACCTCGACGCCGCACAGGCCTCCCTCGACAAGGCCGCCGGGATCGCCCGCGCGGCGTCCCGCCCGGTCGACCTCGCCCGGACGGGCGTCGAGGACGCGGACAGGGCCCTGACACAGGCCGAGGCCGACGCACGCCGGGACCACGGCGTCGCGGACGCGAACGTGGCCGCCGCGCGGGCCGAGGCCGACGCGTTCGCCGCCGACGAGTACGCCCAGCCCGAGCACGACGGCTGGGCGGAGTTCCTGCGGGACGAGCAGGACGCCGCTCTGGCCCGCCTGGCCGACGCGCAGGAGGCCGCCCGGAAACTGCGGAAGGCGGCCGACCTGCGGCTGGAGACCGCGCGCACCGAGAAGGCGTCGGCCGACGGGCGGCTCGACGCGGCCCTGCTGTCCGCGAAAGCGCCCGGCCGGGCTCTCGACGAGGCCACCGCCCGCCGGGACACGGCACGCGACGCCTTCGACACCCGGCGCGCCGAACTGGACGCGCTCAAGGACACGGCGGAGAAGGCCGCCGCGGAGTACCACCGGGTGCGGGCCGGGACGGACCAGCTCACCCGCTGGCACCGGCTCGCGGCCACCGAGGAGGGCCGGAAGGAACTGGACGGCCTCGCCGAGCCGCCCGCGGTGACCTACCAGGCCCCGCCCAGGAAACCCGTGGCCAAGCCCCCGGCCCCGCCCCGCTACACCAGGACCGGCGAGGCACCGGACACCGTCCTCACATCACCCACGGGCGAGACGTACACGCTCCACGACGTGCCGGAGGACGGCGACGCCTTCTTCCGCGCGCTCGCCGAGGGCCTCGAACGCGCCGCTCCGGGGCTGCTGGCCGCGCAGGGCATCGACCTCACCGACCTGCGGGCGATGTCCGAGATGCGTCGCAGGACGGCCTCCTGGCTCACCGACCACGCCGACGAGGACCTGCTGGCCGTTGTCGCCCCCGACCACACCGACACCTTCAGCGCGCAGGAGATCGCCGCGGCGGGCCTGGACCTCGGAACGGACACCCCCGCACGCCGTGAGTTCGACGGCCTCGGCGGTCTGATCCCGCACGTCGCCGAGCTGTCCCCCGAGGTACGGGCCGAACTGGCGATCACCCAGCTCCTCCGCCGGGGCGACGCCCCGTCCGAGGCCGGCTGGAACCACGCGGCGGCGGACCTGCTCCCCCTGCTCGCCGCACGCACCTTCGGCGTGCGCGTCACGGTGGTCGGGAGCGACGGCGGCTTCCAGGACTTCGCTCCCGAGGACCCGAGGGGCACCGGCAGCCTTCGGGCACTCGTCGGCGCCTCCCCCCACTCCGGCGCACACGTGGTCCTGAGCCTCGACAACCGCCACTACCAACTGGCCCTGCCGACCAAGCCGGACCCGAAGCCGGACCCGAAGCCGGACCCGAAGCTCCCGGCTCCGGAGCCGGAGCCGGACCCGAAGCCGAAATCAGAGCCGAAGCCGGACCCGGAGCCGAAACCGGACCCGTCTCAGAAGGACGGCAAGAAGGGCTCCGAGTCGGAGAGCGACAGCGGTCGGGCGAGAGGCCGTCGGGTGCCGGTGCCCGGTACGGGGGAGTGCCTCCTGTACTCCTTCATGGCCGGCGACCCCGTGCACATCCGCAGCCGTACGGGCGGCCTCGCCGCCACCGACCGCGCCGCGTACGACCTGCTCGGGGACCCCGACGCCGTACGCGCCGAACTGCGTCACCAGACCGAGGTCCGCGCCAGGACCGGCAAGGCCCCGACCGGTCCCTCACAGGCCGCGCTCCGGGCCATGCGGTCCTACCTGGAGGACTACGTGGTCCGCAGCGCGGGGCGGCTGCACCCGCAGATCGTCGGCCAGTTCCGGCAGACGGTCGCCGACGCGTTCACCGCACGCGTCCAGGGGATGGACCGGGCCGGGATGCTCGCCCTCCTCGCCCACCACGGCGTACGGCACGCCCCCGCCCCCGAGGCCCTCGACCCCGCCGAACTGCTGAGCCGGTACGTCGACGCCCGCCTGGCGTCCCGGCCCGCCGGCCCGGGCGTCTCCCCGCGGGACGCCCGGGCCGTCGTGGAGGCGGAGGCCGAGGACCTGAGCCCGCGTCGGATGTTCGAGCACCTCGAGCGGCACGGCCTGCTGCCGACGCCCGACGACCTCGACGACCACGCACTGCGCCGTCTGCTCGGCACCGCCTACACCCAGAGCACCGCGCCGCTGGACGACACGGAACTGCCCACGCTGCTGGACGCCGTCGTCAACTGGGAGCGGCGCTGGGGGACTCCGGCGGGAGAAGTCTTCCTTCCTCTTCTCGCGCACGCGTTCGGCCTGCGGGTCGACGTGGTGCGGTCGCTCCCGTCGGGTGCCCGGAGGGTCGGCAGCGCCGGGCCCGACGACGCCACGCGGCAGACGGAGGTCTACTACAACGGCAGCGACCACTACGACGGCAGCGACGCCGGAGCCCGCGACCGGTTCGGCGCCCCGGTCCTCCCGAAGCGGATCAAGGACGAGGAGCGCGACCGGGACGGCGACGTGCGGCTCAACCCCCTGTGGGTGCCGCTGGACGAGGTCGACCCGGACCTGCTGATCACCGGCAACCGGGACGCCGTATGGCTGTACACGGTCACCGATGACGGGCGGGTGATCCTGGGCACGGAGGACCTGAGCGGGATCGTCACGCCGGAGCAGTTCGACGCGCTGCTGGCGGGGATGCGGGAGAAGGACCCCGACCTGACGGCGGAGTCGCTGCGCGCGACGCTGGACGGCCTGGGGCACACCGGCATCGCCGCCGGTTTCGACGACGGCGGCGGCCGGACGGCGGATCCGACGGCGGTCCGGGCGGCCGGCCGGACGCTGCCGGGCCGCAGCCGGGTGTCCGGCGAGTTCCGCTGGAACGAGAAGCTGCGGTCCTGGGTGGTCAACGACAAGTCGGGCCGCTACATGAGCGAGACGGTCCGCCCGGGTCTGGACGCCGCGGAAGCCGCCGACTGGCTGACCAACGTGGCGGCCCTGTTCAGCGACCGGCTGGGCGTCGTCGTCCGCACCGACCAGGTGAAGACCGCCGCGGCCGTGCCCGCGCCTCCGCCCGCGCCGGAGTCCGCCCCCGGGCCGCCGAGGACGCGGACGGCGGCACTGGGCCCCGACGAGCACGACCCGGCCCGCCCGACATCCCGGCCGGCACCCGACACCGAAGACGACGCGTTCGACGCGTTCGACGCGTTCGACGCGATCGACGCGATCGACGTGGACGAGGTGATCGACGACGACGTCGAGAACAGCGACGACGACGTCGAGAACGACGGCGTCGAGCACGCGGCGGTGTCGGACGACGCCGGGTCAGCCCCGGTGCCTCCGCCGTCCCGGTCCCGGGTCGCCTTCGAGCACCGCCACCGGGAGGTCACCGACCCGGTCCAGCGCCGCCGACTGGCCGATCTGGCCGAGCAGGTCGTGCTGTCCGGCCTGCGGGACCTCAGGGCCGGTCTCCGGCTTCCCGGGATCACCGTCACCGGTTACAGCAACGGCCCGCGCTTCGCGCTGTCCGGCGGCGCGGTCGAGCACGCCGAGACGGTCGGCCGGCAGCGGGCGCAAGCCGTGCGGGACCTCCTCCTCGACGAGATCCGGCGTCAACTGGAGCGCAACGAGCGGGCCGTGCGCGACGTCGCGGAGGTGCGCGGCCGCGCGGTCCGGGCCGAGGACTTCCCGATCACCACGCAGAGCGGCGGCCGGGACATCGGCGCCGTCGGCCCGATCGACGGCGCCACCGGGCGGACGGCACGGCGGCAGGCGGTCATCACGGTCGATCGTTCCCCCCTGTCGGGAGCCGTGGCCCGGCTGGCGGAACTGAGCCCGGAGGATTTCGGCCGGGTGGACTACTTCACCGGCCCGGACCGGCTCGCCAGGAAACTCCTGCACCTCGACGACAACCCCGGGGACGACCCCGATTCGGACGACGACAGCGACTCGGACGACGACAGCGACAGCGGCTCGGACGTGAGCTCGAACGGCGAGTCCGCGCACCCCGCCCCCGCACCGGTGCGCTTCGACGTCGACGACCTGTCGAACCGCGTACGCCGCCTGTACGAACTGGTGGACGACGCGATGGCGGCCGGCCGGGCGACCAGCCCGGCGTCGCTGACCGCGTACCACCTCGGCAAGCAGGGCCTGCTGTCCGACGCCACCCGCCTGACCGCCCCGGACGGCACCCCGCTCGGCCGCAACTGGACGGGCCGGCCCGCCCGGGAGGTGGACGTCTCCTCGTACGACGTGGTGGACGGCGACGACCGCGCCCCCCGCCCGTCGCCGTGGGCGCGCCGGCCCGGCGCCCCTCTCCCGTACGTGATCGGGACGAGGAACGGCGACCACACCAAGGTCGGGCTGAGTCTGCCGGACGGCGGCAAGCGGTGGCGGCTGTCGTCGGAGGAGCTCGCCGAACTGCTGGCGCAGGACGCGGAACTGGCGGGCCGTGAGGACGCAGCCGAGGTGGTGCTCGTCTCGCCGAACGCCGGCGCCATGGGGCTGGACCTGCCGCGCAGGGCCGCGGCCCGGGCCCGCAGGACGCTGTGGTCGCACAGCGGCGAGATCGCCCTGAAGCCGCACCCCGACACCGGCCGGCACCGCGTCGAGGTGACCGACGACCGGGTCGTCGGCGACGGGTCGCCGGACGAGCTGCCGGGTGAGCCGATGGGCGAGTGGATCGTCAGCGACCCCGACGACCTGGGACCGGACGGGGGAGTGCCGGAACCCGCGGAAGGCGTCCTGCGCACGATCGACGGCAGGACCCTCCGGGACGCGGACGTCAGGTCGGTCACCCTCACCGACGAGGGCCGGCCCGTCGGCCGTGCGGTGGTCGACGGCTCGGACCTGTCCCGGCGCGAGCCGTGGCTCCAGGAACTGACCCGGTCGACGCAGTGGTCCGTCTACGACCCGGTCACCGGTGAACCGGTCGGGAGCCCCCGGCCGGTGCCGTGGAAGGGACGCAAGCCCTACTTCTTCCTGGTCCACGGCCTGCCGGGGCAGACCCTCATGGTCGAGAACATGCTCCAGAACAATGTTCCGGTCCGGGGCGCGGAAACCGGCGGCTACCTCCGGCGGCGCCGCAGCGTGACCCGGCTGGACCGGGCCACCCCTCTCGTGTTCCTGTCGTGCTGGGGGAGCGGACCGGAGGGACACACCGCCGCCGCCCTCAGGCGCAGCCGCCCCTTCGTCCCCGATCCGCTCGCCGTCTCGTCGGCGGCCCAGGACGTCTCCAACGTGACGCGACGCGACGTCTACGCCCCGGACCGGGAGCACTGGAGCCGCTACGCGAACGGGAAGCTGTACGACCACGGCATCCCCACGACCCCGGCGAACGACCCCGTGGACATGGTGAAGCTGCGCCCCGAACCGACCCCGGACGAACTCGACGCCCTCGCCGCGCGGGCCGGTCTGGAGACCTCCCCGGACTTCACCCCGGCCATGGCCCGGGACACGACGCTGCGCCTGGTCCGTGCCCTCCGGGCGACGTTCGGCGTCGACGTGGAGGACGACAAGGACGTCCCGCCCGGCACGTACCACCGGCTGCTGCGCGGCATCGGCGCCCTGGAGGTCATGCGCCGCCGGGACGAGGACCTGCGGGAGCACGGCGAGCTGACGCTCGGCCTGCTCGACCGGGTCACCCGCGCGCACCACGGCCTGACGACCGCCCCCGGCACCCGGCCCGCACCGCCGGACCCCGCCGACGTACGGACGATGCTCGAAGCCGCGTCGGCGCGGCTGTCCACCGACCCCCGTTCCGCACTGCCCGATTTCGCCACCCTGCCCTCGGTCGACCGGGCCCGCGAACTGATCGGCCGGCACGACCCGGACCGGTGGACCCGCCAGGTGCTGGGACTGCGCGCGTCGGCGCACGTCACCGCGGCCGACCGGCAGAACGCGCTGTGGGCCACGGTCGAGGCCGTGGAGAGCGTGGAGAACCGTCCCGACCCCGACGCCCTGGCGGTGAAGGTGCTCCACCTGGGCGCCGGCACGGATCCGCGGGACGAGGCCGTGCGGGTGGACCTCCTGCGGACGGCGGCCACGGCGGCGGCCCTCGGCCGCGACGCCCACGACCCCACCGCGCTCGCCGCGTACGACCTCGAACGCAACGGCGCGCTGGACGACCGCACCCTCATCACCTCCGTGAACGGCGTCGGCGTCGGCCGCAGTTGGACGGGTAAGCCCACCCCGAGCCGCATGTGGGCGGACCGCTACGTGATCTCGCCCGACGGTGGCCTGGGCAACAGCCGCGGGGCCCTGGCGCCCTGGCACAGGAAGGGTGCCGGGAAGAGCGCCCATCCCGGCGCGTACGTACTGGACATGAGCGGCACCACGCCGGGACGGGCCGACATGCCCTGGCCGGACGGCACCACCCGCCCGGTGCCCTACGACGAGATCGCCGAACTGCTCTCCCACGACCCCGTTCTGGCGCAGCTGGACCGCGACGTCACGGTCGTCCCCGTCGGGACGGGCGAAGGGGACACCGGCCTGGCCGAGGCGATCGCCGCCCGGACGGGAGCCGCCCGGACCGTGTGGCTGCCGACGCGGCCCCTGCGGCTCCTCGACCGGCGGCCGGCGGTGCACGAGAGCCTTCTCGTGCTGACCTCGGCCCAGGACGACACCGCAGCGCACTGGTCGCGGACCGAACCGCCCGCGTTGACGGACCGACCCTCTGAGGCCGCCCCCGATGTCATCACGGCCGACGACGGCACCCCGCCCCAGGCGCCGCCCTCGGAGGAGGCCCGACGCCGGTGGATCGCCGGCCGGGTGAGCACGGACGATCTGCCCGGCGACCCGCCGGGGTTCACCGGCGCCGAGACCGTCACCCTGGCCGAACTGAGGGACGCGGGCGTCGGGATCACCCCTGGAATGGACGTCGAGGCACAACTCGGCGGTGGCGTGCGGGGCAGCGCACTGGCACCGCTCGACCAGGTGCGGCTGCTGCTGGCCCGCCCCGGCCCGTGGCCCGACGGCCTCGACGCCGTCGCGGCCACCGTGTCGCGCCGCCTCTGGCGCTCGGCCTTCACGGACTTCGAGAACACGACCCCGGGGCCGGACGCCGCCCGCGCCTGGGACACGGCCCTCGGGCTGCTCCTGCCGGGCGAACGGGACTCCGTGCTCGCGGACCGGCGGTACGCGGGGGAGGCCTTCCGCGCCGCGGTGCACCGGCTCGCCGTCCTCCTGGCGACGGAGGGAACGGACCCCCGGACGGCCGAGCTCCTCGCCGCACGGCTCCGGACGGGTCTCGGACCGCCGCCCCTCACGACGGACGGTCCGGACGCACGGCAGGCGGAACAGGAGGACGTATGACAGTCGACGAGCCGAACGACCGGAGCGGGACGACGGTGACGCCCACACCCCCCGAGGACGTCGTCGAGGCCGCACGGCTCGCGCCGGAGCACTGGATCAGCATGGTCGACCCCGGCTGGGACGGCGAGGGCGCGCCGCCCGACCGGGTCGTGGTCGGCCGCTGGCGCACGGGAGCGACCGGCGAGATCGAGGAGTGGGAGGACAACGAGGCGTACCGGCCCTCCCCGGAAGCGCTCGGCTGGCCCGAGGCCACCGACGACGTCGACGAAGCCCTCCGGCTCGCGGTCACCGGCTACGGACCGGCCGAGGCCGTCCCCCGTGCCCTGGCCGCCGCGGAGGTGGCGGTGCTGACCCTGCCGGACGGGACACCGGTGACCGCAGCCGTGGCGGACGGCGGGCTCGTCGTCCCGGTCTTCACCGCCCCGCCCCACCTCGACGCCGTGGGCGGCTTCGCCTTCGAACACGTCACCGTCGCGGACCTCCTGGACCGGCTGCCGCCCGGCCACGCGCTCTACGTCAACCCGGCCGGCCCGGCGGGCACCGTGCTGGAGGCCGACCTCCTCAGGGCCCACCTCCCCGGCACCCGCCGATGACACCGGCCGGAGCCCGGCACGGGCCGTCACCGGTACCGGACCGGTGGCGGCCAGGTACCGGCCCGGCACCGGTCCGGTACCGGTGACGGCCAGGGCGCCGAAGCGGGATCGCCCGCACCGTCCGGCCGCCTTCCCCGCCTCCGCCCGAAACACCTCCCGGGCCCGGTTCGCGCAGGTGGTCGTGGCTGCGCTCACCGGGCCCGGGAGCCGTGAGTGTCCGGGACGCGCGGCCGGCGCCCCGGCGGGGTCAGCGGTTGTTGTGCAGGACGAGGTTGAGCTTCGCCCAGTCCTTGCCGCCGTTCTCCCCGTTGCGGAGCGTGATCTCGCCGACCGTCGAGGTCTGTCCCGCGGGGACGTAGCGGTTGAAGTTGTACTCCGCGTCGAGGTCGGTGTTGGTGTCGTTCGTGCCCTCGTAGAACCGCAGGGTCACGTAGATCATCACTCCGCCGGTGGCGTCGGTCTCCGCGGACACGTGCTTCTCCACACGGATCTCGCCCCCGCACGTGGTCTCCCACCAGGCCGACGGCGTGCGGACCTCGTTCACCCAGCCCTCGGAGGCGACGTTGCCGCTGCAGTACGTGCCGGCGGAGAAAATGCCCTCGTCGTCACGGATCGTGTAGGTGCCGGTCAGCGCGATGTTCCGCCACACCGAGGCCGTGACCGCGCCGCCCGCCGCAGGCGGGGCCGCGACGGCGGCCGGAGCTCCCGCCACCGTCAGGCCGGCCACAGCCGTGGCCGCGGCCAGCATTCCGGCGGCCTTCTTTCGTACGGACATCTCTTCCCCCTCGTTGTCGTCACCGAATGCGCCGAAGGCGGCTCACCGCCGTCGGCCAGGTAAAGAGTGGCGCAGCCGGCCGGCACATCCCATCCCAGACAAGTGGGGGGTCCCCCGTCGCGGGCACCCCGCCTCGACGGCCCCGACCACACCTGGGGGAGGAGACGCCCGGCCGTGCCGGGGGGCGGCCCCTCGTTCGCCGGACCCCACGCATCCGCGGGCGACGCGTGCTCCGGTCCGCTTCCCGCGCAGCCGTCCGCGCGGGCCGACGCGGACGGCTGCCTTCCCCGAGTGCCGCGCATGCCGCGGGTGTTCCGCGTGCGGGCGCCGGGGCACGCGGCGCGGGGCCCTCGGTGTCACCCGTGCCGGTGATCGTCCGCGAGGCTGCCCCGGCACGGCGCGGTGCACGGCCACTCTGGGGACCATGCGCCACCCACTCGCTTCCGCCGCCGTCCTGACCGCCGCCCTGTGCGTCGGAGGCTGCGTCCCCGTCCCCGCCGCCGGCCCGCCTCCGTCCGCTCCCTCGCCGGTGGCGGCCGCCACCAGGACGCCTTCGCCCTCGCCGTACCCCCGCCGGTCCCTCACCGCCGCACCGTCGCCCGTGCCGACCGCGAGCCAGCCGCCGGCCCGCACCGCGCTCGTCACCACCGCCTCGACACGCGAGCCCCGGGACGGCGACCGCGACGTCGTGGTGCGGAAAGAACGGCGCTCCGCGGAGAACCCCGGCCCGGAGCGACGGCCGCGGCCCCGTCCACCGCAGCCACCGCGGACGCCTGCCGCCGCCGCTCCCGCGCCCGTCCGTCCCCGGGCGCGGCCGACGACCCTCGCGGCACCGCGTCCGCGGACCGCCCCACGCCTGCCACGCACCGCGCAGCCGCCGGCCGGCCACGACGACCTGGCCGCCCTGTGCGCGCTGTCGCACCACTCGCCCGTGTCACCGTCCGTGAGGGAGCTGTGCGACACCTACTTCCGCTGAGGGGAAGGTGAAGCCCCGAAGACGTCGACGGCACCCTCTGCTCGGTGGTGGGCGACGAGATCGCCATGGGCCGGCGCTTCGAGGGCACCGGTCCGGGAGCCCGCCCACTCCACGGATGACCGCCGGCACCTGAACCGTGCGAGGGCCCTGTCGTTGTGCCGGCGGTTCGGCGCGGGGCGGGCCCGGCGGCGGGAGGTGCCCCCGCCTCGTGCGCTCAGTCGATGCAGAACTCGTTGCCCTCGATGTCCAGCATCGGGATGCACGCGTCATTGCCGTCGTACAGCGTCTGCACGTGTACCGCGCCGAGCGGGACCAGTCGTGCGCGTTCGGCCTCGAGTGCGGCGAGGCGTTCTTCCCCCACGAGTCCGGTGCCGACCCGTACGTCGAGATGCAGCCGGTTCTTGACGGCCTTCCCCTCGGGGACGCGCTGGAAGTACAGCCGCGGGCCCACACCTGAGGGATCGACGCAGGCGAACCACGAATCCCGCTGCTCGGGCGGCTGCGAACGCGTGAAGTCGTCCCACGTGGCGAACCCCTCCGGGGGCGGAGGCACGACGTACCCCAACACCTCGCACCAGAAACGAGCGAGACGTTCGGGTTCCGCGCAGTCGAAGGTGACCTGGAATTCCTTGATCGCCGGCATCGGGGCACCGTAGCAGGGAGACCTCCCGCTCGTCCCCGGTGGAGGAGCCGCGTCAGCACGGCGCGACACCTCCCGCGACGACCGTCGTGCCCCCGACGGGCGTGCGGGCCGGGCACCACGACGTGTCCGGACACGGGTCGGCCGGTGCGAGGGCCGCGCCTCCGTTCCGGCGGGGTCCGCGCACGGACGCCGGCGTGACGCCGGCCCGATGCCCCGCGGACGGCGCGGTCCGGATGCCCGGTGGGGCGCCCGGACCGCGCACGTGGCGTCAGGAGCCGGACGCGCCGGTCATCTCCGCCAGAACGGTGCGCCAGTCCTCGCCCGGCCGCTCGCGCAGGGACGGAGCCAGCCGGTCGGCCCGGTACCTCCAGTGGTGGTCGAGGTCGGGATGCACGTCGTCCGTCTCCCCGACCGACGGGGCGGCACCGCCCCCGGCTCCGGCACCGCCGGGGTGCAGCAGCTCGGTCAGCCGTGCCGTGAGGTCGCGCCAGGACACATGACCGCCGACGGCGTTCGCCGTCCCGGCCACGGGCGCGTCGAGGCACGACGTTACGGCCCGCGCCAGGGCGGCCGCGTGCACCCAGGGCGCTCCGTACCAGGCGTGGCCGTGGGCACCCGGCCTCGGCAGACCGACCGGCCGCCCCTCCTTCACCGCCTGGTAGAGCACCCCGGTGGCGCCCCAGCGCAACTGGTCGCGCAGCCGCTCGTGCGGGCCCCACACCAGGGGGGAGCGCACGGCGCTCGCACCGCCCCGGCCCCCGGCGCCGGCCGCGTCCAGCAGGATCCGTTCGCAGTCCAGCTTGGCCCGGCCGTACGGGCTCAGCGGCTGCCGTGACGGTGACTCCTCCGCCACCAGGTCCTCGGCGGGACGCCCGTAGGCGTCGACACTGCTGACGAAGACGAACGGACCGCGCCGCCAGGCCTCCACCATCGCCCGCACGGCCGCCACGTCCACCTCGGGGCGGACGAAGGTGCACGCCGCGTGGATCACCGCGTCGGCGCTCGCGACCGCCGCGCGCAGACCGTCCAGGTCGGTGAGGTCGCCCTCGACGACGTCCACGCCCTCCCCGTCGACCAGGTGCGCCGATTCGGGCCGGGCCAGGGCGAGCACGGGCCGTCCCCGCGCCGCCAGTTCCCGCAGGACGAAGGCGCCGACGCCCCCGGTCGCGCCGGTGACCAGGACCGTTCCCTCGCGCGCGCCCCGGGGACGCGCCCGGCGGGCGGGCGCGGCCACGACGGCGGTCCGTTCCGCGGCCCGCTCCTCCAGCAGGGCGGTCAGCGCCCGGGGCGTGCGGGCCTGAAGGACGTCCAAGCCCGTCAAGGGGAGTCTCAGCGAGCCCCGCAGCCGCTCGGCGAGCCGGACCGCGACCAGCGAGTGGCCGCCGAGGTCGAAGAAGTCGTCGTCGGGACCCGGCTCCGGGCGGTCCAGCAGTGCCGCGAACGCCTCCGTCACGGTCCGTCCGAACGGCCCCGCCGGGGCGGGCGCGGACGGCAGTCCCGGCAGCCGCGACGTGTCGGCCGCGCCCCCGGCCGTACGCGGCACGGAGTCCAGCAACGTCACGGCGACGGGCACCGACTCCGGGGCGAGCGACGCCCGCAGGACCGACCGCAGGTCGGCGCGCGAGGGACCCCGGACACCGCGCAGCACGGCGTACGCCAGCAGCGGCCCGCCCTCGGGTTCGAGGACGACGGCCTCCGCCACCTGCGGGTGCGCGAGCAGCAGCGTCTCCGCCGGATGCCGGCGCCCGGCGGACGCGTGGCCGTTCCCGGCCGGCCGGCCCGCGCCGTGCGCCGGCACCGGGGCCGCCGGCCGGGACCGGTCACCGGCGTGGGCCTGGACGGGCAGCCGGGACAACCGCAGCCCGGGGTCGGCGGCGACCGCGGTGAGCAGCGCGGCGAAACCGTCGGCCAGCGCGGCGGCCGCCGCCTCGTCCAGCGCGGCGCGGCCGTACTGGACGACGGCGGCGGGAGCGTCCGTGTCGACCAGGGCGAACGACAGGTCGAACTTGGCCTCGCCGACGCCGACCTCCACGTACGCGCCCTCGGTGCCGGGCAGCCGCAGCGCCGCGGGCTCCGCCGTGACGTCGGTGGTCACCCGCACCAACGCGGTCCCGTCGGCGGCACGGGCGGCGGCGCCGAGGCGCTCGACGACGAGGTCGAACGGCACGTCGTGGTGGCGCTGGGCCTCCAGCAGCGCGTCCCGCACCCGCTCCACCAAGGCGGTGAAGGACGGGTCACCTGATGTGTCGACGCGCACCGCGAGGGTGTTGACGCACAGGCCCACCAGATCGCGCATGTCCGCGCCCCTGCGGTGCGTGCTCGCGACACCGATGACCAGGTCGTCCTCGCCGGTGAAGCGGCGCAGGGTCGCGAAGGCGGCGGCGAGGGCCGCGGTGAACAGGGTGGTCCGGTGCGACGCGCCGAGCGCCCGCAGGTCCTGCGGCACCCGGCGTCCGAGCGGCACGGTACGGACGTCGGCGGGCCGGGTGCCGACGTCGGCGGGGAGGCGCGCGGGGCGGGGCAGTGCGGGCGGCGCGGCTCCGTCGAGGAGGCGGGCCCAGTGCCGCAGACCTTCCTCGAACCGGTCCGCCGCCGCGTGTTCACGACGCGCGAAGTCCGCGTACCGGAGCGGCCGCGCGGCCGGCCGCGCACGCGCGGCGTCCGTGGGACGACCGGTGGCGGCCGCGTAGAGCTCGGCCACCTCCCGGACGACGACGTCCAGGGAGGCGCCGTCGACCGAGATGTGGTGGAACGTCAGCAGGACCGTGTGGTCCTGCGTGCCGTGCCGCAGCACCAGGACCCGCGGCAGGGGCCCGGCGGACAGGTCGAACGGCCGACGGGCCTCCTCGACCAGCAGGCCGTGGGCGTGTTCCGGGGCCGCCCCCACGACACGCACGTCGAGCGCCCGCGGCGCCGGGAGCACCTCCTGGAAGGGTTCGCCGTCCCGCTGCCCGTACCGCGTGCGCAGGATCGCGTGGCGTTCCACGAGGGCGGTCAGCGCGGTCCGCAGCGCGTCGAGGTCCAGCGGGCCGTGCAGCCGGGTGGCGAAGGGCACGCTGTAGGAGGCCCCGCCGTGGCCGAGCCGGTCCATGAGCCACATCCGGCGCTGGGCGTGGGACAGCGGCGCGGGCCCCGGGTCGGTGTCCTCGGCGACGCCGGCGGCCACCGGGGTCCCGCCGGGGCGGCCCGCGGCACGTTCGCGCGCCCGGCGCAGCAGTTCCTCCTGGAGGGCAGCGGCCGTGGCCCTCGGGACGTCAGTGGTCATCGCGGTGCTCCTCGGTGCCGGGGCGCAGATCGTCGTGGGCGGCGAGCAGGGCCTGCTCGACCAGGGCGGCCTGGGCGGCCACCGTGGGGGCGGCGAAGAAGTCGGCGAGCGCCATGTCGACACCGAGTTCCTCACGCAGGTCGTCGGTGACGGCCAGGGCGAGCAGCGAGTGACCGCCCTGGCCGAGGAAGTCGGCGTCGGGCCGGGTGATCTCGCGGCCCAGGGCACGGCCCCACACCTCGGCGACCGCCTGCTCCAGCGGTGTCAGCGGCGCGGCCGGGACGACCGCTCCCGCATCCGTACCGAGGTCGGCGAGGGCGCGGCGGTCGACCTTCCCGGAGGTGGTCAGCGGAAGGCTGCCGACGACCGTCACCTCGTCGGGGACGAGGTGGGCGGGCAGGACCGCGGCGAGGCGGTCGCGCAGCGCGCCGGGCCGGGGCACGGGACCCGGCGCCGCCACGACGAACGCGACGAGACGGGCGTCGTCCGGACCGGGCCGGCGCACGGCGACGGCCGCGTCGTCCACGTCGGGCTGCAGACGCAGGGCGTGTTCGACCTCCCCCGGTTCGATGCGGAAGCCGCGCACCTTCACCTGGTCGTCGGTGCGCCCGTGGAAGTCCAGGACGCCGTCCGGGCGGACGGAGACGAGGTCGCCGGTGCGGTACAGGCGCCCCAGCTCCGGGTGGTCGACGAAGCGTTCGGCGGTCAGGTCGGGACGCCCGGCGTAACCGTGCGCCAGCCGGCTGCCGCCGATCCACAGCTCCCCCCGCGCGCCGTCCGCGACGGGCCCGCCGCCGTCGTCCAGGACGTGCACGGTCGCGCCCGCGACGGGCCGGCCGATCGGCACCGGGCCGTCGCAGTCCGCGCCGGTGACCCGGTGCGCCGTGGCGAACGTGGTGGTCTCCGTGGGCCCGTACCCGTTGACCAGCTCCAGCCACGGGAACGCCCCCAGCACCTGTCCGGCGTGCTGCGCGGACAGCGCCTCCCCGCCCACCACCACCGTGCGCAGCACCGAGAACAGCCGGGAACGCCGGGCCGCGAGCTGGTGGAAGAGCGCCGTCGTGAAGAACGCGACGGTCACGCCGTGACGCTCCACGTGCCGGGCCAGATCCTCGAACGAGGGCCGGTCGACGGCGCACACCACGACGGCGGCGCCGTTGGCGAGGGCCCCCCACACCTCGAACGTCGACGCGTCGAAGGTCATGGGGGAGTGGAAGAGCACCCGGTCCCGGGGGGTGAGGGTGAGGTAGGCGGGCTCGGACAGCAGCTCGGCCACGGCCCGGTGCGGAACCGAGACGCCCTTGGGACGCCCGGTCGAGCCGGAGGTGAACATGATGAACGCGTCGGCGTCGGCCGGGAGTTCGGCCGCCGGCGGGAAGGAGGCGGACAGCGGCGCCTCCTCCGGCAGCGTCAGGACCGGCCCGGTGGGGGCCGCCGCTTCGAGGAGCTTGCCGTCGCCGACGGTCAGGGTGACTCCCGCGTCGGCGGCCATCGCCTCGGAGCGGGGGCGCGGGTGGGCCGGGTCGAGCGGCACGCAGGTGGCGCCGGCCCACCACAGGGCGAGCTGCGCGACGACGGTGCGCGCCGAGCGCGGCGTCAGCAGCGCCACGCGGTCGCCCGGCCGGACGCCGTGCGCCCGCAGGTGGCCGGCGAGGGACCGGGCCGAGGAGACGAGCCCGGCGTAGGTGAGGGTGGTGTCGCCGTCGGTCACCGCGAGGGCGTCCGGCATCCGCTCGGCGTGCCGGGCCACCAGGGCGGGCAGCCCGCGGGAGAGGGCGGGCCGGGAGCCGCCGGAGACGGTCCGCGCGTGTCGGGCGGGCATGGGTCCTTCCTCGGCGGTGGTGTCGGTGCGTTCGGTGGAGGCGGTCATCTCAGGCTCCCGCCCCTCGCGCTGCCGTGCGGCGGTCGACGAGATCGGCGACGGCGCGCAGGTCCGGCTGGCGCAGGAACTCCGGCGCGCGCAGGCGCACGCCGCTCTCCCGCTCGATGACGGTGAGCAGCCGGGCGGCGACGATCGACGTGCCGCCGATCATCGTGAAGTTGTCGGTCAGCGCCGTCGCGGGCCTGGCGAGGAGATCGCGTACGGCGTCCAGGACGATCCGCTCGCCCGGCGTGGCGCCGTCCGGCATGTCGCTGCTGCCGCCGGAGTCCGGTGCGGCCGCCCCGCGCGTGAGCCCGGCCCGGTCGACCTTGCCGTTGGCGTCCAGCGGGAAAGCGTCGACGATCCGCACCGCCGAGGGCACGGCCTGTTCGGGGAGCCACGCCCGTACCGCCGCCAGCAGCGCCTGCTCGGAGGCGGAGGCGCCGGGCGCGAGGCGGACGTACGCCACCAGACGGGCGGAGCCGTCGGGGCCGCGGGGCGCGGTGACCACGGCGCCGAGCACGGCCGGGTCCTTCTCCAGCGCCGCCTCGACCTCGGCCGGTTCGATCCGCACGCCGCTGACCTTCACCTGGTCGTCGAGACGGCCGAGGAACTCCAGCATCCCGTCCCGCCGCATCCGCACCCGGTCGCCGGTGCGGTAGAGCCGGTCCACTCCCGGGAGATCCACACCGGGTGCCGGGGCGGCGAAGCGACGCGCGGTCAGCTCGGAGTCCACGTACCCGAGCGCCAGACCGCTGCCGCCGACGCGGAGTTCGCCCTCCTCGCCCCGGACCACGGGGCGGCCGTCGGGGCCGGTGACGACGACCGTCACGCCCGGCACGGGGGCACCGATCGGAGGCGCCCCGGGGCCCTCCGCCTCGGCGTCCGCGGCACGCATGGCGTACGTGGTGGTGACGACGGTGGCTTCCGCGGGACCGTAGGCGTTGTGGACGGTCGCGGTCACGTCGGCGCCCGGACGGCGACGCATGCGGTCGCCGCCGACGACGAGATGACGCAGGACCAGGTCCTGCGGCCAGGGCCGCTCCAGCAGCGGCTCCACCAGGGGCGTGGCGGCCACCGCCACGGACACGGCGGCCTCGCGCCACCAGGAGGTGAGCGCCCCGGTGTCCCAGCGGACGTCGTCGGGCGCGGGAACGAGCGCCGCGCCCGACGTCAGTCCCGCCCACAGTTCCAGCAGGTGCGGGTCGAACGCGACGCCGATGAGCAGGGACTGCCGGTCCCCGGGGGCGAGACCGGTCTCGGCGCGGTACCAGTCGAGCAGTGCGCCGAGGGCCGGCTCGGCGACGGCGACCGCCTTGGGGCGGCCGGTGGAACCGGACGTCAGCACCGCGTAGAACGCCCCGCGGGGTGCGCGGAGCGTGCCCGGGCGGGGCGGGACGAACGCCGCCACCACCGTGCCGGCCGCGTTGACCCCGTCGTCCGGCAGGGCCAGAGCGATGTGCTCGGCCGCCCGGTGCCGGGCGGGCAGCACGGCGGGGTCACCGATCAGGCAGGCGACGTCCAGGTCGTCGGTGACGGCCTCGACGCGCCGCTCGCCGGGGCGCGGCCCCAGCGGCAGGTACACCGCGCCGAGCCGGGCCACCGCCACGGCCGTCACGACGAGTGCGGCGGAGCGGTCCAGGCAGACACCGACGAGGTCACCCGCCCCGACCCGGTCGCGCAGCACGGCCACCGCCTCGTCGGCGGCTTCGCCGACCTGCCGGTACGTCCAGGTGCGGTCGCCGTCGACCACGGCGGGGGAGTCCGGGGTGCGGCGCACCCAGTGCTCGAACCGGGCCGGCACCCCGGTCGGGGTGTCCTCGCGGGGTGCGGCGCCGCGCGCGACGCTGAGCGTGCCGTCGTCCGGGACGCTCGGGGCGGGGATGTCGGAGGGCGCGTTCGGAGGGACCGCCGCGGGGATCGCGGGCCGGGTTCCGGGGGAGGTGGTCGGGTGGGTCATCACGACTCCGTCGGGGTGGCGGTGACAGCCGAAGGGGTGGCTGTGACGGCGGAAGGGGTGGCGGTGAGCGCGCCGGCCTGGTCGGCCAGCACCGGATGGCGGAAGAACAGCCGCATCGGCGGACGGTGCCCGAGGCGGGGCTCCAGCCAGGCCGCCAGTTGCGCGGCGCGCAGTGAGTGGCCTCCGGCCCGGAAGAAGTCGGTGCGCCCGTCGAAGTTCCCGTGGCCCAGGACCGTGCGCCAGCCGTCGGCGAGCAGCGCGGTCATCGGGTCGGCCGAAACCGCCTCGCGGCGGCTCCCGCCGTCCCGCGCGGCCTCGTCCGCGGGACGCGTGGCACCGTCCGGACGGGGCGCGCCCGCCGTCCGTGCCGCCCCGTCCGGACCCGCGTCGCCGGCCGTGCCGAGCTCCGCGGCCCGCCGGGCGAGCGCCGTACGGTCCGGCTTGCCGCCCGCCAGGGTGGGCAACGTGTCCAGGCGCACCCACCGCCCCGGTACCAGGGCGGCCGGCAGCCGCTGCCCGAGCCGCGCGCGCAGCGCCCCCTCGTCCCACGCGCCGCCCTCGCCGGGGCACTCGGCGAAGCCGACCAGCCGGGGTCCGTCGGCGGTCCCGCCGTCCAGCACGACGGCGCAGGAGCGGCCGCCCAGCGCGGCCGAGGCGGCCGCCTCGATCTCCTCCAGTTCGATCCGGTACCCGCGCAGCTTGATCTGGTTGTCCCGGCGGCCGAGGAAGTACAGCTCCCCGTCCAGGCCCCGGTAGCCCAGGTCACCGGTCAGGTAGACCCGTTCACCGCCGAGCGCGCCGGGACGCGCGAACCGGGCGGCCGTGGCCTCCGGATTGCCCACGTACCCCTCGGCGAGCCCGGCTCCGGCGATCGCCAGCTCGCCCACCGCGCCCTCCGGCAGGGGGCGGAGGCACTCGTCCAGGACGTGGACGCGTTCGCCGGGCAGCTCGGTCCCGAGCGGGATCTCCGCCCCGTCGGCCAGGGCCTTCGGCGCGATGCGGTGGACGGTGGTGGTGACGGCCGCCTCGGTGACGCCGTAGGCGTTGAGCACCGTCGCGTCGGTGTCCGTCAGGAAAGCGCGCAGCGCGTCGGACGGAAGGCGTTCGCCGCCGAGCACGAGCAGGCGCGGGGTCCAGCGGCTGTCGCGCAGTGCGGGGCGCAACTCCTCCCGTACGGCGAGGAAGTAGCTGGTGGGCAGGTTGGCCACGGTGACGCGCGCGTCGGCCAGCAGCCCGGCCAGCTCGGCGCCGGTCGGGACCTCCTGCTCGGGGACGACGAGGCACGCCCCCGCGTACAGGGAGGGCAGTATCTCCTCCAGGGCCACGTCGAACGTCGGCTGGGCGAACAGCAGGACGCGGTCGTCGTCCCGCAGCCCGAACCGTTCGGCCGCCCCGGTCAGGTGGTTCTCGAGCGCCGCGCGCCCGACGGCGACGGCCTTGGGGACGCCGGTCGATCCGGAGGTGTGGATGATGTACGCGGCACCCGGCACCACCGGCGCCGCGTGCGCCTTCGGCATCTCCGGCGCGTCCACCGCGGCGGTCGGCAGACCGCCGGGCACCGCGACGGACCGGCCGACCGGGGTGAGCACGAGGGCCGGGGCCAGACGGCTCAGCAGCAGCTCCAGCCGAGCGGGCGGGTCCGACGGCGACAGCGGGCAGTGGACGGCCCCCGTACGCAGGCAGGCGAGCAGCACCACGACCGCGTCGGCGCCGCGCGGCAGGACGGACGCCACCGGCTGACCGGCCCGCACCCCGGCGGCCCGCAGGCGCTCCGCGAGGGCGGTGACCCGGGCGTCGAGGTCGCCGTAGGTCAGGTGGTGGGCGCCGATGCGCAGCGCGGGAGCGGCCGCGTCGCGGGCGGCGCCGGGACCGAGCGGGTCCGCACCGGGGGCCGGGACTGCGGCACCCGTGGCCGCCGCCGGCCCGGCGGGGGCCACGGCGGGGGCCCGTTCGCCGGTGGCTCCGGGCGGTGCCAGGTCCGCCAGGACCGTGCCCGGGGCGTCGAGGTAGGCCCGCAGCAGGTCCAGGAAGCGGCCGGCGAGCAGTTCGACCACGTCCTCGCCGAACATGTCGGCGTCGTGGTCCCAGACCAGGGTCATGCCGGCGGCGCCGTGCCGGGGACCGACCCCGCGCCGGTCGTCCGGCAGCAGCACCACGTCCAGGTCGAACCTGGTGGTGCCCGTGTTGAAGCCCTCGAACAGCGTGATGTCCAGACCGGGCACGTCGATCTCGGGCAGCTCGGCGTCGTGGGCGCTGAACATCACGTCGAACAGCGGGTTGTCCGCGCCCGAGGTGCGCAGGCCGAGCGCACGGGTCAGCTCCTGGACCGGCACGTCCTGGTGCGGCAGCGCGCGGATGACGACGTCGGTCACCTCGTCCATCGTCTCCTCGGCCGGGGCGGCCGGTTCCAGCCGCAGCGGCAGGGGGATGGTGTTGACGAACATGCCGACGGTCTCCTCGTGCCCGCGGGGCCGGTTGCCCACCGCGGTGCCGACGACCAGGTGCGAGCGGCCGCTGTGGCGCCGCAGCAGTTCGGCGAAGAGACCGAGCAGGGTGGAGAACGGGGTCAGGCCGCGCCGCCGCGCGTGGTCGCGGAGGCGTTCCGCCAGGTCCGCGCCGATCGACTGCCGCAGCTGACCGCCGTGGTGGCGACGCCGGGCGCCGGGACGGGAGAGGCCCGGCAGCGGCAGGTCGTAGGAGAGACCGCGCAGTTCGGCGGTCCAGAAGTCCAGCCCGGCGCGGAGCGCCCCGCTCTCCCGGCCGCGCGTCTGTGCCTCGACGTGGTCGGCGTAGGAGGGCGCGGGCGGCAGGACGACCGGCTCACCGAGGACGTGACCCCGGTAGACGGTGAACACGTCGCCGAGCAGGATCGCGAACGAGTGGCCGTCGTGGATCAGGTGGTGCTCGACGTGGACGAGCCGGTGGTGCTCGTCGCCGAGCCGTACCAGCGTCCAGCGCAGCAGCGGTGCCTCGTACGTGTCGAGCGGGGTCTCCGCCTCGGTCCGCAGCAGCTCCCGGAACGCGGCCTCCGGGTCGGCGGCCGTGCTCAGGTCGACCGTCCGCAGCCGGGGCGCGCACGCCTCGGCGACCCGCTGGCCGGGTAGCGAGCCGGTGACGGCGACCAGTTCCAGGCGCAGGCCCGCGTGCCGGTCGAGCGCGGCGGCGAGGCCGCGGCGGAGGGCGTCGGTGTGGAGCGGACCCCACAGGTCGAGCGCCGCGGTGAAGTTGTAGGCGCGACTGCCCGGCTGCACCTGTTCGTGCAGCCAGACGATCTCCTGCGAGGAGGAGAGCGGAAGCATGGGCGATCCCTGGGGTCGTCGGGTCGGAGGAGGGGCGGCCGGGCACGGTCGTGTCCGGCCCGGGGTGCGGGAACCGGCCGCGGATCGCGCGGACGGGCCCGTGGCGGGCGGTGCGGAACGGGTACGGAAGGGCGGCGCACGGGGTGGGGGAGCGGTGGTCAGCCGAGGGCCGGCGCCGGACCCCCCGCACGGAGCGCTTCGCCGAGCGCGTCGGTGAGTGCCGCGGTGAGTGCCTCGAAGGCACCGTGGGCGGCGCGGTCGGCGGTCGCGGCACGGTCCCACACCATGCGCAGGTGCAGTTCGCGCCCCTGGGTGACGGAGACGGCGAACGGTGCGCGTACGGGTCTGCCGTCGACGTGGACCTCCCGGCCCTCCACTCCGGCCAGGCGCAGGGAGGGCCGTCGTGCGGTGTCGTCGACGGTCAGCAGCCCGTCGAGACGGCCGTACCAGGCGGAACCGGCCTCCCGGGCCGCGTGCACGACCGCGTCGAAGGGCACGTCGGCCCGGTCCAGGTCCTCCCACCAGGCGTCCGCCACGCCCTCGGCACCGGACGGGTCGCTCCCCGTCCCCGCCGGGAAGACGACCGTGTTGAGGAAGCAGCCGAGCACGTCCTGCGCGCCGGGCGGACGGCCGCCCCACGGATAGCCGAGCGGCACCGTGCGACCGGGGCCGTACAGGACGCGCACGGCGGAACGGCAGGCGTTCAGCAACTCGGGGAAGGACACCCCCGTGGCGGGCGAGGGCAGCAGCGCCGAAGCCGAACCGCTCGGCGACGCCCCGGTCGCCGGGAGGCCGGGCGGTGCGGCGGGGGCCCGGTCGCGGACAGCCCGCAGCCGCTCGCCCCAGTACGCCAGGGCCTCGGGCGACTCCGCGCGCTCCTCGGCGTCCAGCTGGAGCAGCACGGCCTCGCGGTAGGCGGCCAGTTCGGTGGCCACCTCCCCGGGCGCCGGCATCCGCGCCTGCCGCCCCTCGGCGTAGGCGGCGCCGAGTTCCCCGACGATCCGGGCCAGTGTCCTGCCGTCGCACGCCGTGTGGTCGAGGACGACCGCGAGCACCTCCGACGGCTCGTCGCCGTACGGGGAGGACGCGTGGTCCCGGTCACCGCCGGTCGTGTCGTCGGTGAGGAACATGCGCAGGGGCGGACCGTCGGGCGTCCACGAGCCCAGCGCCCGGCGCAGAGCCGTGCCGGCGTCCTCACCGGACGCCCGGGGCACGCGTACGACCGGAACCTCCGGCTCCGTCATGCGCAGCACGGGGGTGCCGCGCACCACGGCGGAGCGGCCGCGGAGCACGGGGTGCAGGGAGGCGAGGCGTTTCGCCGCGCCGGCCAGGCGTACCGGGTCCACCGTGCCGCGCGGGAAGGCGAAGAACATCGGGACGAGGTCCGGCCGCCCGGTGGGATCCAGCGCACGCACCAGTGCGAAGCGACGCTGGGCTCCGGTGACGGGTAACAGGTCAGGGGCTCCGACTTCTGTGGTGAGCCCTCGATGGCGGGCCAGGTACTGGCCCGTGATGCTGAGCACGTGATCCTCTCCGTCGTCTCTGTCGTCGTCCACGGCGGGCCGGGTCAGCCGAGTGGTGCCGCCCTGTCCTGCGCATCGGTCCCGGTCCCGGTGTCCGGGGCGTCGGTCGGGCCGGTGTCCGGGGCGGCGGGACGCGTGGCCTCGGCCCCGGTGGGCAGGTCCCGCATCCGGCGCAGCGGGGAGAGCAGCAGCGGCAGCGGGACGGTGAGGAAACCGACCGCGCAGCACAGCAGGGCGGTACGGGCACCGAAGCCGTCGGCGAGCGCCCCGCCGGCCAGCGCCCCGAGCGGCAGCGTGCCCCACATCAGGAAGCGCAGGGTGGCGTTCATCCGGCCCAGCAGGTGCGGTGGGCACAGGACCTGACGGAAGCTCACCTGGGCGACGTTGTAGACCACGGCGCCGAAGAAGACGACGCCCGAACCGAGCGCGAACAGCGCGGCGCCCCCCACCCGCTCCGACAGCGGCCACAGCAGTGCGAACGGCCCGGTGACCAGTGAGGAGAGCCAGATGATCCGGGCTTGCCCCAGCCGGGCCGCCAGCGCGCCCGCGGCCAGCGCGCCCGCCAGTCCGCCGACGGCCGCGACGGACAGGACGAGACCGACCGTCCCGGGTCCGAGGCCCAGGACGCGGACCAGGAACACCGTCTGGGTGGCCATCAGCAGTGCGGTGAAGAAGTTCCCGAGCCCGGTGGAGGCGCCGATCACCCGCAGCAACGGCCGGCCCAGCACGAAGCGCAGCCCTTCGGCGACGTCCGCGCGCAGCGACGCGCCGGGAGCCGCTTCGGGACGGGGTTCCGGCCTTTTGATCCGCCACAGGCAGAGTGCGGAGAGGGCGTAGCCGACGGCGTTGACGGCGACGGCCAGGTGGGCGCCGAGGAGCTGGGTCAGGCCGCCGCCGAGGCCTGGTCCCGTCACCTGCGCGGACGACCGTACGGTCTCCAGGGCCCCGTTGCCCTTGACCAGCTGGTCCCGTGGCAGGAGGTGGGGCAGGAAACTCTGGTGGGCGACGTCGAAGAAGACGGTGGCGACGCCGGTGATCAGGGCGACGGCGTACAGCTGGGCCATCGTCAGGACGCCGGCCGCGCCCGCTGCCGGGACGCTCGCCATGGCCGCGGCCCGGACGACGTCCGCCCGGATCATCAACGGGACCTTGCGCATGCGGTCGACCCAGGCTCCGGCCGGTAACCCGATCAGCAGGAACGCGGCGGTCTCGGCGGCCGTGAGCAGCCCGACCTGGAAGGCGGACGCGTCGAGTTCGAGCACGGCCACGAGCGGCAGGGCCACCAGGGTGACCTGGGCGCCCAACTGCGCGGCCGCCGCCCCGGCGAGCAACAGCCTGAAGTCGCGCATGCGCAGAGGGGCGCCGACCGCGGCGCGGGATGTGACGGACATGTGAACGACCTTCACTGAACGGTCGATCAGGAGTCAAAGGCGGACAGGCGCTTTTGGTCATTTCCTTTGGTGTTCCGGCGCCATATCGGCAAAATTTTCAGCAGATCGCGGTGTCCGTCGGATGAACCACCGACAGTGCCTCCGGTTCGCAAGCGATGGGCGGTCCGGTCCGGCGGGCGGCGGCACCGGTCGGCGCGCACCGGGAGGGCCCGAGCGGCCCCTCTGTCCAAAAAGGATCACCTGCCTGGATCCGGCGATCGGAACTGATCATTCCGACTGCTATGGCGTCGAAGCGGCACGCGCTGCGCGTCGTCGGCCGCGCACGACAGGCTGCCGTTCCCGGGCGGCGGGTCGGCGGCGCCCGTCCCGCGGCACGGGTGCTCCGGCCCCCGCGGCGGTCCGGGCGGGCGGTCCGTCCGCCGGAGCCGGTCGGCGGGAGACGGTTCGAGAGCGGGACACCGTCCCCCGCCGGAGCGGCACGGTGCGAACGCCGGCCGGGCCCCGAACCCCGGATGGGCACCGGACCCGTGCACGACGTCGGCCAGGACGGCCGCGCCGGCCTCACCTTCGCCGGCACGACGGCCGCACCGGGCCCGAAACGACGAAAGAGGCCGCTCCGAGCAGGCTTCACGGGCGACCGGGCAGGCGTCGGGCGCTCAGACCGCCCGGCTGTCACGGATCGGTCGGCGCAGGCGGATCACCCGACGCGCTGGGTCGTCTCCTCGGCCCGGGCGGGCACCTCGGGCAGCGGGACGGTGCAGGAGGCGCAGCGTCGGGCCTGGGCGGGGACGGGGCTGAGGCATTCGGGGCAGTCCCGCTTGGGGGCCTGGACGTCGTGGTGCGGGGCGAGGCGCTCGTGCAGTTTGTTGATCGGGAGCACGACCAGGAAGTACAGGGCGCCGGCAAGGAGGAGGAAGCTGATCGCCGCGTTGATGAAGGTGCCGTAGGGGAACTCGGTGGCGCCGAGGGTGAAGGTCTTGCGGCTCATGTTCCCGGTGACGCCGGTGGCCAGCCCGACGAGCGGTGTCAGGAAGGCGCCGACGAAGCCGTTGACCACGGCGGTGAACGCCGCCCCGATGACGATGCCCACGGCCAGGTCGACCACGTTGCCTCGCAGGATGAAGCTGCGGAAGCCCTTCACCTTCTCACCTCTCAAAAGCTTTTGACATCGATGGGCTGCACCGAGGCGCGGCCGGGCGGCACCGAGGCGCGGCCGGCCCGCACCTTGCCCGGATGCCCTGTCCGACTTCACCCATGCCTGGTGCCCGGGGAACCCGCGGGCGGGCGTGGAGCGGCACGGATACGGCGGGCGTCGCACTGCGCCGGCAGCCGTTCCGCGGGGCGTCCGACACGGGCCGGGCAAGGTCCGCGGGCGCACCACCGCGGCGATTCCGGCTCACCGTTCCCTACAACAACGGCACACCGCCCGGCGACGGCACGCAGATGTCCTGGTGGCCGTGCGAAACCCGGTGGTCCTCCGGAAGCCGGCTGTGGAACGTCGTCCCGGTGGACCAGTCGGGCGGGGTGCGCGCCTACTACTTCGTCAACCAGTGGACCGGGAAGTGCCTCACCCTGGACCCCGCGACGACCGGCGCCAAGGCCGGCAAGGTCACCCAGGCCGCCTGCCCGACCCGCTGACGGCCCCTGGGCCCGCTCCGCGGACGGTGCGGTCGGACCGTCGCGCACCGCGGGACACGGCTCCGCCGGTACGGGCCGCCCGGCCCGTACCGGCGGAGCCGGTGAAAGCACCGGGGACGGGCGGCGCGATGCCGGCGCGCTCGGTGGCGGGGCCGGTGGGGCAGGCCGACGCGGCTGACGATGTCCGACGCGACCCGGACGACTGGCCGGTGCCGGCGGCCGGCATCGTGCGGGAAGCGGTGGTCCGTGCCGGGAGCGGGGCTGTCCGCCCGCTCAGCGCAGCAATGCGTCGAGGAAGGGGCTGGACAGGACGTGGTGGGGGTCGAGCCGGTCGAGGATCGCGACCGCGTCGTCCCAGCCCGGGCCGCCCCCGGCGCGCTGGCTGGCGGGGACGGCGCGGGTGAGGACGTCCGGGTCGGACCACGCGGCGGTGTCGCTGTAGGCCCAGCCCTTGGACCACTCCACCCGGACCGTCGCCCGGTCCCCGTCCAGGCTCAGGAGGAACTGCTCGATGTCGCGGTAGAAGCGGTGCAGAGCGGGTGTGGTGGGCAGGGAGAGGACGTCGATCCACACGGCGGTGTCGACCTCCGGCCGGTCGGGACGCGGACGCAGGGCCGAGAGCAGCGGGGGGCGTGCGCCGGGGACGCCGCACACGGACGGGTCCTCCAGCCCGGTCACCCGGATCTCCACCTGACCGTTAACAGGGTAGTCGCCGCGTGCCGCGTACTGTGCGAGCAGGGTGCGGTAGAAGTCGGCGAACCGGCTGACCACCCACTGCAGGTCGGTGCGGCGGGTGAGGACGGCGTAGCCGTTGGCGGTCTCGCGCAGCGTGGTGGGCCGCACGTACTGCAGCAGGTTGCGGGAGGCGCCCCACAGGTCCGAGCGCAGACCGCCTGCCAGCAGATGGGTGAGCACGTCGCCGGTCAGGACGTCCCGCACGAGAGTTCCCGAGAGCAGCACGTCGGTGATGTCGCCCGTCAGCGCGACCTTGGCCAGCAGGTACTGGACCTGCCCGAAGAGCGGCGCGCTGGCCCACGCGCCGGAGACCAGGTCCCCGGCCAGCCGGGCCACCGGCTCGGGGAGGGAGTCGGAGAAGGGGTAGTTGTACGGCCCGTCGACCTCGCGGGCGGTGAGCGGCCGGTTCGGGGCGATGCTCCAGGTCTTCAGCCAGGGGCGGTCGGTGAAGGCGAACCAGATCGCCTCCACCCGGCCGGTGCGGTCCACGAAGTCGGACAGGGTCCGCGTGCCCGCCGGTGCGCCGGGGGCGGCGAACAGTTCGGTGGCGGGGATGTCCAGAAAGGACCGGCAACGCAGGTTGTGGTCGCTGCCCACCCGTAGAACGGCCTCGGTGACCAGCGAGCGGCCGAGGTGGGTGAGGAGCGCGTCGCAGTCCGGCTCCGCCCGGCCGAAGGTCCGCAGGACGTAGCGGCCGGCGCCGTCGTCCCAGACGACCGCGGTCAGCTCGGTGACCAGGTTGCTCAGCGAGCCGTAGCCGTGACCGGACGACGGGCTCTCGCCGACCGCGGGGATGGCCGTGCCGTGCGCGCCGATGGCGAGCGCGCCGCCGACCGAGAGGTCGCCGGGTGCCGGCGCGGAGGTGACCCCGTATCCACCGGCGCCGGCGAACGCGAGCAGTGTCTCCAACAGGGCACCGGTCTGGACCCGGATCCGGGCCGACCCGTCGGCGGCCCGTCGCTCCAGCGACATCGCGGTGAGGTGTGCGCCGGTGTCCAGCAGGACGACCCGGGCCGCGGCGGGTGTGCCGTCGGCCACCGTGAGGGGGGCCCAGCCGTGCCGCTGTCCCTGCGCGCGAGCCGTCCAGCCGGCGGCACGGGCCCAGTTGACGACGTCGAGGACCTCCTGGGGACTGCGCGGTGCGCACGTCCACAGCTGGTCGGTACGAATCTCACCGGCCCAGTTCTCGTAGACGCGCTGGGAGACGTCGAGCCCGGCGGGGAAGTCCGGTGGCGGCGAGGCCGCGTAGGCGCTGTTCGGCCGGACCAGTCCGCGCAACAGCCAGACCCCGCCGCCCGCGGCGGCCGACGACGCGAGCAGCCTGCGCCGCGACAGCCCGCCGCCCTGTTCCGAAGGATCATCCGTCATCTCCGCAGCCCTCCCTCTGACCCGCCCCGCTCCGGTCCTGCCGGGCCGATGGAGAACGCACGTTACCCAGCAACGAGCGCGCCGCGGTCATATGTTCGGTTGATTCACGTGAACGAGTGAATGTCCCGCGAACAGGCCCCTTCGAGGACTCCCCTCACCGAGAAGTGCTCCAGGGATGCTCCGTGTCCTGAGCCGGCGATCGTCGCCCTCCGCCGGTGCGGAGGGCATGGCTGAAGCCGGCCGCCGGGCCGCACCGTCCGCCCACCGGTTCCCGTGGGCGTGGACGCGGAACGGCGTTCGCGCAGCGGCTACCGCTGCGCCCACCGCTCCTTGGTGATTTCGTACCGGACGCCCCCGTGCTCGGAACCCTCCACCCTCTCCATGTCGGGGGGAGTGGGGAGGGTGTCCACGAACGTCATCCCGAGCTTCTCCATGATGTTGCGCGAACCGTGGTTCACGACCATCGTCTCGGCCCAGACCACGCGTATGCCGAGCCCGGTGAACGCCTTGTCCAGCAAGGCCCGCGAGCCTTCGGTGGCGTAGCCCTTCCCCCAGGCCGCCTGCCGTAGCCGGTAGCCGAGTTCGACCTCGTCCAGCGGGCCCTGCAGCTCGGGACGCAGGCAGAACCAGCCGATGAACGCGCCGCCGTCCTTCTCGTGCGCGGCGAACAGACCCAGATCACCGCGCCACCTGTCGTAGCCGGCGATGATGTTCGGCAGCTGGCGCTCGCGGACGATCTCCGGGGCGGTCGGATCGCCCCCGGTCAGATAGCGCATCACCGCCGGGTCGCTGTCCAGCTCGATCAACAGGTCCGCGTCGTCGGCGGTGAAGCGGCGCAGGGTCAGCCGCTCGGTCTCCAGGTAGGTGTCCACGGGGCGGATCATGTCCACAGCGGGCCGGGCGGTTCAACTGCTTTACGCGGACACCGTTTTGCGCGGGTGCCGTCGGCGAACCCCGAGACGCCGCCGGGGCGTCCGCGCGGAGGCCGGCACCGCGGCGAGGCCACGCCGCCTCGACCACTCGATCGCCCTGCCGGTCGCCGCGGTGCACGCCGACGGCTCCCACCCTGCGGAACAGGGGGGAGCCGTTCGAGCGTCATGCAGGCCCGTGGGTCCTCAACGGGGCGCCGTGTGTCCTCAGCGGGTCACGCGTGTCGGTGCGCGTGCCGGTTACCGGTGACGAGACGGTAGAGGGCGAGCAGGATGACGGAACCGATGATCGCGGCGATCCAGGTGGAGAGGTCGAAGAACCCGTCGATGGAGTCGACTCCGAAGATCACCTTGCCGAGCCAGCCGCCGAGCAGACCGCCGACGATGCCGATGAGCATGGTGACGATGATGCCGCCGGGGTCCTTGCCCGGCATCAGGGCCTTGGCGATGGCGCCGGCGAGCAGGCCGATGATGATCCACGCGATGATGCCCATGGTGCGTCTCCGCTTCCTCATGTAAAGGCTGTGTCAGTACATCGACTGCACCGATCGCGCCCGAACAAACGTCCCTTTCGAAAACACGGGGAGTCGGACGCTGTTCGTGCGGGTCGTGCCGGCGGACACCGAGGCGCTCGGGCAGCGCGTGCTCCTCGTGGCGTCGTACGGACGTGATGCGGATGTCGTACGGACGCGGGGCGGATGTCGTACGGACCTGATGCGGGCATGGACCTCCGATGCCGGGGCAGGCGCGATGGCATGCAGGCGAACCAGGCGTATGCCACGGCCCATGGCCGGACCGGACGGACGACCGGGGCCCCGCGGCGCCGGGCCGGGGCGAGGCACCGGCGCTCCGGCCGGCGATGGGGCAGGTGGCACCGCAGGCTGCTGGCCTACCGCAGCGTCGAGCTGCTGGTGTCACCCGCCCCCGAGACGGTGGATGAGCAGTGCCTGCTGCTGGTGCACATCCGCAAGGTGATCGGGCGGGTGACCTACCGGTCGTGCGACGAGTGCGCCCAGGGCGTCATCACCCACATGACCCTCGACGAATCCTTCCGTGACAGCGGACTGGACACCAGGGCACTGTTGCACCTGAAATCCCAGTACCCGGACGTCACCTGGGGCACCACGCTCGACAAGCGGGTCACGCGCGGTCTGCTGCGCCGGATGCGCATCCCCGAAACGGCTGCCGCGGGCACCTGCCCCCACGTCCGGCCTGCCCCCGCCCTCCGGGCCGGAAGGGGGCCCGCGACCTCCCCGCACCCCGGCCCGAACCCGTCACCGCAGGCCGGGCGGGACGCTGCCGGGGAAGTTCCGCCTCCCCCGTGATCTCCCGCAGCCCTCACCCCGCCGGAGCGGCCGAGGCCTGCCTCGACCTTGCCGGCGACGGACGGCGGCCGCGCCGCACATCCACCGCACCGTCCTCCACCAGCGGTTCGCCCGGGCCGAGGAGCTCACCGGCCCGGACGTCGAAAACAGCGCCGGCCGGCTCACCCTGCGTCCCGGGACCGAGCGGGCCCGCCCCGCCGGCCCTCGGGGCATCGCCTCCGCGCCTTGACGGACGCGGCGGCCCCGTCCGCCCGACTCCGTTCCCCGCCGATGCCACCGGTGGCCCTCGGTCCCCGCATACTTCGACACACGTGCCCGCGGCGGGTGCGCGGTTCGAGACGTGAGGACGACGATCACCATGGCAGGGAGCATCAGCGACGCGGTCGTCGTCGGAGCCGGCGTGATCGGCTGCTCGATCGCGCACGCGCTGGCCGGCACGGGCCTGCGGGTACAGGTCGTCGACCGCGGTCCGGCGCCCGGCCACGGCTCCACCAGCGCCTCGTCGGCGATCGTGCGCTTCAACTACTCCACCTGGGCCGGCGTGGCCACCGCGTGGGAGGCACGCCACCTCTGGCAGGCGTGGGAACAGCATCTCGGCGGCACCGACGACGCGGGGCTCGCCCGGCTCGTCGTCACGGGCGGCCTCGTCCTGGACACTCCCGACCAGGACCAGCAGAAGGTTTCCGCCCTCTTCGACCGGGCGGGCGTCCCCTACGAGATGTGGGACGCGCCCACCGTCCGCTCCCGTCTCCCGCAGCTCGACCCGGGCCGTCACCACCCTCCGAAGCCGATTCGCGACGAGGCCTTCTGGGCGGACGCCGAGGGCGAACTGGCGGGGTGCTGGACCCCCGACGCGGGATTCGTCGACGATCCGCAACTGGCGGCGCGGAATCTGATGACGGCCGCGGTCCGCGAGGGCGCCGTCTTCCACTTCCGCTCCCAGGTCGTGGCGTTCCCCCGCACCGGTGACCGGGTGAGCGGTGTGGAGCTGGCCGACGGCCGCCGTATCGCCGCCCCCGTCGTGGTCAACGCGGCAGGCCCGCACTCGGGCGTCGTGAACGAACTGGCGGGCGTGGGCCACGACTTCGGCGTGCGCACCCGGCCTCTGCGTCAGGAGGTGCACGAAGTGCGGGCTCCCGAGGGCTACCACGTGCCGGACGCGGCGGGCCCGCTCGTCGCGGACATGGACCTGGGCACGTACTTCCGGGGCACGCCCAGTGGTGGTCTGATCGTCGGCGGCACCGAACCGGCCTGCGACCCCCTGCACTGGCTCGCGGAACCCGACGACTTCTCCGCCCGGCCGACCAAGGCCGTCTACGAGGCGCAGGTCTACCGGGCGGCCCGCCGCCTTCCCACGCTCACGGTGCCTCCGGCACCCAGGGGCGTCGTCGGCGTGTACGACGTCAGCGACGACTGGATCCCCCTCTACGACCGCACGGCTCTCGCCGGCTTCTACGTGGCCATCGGCACCAGCGGCAACCAGTTCAAGAACGCGCCCCTGGTCGGACGGTACCTGGCCGCCATCATCGAAGCATGCGAGAACGGCAAGGACCACGACACCGACCCGGTACGCCTGACACTGCCCCACACCGGGCACGAGGTCGACCTCTCCCACTACAGCCGCCGGCGCCGCGTCAACCCCGACAGCACCAACACGGTCATGGGATAGCCGGGGAACCGGGCGGCACCCCTCTACGGCATGCGCCCTGCCTCGCCCATACCGGTGAGCGGGCGACGGCACACCGGTTCGCGCTCGTCCACCTCGGCCCGTCCGCGGGACCGGTCGCCCTCGGTGAGCGGCCGTTCAGCAGTACGGAGTGCGGGGCGCCCTCACGCATCCCGTCACCGTCACTCGATCAGCGGCCACGTGGAAGAGGTTCAGCGGAGGGCTGATCACCGACCGGTCCGTCGACGTGGTGGGTGTGCCTCAGCATGGGCAGCAGGCGTAGGGCGTTGTCACGGCGGATGCCGCGGCGCTGGTGCTCGGTGAACGCGTGGTCGGTCTCGACGGCCGGCACCGTGAAGCCGGTGATGATGTCGGCGGAGGCGGCCGGCCAGTCGGTGCCGAAGAGGATCCGGTCGGCGCCGGCCGTGCTCACCAGGGTGCACGCGGGGGCGAGCGGTCCCGCCGTGTCGTAGTAGAAGCGGTGGAGGTAGTCCCGCACACGGGCGGCTTCGACGGGTGGGGTGCAGAAGTCGCCGAACGCCTCGAGACGGGTGGCGATCTGAGGGAGGAACCCACCGGCGTGCGGAAGGACGACCGACAGGCGCGGGTACCGGTCCAGAATTCTGGCGCGGATCATGTTCACGGCGGCACGCGTGGTGTCCAGCGGGAAATCACACATGAAGTTCGGGACGCCCGGCACGGTGGGCACTCCCGGCGCCCTGCCCGGGAGGTCGAGCGGGTGGGTGAAGAGAACCGCGGAGCGTTCGTCGAGTTCGGCGAAGAAGCGCTCGTACGCGGGGTCCCCCAGATAAACCCCGTTGTAGTTGGCTTTCACACTCACTCCGACGGCGCCGAGTTCGTCGAAAGCGCGTCGGAGGGCCCAGGTGGTGACGTCGGGGTGGTCCAGGAGGGCGGGGCAGAGGAAGGCGAAGCGGCCCGGATGGGTGTGTGCCAGGGCGGTCACCGCGTCGAAGACGACGGTGAGCCCCCGCTTGGCCTGCGCCGCGGAGCGGTACCGGTCCTGCATGGTCGGGTTGAGGACGGCGGTCGCGATGCCGACCCGGTCCATCAGCGCGAGCGCGGAGTCCACGTCCCAACGCGCCCACCACAGCAGTTCCTGCCGCCGTACCAGGCCCTCGCGTTCCGCCCAGTCCACCCACGCCGGGGCGGTGAAGTGGTGGTGGACGTCGATGGCGGTCGGCCGGGTGCCACCGTCACCCCCGGTGACGGTCAGCGGCACCGCGTCCCGGGGCAGAGCACGTGACTTGCCCACGGCGGTCAGCGCGGAAGCCATGGCCCCGCCCGCTATGAGCAGGCCGCGTCGGCTCATGGACTGACTCGAGTTCGCCATTCGTTCACCCATCCGTCCGTGATGTGGCCCCCTGCGCATCACGGTGGTCCGGTGACGGCGTCGCGGCCTTCCGGCGTGCGCCGTCGGGGGAGGGATTCCGCCGGACGGAGCAAGAACAGGGGCTCGACGGCCGGTCGTACGTCCTCGATCGAGCACGAGCTGTAGCGCCGTGCTCCTCGGCCCGCGAGGGTACGGGCGAGTGCGCCCGCCTGCGGGGTGAGTCGGGTCCGGCCGCCGGTGATCGTGCCGATGCCGCCCGCCCGATGTCCTCGCGGACCACGGCACCGCCTCAGCGGACGCATGGATCGCTAGCGGACGCATGGATCGCTACTCGATACGGGCCGGGACCGACGAGCTAGGCCCAGATGTACTCCTCGGCGGTGGCGCCCTCGCGCCACTTCGCGACGGTGACCATGCGCCCGCCGCCTTCGGACTCGTCGATGACGCAGGTTCACTCGCCCGACCCGAAGGTGATGGGGTGGGAGGTGATCTGCGGGGGCGTGCCGCCCGCGGATTCGACATAGGCCCTCATGGCGTCGATGTGTTCCTGGACCCCATGGGCCGGCGGCCGGCCCTTCCAGCCCACCAGGACGTCGGTGTGGTGGTGGGCGAACACGCCGTTCCAGTCGGCCCTGTTCCATCCGTCGAAGTCGGGATCGTCCATGCCCTTGAGATTGCGGCCGACCTGGTCGTCCGCCATCGGTCTCGCCCCGTTCCCTGCCGAAGTCCACACGGTCCCCGCACTGATCGCCGTGTTCGACGTACCGGTACCGCGAGCCTACGAGCGGCTCGTGGGTCACGCATCCGCAGCGGCTCGTGGGGCCCATGGCCCGTGGGCGTCAGTGGGTGTGGGGTGGCTGATTGCGGGTGCGTTTGAGTTCGTAGAAGCCGGGGATGGCGGTGAGTCGGTGGATGGCGTCGAAGAGGGTGAGGGCGGTTTCGCCGCGGGGGGTGGGGGTGAGGACGGGGCCGAAGAAGGCGTGGCCGTTGATGGCGATGATGGGGGTGCCGAGGTCTTCTCCGACGTGGTTGATGGCGTTCTGGTGGGAGGCGCGCAGAGCGGTGTCGTGGTCGGTGGTGGTGGCGGTGGTGGCGAGGTGGGGGTCGAGGCCGGTGGTGTGGAGGGCTTTCTCGAGGACGCCGTGGTCGTCGGGGGTGGCGTTTTGGTGGTGGTAGTGGTGGCCGAGGGCGGTGTAGAGGGGGCCCAGGACGTGGCCTCCGTATTGCCGTTCGGCGGCGATGCAGACGCGTGCCGGTCCGTAGCTCATTTTTTCGCGGTACTTGGCGGGGATGTCGCGGTTCTCGTTGAGGATGGCCAGGCTCATCACGTGCCAGCGCAGGGTGAGGGGTCGTTGACGGTTCACTTCGTGGATCCAGCGGGAGGTGATCCAGGCCCAGGGGCACAGGGGGTCGAACCAGAAGTCGACGGTGATCGTGTCGGGTGGGGACACGTCTGAGGGCACGTCAGTCTCCTTGGGCGGGGCGGGGCGGGGTGTTGGTGAGTGCCGGTGGTCGAGTGGTTGTGGGTGTACGGTTTGGGTGTTTATTGAGGGGTGTGGGTGGGGGGGAGTTGGTTGAGGATGTGTTGGGTGGCTTTGA
>NZ_JBVIKX010000020.1:0-108305 GCF_055580685.1 Streptomyces sp. NPDC031554 | reverse complement strand
GTTTGGGGGTGGTGGGGTGTGGGGGGGGGGTTGGGGTGGGGTGGGGTGGGCGGGGCGGCGGGGTTGTTTTGTGGGGGGGGGGGGGGGGGGGGGTTGGGGTGGGGGGGGGGGGGGGGGGGGGGGGGGGGGGGGGCCCCCCCCCCCCCCCGCGCCACATCCCAAGAAAAGCACCACTTTCCCGGCCGGGCACCAGCGGGACGCCCCGTCGGGGAGCCGGCCGTCGCCCGTGCGCGGGGCGGGGCGTCAGCGCGTGAGGCGGTAGGTCATGCTGTCCGTCAGCACGCAGAAGCCGGGTGAGACGACGATCACCCGCAGGGTGCCGGTGCGCCGGTCGTAGTCGATCCCCTCGGCCTCGAAGGAGCCCGTGCAGGAGCTGCGCAGCGGCAGCTGGCGCAGGGCGGTGACGTGGCCGTCCACGTCACCGGAGCCGCTCGGCTCGGCCGACAGGTCGATCCGCAGCAGCGGCTTGGTCATGCCGAAGAGGGTGCCCGCCGGGTCGTCGGAGGAGCACAGCAGGGTGGTCGGGCCGGTGAAGTCGCAGCCCTGGACGTCGCGCACCGCGTGGTCGAGGTGGACCGTGGCGGCCTGCGGCAGGTTCGCCGAGGGCGAGGTGCTCGGGTTGACGCCGGGGGTCGGCAGGACGATCAGCCGGGTCATGGTGCCCCACTCCCCGGTGAGCATCCACCGGCCGCCCGGGGTGACGGCCACCCAGGAGTTGTTCAGGGCCTCGCCGGGGCCGAGCGCGTGCACGTACTCCGACCAGCCGCCGTCCGGCGCCTGCACGCGGTACATCTTCGAGGTGCCGGAGTCCCGCTGGTAGGGCTCGATGTAGTGGCCGTCGTAGGAGGCGTCGGGGTCGCCGACGTGGTTCCAGCCCCGGATGCCCACCCCCCACGGAACGGTGCCGATGCCGGTGTAGCGGTTGGCGCTGTTCGCGGGGACCTCGACCGAGGCCAGGCCCTGGCTCTCGGTCAACGGGTCGGCGCGGTCGGAGCCGACCTCGGTCCAGGTGTCGGCGGCCGCGGCGGGCGGGGCGGCGCCGAGGGCCGCGGCGGCGACCGTGGCCAGGGCGATCAGGGCGGTGCGCAGGGCGGGACGGCGTCCGCGGGCGGGGCGCAGGGGCATGGGTCTCCTCAGACGGGGGGCGGGGTGCGCGCTCGGCGGACAGTGTGGCCAACTTCGGTAGTCATGTACAGACCAATCAGGAGGACCGGGGTGGACCGTGCGGAGAACAGCGCGCGCCGCTGTACTGGAGGAGCATGGGAACGGTGTCCCCGGCGTGGCAGAGAACGGTTCGGCGCGGCGGAACCGGCACGGGGGACGACGTGCCGCGTCGACGTACGGAGGCGGTGCGTGACATGGGTGCAGCCGGACCGACCACGGGCGGGGCCGGTGGCCCGACGGGGCCCAGCGGCCTGCTGGACGTGCTCAACGTGGCCTCGGTCGTGCTGGACGCCGAGGGCCGCATCGTGCTGTGGAGCCCGCAGGCCGAGGAACTGTTCGGCTATCCGGCCGCGGAGGCGCTGGGACGCTACGCGGCCCACGTGATGGTCCACGAACGGCACGTCGAACTGGTCGTGAAGCTGTTCACCGACGTCATGGCGACCGGCCGCAGCTGGGAGGGCGCCTTCCCCGTCCGGCGCAAGGACGGCAGCACGCGCCTCGTGGAGTTCCGCAACATGCGGCTCGTCGACGACCGCGGCGACGTCTACGCCCTCGGTCTGGCCGCCGACCGCTCCACGGTGCGCCGCCTGGAGCGGGACGTGGCCCTGTCGGCGCGCATGGTCGCCCAGTCCCCCATCGGCCTCGCCGTGCTCGACACCCGGCTGCGGTACGTGTCGGTCAACCCGGCGCTGGAGCGCATCGACGGCGTCCCCGCCGGGGAGCACCTCGGCCGGACCGTCCACGACGTGCTCCCGCTGCTGGACACCGGGGCCGTGGAGGCGGCGGCCCGCGAGGTGCTGCGGACGGGGGTGCCGCTCGTCGACCGGCCCGCGACCGGGCGTCTGCCCGCCGACCCGGACCGGGACCGCGCCCTGTCCGTGTCGCTGTACCGGCTGGAGGACGCCCGCGGCACGGTGCTGGGCGTCGCCCTCTCCGTCGTCGACGTCACCGACCGGTACCGCGCCGGCGTCGAGGCCGAGGCCGCGCGCCGCCGCCTCGCCCTGATCGCCGACGCCTCGGCCCGCATCGGCACCACCCTGGACCTGGAACGCACCGCCGACGAGCTGGCCGACGTGGCCGTGCCGGAGCTGGCCGACGTCGCCGCCGTGGACCTGCTCGACGCGGTGGTGGCGGGCCGGCGCACCAGCCTGGGGCCCGCGGAGCCCGCCGTGATCCGCGCCCTGGCCGTGCGCGCCGCCGACGCGCCGGACGCCCTGAGCGCGGCCGATCCGCCCGGCCGAACCGCCCGCTACGCACCCGAGCGGCTGGTCACCGAGTGCGTGCGCACCGGCCGGCCGGTCCTGGTGGCGCGGGTCGGGGACGAGGACCTGGCGCGCATCGCCCGCTCCCCGGAGGCCGCCGCAGTCCTGGCACGGGCGGGCGTCCACTCCTACCTCGCGGTGCCGCTCATCGCGCGCGGCGAGGTGCTGGGCGCCCTCGACCTCAAGCGGGCCCGCAATCCGCTGCCGTTCGGCCGCGACGACGTACTGCTCGCCCGGGAGCTGGCCGCCCGCGCGGCCGTGCAGATCGACAACGCCCGCTGGTACCAGAACGCCCGCGGTACCGCGCTCACCCTCCAGCGCAGCCTGCTGCCGAGCCACCCGCCGGTGACCGGTGGCCTGGAGGTGGCCTCGCGCTACCAGCCGGCCGGCGCCACCACCGAGGTGGGCGGCGACTGGTTCGACGTCATCACCCTGGCGGACGGCGGGACCGCCCTGGTCGTGGGCGACGTCATGGGCAGCGGCATCGACGCCGCCGCCACGATGGGCCGGCTGCGCACCGCCACGACCACGCTCGCCACCCTCGGCCTCGATCCGGCGGTGCTCCTGGAACACCTCGACCGGATCGCCTCGGGCCTGGACCACTTCATAGCGACCTGCCTGTACGTCGTCCACGACCCGCGCTCCGGTCGGTGCCGGATCGCCAACGCCGGGCACCTGCCGCCCGCACGCGTCCGGGACGGACGCCCGCCGGAACTGCTCGACCTGCCCACCGGGGCGCCGCTCGGGGTGGGCGGGGTGGCCTTCTCCTCCACCGACGTCGACTTCGGCCCCGGCGACCTGCTCGTGCTGTACACCGACGGGCTGGTGGAGACGCGCACGCACTCCCTCGACGAGCGTCTGGAACTGCTGCTGACGCTCCTCGACGAGCCGGGCCGCCCGCTGGAGGAGCTGTGCGACCTGCTGCTGCGGGCGCTGCACCACCCCGACAACCACGACGACGTGGCCCTGCTCGTGGCGCGCGCCCGGGCACGGTGACGCCGTACGCCCGCGCCGCGCGGTTTCTCCCCACCCGGTCCCGGCCGCGTGCCGGCGGCCCTCGCGGGCAGGCCGGGGCCGCCGGGCCGCGGCCGGCCGGCGACGCGTGCGGGGGGAGCGGTCCGGCCGCGCGGCGCTCCTGCGCGGCGGGCCCCAGTCGTCCCGCCGCTGCGCGCCCCCGTGCCAAGTTGTACGGTGCAACGAGTGGCCGGGACGACGGTGAGGGAGGCCAGGTGGACGCGGACGAGGCGGTGGAGACCATCCAGCGGGAGATGACGGTCTTCGCCCGGCGGGCCCGCGCCTCGGCCGGCCGGCTCCATCCCGAGCTGTCCCTGGTGTCGTACACGCTGCTCGGTCATCTGGAGGACAGCGGTGGCCGCCGGGCCACCGACCTGGCCGCGCACTACGCCCTGGACAAGTCCACCGTCAGCCGCCAGGTCTCCGCGCTGGAACGGGCCGGGCTGATCGAACGGCGCCAGGACCCCGCGGACCACCGCGTGCACGTCCTGCACCTCACCGACGCGGGCCGCGCCATCCTCGCCCAGGTCACCGAGAGCCGCCGCGCGGCCTTCCGCGAACGGCTCGCCGGGTGGCGGGAGGGCGACCTGGAGCGGTTCGCGGAGTACCTGGTGCGCTACAACGACCGGGGTCGGTCCGGGGGCGGGAGCGGGGCCTCGGACGGAGGCTGACTCCGTGCCGTCCCCGCTCCCGCGGCCCGCCGCCGACGGGACGCCCTACGCCGGCACGGCGTCCCGTTCGGGGGCCCGTGCCGCCAGGAACGCCGTCCTGCGGCGCAGCCGGAACCCGAGGGACTCGTAGAGGCGGATGGCACCGGTGTTGGCGGCGCCGGTGTGGAGGAACGGGGTCTCGCCGCGTTCGCGGATGCCGTGGGCGACGGCCAGGATCAGCCGGGTCGCCAGGCGGCGGCCCCGGACGGCGGGGTCGGTGCAGACGGCGCTGATCTCGGTCCAGCCCGGCGGGTGCAGCCGCTCGCCCGCCATGGCGACGAGGACGCCCTCGTGGCGGATCCCGAGATAGGTGCCCAGTTCGACGGTGCGGCGCTCGAAGGGGCCGGGCCGGGTGCGGGCGACGAGGTCGAGCATCTCGGGGACGTCGGCGGGACCGAGCCGGACCGCCTCGGGGTCCGGCCCGGCCGCCAGTTCCTCGCCGACGAACTGCACGCCCTCGACGCGCTGGGTGATCTCCCAGCCGGCCGGCACCTCCCCGCGGAAGCCGAGCAGGGGAACCTCCCCGCCGGGGCCGGCCAGCGCGGCCAGGTCCGCCCAGTCGTCGGCGTCCGGGTCGTCGGGCAGGGCCAGCCAGGGCGTGACGTCGACGGGATAGCGCAGGATCCGGCCGCGACGCTCGGCGAACCGGGCGTGCGGGCCGGTGAGGGCGGCCAGGGCGGGGTTGTCCAGGACGTGCCGGGACACCGCCGGGCTCATACGGCCGCGCCGATCGCGGTCACGGCCTCGCGGCGGGTGCGGCCGCCTCCTGGCCCGTGCCGGTCCCGGCCCGTCCGGCCGTGGGCCGCGGCGGGTGTCCGGCCGGGTCCCGGGCCGGTCCGGTCCCCTCCGGGAGGCTCCTCGGTCCCCGGACCGCCGTACCGGGTGAAGACGTACGCCTTCGGCATTGCTCCCACTCTCCTTCGCTGCCGCCGGACCGCCGGGTCCGGAACGACTCGTGCAAGGGGGATCGCGGGTCGGCTATTCCCAGGGCGCCGCAGTGTTCACACGCAGTTGACGATCGACGGCCGGCGGGGGCCGGAGCACGGCCCGCTTGCCCTTACGGTTGAATGCGTCAGCAACCGCCGTCCTCACGCTGGAACCCCATGAACGTCACCCGAGGCTTCACCGGACGCCCCCGCGTCGACAACCCGGGCCTGCCCCCGGGCCAGTACGACGCGCGCGACGAGTGGCCCGTACTGTCCGCCGAGGTCACGCCCGACATCGCGCCCGCCGACTGGAGCCTGCGCGTCGACGGGCTGGTGGAGGCACCCCGCACCTGGGACCGGGAGCAGGTACACGCGCTGCCCGCCTCCTCCTACGACGGCGACATCCACTGCGTCACCGGCTGGTCGAAGTTCGGGGTGCGGTTCGGGGGCGTGTCGCTGGACTCCCTCCTGGCGGCGGTCCGGCCGCGGGCCTCCGCGACCCACGTCGTCGCGTACGCGCACACCGGGTACACCGCCAATCTGCCCCTCGCGGACCTCACCGGCGGCCGGGCGTGGATCGCCTTCGAGTACGGCGGGCGGCCGCTCTCCCCCGAGCACGGCGGCCCGGCCCGGCTGCTGGTGCCGCACCTGTACTTCTGGAAGAGCGTCAAGTGGATCGCCGGCCTGCGGCTCCTCGACCACGACGAGCCGGGCTTCTGGGAGCGCAACGGCTACCACGCGCGGGGCAACCCCTGGGAGGAGCAGAGGTACTCCGGTGACTGAGACCTTCACCGCGCCGACCCGGTTCGCGGTGCCCGGCCGCATCGCCGTCAGCGAGCGGGCCGCGTCGGTGTGGCAGACGGCCACGATCACGCGGATCCGCCGCGAGACGCCGTACGCGTCCACCTTCCGCCTCGCGGTGCCCGACTGGGAGGGGCACCTGCCGGGGCAGCACCTGATGCTGCGGCTGCGGGCCCCGGACGGCTACCTCGCCCAGCGGCACTACTCGATCGCCTCGGCGCCCGACGACACCGGACACATCGAGCTGACCCTGGACCACGTCGACGGCGGCGAGGTGTCCGGCTGGTTCCACACCGTGGCGGCGCCCGGCGACGAGATCGAGGTCCGGGGCCCGCTGAGCGGCTTCTTCGCCTGGCCCGGCGACCGGCCCGCGCTGCTGATCGGCGCCGGTTCCGGGGTGGTCCCGCTGATGTCGATGGTGCGCCACCACCGGAACCGGCGCCTGACGGTGCCGCTGCGGCTGCTGGTGTCCGCGCGCGGCCCCGGGGAACTGATCTACGCGCGCGAGTACGGCGCGGAGACGACGCCCGTGTTCACGCGGAGCGCGCCGGAGGGCACGCCCGTGGGCCGGCTCGCGGCCGGCCACCTGGCGCCGCTGTTCGCGCAGCGGCCGGAGGGCGGCTGGGAGGCGTACGTGTGCGGGTCCAACGGGTTCGCCGAGCACGCCTCCCGGCTGCTGGTGGCGGCGGGGCAGCCGGTGGAGCGGATCCGGATCGAGCGGTTCGGCTGACGGCCCCCGCCGGCCGCCTCCCGGTGCGGGGGCGGCCGCCACCGGCACCGGCCCCGCTTCCCCCGGTCCGGAGCCGACGCCCGCAGCCGATGTCCGCGGCCGATGTCCACGGCCGGCTCCCCCGCCTGCGGCCCTGGCACCACCGGCTTCGACCTCTCCGGTCCGCCGCGAAGGTGAAACGATTCCTCCTGGAGGGGTGTCCGCTCCTCGCGGGTACTCCTCCGCGCGACGGCGAGGAGGTCGACATGCGAAGCGGGCTGCGCGACCGGCTCCGGCGGGACAATCCCCTGCGGCGCCGTTCGGACGTCGTGGAGGCGTGGACGGTACTGGTGGTCGCGGTACTGGTCCTGATCGGCGCGCCCCTCGCCGGGGCGCTCACCGGCCGGTGGGCCCACGAGGACGCGCGGGCCGTGGCGGCCGAGCAGCGGGCCGAGCGGCACCGGGTGCGGGCCGAGGTCGTGGGACGGCCGCCGGAGGCGCCGCCGACGGCGGAGGGCGTCCGGGAGCAGCGACCGCGGATCGCCGTGCGCTGGACGGAGCCCGGCGCGGGCCCGCGGACGGCCACCGCGCTCGTGCCCGCCGGGACCCGCCGGGGGGACCGGGTCGACGTGTGGTTCGACGCCCGGGGCCGGAGCGTCCCGCCGCCGCCCGACGACGCGGCGGTGTGGCAGCACACGCTGACGCTGGGGGTGGCGACGGCGGGCGGCTCGGCCGCCGCGGTGCTGCTCGGGCACGTGGTCCTGCGCCGGGTGGCACTGCGGCACCGGCTGGCGGAATGGGACCGGGAGTGGGCGCGCACGGGGCCCGAGTGGAGCAGGCGAAGCGCCTGAGGACGGCGGCCGGGACGGCATCGGGCCTGGTCCCGGGGGCTGGTAAGCGCTACCACCGCCCACGTACGGTGTGATCATCCGTACGGCCACTCATCACAAGGCGGTTGCTCATGGCCCTGTTCGACCTGTCCCTGGAGGAACTCCACGAGTACCGCAGCGGATCAGCCGAGCCGGAGGACTTCGACGCGTTCTGGTCCAGGACCCTCCAGGAGGCCCGTGCGCACGACCTGGACGCCCGCTTCGAGCCGGTCGACACGGGGCTGGCGACGGTACGGGTCTTCGACGTGACGTTCGCCGGGTACGGCGGCCACCCGGTCAAGGGCTGGCTGACCCTGCCCGCGGCGACGGAGGAACCGGTGCCGCTGGTCGTGGAGTTCGTCGGTTACGGCGGGGGCCGCGGCCTGCCCCACGAGCACCTGCTGTGGGCGTCGACGGGACGCGCGCACTTCATCATGGACACCCGCGGCCAGGGCAGTGCCTGGGGCGGTGGCGGCGGCACCGCCGACCCGGTGGGTGCCGGGCCCGCCTTCCCCGGCTTCATGACGCGCGGCATCGAGGCGCCCGACGGCTACTACTACCGCCGGGTGTTCACCGACGCGGTCCGCGCGGTCGAGGCGGCCCGTTCGCACCCGTTGACGGACGCGACGCGGACCGTGGCGCTCGGCGCGAGCCAGGGCGGCGGCATCACGCTCGCCGTGGGCGGTCTGGTGCCGGACCTGGCGGCGGTCGCGCCGGACGTGCCGTTCCTGTGCGACTTCCCGCGCGCGGCGACGCTGACGGACCGTCACCCCTACCGGGAGATCGGCCTGTTCCTCAAGACGCACCGCGGCCGCACGCAGGACGTGCTGCGCACCCTGTCCTACTTCGACGGTGTGCACTTCGCCTCCCGCGGCTCGGCGCCGGCCCTGTTCTCGGTGGCCCTGGAGGACCAGACGTGTCCGCCGTCGACGGTGTTCGCGGCCTTCAACGCGTGGGCGCACGAGGACCGGACGATCGAGGTGTACGACTTCAACGACCACGAGGGCGGCGGCCCGTACCACGAGGCGGCCAAGGTGCGCTGGCTGCGCTCGTACGCGTGAGGTCCTGATCGCCGCCTTCCCTCCCGTCCGACCAGTCGGTACGTTCAGGGGGTTCCGGGCCGGGGAGCTGCGGCCCGGGGGTGACGGCGGACCACGGAGGACCCATGACCGAGCAGGTGCCTGAGGTGCACGGCCACTGCGACGAGCGTTTCGCGGCGGTGCGCACCGCGTTCGAGGAGAACTTCCGGGAGCGGGGTGAACTGGGGGCCGCCGTGACCGTCACGGTCGGCGGCGCGACCGTGGCCGACCTGTGGGGCGGCTGGGCCGACGGGGCGCGCACGCGCGCGTGGGAGCAGGACACCCTGGTCAACGTGTGGTCGACGTCGAAGGGGCCGACCGCGCTGTGCGCGCACCTCCTGGCCGACCGGGGCCTGCTCGACCTCGACGCCCCGGTCGCCGCGTACTGGCCGGAGTTCGCCGCGGCGGGCAAGGAGGGCGTCCTGGTGCGGCACCTGCTGTCGCACCGCGCGGGTCTGCCGGGGCTGCGCGAGCCGCACACGCTGGAGCAGCTCTACGACTGGGAGCTGACCACCGCCCGCCTCGCGGCGACGGAGCCCTGGTGGGAACCGGGCACCCGGTCCGGCTACCACGCGCTCACCTACGGCTTCCTGGTCGGCGAGGTCGTGCGGCGCGTCACGGGGCTGTTGCCGGGCGCCTTCCTGGAGCGGGAGGTGACGGGGCCGCTGGGGATCGACTTCACCATCGGGCTGCCGGAGGAGGAGGCCGGGCGGGTGGCGGAGCTGGTGCATCCGCCCGCCGCGTCGGACAGCGAACAGGCCGCCCTCTTCAGCCGGCTGGCGCCCGCGGCCGTCGCCGCGCTGGCCAATCCCCCGGCGGGCGCCGAGGAGGCGAACACCCCCGCCTGGCGGGCCGCGGAGATCCCGGCCGCGAACGGCCACGGCACCGCGCGGGCGGTCGCCGCCCTCTACGGGGTACTGGCGGGCGGCTCCCCGGGCGGCCGGCGCGTGCTGTCCCCCGAGGCGGCCGAGCGGGTGCGCGAGGGCCAGGGCAGCTGCCGGGACCTGGTGCTGGGCGCCGGCCTCGGCCAGGACACGGAGATCGGGCTCGGCCTGTGGCTGAGCGGCCCGCACGGCTCCTACGGGCCCAACCCGCGGGCTTTCGGACACGACGGCTTCGGCGGTTCGTGCGGTCTCGCCGATCCGGAGGCCGGGCTGTCGCTGGGGTACGTGATGAACCGCATGGGGCCCCACATCGCGGACGATCCGCGCAAGACGGCGCTGGTGGAGGCCGTGTACAGCGCGCTGTGAGGAGGCGGCGGGCGGTCCGTTTCCGGCCGTTCGGGCCGCCCGCCCTTCCCTGGTGGTTTAGACCAATGCTAGATCTGGTGGCGCACAAGCCCGCACGGCACGTCACCCCAGGAGGCGCGCGGCATGGCCCGCACCATCCCCCACGATCAGCCCCTCTACCGGCTCATAGCGAAGGAGTTGCTCGGCGAGCTGCGCGACGGCACCATCCCGCCCGGTGAACGGCTCCCCGCCGAAAGGCAGTTGGCGGAGCACTTCGGGGTCAGCCGGGTGACCGTACGGCAGGCGCTGGAGGTGCTGCGCCGCGACGGACAGGTCGCCACCGACCGGCGCGGCAGTCACGCCGTCCTGCCGGGAGCGCAGGTCGCCGACCCCGCCTGGCTCACCTTCCCCGTCGGCTCCCGGTCCGCGGACGGTCTCTGCGCGGCGGACCGCACGGCGCTGAGCTGGGAGCCGCCCCCGCCCGGGCACGTCACCGCGCTGGACCTCGCCCCGCACCGGCCGACACTGGTGCACCGCTACGAGTCGACGGGCGCCGACGGCCGCTCCCCGCGCACGGCCGTGACCTCCTTCTCGGCGGTGGCGCTCGCGGAGGTCGGGGAACTCGCCCGCTACCGCGACCGCACCGGCACCGACGGCTCCCCGCAGCTGCGGCGCGTCTACGACTGGATGCGGCGGGCCGGGCTGACCCTGCACCACCGGGACGCCATCACCCGTGCGGACGATGCCGCGTCGATGCGGGTGACCCGGCGCGTGCACGACCAGTACGCACGGCCGCTGGAGATCACCGACCTGGTGGTGGAGACCCGTCAGGAGGCGCTGGTGTACGCGTTCACCCTGCCGGCGGCGCGCTGACCCGGACCGCGTCGCCGCGCCCTCGCCCGTCTCAGCGTGCCCGGTGCGCCTCGACCATCCGCACCCGCGGGCTCCCGTCGCCCCGCGTCCCGAACTCGGGCAGGGTGCGCAGGTCCACCCGGAACCCGGCGCGCTCCAGCTCCCGGCGGACCTCGCCCAGCCGGAAGGCCCGGTAGTACATCACGAACGGGGGACGCCACACGGCGTTGCGGACCCGCATCACCGCGTCGAAGCCGAGGAGGGTCCAGAAGGCGGGGGTGGACGGCCGGGGCGGCGCGAGCACCGGGAACGCGAAGCGGCCGCCCGGCCGCAGCGCACCGTGGACCCCGGCGAACAGGCCGGGCAGTTCCGCGGGCAGGAAGTGGCCGAACGCGCCGAAGCTGACGACGAGGTCGAAGGCCTCCGTGAAGGGCAGGGCGCGCGCGTCCGCCCGCACCCAGGACACCCGGGGCCGCGGCGGCCGGGCACGCCCGCGGGCGACGTCGAGCATCCCGGCGCTGAAATCGACCCCGGTGACGCTGCCGCGGCAGAGCGTGGCCAGCGCGTCGACGCCGGCGCCGGTGCCGCAGCACAGGTCGAGGCCGTCGTCGTAGGAGCCGGTGCGGCGCAGGGCCGACGTGACCGCGTCGAGGACGGGGGCGGGGGTGCGGAACGGCGTGTGGTCGAACTTCGGCGCGAGGAGGTCGTAGCCGTGCTCGACGGACGACAGCGCCTGGACGGCGAGTTCGCGCAGCGTGGGGCCTTCGGGGCTGAACATCGGTGTCAGCCTACGGCGGTACGGTGCCGCAGGTGCACCACGGCCCGCTCGCACCAGCGCAGGTTCTCCTCCTCGAAGGCGATGCCGGCCATCAGCGTCAGGTAGGGACCGATCCGGTCGGCCTCGCGCAGGAACTCCTCCTCGGTGCGCCCGGCGAGGAGCCGCTCGCGCACCCGCAGGTAGCGGTCGAGTTTGGCGCGCGCCCAGCCCGCCCGTTCCTCGATCTGCGCGCAGGTCGTCGCGGGGTCGACGCCGACGCCGTCCATCGCCTGGACCTTGATGAGGAGTTCGTCCCGCACGGCGGTGGGCCGGCGCGGCGGTGCGGCGGCGAAGGCGCGCAGGTCCTCGCGGCCGGCCTCGGTGAGGGTGAACATCCGCTTGTCGGGCCGGCGTTCCTGCCGCACCACGCGCGCCGCGACCAGGCCGTCCCCCGCGAGGCGTTCCAGCTCGCGGTAGAGCTGCTGCGGGGTCGCGGGCCAGAAGTTCGCGAGGGAGACGTCGAAGACCTTGGACAGTTCGTAACCCGAGGCCTCGCCCTCCAGGAGGGCCGCCAGGACGGCGTACTTGAGCGACATGTGGACACGGTAACAGCAGGTGATTATTCTCATCCGCACCTAGACAACTATGTGACTATGAGGTGATCGGATGCGCGCGTTCCGGGAGGCGGTCGAGGCCGGCGACCTCGACGCGGTGGAGGCCCTGCTCGCCGAGGACGTGGTGTTCACCAGCCCGGTCGTCTTCAAGCCCTACCCCGGCAAGGCGATCACCGCGGCGATCCTGCGCGCGGTGGCGCAGGTCTTCGAGGACTTCCGGTACGAGGGGGAACTCGCCGGGGCGGACGGACGCGACCACGCGCTGGTGTTCAGCGCGCGCGTCGGCGAGCGGGAACTGGGCGGCTGCGACTTCATCCACCTGGACGAGGACGGGCTCATCGACCGGCTGACGGTGATGGTGCGGCCCCTGTCGGGCGCGCAGGCGCTCGCCGAGGCGATGGGGGCGCGGTTCGAGCAGATCGCGAAGGAGGCCGGGGCGCGCACCCGCTGAAGACACCGGTGGCCGGCCCTCGGGGTGAGCCCCGCGGGCCGGCCACCGCGCGTCGCGCGCGTCAGTCCTTGAGCTGCTCCAGCGTGGTCCTCGAGTCCGCCTTCAGCCAGTCGGTCACCTGCTCCAGCGACGGCGGGTCCTTGTCCTCGTCGTAGGAGGACAGGTAGGTGCTGTAGCTCATCGTGTACGTCGTCCAGCCGTCCCGGACGGCGAGCGTGGCGTAGAGCGAACCGCTGGTGGAGCCGCTGGTGGTGTCCTCGCTGACCAGGTAGGCCTCCTCCCCGATGTCCTCGACGGTCTCCACGTCGTAACCGGGGTACCTCTCGCGGTAGTTCTTCCACATGGCCGTGAACTCCGGCCCCGGGTCGGTCTCCTTGTGCAGGTCCACCTGGGTGGAGAGGTAGGCGTCGGCGTAGCTCGACCCGGTCTTCTTCAGGTTGATGCTGCAGTAACTCTCGTCGAGCGCCTCGTCCTTGAGGGAGTTGTGCGTCGGTGAGCCGTCGTCGTCCGGGTACTCCGTCCCGAAGGAGGAGTAGTCCGTGCTGGAGCAGAGGTTCGCCGGCGCCGTGTAGCCGCGCAGGTCCACGTCGGCGCTCTTCCCCCCGACCAGGAAGACGCCCGCGGCCCAGGCGGCCGAGGCGACGACCGCGCCCACGGCCACCCACAGCACCGCCCGTCCCGCCCCGCCGCCGGACGGTGGCGGCGGAACGGCCGGGTACGGGCCCTGCTGACCGTACGGATATCCGGCCGCCGGCTGTCCCGGCCCGCCGGGCGGGCCGGGGGGAAGCGGCTGGCCCGGCCCGCCGACCAGGGTCGGAGTGGCGTAGAAGTTCTGCTGGTCCGGCACGGGCGCGGCCGACGGCGGTGGGCTTCCCGCCGCTCCGGGGCCCGGCGACTGCGGATGCGGATACGGGTACGCGCTCGGAGGAGCCGGCGTCCCGGACGGCTGCTCGGGCTCCCGCGGAGGCGTGGGCGGCGTGGACATGATGTGAAGATAGTGCAGCCTGGCAGGTCAAGTCCCTTGTCCTGTCGGATCGTTATGGTCTGGGGACATCTGGTACCGATCGATGACATCGCGGTCCGGACCAGGGAGGAACCCTCCGGGGACACCAGGGGCGGGGCAGGCGCCGGAGCGGACGGGCACGCGGTTCTCCTCGCCGCGACGGCGCGGCGGGTGTCACGCTCCCTGTCAGCACCTGTGTACGCCTCCTCTTCCCGGGGCGCCGGTGCGGTTCCTCTCCTCTCTCGCTCGTCGCCGTTGTGCGCCACCGCCCCTCTCGCGTGCGGCATCCGGGTGCACGCGCCTCGACGTGCGGCACGGGCAGCGCGGGCGAGCTCCCCGCGATTCATACGTTGCTCGTATGACAATCGGATTCTCTTCTCGGGTCGCTGCCTCGGCCTGCGCACTCTGCGCGGCGGGCGTCCTGGTCCTCGGGCCCGCGGCCCTCGCCGCGCCGGCCGGCGCGGACCCCGGCCCGGCGGGCGGAGCGCGCGTGGCACCGCCGCGGCCCGCCCTGCTGTACCGCTCCGGCACCCAGGTCCGGCCGCGCCCGGGAGCCCCCGGCGTCCCGGACGTCTCCGCACGGTCGTGGCTGGTGGCCGACGCCGACACCGGCGACGTGCTCGCCGCGTCGAGCGCGCACCACAGGCTGCCTCCCGCGAGCACCTTGAAGACCCTGTTCGCCCTCACGGTGCTGCCGGTCCTGCCCGGCGGCATCCGGCACCGGGTCACCGAGGCCGAGCTCGCCGGGATCGGGGCCGGCAGCAGCCTGGTGGGAGTGGTCGAGGGGCAGTCGTACCAGGTCTCCGACCTGTGGCGGGGGGTGTTCCTCAACTCCGGCAACGACGCCGTGCGCGTGCTGGCCGCGCTCAACGGCGGCTGGGAGACCACGGCCGCCCGGATGCAGGCCAAGGCCCGCTCGCTCGGCGCCCTGGACACGCGGGTGCTCTCCCCGGACGGGTACGACGCCCCCGGCCAGGTGTCCTCCGCGTACGACCTCGCGGTGTTCGGACGGGCGGGGCTGCGCAACCCCGACTTCGCCCGGTACTGCGCCACCGTCGAGGCCCGGTTCCCGGCGCGCGACGGGGGGACGTACCCCATCGTCAACACCAACCGGCTGCTCAGCGGAGCGAGCGGGGTCGAGCCGTACCCCGGGCTGATCGGCATCAAGAACGGCTACACCAGCGATGCGGGCAACACCCTCGTGGCCGCGGCCCGGCGGGACGGCCGGACCCTCGTCGTGACCGTGCTCGACCCCCGGTCCGGCGGCGGCCTCGCCGTCTACGAGGAGGCGCGCGCGCTGCTCGACTGGGGGTTCGGGGCCGCCGGACGGGTCGACCCGGTGGGCTCGCTGGACGCCCTGCGGGCGCGGCCGAGACCGGGGCCGCGGGCGACGTCCGCCGCCACCGGCGCTCCCCCGGCCTCCTCGGCTCCCGCCGTCGCCGCGGCCGACGACGGGCCCGGCTGGTCGCAGGCGGCCGTCGTCGCGGGTGCCGCCGTGCTGGGCGGCGCCGCCGTCGCCCTGGTGCTGCGGTGCGAGATCCGCCGCGCGACGCGCTGACCGGCCGGCGGGGAGGACCGGGACGCGCGGGCGGGAACGGCCGGGGCCGACTCTCCCGGTGCGGCCGCGGCCGCCCCTGTCCCGGTCGCGCCGGCGGCTCGCGCACCGCCGGGGTTCACGCGCAGGCGGGCTGGACGACCGGGTCGAGGGCGCGGACCGCGCGGACGCCGCCGACGGGCCGGCCGCCGCCGAGGAGCTGCTCGCCGGCGAAGGGCGTGAGCAGCGCGGGGTCGACGCCCGCCCGGGCGAGGGCGGCCGCGGTGACCGGGACGCGGGCCCGGTTCGCGCCGTCGGAGATCTTCACGGCGACGGCGCGGCCGTCGGGGAGCGCGGCGACCTCGACGCCCTCGAAGCCGTCCTTGGCGAGCAGACCGGGGACGGCCCGCATCAGGGCGGCGACGTCCCGGCCGGAGCCGGAGGCCATCTCGGGGTGCTCGCGCATCGCGTCCGCCACCCGCGCCTCGGGTGTGCCGGGCACGGCGGTGGTGAGGCGGGCGACGGCACGCGCCAGACCGCTCAGGGAGACGGAGAAGAGCGGCGCGCCGCACCCGTCGACGGTCACCCGGGCGATCCGCTGACCGGTGAGGTCCTCGACGATCTCGGCGATCACCTGCTGGAGCGGGTGCCCGGGGTCGAGGTAACCGTCGAGGGACCAGCCGTTGAGCTTGCAGGTGTACAGCATGGCCGCGTGCTTGCCGGAGCAGTTCTGGGCGAGGCGCGAGGGCGAGCGGCCCTGCCGCGTCCAGGTGTCGCGGACGACCGGGTCGTAGGGCAGGTCCGGGACGTTGCGCAGGTCGTCCTCGATGACGCCGGCGAGTTCGAGGATGCGCCGGGTGCCGGCGAGGTGACGTTCCTCGCCGGAGTGGCTGGCGGCGGCGAGCGAGAGCAGTTCGCCGTCGAGCGGGAGTCCGGCGCGCACCATGGCGACGGCCTGGACGGGCTTGATCGCGGAGCGCGGGAGGAAGGCGGCCTCGACGTCACCGAGCCGGAGATCGGCCTCGCCGTCCGCGCCGAGGACGACGACGGAGCCGTAGTGGACGCCCTCGGTCACCCCGCCGCGGACGAGGTGGGCGACGGGGACGTGGAGGGGTTCGCGGATCACGGGCGCGTCGGCGAGAGGGCTGGTGTACATCACTGCCTGGTCACTTGGTGGGCGGGCGGGGCCGGCGGCGGGTTCGCGCGCCGGTCCCGGACGGGGGTCTTTCGTGCGGATCGGGCCGGTCGGACCGGATCAGTGAGCGGGGTCCGGTGCCGTGCCCCGCGGGGCACGGGAGGGCCGGTACGGGACGGGTCCGCCGAGGGCGGGCGCCGCGAGGGGGCGGAGACGGCCGCGGACCGCGTCCGCGGCGTCTGCGCGACGGAGCGTGGGGCGCGTCACGAGGTGCTGTCCGCTCGCGCCCGGGGCCCGCCCGCCGGGGCGGAGCCGGCGGGCGGGCGGCGCACGATGTCGGTGAGGGTCGTCTCGACGCGGTCGAGGTGGTGGCTCATGGCCGCCAGCGCGCCGGGCTCGGAGCCCTCGGCCAGCGCCTCGACGATGGCCCGGTGTTCGCGGTCGGACTGCTCGCGGCGCCCGCCCAGCTCGTTGAGGAAGGCCGACTGGCGTGCCAGGGCGTCGCGGATCTCCTCGATGACCCGGCGGAAGACCGGGTTCTGCGCGGCCTCGGCGACGGCGAGGTGGAAGAGGGTGTCCATCGCGACCCAGGCGGTGGTGTCGGTCTCCCGTTCCATCCGGTCCAGGAGGTGGGCCAGGTGGTCCAGGTTCTCCGGGGTGCGGCGGAGGGCCGCGTACCCGGCGACCGGGATCTCGACGTGACGGCGCACTTCGAGCAGGTCGCTGGCGGCGTAGTCGCCGAAGGTGGGGTCCCCGACGGCGTCGGCGACGACGAAGGTGCCCTTGCCGGTCCGGGAGACCGTCAGGCCCATGGTCTGGAGGGCACGCAGGGCCTCCCGCAGGACGGGCCGGGAGACCTCGAGGGTGCGGCACAGCTCCGCCTCGGAGGGGAGCTTGTCCCCGACGGCGTAGTGGCCGCGCTCGATGGCGCCGCGGAGGTGGGTGAGCACCGCCTCCATCGCGCTGACGCGACGGGGTGCCGGACCACCTGTCTGGCTGTCTGACAGGTTCACGGGGCTGATACTGCGCGCGGCCGGCGCCCCCTGTCAAGGCGGGCGAAAAGGGAGATTCAGCGCCCGTTCGGCGTGAAAGCGGATTTTCCGTCTCTGCCGGGACCGGGCACCGGCGCCCCGGGCCCGCCGGCCGCGGCGTGTCCCCCGGTCACGACCACACCGCCCGCGCGATCCACACCCCGGCGAAGGCGGCCCCCGAGCCCGCCGTCACACTGGCGACGACGTTCGCGGCGGCGTGCAGCGCCGCTCCGGTCTCGGTCAGTCGCAGCGTCTCGTAGGAGAAGGTGGAGTAGGTGGTCAGGGCCCCGCAGAAGCCGGTGCCGAGGAGGAGCCGCAGGGGGGAGCCGGCGGCACCGGCGAGGACGGCGCCGGTCACCAGGCCGAGGACGGCGCAGCCGACCACGTTGACGACGAAGGTGCCCCAGGGGAACACCGAGTCGTGCCGGGCCTGCACCGCGCGGTCGGTCAGGTACCGCAGGGGCGCGCCGGCCATCCCTCCGGCGACGACCAGCAGCCAGTTCACGACGGCCCCTCGCTCCCGGCGTCCGGTGCGTCCCGGTCGCGGCCGGCGTATCTGATGACCTCGCACGGGTCGAGGACGACGAGCCCCTCGGTGACCAGCTCGTCGAGCTGCGGCAGGAAGGCCCGCACGCGTTCCTCCGTGTCGACGACGACGACGGCGACCGGGAGGTCCTCGCTGAGGGAGAGCAGGCGCGTGGTGTGGATCAGCGAGGAGGCACCGAAGCCCTCGATGCCGCGGAAGACGCTGGCGCCCGCCAGGCCCGCCGCACGGGCCCGGTGCACGATCTCGGTGTAGAGGGGCTTGTGGTGCCAAGTGTCGTTCTCGCCGACGAAGACGGTCAGGCGCAGGGCGCCGCCGGTGAGCCTCGTCATCGCTGCCTCCGGGTCAGGGCGCGGCGCGTCGCGGTGGCCGCGAGCCACACCGCCGTGAGCGCCGCGAGGGGGGTCGCGGCCAGGTAGGCCAGCGCCGTGCGGGGGTGCCCCGTGTCGAACAGGCGCTGGAGGTCGACGGCGTAGGTGGAGAAGGTGGTGAAACCGCCGAGCACGCCGGTGGCGAAGAAGGGGCGGACGAGCCGGTGCACGGTCAGCGCCTCGGTGATCAGCACCAGGAACACCCCGATCACGGCGCAGCCGACGACGTTGACCCAGAAGGTCGTCCACGGGAACCCGCCCGCCGCCGAGGGCCACCACAGCGAGGCCGCGTAGCGGGCGGCGGCGCCCAGCCCGCCGCCGACCGCGACCACGGCGACCGCCGGCAGCTGCGCCGTCCCGGCCGGCCGGCGCCCGGCGCCGCTGCGGAGGCTCTCGGTCTCCGGGGCTGTCATGTCGTACGTCTCCTGCCTCGACCCCCGGTCGCCCCGGCTCGCGGGGTGATCACGGCTGGTCAACAGGGTAGCGCCGGATCGTTCGACGCCGACGGCCTCCCGGTGGCGTTCGCGGTGGCGTTCGCGGTCGCCCCGCGGGCCGCCTACCGGCCCTTGTCGCACCTGCGGGCCACCTCGGCGATGCGCATCTCGTCGCGCCGGTAACAGGTGCGGCGCCGGATCCGTTCGGCGCGCAGCGGGCCCGGGCCGGCGAGGAGGGGGAGACGGGTGTCCGCCCCCCCTGCGGTGCACGCCCGGTTCGGCCGCGACGGAGTCCGCCGGGACGCCGTCCTCGACGAGGTCGGCGCGTCGTTGCGGCGTTGCGGCCGGAAGTGCCGTGCCGGGTCCTTCGGCCGTTCCAGGACGTGCGGACGCCGTTCGTTCACGGGAGTCCTCAGCACGGTCCTCCCCTCCGTCCTTCGGGTCGGGGCCCTCGTACCGCGCCGTCCCCCTGTTCCGCGGCCGGGGCCGCCGTGTCCCGCACTCCGCGGGCCTCGGCCGGGACGGGACGCCCCGGCCGGGTGAGGAGGCGTGCGACGGCGGCGGGCGGGGGTCCGGCCGCCGGACGGCGGGCGGACCCCCGCCGTCACGGGGCCGGATGATCGCGGGTCAGCGGTGGCCGAACCACGCCATCGAGGACAGCGCCCGGTCGTCGTAGCCGAACAGGGCCTGGTTCTCCCAGCCGTTGCCGGAGGCGGCGTCGGCGGGGTCCCAGCCGTTGCCGTCGACGGCGGTCCAGGTCGCCTCCCAGTAGAAGACGCCGAGCCCGCGGCCGCCGGGGACGGCCTCCACGATGTCGGCCACGGAGTTCATCCAGGCCAGCTGTCCGGCCGCGGTCGCCGGGTAGCCGGAAACCAGTTCGCCCGGCAGGTCGATGATGTTCTCGTGCGAGTCCTTGCTGTCGAGGCGGAACGGGTAGGCCGTCTCGGCGACGAAGACCGGCTTGCCGTAGCGGGCGGCCGCGTCGTCCAGCGTGGTCTGGAAGTCGGCCAGGGTGCCGTGCCAGTAGCCGTAGTAGGACAGGCCGATGGCGTCGAACCTCACGCCGTTGGCGACCGCGTTGTCGAACCACCAGCGGGTGCCGGCCAGGTCGCCGCCCTTGGCGAGGTGCAGGGCGACCGGGGTCGACGAGTTGACCGCCTTGGCGGCGTCGTAGCCGGAGTTCAGCAGTCCGGCGAGCTGGCCCCAGTTGTCGGTGGAGCCCTCGCTCCACAGCATGCCGCCGTTGATCTCGTTGCCCACCTGGACCATGTCGGCGGTGGTGCCCTGCGCCTTGAGGGCGTTGAGCACGTCGTACGTGTGGCGGTACACGTCCGTCTTGAGCCGGCTGTACGAGTGGCCCGCCCAGGCGGCCGGCTTGCTCTGGGCGCCCGGGTCGGCCCAGATGTCGGAGTAGTGGAAGTCGACCAGGAGCTTCTGGCCGGCCGCCTTGACCCGCTTGGCCGTGGCGAGCACGCGCGCCTTGTCGTTGTAGCCGTCGGCGGGGTTCACCCACACCTTCAGGCGCGCGTAGTTCATGCCGGCGTTCTTCAGGACGGCGACCGGGTCGGCGACCGTGCCCGACGCGGTCCGGTAGACCCCGCCCTTGGCCTCGCTCTTGGCGAGGGACGAGATGTCGGCGCCCTTGATCGCCAGTCCGCTCGTGCCGGACGTGAAGGTCAGGTCGTCGACGTTGATCCAGTTGCCGGCGTTCGCGTCGCTGTTGACGCTGATCGTGCACTGGTTGTTCGTCACCTTGACCGGGACGACGACGCGGATCCATCCGCTCGCCGAGACCGGCAGGGCGGTGCGCTGCTCGGCGCCGCCGCAGTTCTTCAGCGCGAGGTGGGCCGACTTCTGGCCGCCGCCGGAGCGCACCCAGGCGGTGAGCTTGTAGGCGCCGTTGGTCAGCCCCGACAGGTACTGGTAGGTCTCCACCTTGTAAGCGGCGGACGCCCAGTGGCTGAGGCGGTAGCTGCCGCCGTGCCCGCCGGACTCGGTGAACGAGGCGCCGGTGTCGCCGTACTCGGACCAGCCGGCGGGGACGGCCGCCCCGGCGCCGTCGGCCTCGAAGCCGGCGTTGGTGAGCGTGGCGGCCGCCTGTGCGGTCTGCGCCGGCAGGGCGGTGAGCGCGAGCCCCGCGGCGAGCGGGAGCAGCAGGGCTCTGAGCGTGCGTCTGGGATGGAACATCGTCGTCCGTCGTCCCTTCGACGTGGTGGGGGTGGTTCTCCCTCGGGATGAGGGACCCCCTCCGCCCGCGGCTCGCGGCTCCACGGGCGGAGGGGGAGTCGGCTCAGCCGTCGAGTCGTACGACCCGCACGGCTCCCGCCGGGACCGCGAGGCGGCCGGCGGCGCGTTCGCCCGTGAGCAGCTCGGTGCCGGACGTCTCCAGCGGCACCTTGGCGTCGGTGGCGGTGTGGTTGATCGCGAAGAGGTAGCTGCCGGTCCCGCCCGAGCGGCGCACGACCTCGACGTCACGGGGCAGGTCGGCGCGCGGGGCCACCCGGGCGTCCTCGGCGGCGCGGCCCAGCAGGGCGTCCAGGCCGTCGGCGCCGAGCCGGGTGGAGACGTACCAGGCGGTGCCCTCGCCGAGGCGGTGCCGGGTGACGGCCGGGCGGCCGGCGGTGAGGCCGTCGGCGTAGGTCCAGACGGTCTCGGCGCCGCGCGGCTCGACGAACTCGGTCCACACGTCGCCGCTCAGCTCCGCCCCGTCCGGGCCGGTGATCCGGACGCGCTCGCCCCGCAGCAGGGGGGAGAACTCCTCGACGGTGAGGCCGAGGACGTCGCGCAGGGCGCCCGGGTAGGGGCCCTCGTGCACGGCGTCGTGCTGGTCGACGATGCCGGAGAAGTACGACACGACGAGCGTGCCGCCGCCTTCGACGTACTCCCGGAGGTTGTTCCCGGCCGCTTCCGTCATCAGGTACAGGGCGGGCACCACGACCAGCGGGTACGCCGAGAGGTCGGCCTCGGGGTGGGCGAAGTCGACGGTGAGGTGGCGGTCGTAGAGGGCTTCGTAGAAGGCGTCGGCGCGCTCGCGGGCGTCGTGGTCCTCGCTGGGGCGCCAGTCGAGGCCCTGCGCCCACCAGGAGTGCCAGTCCCACAGCACGGCGACGTCGGCCTCGGTGCGGGTGCCCCGGACCGGGTTCAGGGAGTCCAGGGAGGCACCGAGTTCGACCACCTCGCGCCACACGCGGGTGTCGGTGCCGCCGTGCGGGACCATCGAGGAGTGGAACTTCTCGGCGCCGCGCCGGGACTGCCGCCACTGGAAGAACATGGCGCCCTCGGAGCCGCGGGCCACGTGGCCGAGGGAGTTGCGGGCCATCTGGCCGGGGGCCTTGGCCGGGTTGCGGGGCTGCCAGTTGACGCCCGAGGTGGAGTGCTCCAGGAGGATCCAGGGGGCGCCGCCGGCGACGGAGCGGGTGAGGTCGGCGGCCATCGCCAGGTTGACGTGGGTGCGGCGGCCGTCGGTGATCAGGTAGTGGTCGTTGGTGACGATGTCCACCTCACGGCCCCAGGCCCAGTAGTCGACCGAGTCGCACTGGCTGAGCGCGGTCATGAAGTTGGTCGTGACGGGGACGCCGGGCGCCAGGCGGTGCAGGACGTCGCGTTCCATCCGGAAGTTCTCGCGCATGGTGGCGTCGGCGAAGCGCCGGTAGTCGAGCGCCTGGCCGGGGTTGCCGACGGTCGGGGTGGTGCGCGGCGGGTTGATGTCCCCGAAGGCCGCGTAGCGCTGGCCCCAGAAGGCGGTGCCCCAGGCCTCGTTGACCGCGTCCACGGTGCCGTACGTGGTCTCCAGCCAGCGGCGGAAGTGGGCGGCGCAGGACTCGCAGTAGCAGGCCGAGACGGGGACGCCGTACTCGTTGTGGACGTGCCACATCGCGAGCGCCGGGTGGTCGCCGTAGCGCTCGGCGAGCCGGGTGGTGATGTTCTCCGCCGCCGCGCGGTAGTCGGCGTTGCTGTGGCAGATCGCCCCGCGCGAGCCGAACTCGTGGCGGACGCCGTCCGCGGTGACGGGCAGGGCGTCGGGGTGCGCGCGGTAGAACCAGACGGGCGGGGCCACGGTGGGTGTGCCCAGGTCGACGCGGATGCCGTTCTCGTGCAGCAGGCCGATGATCCGGTCGAGCCAGCCGAAGTCGTACTCCCCCGGCGCGGGTTCCAGGAGCGCCCAGGAGAAGATCCCGACGCTCACCATGGTCACGCCGGCCTCGCGCATGAGCCGGACGTCCTCCTGCCAGACGCTTTCCGGCCACTGCTCGGGGTTGTAGTCCCCACCGAAAGCGAGCCGGGTGAGGCCCTTGGGGTTGGTCTCCGGCATGGATCTCTCCCGTTTAATCGATCATTTGGGAACGTGCACACACGCTTTCGGTGGTGCGAGCCCAACATAACCGCACAGCAACAACCATTGACAAGTGTCCGGGATGTTTCTCTACTGTGAACGCTCACAGAAGCATGGCGGGGTCTCGCGACGGGCGAGGACACCGGTTCATGTGACGCATGGCAGGTTTCCGCAGCGGGCGGGAACCCAGGTCAGGGGAGAAATCCATGCCCAACACCCAGCGCCGGCGGCTCTTCGAGGTCGCAGCGTCCGCCGTCGCCGTCGCGCTCGGCGCCACCGCACTCACCGCCTGCGGCTCGTCCGACGACGAGGCCCGGTCGGGGCCGGTCTCGCTCACGTACTGGACGTGGACGCCCGGCATGGACAAGGTCGTGGACCTGTGGAACAAGGGGCCGGGCAAGAAGGAGCAGATCACCGTCACGGTGAAGAAGCAGGCCTCCGGCGACACCCTGGTCACCAAGATCCTCACCGCGCACAAGGCGGGCAAGGCCCCCGACCTGGTCCAGGCCGAGTACCAGGCGCTGCCGACGCTGGTCAGCAACGACGCGCTGGCGGACATAGCGAAGAACGTCGGCGAGGCGAAGAGCAAGTTCGCCGACGGCGTCTGGCAGCAGACGACGCTGGGCACGGACGCGGTCTACGCGGTGCCGCAGGACATCGGCCCGATGATGTTCTACTACCGCGAGGACCTGTTCGAGAAGTACGGCCTGACCGTCCCCACCACCTGGGAGCAGTTCGCCGAGACCGCCCGCGCGCTGAAGAAGAAGGCCCCCGACACGGACCTGACCACCTTCTCCGCCAACGACTCCGGACTCTTCGCGGGCCTCGCCCAGCAGGCCGGCGCCAAGTGGTGGACCACCGCCGGCGACAAGTGGAAGGTCGGCATCGACGACGCGGCCACCAGGAAGGTCGCCGACTTCTGGGGCGGCCTCGTCGCGGAGGGCGCCGTCGACAACCAGCCGATGTACACCCCGGCCTGGAACAAGGCGCTCAACACCGGCAAGCAGATCGCCTGGGTCAGCGCCGTGTGGGCACCGGGCACCCTGACCACCGCCGCCCCCGACACCAAGGGCAAGTGGGCCATGGCCCCGCTCCCCCAGTGGTCGCAGACCGACGACGTCACCGGCAGCTGGGGCGGTTCGTCCACCGCCGTCACGACGGACTCGAAGAACAAGGAGGCCGCCGCGAAGTTCGCCGCCTGGCTGAACACCGACGGCGACGCGCTCAACGCCCTGGCCAAGGAGAGCGGCATCTACCCGGCCTCCACCTCCGCCCAGCTCAGCGGCGCCTTCATCGACCCGCCGGAGTACTTCTCCAACCAGGCGGACTTCTACACCACCGCCGCGAGGATCGCGAAGACCACGGCCCCCTCGGCCTGGGGCCCGAACGTGAACGTCGCCTACACGACCTTCAAGGACGCCTTCGGCGCCGCCGCGAAGAACAAGTCGGACTTCTCCGCCGCCCTGGACGCGATGCAGGCGGACACCGTCGCCGACATGAAGAAGCAGGGCTTCGAGGTCTCCGAGTGACGAGCGCACGCCGGAAGCCGTACGGGGTCAAGGGGGCCCCGTACGCCTTCCTCATCCCCGCCACCGTCCTGTTCGCCCTGTTCTTCGCACTGCCCATCGGGTACGCGGTCTGGCTCAGCTTCCGCAAGGTGAAGGTCTCCGGCCTCGGGCTGGGCTCCGGCGCCCGCAAGGAGGTCTGGGCCGGCCTGGAGAACTACACCGACGCCTTCACCGACAGCGAGCTGCTGGACGGCGCGCTGCGCGTCCTGGGCTACGGGTGCATCGTGGTCCCGGTGATGCTGGGCCTCGCCCTGGTCTTCGCCCTGATGCTCGACTCCGACAAGGTGCGGCTGGCCCCCTTCACCCGCCTCGCGATCTTCCTGCCGTACGCCGTCCCCGGTGTCGTGGCGGCGCTGCTGTGGGGCTTCCTGTACCTGCCGGACGTCAGCCCGTTCTACTTCGTGCTGGACCGGCTGGGCCTGCCGCAGCCGGACCTGCTGGACGGCGGTCCGCTGTACCTCGCCCTGTCGAACATCGCGGTGTGGGGCGGCACCGGCTTCAACATGATCGTCATCTACACCTCGCTCCAGTCCATCCCGGCCGAGGTGTACGAGGCGGCCAAGCTGGACGGCGCCACCCCGCTGCAGATCGCGCTCAGGATCAAGATCCCGATGGTGGCGCCCTCACTGGTGCTGACCTTCTTCTTCTCGATCATCGCCACGCTCCAGGTGTTCAACGAGCCGACGACCCTCAAACCGCTCACCAACTCCGTCTCCACGACGTGGAGTCCGCTGATGAAGGTCTACCGGGACGCGTTCGGCACCGGTGACATCTACGCGGCGGCCGCCCAGGCCGTGATCATCGCCGTCGCCACGCTGCTGCTGTCCTTCGGCTTCCTGCGGGCCGCGAACCGTCGCAACAAGCAGGGGGCAGCCCAGTGAGTTCTCTCGCCGTCCACAAGACCCCGGCGGCGGCCGGCACCACGGGCACCGACCGCGGCCGCCCGCCGCTGCGCCGCCGCATCGCCCTGGTCCCCACCGTCACGCTGCTGCTCGGCGCGCTGTACTGCCTGCTCCCGGTGGCGTGGGTGGTGATCGCGTCCACCAAGTCGGGCAGCGAACTCTTCTCCACCTTCACGTTCCTGCCGGGCAGCGGCTTCACCGACAACATCAAGGACCTGAACGCCTACCGCGACGGCGTCTACTGGAAGTGGATGGGCAACTCCGCCCTCTACGCCGTCCTCGGCGCCCTGCTGTCGACCTGCGTGTCCGCGTTCAGCGGCTACGCGCTGGCGACGTACCGCTTCCGCGGTCGCGAGACGATGTTCAACGTCCTGCTGGCGGGCGTGCTGATGCCGCCGATCATCCTGGCCGTCCCGCAGTACCTGCTGCTGGCCGAGGCCGATCTCACGGACTCCTACTGGTCCGTGCTGCTGCCGCAGATCCTCTCCCCCTACGGCGTCTACCTCTCGCGCATCTACGCGGCCGCGGCCGTGCCGGCGGACGTGGTGGAGGCCGGCCGGATGGACGGGGCCGGCGAGTGGCGGATCTTCACCCGGATCGCCCTGCCGATGATGATCCCCGGCATGGTGACGGTGTTCCTCTTCCAGTTCGTCGCCGTGTGGAACAACTTCCTGCTGCCGTACATCATGCTCAGCGACGACGAGAAGTTCCCGATCACGCTCGGGCTGTACACGCTGCTGGAGCAGGGCGCCAACACCCCGGCCCTGTACACCCTGGTGATCACCGGCGCGTTCCTCGCGGTGCTCCCGCTGGTGGCGCTGTTCCTGGTCATTCAGCGGTTCTGGAGCCTGGACCTGCTGTCCGGGGCCGTAAAGTCATGACCATGAGCAACACCGGGGGCAGGCGCAGGCCGCCGACCATCCACGACGTGGCGCGCGAGGCGGGAGTCTCACGAGGGACCGTCTCGCGCGTGCTCAACGGCGGCCACTACGTCAGTCCGACCGCCCAGGAGGCGGTCAACGCCGCCATCCGCAGGACGGGTTACGTCGTGAACCGGCACGCCCGCTCCCTGATCACGGGCCGCTCCGACTCCGTCGGCTTCCTGCTGACGGAGCCTCAGGAACGGTTCTTCGAGGACCCCAACTTCAACGTGCTGCTGCGGGGCTGCACCCAGGCGCTGGCCGCGCACGACGTCCCCCTGCTGCTGATGCTGGCCGGGACCGAGGACGAGCGGCGGCGCATCACCCGGTACATCACCGCCGGGCACGTCGACGGGGTGCTGCTGGTCTCCAGCCACTCCGGGGACCCGGTAGCCACCGAGCTGCGCGAGGCGGGCGTGCCGCTCGTCGCCTGCGGCAAGCCGATCGGGATCGGGTCGAAGGTCAGCTACGTGGCCGCCGACGACCGCGACGGCGCCCGGGACATGGTGCGCCATCTGCTCGACCGGGGCCGGCGCCGGATCGGCGTGGTCACGGGCCCGCTGGACACCCCCGGCGGTGTGGAGCGGCTCGCCGGCTACCGGGAGGTGCTCACCGAGGCGGGCATCGAGGCCGACGAGCGGCTGGTCGTGTCCGGGGACTACAGCCGGGCCAGCGGGGAGGCGGGCGCCGAGCGGCTGCTGGCGCAGGCCCCCGACCTGGACGCGGTGTTCGTCGCGTCCGACCTGATGGCGCAGGGCGTGCTGGCCGCGCTGGGGAAGGCGGGCCGCCGGGTGCCGCAGGACGTCGCGGTCGGCGGCTTCGACGACTCCCCCGCGGCCACCTCCTCCACCCCCGCGCTCACCACGATCCGTCAGCCCTGGGACCGGATCAGCAACGAGATGGTCCGCGTCCTCCTCGCACAGATCGGCGGCGAGGACCCGGCCGCGGTGATCCTTCCGACGGAACTGGTCAGACGCGAGTCGACGTGAGGCACGGGCCGACGTGAGGCGCGGGCCGGCGTGAGGGCGGACGGCACCGGGAAGCGGCCGGTGCCGTCCTCGCCTAGCGTGGGGTCACCGACGGACGACGTCGGTGACCCCACCCCGGCGAGGAGCGTGCGCGATGAAGAGCGGCCTGCAGACCGTCATCTACCCCGTCAAGGACCTCGACCGGGCGAAAGCCCTGTTCCGGGCGCTGCTCGAGGTCGAGCCCTACGCCGACGAGAGCTACTACGTGGGTTTCAGGTCGGCGGGGCAGGACGTCGGGCTCGACCCGAACGGGCACGCCAAGGGCATGACCGGCCCGGTGCCCTACTGGCACGTCGGTGACATCCGGGCGAGGCTGGCGGCGCTGGTGGAGGCGGGGGCGGAGGTGCTCCAGGACGTCCAGGACGTCGGCGGCGGCAAGCTGATCGCCTTCGTGGAGGACGCCGACGGGAACCTCGTCGGACTGACCCAGGACCCGGCGGCCTCCTGAGCCCCTGCCCCGCCCCCCGTGCCGTCTTCCGTAGGATCTTCCCGTGCGGTCTTCCCGCACGGTTCGTGATCCGCTTGCACCTACACTAGTTGCACAGTAAACAAACCAGGTTTCCGGTGTTACCGTGCAGGTATGGCAGCGAAGACGGCCGGGGCGGACCTCGAGGACCGGTGGCGGGACATTCTGTCGGTGCACGCGCGGACGATGTGCGAGATCGACCGGGTCCTGCATCCGCACGGCCTCGGGGCGAGCGACTTCGAGGTGCTCGACATCCTGGCCGCCGAGGCGCCCCGGCCCGGTGACCAGTGCCGGGTGCAGAACCTCGTCGGCCGCGTGCACCTGAGCCAGAGCGCGCTCTCCCGCCTCATAGGGCGACTGGAGAAGGACGGTCTGGTGGAGCGTTCCGTCTGCACGGAGGACCGGCGCGGGGTGTGGGTCGCCCTCACCCCGAAGGGCCGGGCCCTGCACGGCGAGGTGCTGCCGCTCCAGCGCGAGGTGCTCACCCGCCTGCTGGCCGGCTGAGCCCGGCCGGCGGACGGCCGCGGCGCTCCCGGGGCCGGCCCCCGAGGTGACGACGGGGCTCAACGGGCCAGCAGGGTGCGCACCCCTTCCGAGGTGAGGGTCAGCGGGTGGTCGCCCGCGGCGTCGATGGAGAGGGACAGCTCGCCCTCCGGCCACTGGTGGGCCAGTGCGCCGAGGGGCACCAGGCGGTAGCGGTCCACCCCCGGGAGCAGGTCGACCATCTCGGGTTCGGAGGTGAAGACCGGGACGACGGGCGCGGTGCCCGGCTGCTCCAGGACGGGCAGCGCCAGCATGCTGGGGTTGGTCACGTCCTCGTCGGTGGCGTCCTCGGGGACCGGCACCAGGACGTCGCAGTGCGCGAGGGTGTCCAGTGCGGTCGTGTCGCCGGTGTCCCTGGCCAGCGCGTCCAGCGCCCGCGCGGCGGCGGTGTCGTGGGCGGGTGTCTCCATGGCAGCTCCCCGGGTAGCGGTGGTGGGCGGGTCCGGCCACGCGTACCCACTCCGCCGGCGGGCAATCGGGTCTTCGGCGATCCGCCCCGGCCCGTCCGCCTCACGCCCCGCCCGGCGCCACGGGACGCCGGCTCCGCCCCGCGGGACACCGGCCCCGCGCCACGGGACGCCGGCCCCGCACCATGTGTCGTCGCCCCTGCCGCACGACCCCCTACGGCGCGTGGCGCCGCGCCGACTCGTTCTCCTGGGCCATGCGGCGCAGCGCCATCAGGGCGGGTTCCAGGAGGACGGTCAGCAGCAGGGCCCGCTCGGCGGCCTCGAACGGGTCGGCGAGGCCGTCGAGCTGGTCGAGGTCGAGGACGGCGACCCGTTCGGCGAGCCGGGCGTAGGCCAGCAGGGTGTGCCGGTCCACGGTGACGCCGAGGGAGTGCAGCGAGGTCAGGGCCTCGGCGAGGGTGGTACGGGCGGGCGCCGCCTCGTGCACGCGCCAGCCCAGCTCCTCGACGAGCGCCTCGACCTCACCGGCCGCCGGGTCCCGGTCGGGGGAGTCGCCGGACAGCGACACGGAACCCAGGGCGAGGCCGAGCAGGACGTGGGGGTCCGCGGTGTGCGCCGTCAGCGCGTCCAGCACCTCGCGGGTGGTGCTGACCGACAGCCCCCGCACGCCGGTCAGCGCCCGGATCAGGCGCAGGCGGCGCAGGTGCCGGTCGTCGTACTCGGCCTGGGTCGCGGAGGTCTGCCGGCCGGGCGGGAGGAGGCCCTCGCGGAGGTAGTACTTGATCGTCGTGACGGAGACGCCGCTGCGGCGGCTCAGCTCGGACATGCGCATCGGGACGGCTCCGCTCTGGAAATTGGATACCTGAACTGTCTAACATGGATAGTGAAGGTATCCAATCACTCCGGCCTGGATGCCTCCCCCCGTCCTGCCCGTCTCACGGAAGGGCACAGCCATGCCCACCCTGCCCTGGACCACGGTCGCCGAGCCCGCCCCGGACGCTGAGGCCGTCGTCATGGCCTCCCGCTTCGAGGTCCGCTCCCTCAAGGACGTCCCGCGCTTCCTCCTGAAGTCCCTCGACGCCTGGAAACAGGTCACCCGCGCGCCGGGCGCGTACGGCGCCTCGCTCGTCGCCCAGCCCCTCAAGCGCACCTTCTGGACCCTGTCGGCCTGGGAGAGCGAGGAGGCCCTGCACCGGTACGCGCGGACCGAGCCGCACCGGTCGGTCATGACCGGGCTGCGTTCCACGACGAAGGCCTCGGCGTTCGCGTTCTGGCGGGTCCCGGCCGCCGGGCTGCCCGTCGACTGGGCGGAGGCCCGCCGCCGGCTCGCCGAACAGGAACGCGCCGGTGCCTGAGACCTCCGTGCCCGAGACCCCCGTGCCCGAGACCCCCGTGCCCGAGACCCCCGACCGGCCCTTGCCCAGGAGAGAGCCCGCCATGACCGTGCCCCCGCCCGTCCTCGACGGGGATCCCGTCGCCGCCCCCGTCGAGGACCGACGGCGCGTGCCGCTGTGGCTCGCGGTCGTCGCCTGCAGCGTGCCCATGTTCATGGTGGCGCTCGACAACCTCGTCGTCTCCACGGCCCTGCACACCCTGGCCGTCGACCTCCGGGCGGACACCCAGGAACTCCAGTGGTTCGTCAACGCCTACGTCCTCGGCTTCGCCTGCCTGCTCATGACGGGCGCCGCGCTCGGCGACCGGTTCGGACGGCGACGGGTCTTCGTCGTGGGCATCGCCCTGTTCACCCTGGCCTCCGTCGGCTGCGGCCTGGCCGACACCAGCGGCCGGCTGATCGCCTTCCGCGCGCTCCAGGGCTTCGGCGCGGCGGCCGTGATGCCGCTGTCGCTCACCCTGCTGTCCGCGGCGGTGCCGGCGCGGATGCGCGGCCTGGCCCTGGGCGTGTGGTCCGGCGTGAGCGGGCTCGCCGTGGCGCTGGGGCCGGTGGTGGGCGGTGCGGTGGTCGAGGGCATGGACTGGCGGTGGATCTTCTGGATCAACGTGCCGGTGTGCCTGGTCGCGGTGCCGCTGGTGCTGTTCGCGCTGCGGGAGAGCGCCCTGCCGGGCGCCCGCCTCGACCTGGCCGGCATGGCCCTCGCGGCGGCCGGACTGTGCGCCGTGGTGTGGGGGATCGTGCACGGGGAGCCGGACGGCTGGACCTCGGCCACGGTGCTGGGCGCGTTCGCGGCGGGCCTCGTGCTCCTCGCGGCCTTCGTCGCCCGGGAGGCCCGCGCCCCGCAGCCGATGCTGCCCCTGTCCTTCTACCGGGTGCGGGCCTTCACCCTCACCAACGTGGTCTCGGCCGCGATGTACTTCGGCGTCTTCGGCTCGCTGTTCCTGCTCGCCCAGTACCTCCAGATCGTGCCGCCGCGCACGCCGCTGGAGGCCGGGGTGCGCACCCTGCCCTGGACGCTGATGCCGATGTTCGTCGCCCCGGTGGCCGGACTGCTCACCGACCGGGTCGGCGGCGGCCGGCTGATGGCGCTCGGGCTCTTCCTCCAGGGCGTCGGCCTGGGCTGGCTCAACCTCCTCGTCGGCACCGACACGGCGTACTCCTCGATGGTGGCCCCGATGGTCGTGGCCGGCGCGGGCATGGGCTTCGTGTTCGCGCCGACGGCGGCGGTCGTCCTCGGGTCGGTCCCGGCGGAGCACGCGGGCAAGGCGTCCGGTGCCAACACCACGGTCCGCGAGATCGGCGGCGCGCTCGGCATCGCCGTCCTGAGCACCGTGTTCGTGGCGCACGGCGGCATGCGGGGACCGCAGGAGTTCGTGGACGGGCTGCGCCCCGCGGTGTGGACCGGTGTCGTCGTGGTGCTGCTCGGCGCGCTGTGCGCCCTCGGCATCCCGCGCCGGCCGCGTGCCGGGGGCCCGGACGGGGGGGGCGTGAGGGCGCGTCAGATCGGCTGGCCCTCGAAGTCCCAGTAGGGGCGGGCGCCGGAACGCATGTACCGGGTCTGGGCGTGGTCGGCGCCGTGGGTGACGGCGAGGGCCGCCAGCGCCCCGCCCTCGCGCGCGTCCGCCTCCTCGGTCTCCCCCAGCAGGCGCAGGTCCTGGGCGAGCCCGGCCTCCAGGTTCACGGCCAGCACGTGCCCGGCACCGACGGCGGCCACCGCCCGCTCCAGCGCGTCCCGGCCCAGTTCCACCGCCGCCCGGGGATCGCCGGCGGCGGTCAGTGCCGACGCGGCGTTCATCGCGCAGCCCACCGCCCACACGTGGCCGCGCCCCACCGCCGCCTCCAGTTCGCGCGTCGAGCGTACGGCCAGGTCCCGGGCGGCTTCGGCCTCCCCGTCGTCCAGGAGCAGGATCGCGCGGTTGTTGCGGGCGCCGATCACGTACGGGTGCTGCTCGCCCAGTTTGTGCGCGTAGGCCTCGGCGGTGGACCCGACCAGGTCGCGGGCCCGGTCGCGGTGGCCGAGCGCCCGCAGCAGCATCGCGTAGTCGAGGGAGACCAGCAGCACGTCGGGGTGGTCGGCGCCGCTGAGCAGGATCAGCCGCCGCCGCACCTCCCGCATCGTCTCCAGCGCCGCTTCCTGCTCGCCGTCCCGGCGCAGGCACAGGGCCAGGTTGTGTTCGGCGAGCAGGGTCTGGCGGTGGTCCTCGTCGAGGGTGCGGCGCAGCAGGTGCACGTTGTACTCCTGGAGGCTGCGGGCCTCGCCGAGGCGGCCCAGCAGGCGCAGCATCCGGGCGGTGTGGCTGCCCGACTGGAGGGTGCGGCGCTCCTGCGAGCCGAGCAGCGCCACCCTGCGGTCGTACACCTCGCGGTGCAGGGCGCAGGACGCGGCGTAGTGCCCCTGGAGTCCGAGGGCCAGGGCGAGGTGGGTGCGCAGTTGCAGGGTCTGCGGTTCGTACCGCTCGCCGCGCTCCGCCGCCTCGCGCGCCGCCTCCTCGTAGAGGGCGCGGGCCTCGTCGTAGCGGCCGCGGGCCATGAGGGTGCCGCCGAGGCCGTCCTTGGCGCGCAGCAGTTCGGGGCCGGTGGCCCCGGTGGAGCCGAGGAGGGCCAGCATGGCCCGGCCCGCGTCCTCCGCCTCCGCGTACCGGCCGAGGCCGCGCAGCATCCTGGCCTCCTGGTCGGCGGCGGCCAGGGCGCCGCGGTCGGTCGCCCCGGAGGCGGAGCGCAGGCCGCTCAGGACGCGCCGGGTCAGCAGCAGGCCGCCCTGGTACTCGCCGCGCACCCGGAGGTACTCGACGCAGTGGAACAGCAGGCGGCGCACGTCGCCGTCGCCGGAGTCGACGGCGCCCGAGGGGTCGAGGTGCGGCAGGAGTTCGGCGTAGCGCTGCCAGTGGGCGGGGTTGCCGGGTTCGCCGGGGTCGGAGTCGACCAGGACGCGGGCCGCCGTGGCCGCGTAGAGCCGCTCGGTGTCCGGGGGCAGGCCCGCGCGGACGAAGTCGCGGAAGCTGCGGTGCATGCGCACGGAGACGACGCCGACGAGGTCCTGCCGGGAGTCGGTGTCGTGCTCCACGCGCAGCGAGGTGAGTTCGGAGAGGGCGAGCAGGGCGGCGTCCCAGCCGCCGGGTTCGGTGGCCGGCCCGGCCAGGCGCGGGGGCAGGCCGCTGGGGCGGGCCGAGCGCAGCAGCCGTACCGGCAGGGTGTCGGGGTTGAAGAAGGTCAGCAGCACCAGCAGGGCGTGCGCCGAGGGCGAACGGTCCTCCAGGGAGCGCAGGGTCCTCGCCCAGACGAGCCGGTGCGCGGGCGGGACGTCGGGGGCGGGGTCCGGTCCGTGCGGGTCGCCCTGTTCGAGCGCGGCCAGGTACCGGGTGATGTCGGCGGCGGGGTGGGCGTCGATCCAGGCGGCGCTCTGGTCGAGGAGGAGCGGGAGATCGCCGACGAGGCCGGCGAGTTCCCCCGCCTGCCGCTCGCTCATCTGCGGGGCCCGCCGGCAGGCGAAGGCGATGCTCTCCTCCCGGTCGAAGGGCAGCAGTCCGCGGGCGACGGCGCCGTGCCGGGTCCAGGCGTCGGTCTGGGCGGTGATGAGCACCTGACCGCCTCCCTCGGGCAGCAGCGGGGCGATCTCGTCGACGTCCTCCGCCCCGTCGAAGATCACCAGCCAGCGGCCCTCGTCGTGCGCGAACGCCCGCTGCAGCGCCTCGATCTGGCCGGTGAGCTGGTCCCCCTCGCCGAGCCCGACGCGCCGGGCCAGCGCCGCGAACCCCTCGCGGGCGGACGCCTTCGTGGCGGCGGGCACCCACCAGATGAGGTCGTGCTCGCCGGCGAACCGCCGGGCGTACTCGGTGGCGGTCTGGCTCTTGCCGACGCCGGGCGGACCGTGCAGCAGCACCCGTCGGCCCCGGCCGTCGCCGGAGGTGAGGACGTCGTGCACCTCGTCCAGGAGGTCCTCGCGGCCGGTGAACCGCGGGTTGCGGCGCGGTGCGTTGGTCACCGCGGGCGGGTCCTCGGGATAGCGGGGCCCTCCGCCGGGGCGGCGGGGCCGGCGCGGGACCAGTCCGACCTTGCCCAGCACCCGGCGCCCGGCCTCTTCCGGTCCCACTCCGCGCAGGGTCACCGCGCCGAGGCTGACGGCCTCGGCGGGCAGCGCGCGGGTGGTGACGGTGACGGCCCCCACCCGGTCGCGCAGCCGGGGCATCACCTGGTGGAGCACCTGCGCCCACTCGCGGTTGCGTCCGGTGTCGAAGCGCAGGTACCAGTCGTCCAGGACCAGCAGGACGCGTCCCGGCCGGCCGAAGAAGTCGAGGAGTTCGCCGACCTCGGGCAGGCGGCTCAGCGGCGACCAGCGCAACTCGTTGACGGCGCAGCCCTCCTGGGCCAGCGCCCAGGAGATCCACCGGGCCCAGCCGTTGCTCACCCCTGCGTAGACGAGGGAGACGGGGTACTGCGGGGAGGGGGACGACGGGGAGGACGGGGACGGCCCTGCGCTCATGGGCGGGCTCCTGGGGACGTCGGCGAGTGCTGCGGCTCGTATCCCATTGTGCGTCAGGTCGCCTTCTTCGCGGGGTCGTCGGGCGCCCGCCGCCCCGGACGGACGGCGGCGGCACGACGGCGGGGCCCGACAGGGGTCAGAGGGGCTGGGGTTCGAAGTCCCAGTACGGCCGTACCCGCCGTCGTGCGTCCCGGGTGTGCGGATGCTCCGGGCCCAGGGTGCCGGCGAGCTGCCGTACGGCGTCCTGCTCGAAGCCGGCCGCCCGCGCGGCACGGCCCAGGGCGCGCAGGTCGTCGGCGAGGGCCATCTTGGCCGACAGGGTGAGCGGGTGGGCCGGGCCGAGCACCCGGATCGAGCGGACGAGGGTGTCGTGGCTGGTATCGTGCGCGCCCTCCACGTCGTAGGCGCGGCTGCGGGCGGCGCTCACGTTCAGGGCGCAGCCCAGCGCCCAGGGGTGGTCACGGCCCACCGCGGCGGTCATCTCCCGGTGCGCGGACTCGGCGTACCGCAGGGCGGCGTCGCGGTCGCCCGCGTGACCGAGGGCCATGCCCGCGTTGGCGCGGGTGCCGATGCTGTACGGATGGTGGCGGCCCAGGAGGCGGGCGTACCGTTCGGCCACGGACTCGGCGTACTTGACGGCCGAGCCGAGGTCGCCGTGCTCGCGCTGGAAGGTGGCGTAGTCGGCCTCCGCCACGAGGGTCTCGGGGTGGTTGGGACCGAGCACCTGGGCGGCGCGGAAGGCGGCCGAGGAGAGCCGTTCCCTGGCCTCCTCGTAGTCTCCGGCGCGACGGCGGCACAGGCCCAGCTGGTGGTCGGCCATGATCGACTGGGGGTGGCGTTCGTCGGTGATCTGGCGCAGCGTGCGGACGATCTGCTCCAGGCGCGAGGCGGCCTCCGGGTAGTCGCCGAGCAGCCGGATCAGACGGGCGTAGACGGCTCCGGAGTGCAGGGTGAGGGGGTGGCGGGAGCGCAGCCGGCGCTGCCGCACCTGGAGGACCTCGCGGTGCACCTCGCGGGCCTCGGAGTAGCGGCCGAGCAGCATCAGGGCGAGGCTCAGGTTGTGCCGGGCGGCCAGGGTCGGCGGGGCCTCGGTGCCGAACTGCTCGGCGAACCGCGCCGCCGCCTCCGTGAACAGGTCGTGGGCCTGGGTGAACTGGCCGAGCGCGAGGAGCGTGCTGCCGAGTCCGTCCTTGGCCCGTAGCAGGTCGGGGTGGTCGGCGGGCCGGTCGGTGGTGAGCCGGCGCACCACGGTCCGCCCCAGTTCCTCGGCCTCCCGGTAGTGCCCCGCCTGGCGCAGGATGCTGCCGCGCTTGTACTGCAGGGACAGCAGGGCGCCGTGCGAGGGTTCGAGGGTGCGCTGCCAGTGCGCCAGCACCTCGTCGCCGAGCTTCAGCCCGCTGCGGTACTCGCCCCGCACCCTCAGGTACTCGACGCAGTTGAGCACCAGTTCGTGCATGGCCGGGCGGGGGTTGTCGAAGGCGCCGGCGAACTCCAGGTGCGGGATGAGGCGGGCGTAGCGGCCCCAGTCGCGGGTGTCGGCGGGCCGTCGCGGGTCGGCGCTGATCAGCACCTGGCAGGCCATGTCGGAGTACAGCTTCGCCTCGTCCGGGCCGAGCGCCTCGCGCAGGAACCGGTGGTAGAGCCGGTGCATGCGGACCTGCTCTACGGCCGGGTTCTCCGCCGGGTCCTGCTGGTAGTCCAGGCGTACGGCCGTGTACTCCGACAGCCGGCGCAGCGCCAGGTGCCAGGCGCGCGGGTCCCTGACCAGCTCGTCCAGGTCGGGGTGGAGGTCCTTGTGGTGGACGCCGGTGAGCAGCCGGACCGGGATCTCGTTGGGCGAGAAGAAGGCCAGGAGGCTGAGCAGCATCGCGGCCCTGTGGTGCCGCTCGCGCAGGGTGTTCAGGGTGATGGTCCAGGCGGTCCGGAAACCCTTGGGGTAGCTGGACTCGATCCGGATGCCGGGTTCGGAGGCGCCGTGCAGGTGCCGGACGTACTCCGCGACGGGCAGGTCGTTGGCGGCCAGCCAGGCCGCGGTCTGCGCCAGCAGCAGCGGGAGGTCCTCGACGGCCGAGGCGAGGGCGTCCGCCTCGGCGGCGGTGACCCGGGGCGCGCGCCGGCGGACGAAGGCGACGCTCTCCGGGCGGGAGAAGGAGCGGACGTGGACCTCGCGGACGCCGGGGGTGCCGGACCAGGCCCCGGTGGTCGCCGTGAGCAGGACGTGGCCGTGGCCGTCGGGGATCAGGTCGGCGAGCTGCGTCGCGTCGTCGGCGCCGTCGAAGACGAGCAGCCGGCGTCGGCTGCTCTCGTCGGAGCGCATGACCTCCTGGACGGCCCGGACGCGTTCGCCGATGCGTTCGCCGACGGGAAGGCCGAGGCGGGGGGCGAGCGCGGCGAGGCGCTCGCGGGCGTTGGCCCGGTGGGTGGCGTCGATCCACCAGATGACGTCGTAGTCGTTGCCGAAGCGGTGGGCGTACTCCATGGCGATCTGCGTCTTGCCCGTGCCGGTGACGCCGTACAGGACGAGCCGGGACGCGGCCGCCCCGTGTGCCGCGTCCCCGTTCAGGAGGGCGTGGACGCGCTCCAGTTCGGCGTCGCGGCCGGTGAAGCGCAGGTTGCGGCGGGGGATGTCGAGGATCTCCGGCGGCTCGTTGGGGAAGCGGGGGGCGTCCGCGGGCGGCGGGACGGCCGGCCGCGCCGGGTCGATCGCCAGCCGGCGCAGCAGCCGTCGCACGGCCTCGTGTTCGTCCAGGTCGTGCAGGTCGACGGGGTGCAGCAGGGCGACGGAGGCCGGCATCTCCTGGGTGGCGAGCGAGACCGCCGCGATCCGGCCGGCGTCCGGCGGCACCAGCTCGGACAGGGCGCGCTGCCAGTCCTCCTCGGCTATGGGGCCGAGCTTGAAGTACCAGTTGTCGAGCACCAGCAGGATGCGGCCCTCGACGGCGAGGAGGGCGCGGAACTCCTCCTCGAACGGCACGTCCACCCGCGGGTCCCAGCGCACCGCCGTGGCGCGCAAGCCGCGGGCGCGCAGCCGGTGCACGATCCAGGAGGCCCACGGCCGGTTGAACCCGGCGTAACTGACGGTGACGTGCTCGCCGCCCGGCAGGCTGTCGTTTCCCATACGGTTGTTCTCCCGCCCCTGCAGGTTCAGATGGGCTGTGGTTCGAAGTCCCAGTGGGGCCTGTGCAGTTCCTCCGCCGACCTGGTGTGCGGATGCCGGGCCCCCAGGGTGTCGCGGAGCAGGGCGACGGTCTCCCGTCGCAGGGCCTCCGCCTCGTCGGCACGGCCCAGCTCCCGCAGGTCGTGGGCGCGGGCCGTCTCGGCGGCGAGGGTCAGCGGATGCCGGGCCCCGACCTGCCGTACGGCCGTGGCGGCCAGCTCGGTGTCGTGGTCGAGCGCGGTGTCGGCCCGGCCGGCCCGGACGAGCATCGCCGTGAGGTTGAGCCGGCAGCCGAGGGTCCAGGGGTGCTCGTCGCCGACCGCGCGGACCATCAGCCGCCAGGCGGTCAGGGCGAGCCCCTCCGCGTCGGGCTGTCCGTCGCCCTCGGCCCACCGGGCCAGCGCCACGTTGCTCAGCGAGCCCGCCGTGTAGGGGTGGTCGGGGCCCAGCAGGCGCAGGTAGCGGTCGTAGACCGTGCGGGCCAGCTCGTGGGCCTCGCGGGGGCTGTCGGCGCGGATCAGGGTGGCCCGGTCGGCCGCCATCATCAGGGTCTCCGGGTGGAGTTCGCCCTGGGCCTGTTCGGAGCGCTTGAGGACGCTGGTGAAGAGCGAGGCGGCGTCGTCCACCCGGCCGTCCCGGCGCAGGCACTGGGCGAGGTTGTGCTCGGCGCGCAGGGTCTGGGGGTGCAGCGGGCCCAGGGTGCGGCTGTGCACGCGGGCGTTGAGCTCCTGGAGGGCCAGCGCGTCGCCGTAGCGGCCGAGCAGGCGGGTCATCCACGCCATGTGGAGTCCCGAGTACAGGGTGGCGAAGTGGTCGCCGCCGAGGCGGTGGCTGCGCAGTTCGAACAACTCGCGGTGCAGGTCGAGGGCTTCCCGGTAACGTCCGAGCAGGCCGAGGGTGAGGGCCATGTTGCTCTTGGCCTCCAGGGCGTGCTTGTCCTGGTGCCCCCCGCGGGCCGTGTACCCGTGCCACACCTCCTCGAAGAGGTCGCGGGCCCGGTGGAAGCGGCCCAGGGCCATCAGGGTGCCGCCCAGGCCGTCCTTGGCGCGCAGCAGTTCGGGGTCGTCGGGCCGGCGGACCTGTGCCAGCAGGTCGACCGTCTGCGTTCCGAAGGCCTCCGCGTCGCGGTAACGGCCCATGCGGCGCAGCAGGTTGGCGTGCTGGTGCTCCAGGGTCAGCATGTCCGGGTCGGTGCCGGAGTACCGCGACCGCCAGTGCGCGACCGCCTGCTGGCACAGGCGCAGCCCGGTGTCGTACTCGCCGCGCACCCGGAGGTTGTCGATGCAGTCCAGCAGCAGGGCGCGCACGTCGGGTTCGTCGCGTTCGAGGGCGCCGGCGGTGTCCAGGTGCGGGATGAGACGGGCGTACAGGGGCCACTCGCGCGGGTTCGTGGTGCGCCGGGGTCTGGCGGCGGCGAGGATGCCGCAGGCGGTGGCGGAGAGCGTCGCGCGGGTGCGGGCGTCGAGGTTGCCGCGGATGAAGCGGTGGTAGAGGCGGTGCATCCAGGCCGACTCGACGCCGTACTCGAGGGAGGGGTCCTGGGTGTGGGTGAGGTGGATGGCGGTGAGGTGGGCGAGTTCGCCGAGGGCGGTCTGCCAGCGGGTCGAGTCGGACACCGTCGCGGCGAGGCTGCCGGGCGGGAAGACGCCGGTGGGGGCGGCCGCGATGAGCTGGAGGGGGATCGTGTCCGGGGAGAACATCGCCATCAGTTCGATGAGTTCGGCGGCCTCCGGGTTGCGCCGGCGCAGGGCGTTGAGGAAGTGCGCCCAGGACACCACGAAGCCGTGCGGGTAGTCCTCCTCGGTGACCACCCGCAGCTCCTCCGGTGACTGGCTCCGGAGGGCGTCGAGGTACTCGGAGACCGGCTCGGTCCGGTTGGCGATCAGCCAGGCGGTGGTCTGGGCGAGCACCAGGGGCAGGTCCTGGGCGGCCTCGGCGAGCTGCTCGGCCTCGACGGCGGTGGCGCGGGCCACGCGGCGGCGGATGAAGGCGACGCTCTCGTTCCGGGTGAAGGGCCGGACGGTGTACTCCTGGAACGCCAGCAGGCTGACCCAGTCCCGGGTGAGACTCGTGATGATCACGTCGCCGCGGCCCTCCGGGATGAGGTCGCGGATGGTGTCGACCTCGTCCGCGCCGTCGAAGATCAGCAGCCAGCGCCGGCGGGGCGCGGTGCGTTCGCGCAGGGCGACGTGCACGGCGCGGATGCGCTCGCCGGAGTCGCGGCCCGCCGCCAGTTCGAGGTGGGCCGCGAGGGCGGCGAACTCCTCGCGCGCGGTGCCGCGCTGGGAGGCCTGGATCCACCACACGACGTCGTAGGCGTCGCCGTAGCGGTGGGCGTACTCGGTGGCGAGCTGGCTCTTGCCGACCCCCGGAATGCCGTGCAGGACCACGCGCGCGCCTCCGGGACCGGACTCGGCGAGCAGCTCGGAGAGTTCCTCCAGGTCGTCCTTGCGGCCGGTGAAGTAGCCGTTGCGCCGGGGGGCGTCGCGGACCTGGGCGGGCTCGTTGGGGAAGCGCGGGCCGTCGGGACGGTCCGGTGGGGCGCCGGGCGGGATGCCGAGCCGTGCCAGGACCGTGCGCCGGGCCTCCTCCTCGTCGAGTCCGCCGACGTCCACCGGGCGCAGCAGGTCGGTGCCCTCGGGCAGCGGGGCGGTGGTGAGGACGACGGCCGCGAAGCGGTCCCGGTGCGGGCCCACGATCATCCGGAAGGCCTCGGCCCAGGCCTGGTCGCCGTGCAGGTCGGGGCGCAGGGCCCGTTCGTTGACGAGCAGGAGGACCTGTCCGGGCGCGGCGAGCAGGGCGCCGAGGGACTCGGTGGGGGTGCGGGACGCGGTGTCCCAGCGCAGCAGGGTGGTGGTGCAGCCGGCCCGCTCCAGCTGGCGGGCCGTCCACATGGCCCAGGAGCGGCTCTCGCCGGCGTAGCAGATGCTGATGTGGCCCGCGGGCGGCGGGGACTCGGTCTCGGTGCCGCCCGTTTCGGCCGGCTCCTCCGGGTCGTCCGGGCGGGTCACGGACACCGGGTGGGGCCGGGTGGCCGCCGGGGCGGGCAGCAGGTACATCGCCCCGTCGGCGGTGCTGAGCCAGCCGCTCTCCGGGCCCACCCACTCCTCCACGGAGGAGCCCCGTTTGATGAGGACGGTGCGGACCGAGGAGGCGGTGACCAGTTCCACGACCCGCGGGTCGGTGTCCGGCACGGTGATCGCGAAGGTGTCCGGGCCCAGGTCGCCGTCGCCCACCAGCAGCCGGGGCTCGGCCCACCGCAGGTACAGCGGCACCTGGGGCAGTCCCTCGGCGATCACCGAGACGTCGGCGAGGGTCAGGCGGGGCGGGCGGGGGCTGCTGGGCGGGGTCTCGGCCAGTCTGACCGCGGACAGGGTGAGCAGCTGCCAGGCGGTCGTGGAGCGCTGCACCTGTTCGGGCAGGGTGTACCAGGCGCCCAGGAACCAGCGGGCGATGCCCTCGCGGTCGTCCTCCTCGACGAGGGCGCGCAGGGCGGGCTGGAGGGACTCCTCGATCCGCCGGTCGGCGTCCGGCCCGCCGTTCACCGCCTGCCAGGTCGCGCTCTCCTGGGCGACCAGGGCGGGGCTCTGACCGGCGCGCACCTCCTGGAAGGTGGGCCAGAGGTGGTGGATCGGGTCGTCCTCGGCGGCCCGGCGCAGCCGGACGCCCAGTTCCGCGCGCAGGTCCTGGAGCAGGCCGGTGTCCAGGACGACGAACCCGAAGCCGCGCTGTTCGACCAGGTCGCCGAACCAGAGGTCGACCTCGGCCGCGACGTCCAGATCGCGGGCCGCGCGCAGCCGGACGGCCCGCATCAGCTCCGGCTCGATCCGGGCCGCGACGCTGAGCAGCACCGCCAGTTCGCGCCCGGCGCCGGACGCGAGGCTCACCGCCGGGCTCCCAGCGCCTTGCCGACGGTGGTGCCGCGGTCCCAGGCGACCATCGGCAGCAGCCCGCGCGCCCAGTCCGGCCAGAGCCGTTCGGGCAGCGGCACCAGGGCGACGGGTTCGCAGCCGCGCTGGTGGATGGCGGTGATGGTGGTCCGCCACTCCTGCTCGGTGGCCCGCCAGGGGTTCACCGCGGAGCCCCCGGCGCCGAGGTCGGACAGGATCAGCACCCGCACGCCGGGCCGCGGCGGCCGGTACGGGCGCTGCCAGGTCGTCCGCCGGCCGGGTCCGGCGCCGCGCAGGGGTACGTCGGCGAAGCGCAGCACCTGGGTGCCCGCGACGCCGGCCAGGGCCCGGACGTGGCCGATCACGTCGTCGACGTCGCGGGCGAAGGGTTCCATGGCGCTGGAGCCGTCGGCGAGGATCTGCACGCCGTAGCGCAGGGTGGGCAGGGGCAGCCGGGGGATGGCGGTCAGGGGGCGGGCCTGGGCGAGGTGCTCGGTGGCCCGCTCGACGTCGAGTTCGCCGTCGCGGGTGATCCTGGCCAGCAGGACGGTGAGCAGGGCGGCGGTGGAGCGGGGCGCGAGCAGCGGCAGGTGCGGCGGCCGGACCGGTGCCTCGTCCCGGCCGCGCGGGCGGGCCATGGGGTCGGTCGTCCAGCGGGCGGGGCGGTGCGGCCGGCGCTCGACGGGCACCAGGACGGTCACGGTGCTCGTGCCGGCGGTGGCGGGGCGGCGCTGGAAGAGCGGCGGGGGTTCCTGGTCCCGGGGGCGGCGCTCGGGCGCCTCCCGGGCGGTCGCCTCCCGGGCGGGATCGCCGCGCCCCTCCTCGGGCCGCGGCGGGAGCTCCGCGTCGGCCGCCCCGCCGCCCACGCCCAGCAGGCCGGCGATCCGGGCGAAGTCCTCCGCGGTGCGCGCCCCCAGCGCCCGGGCGGCCCGCGCGACGTCCCCGAGCCAGGCCTCCCCGATCACCCGGTGCGGGCCGGGGGACGGGGAACCGGGCGGTGGGGAACCGGTGGGCGGGGAACCGGTGGGCGGGAAGTCCGGGGACGAGAAGCCGGGGGACGAGAAGCCGACGGTGGCCCTGCCGGGCGGGCCGGGCGGCACCGGCCCCGCGGTGCCGCTCCCCCGCCGCTCGTCCGGCGGGCCGGGGTCGCGCGTCACGCGCGGTCTCCCGCCATCTGCTGGGGCTTGATGAGGACGTTCCTGGTGAGGAGTTGCCACTCGCGGTCGCCGGGACGGATGCCGAGGGAGCGGCAGGCCAGGAGGGCGTCGAGGTACTCGGCGGTGCTGGGACGGCGCACGCCCTGTTTGTCGGCGTGCTGGCGGACCTTCATGAGTTCGCCCGCGACCGCGTCCGCGAGGTCGCGGTCGGCGTCCGTGACACCGCCCGGCCACAGGGCCATGTGCTCCTCGGCGATGCGGACCAGCATGGCGCGGTCGTGCTCGGGAAGGACATGGACGACACAGCGGCGCAGCAGTGCCTGGGGCAGTTCGCGTTCCTCGTTGGTGGTCAGGACGACGAGGTGCCGGGCGCCGCGCTCGTCGTCCGCCCCGACCGGGAACTCCCCCTCCGGGGAGTCTCCCGCCGGGAGATCCCCCTCCGGGGGACCGCCCCGCGAGGGCTCCCCCTCGAAGGGCTCGCCGGCCGTCTCCTCCGGACGCTCGGTGCGGATCTCGCGGCCGATCTCGGCCACCGTGAACCGGTGGGAACCGAGCGGTACCAGAAGGCTGTTGGGGACGTCGGGGTCCGCCTTGTCGATCTCGTCGATGAGGACGACGGCCCGGTCCGGCCTGCGGGCGGCGTTCACCTCCTCGAAGGGGTCCGGGCAGGGATCGACGACGCCGCTGCCCTCCGGCCGGCCGCGCCTGCGCGCCGAGCGGGGGGCCAGGGCCCACCACAGGACGCCCGGTTCGACGTAGCTGGCGTCGTCGGGGGTGCGGCCGCGGCGGACGGCGACCTGCGCGTCGGCGAGCCGTCGCACGCTGTCGAAGCTCCACAGCAGGTCGCGGGGTTGTGTGCGGTAGGTGACGACGTGTTCGTAGTAGCGCCAGTTCATCCGGGTCGCGATGTAGAGCGCGAGGGAGGACTTGCCGGAGCCCGGCATGCCGCGCAGGAGCAGGGGCCGCCGGGTGACGAGGGCGACGCGCACCGCGAAGCGGAGGTCGTCCGGCATGACGTACACGCGCCCGTCGCTGCGGTCGGGCGTGTCGAGCCATTCGACGTCGGCCGCCGCGCCGGCCGGCCGCTCCCCGGGGATCCGATTGCCTGTCACCATGTCCCCCTGTGAACCGAGTTCAGACGGTCGATCAAGCGCCGTGTGACTCCCCTGACCAGAGTCTCATGCTTCTCCCCGAACGGTGGGTCGAGAACCAGCACTTCGCCGGGGTCACCGGGCCAGCTCCCCCGCGCGTCCGGGCCCCGGCCGGGAATCACCAGGACGTGCAGCCAGAGCACCTTCTCCTGGAGCTGGGAGACGACCCGGTGGACCATCGTCAGGTCGCACTTGCGGGCGTCGACGACCAGGTAGAACCGGCCGGACTCGGTGGGTTCGTCGGGGTGGTCGAGCACGTCGTCCCGGTCGAGGCCGACGTAGTACTTCACCGCCCCCTCGCACTGGTCGCGCAGGGCCCCCTCCAGGTCTTCCACGCCCGGCGAGAACCCGGTGGCCGATGCCGTGAAGTAGCTGGTGGCGTCGACGCAGAAGGCGCGCGCCAGGTACTGCTCGCCGATCTGCGGGCTGTGGACGTTGAGGATGACGACCCGGCGGGTGGAGCCGTCCGTCTCGCGCACGATGCGCCGGGCCTCGTCGCGGTCGATCCAGACCGGGAGGACCATGTCCGCGAGCCGGCGGGCGCGGCCGTCCTCCAGGCCGCCCATCCAGGCCTCCGCCACGGTGTTGGCGAGCCGTTCGATGTTGTGGGTGTCCAGCATCTGCGAGGCCAGCAGCAGGTGGCCGAATCCGGCGGTCACCGCGTCGTGCTCCTCCGCGGGCAGGCCGAGGGCGACCGCCATCCGGCCGAAGACCGAGGGGTCCTGGATGTGGCTGAGCTGGACGCCGATGTTGGACAGCCACTTGCTGACGGCGTCGTCGGCGGCCTGGATCTCCGGGAAGAGCGCGAGGAGCCGCGTGGCCTCCTGGGCGGGCGAGCCGTCGGTGGTCCGCTCCACGTCGTCGCCGGCCAGGTAGCGCAGGTCGGAGGCGGCCAGGGTACCGGCGGTGACGTCGACGAGGACGGTGATCACCACCATCTCCGGGTGGAGGGTCTTGCGCCAGTGCAGGATGTTGGTCTCGCGGCGCACCCAGGAGGAACCGAGCGCGTCCGCGTTCACCAGGACGAGCGCGGCGTCGCACTCCCCCAGGAACTGGGCCAGTTTGAGCTGCCAGGGCCGGCCGGGCCTCCTGATCCGGACGTCCAGCAGTACGTGGTAGTTGAGGCCCTCCAGACCGCGGGCCAGGGCGTCCCTCAACTCCGCGGTCTGCGGATCCCCGCTGGTGCTGTGGCTGATGAACACCTTGACCACCCTTGACCCGCTTTCAGTCCGCTGTCCACTTGGCCATCCAGCCCTCGTTCTGTACCGAGACGACGTGTTCGGTGCGCTCGGCGAGCCGGTCGGCCTCCGCGTCGGTGGCCGGGGAGAGCCGCTCCCACCACCGCAGGATGCGGTCCAGCTCGTCCGCGGTCGTGCTGTACTCGATCTCCAGGGCGACGTAGCGCGCGGACGCCCCGTGGGAGACGACCGACGCCGAGACCGCGGCGACGACGGGGATCCAGGCCGCCGCCTGTTCGGCGGCGAAGGCGCCGGCCACCGCGCCGAGGAGCACGGAGAGTGCGGCGAGGGCCACGCCGCAGCGCTCGACGCGCCGGGCCCGGCGGGCCATCTCGTCGGCCTTCGGCCGGTAGTAGCCGTCGAGTTGGCCGCGCAGCCGGCCCGAGACGTAGCCGGCCGGGCCGGTGACCGGTGGCAGCGGGCGGCCGGCCGGACGGATGCCGCGGATTGCGGTGGAGAGATCGGCCGCCCGCGCCCGCACCTCGTCGCTGCGGCGCTGGAGTTCGGCGTCCCGGTCCGGCCGCCGGTAGGGGGCGAGCTGTGCCAGGTAGACGTAGACCTGGCTCTTGAGTTCCTCGGAGACCGAGCGCAGCCGGGTCCACTCCCGTAACCGGTCGGGGGCGGCGCCCCGGGCGGCGAGGGGCGCGGCGCCGGCGGCGAGCAGGGCGAGGAAGGAGCAGATGCGGCCCAGCACGACGGACGGGCCCATGAGCTGGGAGGCGGCGACACCCAGCACGCCGGCGGCGACCGAGGCGCACAGCGTCGCCGTCCGCGCGCGTCCGATGTCCCTCCTGCTGCGGTCCGCCGCCCGCGACCAGACGCTCTGGGCGCGCCAGACGTCGTCCACCACCGTCGTTCCCCCGACTGTGCTCACGGCAAGATTTTGACGCGGCTTCAACTCCGCTGCAATCAGAACGGCTTCAATCGGGCAACAGGGGACCGACCGCCAGAACTCCTTCGAGCCTGCGGGCGATGTGCCGGATCAGCGCGTCCAGGTCGGCGCAGTACACGGAAGGATTGCGGAATCCGCTGCCGGACCGGTAGCGGTGGGCGTAGTGGCCGCCTCCGCAGACACGGACCAGGGGGCAGCGGCGGCAGGTGCCGGAGAGCGCGTCGGCGCCCAACTGCCGTGCGGCGATGCCGGGATGCTCCAGGACGTCGTCGAAGCTGTTGCGGAAGACGTCCATGCCGGTCGAGGGGGCGTCCTGGTAGGCGGCTTTGAGCGAGTCCACCTGTTCGATGTCCCCGTCGGTCTCCACGAGAACGGCGGCGACCGGGGAGAGGCCGACGGCCTCGGCACTGCTGGAGAAGCCGAGGAGCAGCCCGATGATCTCGGTGAACAGCCGGATCCTGGTGCGGTACCTGCCTCCGTCGAACCAGCGGTCGAAGGCCTGGGCGAGCCATTCGCCGTACGGGGCCGAGCCCGCGCTGGAGGGTCCCCTGCCCGGCGGGGGCGCGGTCCAGTTGGCGTGCGGGAGGAGCAGGTCGAGGGCGGCCGGGCGGAACTCCAGCAGGGAGTCGTAGACCTCGACGGGGTCGAGGTCCAGATCGATGGTGCACAGGAGGCCGGCGTACGCCTCGGGGTGGCGGGCGAGAACGGCGAGGCCGCGGGTGGCGGCGTCCCAGGAGGGGCGGCCGGCGTGGTCCACGCGCCGTTTGTTGTGTCCGGCGCGGCCGCCGTCGAGGCTGACGCCGACCCGGATGCCGCCGGCCGCGAGCCGCCGGACGACGTCGGCGGTGAGGAGGGTGCCGTTGGTCTGGACGCCGATCTGCACCTCGCAGCCCGTGCCGGTGACGGCGCCGACGGCGGCGCGCACCTCGGCGGCCTGTCTCAGCGCCGTGTCCGCTCCGCCGAGGAGCGGCTCCCCGCCGTGGAGTTCCACGCGGATCCGGGTCAGGCCGTGGGCCGCCACGTGCTCGCCGATGCGTTCGGCGCTGCGCAGCAGGACGGACTCGGTGACGCGGGCCGGGCGCCGGCGCCAGCTGGTGTCGGCCGCCGTGTAGACGTAGCAGTAGCTGCACAGCAGGTTGCAGCGGCTGTGCAGCTTGAGCACGAACTGGTGGAAGGGGACCGGCGCGGTGCCCGCGCGCCGGAGGGCGGGCACGTCCAGCAGCCGGTGCGGCCACGGCGCCGACGCGTGCGTGCCGGGCGCGGCCGCCGCTCCCCCTCGGGGACCGTGACTCACCTCAGGGACTGTCCTCGTAGTACGCGATCACCGGTTCGGTGGTGTGCGACTCCCGCTCCCGCAGTTGCCGCAGCACCTCCGTCAGCACGGGGTGGTCCGTGCCGCCCCGGTGCGTCTGCGCGCCGCGGCCCGCGGCGGGACCGGGCCGGGCGGCCCGGGCCGGGCCGTCGGCCAAGAGCTGCTCCCCCAGCCGAGGATTCGACACAGCACTCCCTCCGTGATCAGCCACGGGGCTGCGCCTGACCTCACCGCCGTGACTCGGGGCCAAGCCTACGGGCAGCCTGAGCGGGTATCTCCCCTTCCGCACCAAGAGAGGCCGCGCATTTCGGTGACGCACGGCGGCCCCGGCCGGACCGGGTGCCGGAGGGCGGGGTGCGGGGTGTCGGAGGGCGGGGCTCCGGGCCGGGGGAAGGCGCGGTCCGGCAGGTGGAGGCACGGCCCGGGCCCCGGAGAACAGGCCTCGGGGCGCCTCCGGCGATCCGTGCACACCTGAGCGGGGGGCCGCTTGAATGATCGAAGGAGGGGGTGGTTAGCATATGAGCGCCACCTAGCTCGAAAGAGAATCCTGTGACTGTCAACGACGACTCGTTCACCAACTGGAAGCACCGCGAGGAGATCGCGGAGTCGATGATCCCGATGATCGGCAGACTCCACCGGGAGCGGGACGTGACCGTCCTGCTGCACAGCCGCTCCCTGGTGAACAAGTCGGTGGTGAGCATCCTCAAGACCCACCGCTTCGCCCGGCAGATCGCCGGCGAGGAACTCTCGGTCACCGAGACCCTGCCGTTCCTGCAGGCCCTCACCGCGCTCGACCTCGGCCCGTCCCAGATCGACATCGGCCTGCTCGCCGAGCACTACCGGGCGGACGACCACGGTCTGTCGGTGCCGGAGTTCACCGCCGAGGCCGTCGCCGGCGCCACCGGCGCCCACAAGATCGAGCGCCGGGAGCCGCGCGACGTCGTGCTGTACGGCTTCGGCCGCATCGGCCGTCTCGTCGCCCGCCTGCTCATCGAGAAGTCCGGGTCCGGCAACGGCCTGCGGCTGCGCGCCGTCGTGGTGCGCGGGGGCGGCGAGCAGGACCTCGTCAAGCGGGCGTCGCTGCTGCGCCGCGACTCCGTGCACGGCCAGTTCCAGGGCACCATCACCGTCGACGAGGACAACAGCACCATCGTCGCCAACGGCAACGAGATCAAGGTGATCTACGCCGACGACCCGAGCCAGGTCGACTACACGGCGTACGGCATCACCGACGCCATCCTGATCGACAACACCGGCAAGTGGCGCGACCGCGAGGGGCTGTCGAACCACCTGCGTCCCGGCATCGACAAGGTCGTGCTGACCGCGCCCGGCAAGGGCGACGTCCCCAACATCGTGCACGGCGTCAACCACGACACGGTCGAGCCGGACGAGCGGATCCTGTCCTGCGCGTCCTGCACCACCAACGCGATCGTCCCGCCGCTGAAGGCGATGGCGGACGAGTACGGCGTGCTGCGCGGCCACGTGGAGACCGTCCACTCGTTCACCAACGACCAGAACCTGCTGGACAACTACCACAAGTCCGACCGCCGGGGCCGCTCCGCGCCGCTCAACATGGTGATCACCGAGACGGGCGCCGCCTCCGCGGTCGCCAAGGCGCTGCCCGACCTCGACGCGCGGATCACCGGCAGCTCGATCCGGGTGCCGGTGCCGGACGTGTCGATCGCGATCCTCAACCTCCAGCTGGCCCGCGAGGCCGGCCGTGAGGAGGTCCTCGACCACCTGCGGGACGTCTCCCTGACCTCGCCGCTGAAGCGCCAGATCGACTTCATCAGCGCCCCCGACGCGGTCTCCAGCGACTTCATCGGCTCGCGCCACGCCTCGATCGTCGACGCCGGCGCCCTGAAGGTGGAGGGCGACAACGCGATCCTCTACCTCTGGTACGACAACGAGTTCGGCTACTCCTGCCAGGTCGTCCGCGTCGTCCAGCACGTGTCGGGCGTCGAGTACCCGACCTTCCCGGCGCCGCGCGCCTGAACGGCGCGTCCGGCCCGGTCCGCCCGGCCGCCGGGTCAGGCCTGCCGCCGGGTCAGGCCCTGCCACCGGGTCCGCCCTGCCGCCGGGTCGGGCCCCGCGGGCCGGGCCGGACCCGGCGTGCGGCTCAGCCCGAGACCGTCTCCGGGCGGCCGGGCTCGGCCCAGTGCGTGTGGAAGGCGCCGGGGCGGTCGGTACGGCCGTAGGTGTGCGCGCCGAAGTAGTCGCGCTGGCCCTGGAGCAGGGCCGCCGGCAGCCGGCCGGCACGCAGGGTGTCGTAGTGCGCGAGGGCCGCGGAGAACGCGGGGACCGGGATGCCCCGGCGGGCCGCGGAGGCCACCGTCTCGCGCCAGGGCACCTGGGCGTCGGTGATCTCCATCGCGAACTCCATCTCCCCGAGCAGGCTGACCAGTTCGGGGTCGGCGGCGTACGCGGCACGGATGCGGTCCAGGAACGAGGCCCGGATGATGCAGCCGCCGCGCCAGATGCGGGCGACCGCGCCGAGGTCGATCTTCCAGCCGTACTCGCCCGCCGCGTCCTGGATCATCTTCCAGCCCTGGTCGTAGGCGATGACCTTGGAGGCGTACAGGGCGTGCTCCACCTGCGAGGCGAAGCGCGCCGCCTCCGTGCGGCTGATCGCGGGGGCGGTGCCGCCGGGGAGCCCGGCGTACGCGGCGCGCAGGTCGGCCTGGCCGGAGGCGGCACGGGCGAAGGTGGCCTGGGCGATGGCGGTGACCGGCGAGCCGAGGTCGAGGGCGGTCTGCACGGTCCAGCGGCCGGTGCCCTTCTGCCCGGCCGCGTCGGTCACGACGTCGACGAACGGCGCCCCCGTGGCCTCGTCGGTGTGGGCGAGGACCTCCGCGGTGATCTCGACGAGGTAGGAGCCGAGCCGCCCCTGGTTCCAGGCGCGGAAGATGTCCGAGATCTCGGCCGGGGTGTACCCGGCGACCTGGCGCAGCAGGTCGTAGGCCTCCGCGATGAGCTGCATGTCGGCGTACTCGATGCCGTTGTGGACCATCTTGACGAAGTGCCCGGCGCCGTCGGTGCCGACGTGCGCCGCGCAGGGCTCGCCGCCCACCCGCGCGCTGACCGCCTCGAACATCGGCCCGAGCACGTCGTACGACTCGGCCGAGCCGCCGACCATGATCGACGGCCCGTTCAGGGCGCCCTCCTCGCCGCCGGAGACGCCGGTGCCGACGAAGTGGAGGCCCCGTGCGCGCAGGGCCTCCTCGCGGCGGCGGGTGTCGGCGAAGTGGGCGTTGCCCCCGTCGATGATCATGTCGCCGGGCTCCAGGAGCGGGGCGAACTCGTCGATGACGGCGTCCGTGACGGCGCCCGCCTGCACCATGATCATCAGCCGGCGGGGGCGTTCGAGCGCGGCGACGAACTCGCGCGCCGTCCCCGCCGCGACGAACGCGCCCTCGTGGCCGAACTCCTCGACGAGCGCGCGGGTGCGGCCGGCGGTGCGGTTGTGGACGGCGACGGTGTACCCGTTGCGGGCGAAGTTGCGCGCGAGGTTGCGGCCCATCACACCGAGACCGGTGACACCGATGGCGGCGGTTGCGTTCATGAGGCGGGTTCCCTTGGATCGACTGGCTCGGCTGGATCGACGGCGGGGCCGGGGATGCACGGCCCCACGTGCCCCCAGATACGGCCGGGAGGCCGGATCGTCTCGATGACGGCGCCGGTGATCACGGAACCGGGGCGCGGCGATCCGCGGGCCGCGCCGGCCGGGGGCGTCCTCGGCGGAGCCCCGCGGGGCACGTCCCGCGGATCGCCGCCTCGGTGAGCTGCCGGCGCCGCTCGGCCGACCACGGTGACGGGCCGGTGGGCGCCGGGGTCCGGGGGCGCCCACGAAATTGTCATGACCGCGCAAGAGTTGCGACGAGAATCGCCACTGACGGGGTGTGGGTCAAGGGTCCGGGACGACCGACCCGATGCGGCGGCGGGAGGCGGACGGAGCGGCGCGGACCGAGCGGGGCGGGGCGAGGCGACCGGGCCGCGCGGGGCGGGCCCGCCCTCCGCGCGGCGGGGGCCGGGGCATGGCCGTTCGAAGAGGTGAACTGGTGTGCGCGCCGTGGCCGTTGGGACGTACGTTGTGCGGTGGAACCTGCACGCCTCGGCTGAAAGACGGACACCCCCCATGAGCGACTCAGCGACGACGCCCGGATCGCCGGCGCACCAGAAGATCGACACCTCGGTGCCGCACTCGGCCCGGATCTGGAACTACTGGCTCGGCGGCAAGGACAACTACCCCGTGGACGAGGAGGCCGGCGACGCCTACACCGCCGTCTTCCCCGGCATCGTCACCATCGCCCGCAGCAGCCGGGCCTTCCTGCGCCGCAACATCGCCTATCTGGTGTCCGAGGCGGGCATCCGGCAGTTCCTGGACATCGGCACCGGCCTGCCGACCGCCGACAACACTCACGAGGTCGCCCAGCGGATCGCCCCCGAGTCGCGGATCGTCTACGTCGACAACGACCCGATGGTCCTGGCGCACGCCCGCGCCCTGCTCTACTCCACCCCCGAGGGCGCGACCGCCTACATCGACGCCGACGTCCTCGACCCGGACCGCATCCTGGCGGCGGCGGCCGAGACGCTGGACCTCGGCCGGCCCACCGCCCTCATCCTGAGCAACATCCTCGGTCACGTCGCCGACCGCGACCAGGGGCGCGAGCTGGTGACCCGGCTCATGGGGGCCCTGCCGTCGGGCAGCTACCTCTCGATCAACGACGGCTCCCGGGGTGTCGACCCCGTCTTCGAGGCGGCCCAGGACTCCTACAACGCCAGCGGCGCCGTGCCGTACAACCTGCGGACGGTCGAGGAGATCACCTCGTTCTTCGACGGGCTGGAGCTGATCGAGCCCGGCGTGGTCTCCGTGCCCCTGTGGCGCCCGGAGCCCTCCGCGACCGCGCCGGAGGTCATCGCCGAGCACGGGGGCCTCGCCCGCAAGCCGTGACCCGCCGCGGCGCCGGCGGCGGGGACCCGGACGGGAGCGCGCGCATCGCCGTACGGGAGCGGGCCGGGGCCTTCCCGCCCGCCGGCCACCGGGAACCGGAACCGAGGGCCCCGGGCCGGGCGTCAGGTCGGGAGCCGGGACCGGCAGACATCGTGAACGACGGGGGACCAGCATGAGCGACAAGGCACGCAAGCTGTTCGAGGCACTCGACCTCGACGGGGACGGGACGCTGACCCGCGAGGAGGTGATCACCGCGCTGCGCACGAAGGGGCCCACCCTGGCCGCCTCCGGCGATCTGCCGTCCTGGGCGCTGGGGGACGCCGACGCCTCTTCCGCCCTGTTCGACGCCGCCGACCAGAACGGGGACGCGCTGCTCAGTCTGGAGGAGTTCGCGGCGGTCGTGGACCGCCGCTTCGGCTGGAGCTGACACCGCGGCCGGCGCCCGGCTCGCGTGGTCGGGGGCGCCCGGGGGTGCGACGCTGGACGGAGAGCTGTCCGAGACAGAGCCGGACCCCGGGAGGCCCCATGGGGCGGGACGTCCCGGCGATGGTCTTCACGCGCGAGGACCGGCGCCGGTACCGGATCAAGATGCAGGAGTGCCTCGACGCGTTCGCCCAGATGCTGCGCGAGGACCGGTTCGCGTCCGAGCGTCCCCGGGTCGGGCTGGAGGTCGAGCTGAACCTGGTCGACGACGCGGCCGAGCCGGCGATGCGCAACAACGACGTGCTGGAGGCGATCGCGGACCCGGCCTGGGACACCGAGCTGGGCCGGTTCAACCTCGAGATCAACGTGCCGCCGCGCCGCCTGACGGAGGGCGGCCCCGACGCGTGGGAGTCCGAGATCCGCGCCGCCCTGAACCACGCCGACGAGCGTGCCAGGTCGGTCGGCGCACGGCTGATCATGGTCGGCATCCTGCCGACGCTGCGCCAGGAGCACATCGGTGAGTCCGCGCTGTCGGAGAATCCCCGCTACCACCTGCTCAACGACCAGGTGTTCGCGGCACGGGGCGAGGACCTGCGCATCGAGGTGGACGGCGTCGACCGGCTGCGCACGTACGCGGACACGATCACCCCGGAGGCCGCGTGCACCAGCACCCAGTTCCACCTCCAGGTCCCCCCGGAGGAGTTCCCCGCGTACTGGAACGCGGCGCAGGCGATCGCCGGCGTGCAGATCGGGCTGGCCGCCAACGCGCCGTTCCTGTTCGGCAGGGAACTGTGGCACGAGACCCGGATCCCCCTGTTCGAGCAGGCCACCGACACCCGTCCGCAGGAGATCAAGGCGCAGGGGGTACGGCCCCGGGTGTGGTTCGGGGAGCGGTGGATCACCAGCGTCTTCGACCTGTTCGAGGAGAACCTGCGCTACTTCCCCGCGCTCCTGCCGCTGTGCGACGAGCAGGACCCGACGGAGACCCTGGAGCGCGGCGACGTCCCCGAGCTGGCCGAGCTGACCCTGCACAACGGCACCATCTACCGCTGGAACCGGCCGGTCTACGCCGTCGCCGACGGCGTCCCGCACGTCAGGGTGGAGAACCGGGTGCTGCCCGCCGGCCCGACCGTCGCCGACACCCTGGCCAACGGCGCCTTCTACTACGGCCTGACCCGTGCCCTGGTGGAGGAGGAACGGCCGGTGTGGTCCCGGATGTCCTTCGCGGCCGCCGAGGAGAACCTGCACACGGCGGCCCGGCACGGCATCGAGGCGGCCCTGTACTGGCCGGGGATGGGCGAGGTCCCGGTGCCCGAGCTGGTCCTGCGTCGGCTGCTGCCGCTGGCGCACCGGGGCCTGGAGCTGAGCGGGATGGACGCGGCCTGGCGGGAGCCCCTGCTCGGCGTCGTCGAGCAGCGGTGCGTCACGGCCCGTAACGGAGCGGTCTGGCAGAAGGAGACGTTCCACCATCTGGCCACCTCCCCCGGTGTGGGCCGCGACGAGGCACTGCGGCGCATGACGCGGCAGTACATCGACTACATGCATCTCAACGCCCCGGTGCACACCTGGCCGGTGGACTGACGGGAGAACCGGTCGGCCGGCGGGTGCGCGGCCCGGGCAGCCGCACCCGCCGCCCGCCGCTCCCCGGGGCGGTCGGGGACGGCGACGGCTCCTGCGAGGTCGTCGTCCGGCGCGAGGGCGGCTCGGCGCCCGGCACCACCGGCGCCCCGGCGGCGTCGGCGCGTTCTGCGGCGTCGGCGCCCCGCGTCGTCGGCACCTCCTGCGTCATCGGTGCCTCCGTGCCGGGACGGCGTCGCGGTCGTGTCCTCCGTCCTCGCCCGGTCGCACCCGGAGGCTCGGGCAGGGTCCGTCAGCCGGCGGGACGGTCCGGGCGCCCGCTCGGCGTGCCCGGTGTGTCCGGTATGTTCGGTGAGTGCGGTGCGTGCGGTGCGTCCGGCGCCTTCGGCGCGTCGAACAGCTGCACGCCGACACCGGCCAGGACCAGGCCCGTGGCGATGAGCAGGCCCTCGGCCAGGGCGACGCCGGTGACCAGGGCGGCGACCCCGACGGCCAGCGTCCACCGGGCCCCGGTACGACGGCGCGGGCGAGGCCGTACGGGCCGGGCGCCGCCGGGCGGGAGCCGTCCCTCGAGGACGGCCGGGCACTCGTCGTCGGACTGCGGCACGACGCTCCTCCCTTCCGGGGCGATCCGGAGCGCGGCCCTTGCGGGGTCCGGTCGTCCGCGGGGCGGCGGACCGGTCGGCCCGCCCGTCCCGGCGGCACCCGACCCGATGCCCAACTGGCTTATTTCCTGGGGAAGTCGGGGCAAACTTCACCACCGGGTTCACCACCGGCGGATACCGACCGCCCTCTCGCCCGGCCCTGCGGAACCACTCCTGCGACCGCGGCCACGACTGCGCCCACCCCTACGACCACAGTCGCAGCCACAGCCACAGCGACGGCATGGCCGACATCAGGGTCGACCCGGCCGGCGTTCCGCCATAAGGTGACAGCCGCCGGTCGCCGGCTCCCCTCCCCCGCCACGGAGGTCCTGATGCCGACCCTCAAATTTGTCAAGCACCTGACAACAATGTCGACGGCGGTCGCCCTGCTCACCATCGCCCCCACCACGACGACCGCCTCCGCCGCCTCCGAAACCCGGCCCCGCCCGACCGTCTCGACCACCTCGGCCGTCTCGACCGCCGACACCTGGCGGCCACCGCTGTCCACCCGCGGCCGGTACGTCGTCGACGCCGAGGGCCGGCGCTTCCGTCTGAAGTCGGCCAACTGGGACGGCGCGCAGGGCTCGTGGACGGGCAGCGGCACCGACCATCACGCCGGGCAGGACTCCCACGACATCCCCCTCGGCCTGGACCGCGCCCCGCTGTCCGCCCTGCTCGCCGACTTCCACGCGCTCGGCATCAACAGCGTCCGGCTGCCGTTCTCCAACGCGATGATCCGTGCCACCGCGCCCGTCCCGGACTCCGCCGTCGCGGCCAATCCGCACCTGCGCGGCAGGACACCGCTCCAGGTCTTCGACGCGGTCGTGGCCGCCCTCACCGGGGACGGGTTCGCGGTCGTCCTCAACAACCACACCAACACCTCCCGTTGGTGCTGCGGCGTCGACGGCAACGAACGCTGGAACAGCGGCCGGTCCACCCGGCAGTGGGCCGACGACTGGGTCCTCATGGCCCGCCGCTACGCCGCCGACCCCCGGGTCGTGGGCGCGGACCTCTACAACGAGGTGCGCCGGGACGTCTTCGACGACCCCAACTGGGGCCTGGGCGACGCCCACGACTGGCACGCCGCGGCGCAGCTCGCCGCGGACCGCATCCTCACCGAGGCCAACCCCGATCTCCTCGTCGTGGTCGAGGGCATCAACTGGACCGGCCTGCCCGTCGACGGGCTGCCCCACGACCGGCCCACGCTCGCCCCCGTCCGGGCGCTCTCGCACACCCTGGTGGACGCCCGCAAACTGGTCTACTCGGCCCACTTCTACGGCTACACCGGCCCCCGCCACAGCGGCGCCACCGGCATCGGCGAGACCCACGACGCCCGCTACCAGGACCTGACCCGTGAGCAGCTGTACCAGGTCCTCACCGACCAGGCCTTCTTCGTGACCACGGAGGGACGGCACCACACGGCACCGGTGTGGATCAGCGAGTTCGGCGTCGGGGCCGGGGAGACGGGCACCGCCGCCCGCACCTGGTTCGACAACGTCACCGACCAGTTCGCCGACCGGGACGCCGACTTCGCCTACTGGCCCCTGGTCGGCTGGGAGGGCCACGACGACTGGGCCCTGCTGCGCTACGACACGGCGGGACGGCGGTACGGCATCCTCGACCCGGGCGACTGGCGTGCCGCCGCCTGGAACCGCCTCATGACCGCCGCGAGCCGCACGGGACCCGTCGCGCCGGTGCCCGCCTGGCGCATGCTCACCACCGACCACGCCGACGCCGTGCAGTCGCTGCGGGAACGGGCGGCCGGCGACTGGGACCCGGGGGCCCGCAAGGCCGTCTGTCCCGACGGCCTGCGTCTGACCGGCCTCAGCCACACCGGCGGGCGCGCCCTGTGCACCGACGTGACGACGGGCGACCTGCGGGCCGCCGGCGACGCCCGGACGGTCGTCACCGACGAACGCCACGTGCCCGCGGGGGGTGACTGGGCGGGCGGCTACACCAAACTCCAGTGTCCCGCGGGTGAGTTCCTCATCGGCCACAGCCGGCGGGGCGACCGGGTGTCGGCGGCACTGTGCGCGCCCGCCCGCGTCCCCCTGGGGCGCACGGGCCGTACCGTCCGGTTCGACCGGAACGACGACCGCCCGGCCGACGGCACCGGGGGCGACTTCGCCGTCGGGCACCTCAAGGGACAGTGCGCGGGCGGCGAGTACGCCGCGGGGATCGCGTTCACCACCCGGCTGGGGAGCAGGCCGGGTCCGGCGGCGCTGCTGTGCGTCCCGGTGCGGGTCTGAGCCCGGGACGAGCGGCCCGGCCCGGGGAGGGGCCCTCCCGGCGGACCCGCGTCAGTCCGCCCCGCGCTCGCTCCCCGGGCGACCCGGCCGGGGTGACGAAGACGGACGCGCCGTGGGAGGCCGCGAGGGCCGCGGTACGGCGGCCAGGACGAGCCATCCGGCCAGCGCGCCGACCGCGTACCAGAACAGGTCCGGTGCGTCGAAGGTCGAACCGAGGACCAGGCGGGCGGCGGTGCTGCGCCGGGAGAGCTCGGCCGGGAGCCCGCCGAGCTGGAGGAACTCGACCGCCCAGCTGACGGCCAGCGCGAGGGCGCCGGCTCTCCACGCCGTCACCCGGGGCGCCACGAGAACGACGAGGGCGACCAGCAGGAGCGTGTACAGCGCGTCCCCGCCGTACTTGGCCACGTCTCCCGCCGCCACGGCCCTGAGCCCCAGCCCCGCGCCGACGACGACCGGTGCCGCCACCGCCGCCGCGAGACGCGTCCTGTCCGCCTCGCGGCCGGTGCCCGCGCCGGTACCGGGAGAAGTCATACGGCCATCCTGCCGGAGTCCGGCATCCGCCCGGCAGGCGCCCACCGGGCGGGCGGGGCGCGCCCTGGGGCGGACGCCCCGGGCGGACGGCTTCCCCCGCCTCACGTCGCCCCCGGGCCGATGCTCCCCTCCGGGGACCGGGGCAGGGCGTGCCGACGACGCACCGGGTCGCGTCCGCGGCAGGGCTCGCGCCGGCCCTCGCGCTCGCTGGAGAGCCGGCCCGGCCGGCCGTGCGCGGGGTGGCCAGGATGTCGCGCCGGGGGACGTGCGGGCCGTCGAGGCGGCCGCCCGACGGGCTCCCCGGGGACCCGATCCTGTGAGGAGTCTGGCGTTCGCGGCGCGCATGTGCTCCCCTGTTGAAACAACGAAGCGATAGTTGTTTCATCGTACCAATCTCCGTGACGGCCCGAGGAACTCGAGGAGGAGTTCGCAGCGATGGACGGACTGAGCAGGCGCAAGATGTTGTTCGCCGGCGGGGCCATGGGCACCTTCGGGGCGCTGGGCATGGCCTCGCCGGCCCTGGCGAGGCCCCTGTGGACGTGGTCGCCGAGCGGCTCGGTGGCCGGCAGCGGCGCGGGCGTCGACCCCGAGTGGGTCTGGGACGAGGAGGCCGATCCCGTGCTCGCCGCCGTGATCGAGCGCGGCGACGTGGCCAAGGCCAACGAGGCGCTCCGCACGTGGACCCGCAACGACCAGCCCTTGCCGGCCGGACTTCCCGCGGATCTGCGCGACTTCATGGAGAAGGCGCGCCGGCTGCCGCCCTGGGCGGACCGGGGCAAGCTCGCGGCCGCGGCCCGGTTCACCACGAAGAGGGGCATCTACACCGGCGCCCTGTACGGCCTGGGCAGCGGCCTCATGAGCACCGCCATCCCGAGGGAGGCGCGCGCCGTCTACTACTCCAAGGGCGGCGCGGACATGAAGGACCGCATCGCCAAGACGGCCCGGCTCGGCTACGACGTCGGGGACCTCGACGCCTACCAGCCGCAGGGCGGGATGATCGTCACCGCCGTGAAGACCCGACTGGTGCACGCGGCCGTACGGCACCTGCTGCCGCAGTCCCCCGGCTGGTCCCGCACCAACGGCGGCCAGACGATCCCCATCAGCCAGGCCGACATCATGGTGACCTGGCACAGCCTGGCCACGTTTGTCATGAGCAAGCTAAGGGACTGGCGGGTTCCGGTCACCACCGCCGAGTCGGACGGCTATCTGCACGTGTGGCAGGTCACCGCGCACATGCTCGGCGTCCTGGACGAGTACATCCCCGCCACCTGGAACGAGGCCGAGGCCCAGTCCCGGCAGGTCCTCGACCCGGTCCTGGCGTCCACGCCCGAGGGCGTGGAACTGACCGACGTCCTCCTCGACATCGTCGCCCAGCTCGACGCCGGCCTCACCCGGCCGCTGATCAACGCCTTCGCCCGGTACACGCTCGGCGACCGGACCGGCGACCTGATCGGGCTGGAGCGGGAGCCGTTCTGGCAGCCGCTGATCAGCGCCGCCTGGCCACTGCTGGTGGCCTTCCGCGAAGGGCTCATCCCCCTGCCGCTGATCCCCCAGGCCGCCTGGACGGTGGAGGAGGCCCTCCGCAAGTTCGTACTGCTCTTCCTCTCCGAAGGGCGGGGCATCCACCTCGAGATCCCGGACGCCAACCGTCCCTCCTGAGCCCCCTCCGGCACCACCGGCCGGGGGCGCGTCCCGCGGCGCGCCCCCGGCCGGGTGCCGCACCGGTCCCTTCCGGGCCCACCGCGGCCGACCGGTGGCGACCGGTGGGCTCTGCGACCACGAACCGACCACGAACCGGGTGGAGACGATGACGACGGCGCACGGCGACGCAACGACACGACGGCACGCGGCCCCCGCCGCCGGCCGCGCACGGCCGCCGGCGGCGGGAGGCCACCGGTGACCGGCACCGGTCGCCCGCCGCGGCCGGACCCCGGGGCACAGCCCTTCGCCAGACGCCGGTTCCTCGGATACGTGCTGGCCGCACCGACGCTGACGACGGCGGCCCGACTCGTCCCCACGTCCGCGGCACGGGCGGACGCCCCCTCGCCGGACGCGCTCCCGCCGGCCCTCCCCTCGCCGGAGATCACGGAACTGGTGGATCTCAACGACGTGATGACGGCGGCGGCCCTGCCGACGTCCGGACTGATCACGGTCGAGGTGAACCCGGACGGCACCGTGTCCTTCGCCCTGCCGCGGACCGAGGTGGGACAGGGCGTCACCACGTCGACGGCCATGCTGATCGCGGAGGAACTCGGCATCCCCCTCGCGCGGGTGCACATCACCCTGGCCGACGCGCGACCGGAGCTGCTGTTCAACCAGCTCACCGGCGGCTCGAACACGACGTTCTCCACCTACACCCCGATCCGCGTCGCCGCCGCCGTCGCCCGGGACCGGCTGCTCCGGGCGGCCGCGACCGCATGGGGCACCACCGTCGCCGAGCTGGCCTGGGAGGCGGGAGTGATCAGCGGCCCCGGCGGCCGGAGCGCCGACATCGGGGCGCTGTCCCGCGGGGCCGCGGCCGTACGGACCGAGCAGGTGGCCGTCGCCCTCAAGCCCCGGGACATGTTCACGGTCATCGGCAGGCCGCACGGCCGCGTCGACGCCCGCGCGGCGGTCACCGGACGCAAGAGGTTCACGCTGGACCTCGACGTCCCCGATGCCATGCCGACCATGGTGTGCCGACCTCCGACGATCAACGGCACGGTCGGATCGGTGTCCAACCTGGCCGAGGTCCGTTCCCTGCCCGGTGTCACCGACGTCGTCGTGATCCCCACCGGGGTGGCGGTGCGCGCGACCACCTTCGGCCGGTGCATCGACGCGGTGCGCGCCCTGAAGGTGTCCTGGAGGCCCGGGAGCGCCGAGGGGAAGTCCGACGCGTCGGTGCTGGAGGAACTGCGGGCGGCCGAACCGCCCATGGGCCTGCCGCCGCTGACACCGAGCGTGGAGGGGAAGTTCACCTTCCACTTCCGCAGCGGCAGCGCGCTGGAACCCAACTGCGCGGTGGCGGACGTGCGCCCCGACCGCGCCGAGGTCTGGTCGAGCCTGCAGGCCCCGCTCGTCGCGAAGGAGGCGATCGCCGCCCGGCTCGGCCTGCCGCTCGGCGCGGTGACCGTGCACGTCACCGAGGGGGGCGGCTCCTTCGGCCGCAAGCTCTTCTTCGACGCCGCGCTGGAGGCCGTCGAGGTCTCCCGACGGATCGGCAAGCCGGTGAAGCTCATGTGGCACCGGGCGGACGACTCCCGTCAGGGGCGCGTCCATCCCATGGCCACCTCCCGCGTACGCATCGACCACCTGGGCGACACCGTCCTCGGCTACCGGCAGCGGCACACCAGCGTGTCCACCGACCTCGGCCACGGCCTCGGGGAGATCCTCACCGCCCTGGCCGCGAGACTCCCGGTGGGCGACATCGGTTTCTCGCAGACCTTCTTCCAGCTCTCGCAGTCGATGCCCTACGACTTCGGCGCCCACAGCCGGCTTCTGAGCGAGACCGACAAGGGCTTCAACACCGGCAGCACGCGCAACGTCTACTCCCCCGACGTCACCTGCGCCCGGGAGCTCCTGGTCGACCGGCTCGCCGCGGCGAGGGGCAAGGACCCCTACCGGCTGCGGCGCGGCTTCCTGCGGGACGAGCGCTCGCGCGCCGTGCTGGACAAGGCCGCCGAGGCCGGGGACTGGGGCAGGAGCATGCCGGCCGGTACGGCGCAGGGCATCGCCTTCCACTCCGAGTACCACTCCGTCAGCGCGGTGCTGGTGGAGATCGACTGCCGCCCCGAAACGGTCGGCCGGCCCGTGCGCGACGGTGTCACCGGCCCGCGCGTCACCAAGGCGGTCGTCGCCGTGGACGTCGGCCTCGCCGTCAACCCGCGGGGTCTGGAGGCGCAGATGACGGGCTGCCTCATGGACGGCATCGCCCTGGTCCTGACGTCCGGCCTGCACCTGCGCGACGGCCACTTCCTCGAGGCCAGCTGGGACAACTACTTCTACACCCGGCAGTGGAACACCCCGCTGGAGCTGCGGATCGTCGTCATGCCGCCCACCACCGGCAGACCCGGCGGCGCCGGGGAACTCGGCGTCGCCGCGTCGGCGGCCGCGGTCGCCTGTGCGTACGGCCGCGCCACCGGCGTCATGCCGACGGTCTTCCCCGTCCATCACGGCACGCTCTCCTTCGAGCCGAAACCCACCGTCCCGCCCGTCCCCGCGTCACCCACCGACGGCCTGGACCACGTCCGCTGAAGCCACCGCCGAAGTCACCCCGGGAAGAAGGGAGTCCCCGTGCCCGTGCACACGTTCCGCCTCAACGGCGAACAGGTCACCGTCGAGGCCGCCGACGACGAGCGGCTGCTGTGGGTCCTGCGCGACCTCCTCGGCGTCACCGGCCCGAAGTACGGCTGCGGCATCAACGTCTGCAAGGCCTGCACGAGCCACCTCAACGGCAGGGCGGCCAACCCCTGCGCCATCCCCGTCAAGGACCTGCGGCCGTCCGACGAGATCACCACCATCGAGGGGCTCGCGGCCACCGTGGGCGCGGACCTGCACCCGATGCAGCAGGCGTGGCTCGACCGGGACGTGGCCCAGTGCGGCTACTGCCAGCCCGGCCAGATCATGGCCGCCGTCGCCCTGGTCCGCCGCGTCGGGGAAGAAGGCCGCACGGTCTCCGAGGCCGACCTGGACGGCATCCGCAACATCTGCCGCTGCGGCACCTATCCCCGTATCCGTGAAGCGATCAGGGCCGGCGCCGAAAACATGTGACCGAACAACCGAAGGGGACATCGTGTCCGCTCGTCGTCCGTCGATCGTGCTCATCGCCCTCGCCGTCGTCCTGGTGGCCCTCGCGGCGGTCGTGCGCTTCGCCGTCGCGCCGTACGCGACGAGACTGCCCGGTGACACCGACCAGACCGTGCACTACGCGGGCAGTGCCACGATGCTGGACGGGAAGGCCCTGCAGTCCGGGGACACCGCGCACGCGCTCCGGTCCGGCATCCCGATCACCGTCGACCGACGCCTGCGGGTGACGTCCACCCACGGTGACACGGCTGTGCTCGAGGACGTGACGACCGTCCACGCCGACGGGCGGTCCCTGCCCGGCTCGAAGACGTACGCCCTCGACAGGGACAGCAGGAAGGGCACGTCGGCGCCGGCGTCGACGCCGGTGGAACCCTCGCGGGGCGCGCTGAGTTCGGCCTTCCCCCCGGATGCCGCGCGGAACGACTCCTACACGTACTACGACGCGACGACCCGTTCGATCGTCCCGGTGCGCTACACGGGATCGGCGAAGCGCGAGGGCCGCACGGTGAACGTGTACGAGATCAGGGTCTCCGCACCCGTCAAGGACCCCGCGGTGCTCGAACCGCTCCCGGCCGCGCTGCCGAAGAAGCTCGTCGCGGGCCTGGTGCCCACGCTCGACTCCCGCGCGCGGGCCCGTCTCACGCCCGCGGCGCTGTCCGCGCTGCCGGACCCCGTGCCGCTCGCCTACCGGGGCCGGTCCACGCTCGTCGCCCACATCGACCGGCAGACCGGCGTCGCCATCGACCAGAAGGTGGACCAGGAGGTCCTGGCCACCGTCGCCGTCGGCGGGGAGCCGGTCCCGCTGCTCCCGGTGTCCGTCCTCACCTTCGACGTCACACCCGAGAGTTCGAAGGAGCTCGGCGACAAGGCGGCCTCGGCAGGACTGTTCCTGACCGTCCTCACCGACACGGCCCCCCTCGTCCTGACCGTCGTCGCCGTCCTGCTCCTCCTGATCGCCTTCCGGCGGGTGTTCCGCCGCAAGCTCCCCTGAAACAGGGTTTTCTGACGGTACGTCACTCGTTCCGGAACGCCCTCGCCCGTTCAGGACTCCTCCATGGACGCCGATCACCGGCCGGGCCATACTGAGGTCCGGCGACGAGCTCGAGGATGAGGGACATTGACGCTCTACGGCATCAAGCCGGCGCACATCGCGGGCTTCTCGTTCCTCTGCCTGGCGGCGGCGACGGTGCAGCTGTACCGGCACGACGGCCCGTTCTGGCTGACGTTCATGGCCTTCGTCGCCGTGGCCTGGAGCAACGGCCGGTGGCGGGTGGCGGCGCACGCGCGACAGACGGGCCGGGCGGATGCCGGTGCGCTCACCGGCCCCGCCTTCTTCATCATGCTGCTGGCTCCGTTCGTGAGCGCCGCGGCGTTGCTGTGGGGTCTCCTCCTGGAGAGGTGAGAGCGGACGAGGACCCGGCGCTCCGCCGGGCTCCGGCACGTGGGCGTGCCGACGCGGACGGAAGGAAGCGCGTGGGACCGGTCGGTGGGAGCGGGCCCGGGAGACGGCGGCCGGCGGCCGCGGTGCTGCCCCCGGTGCTGCGCGCGTGGCTCGGACCGGTCGCGGCGCTCGCCGCGCTGGTGGTCGCCGTGCTCGGCGTCCTGTACGCCGGCCACGGCGAGCCCGGCACGGTGGACGGGTGGATCGTCGCGCCGACGGCGGACAGCGTGCGGCCGCCGTGGCGGCACGCCGCTCTGGCCACGGACTTCCTGGGTGAGCCCGCCGGAGCGGCCGCGCTGATCGTGGCCGGCGTGACGGGCTGCGCGCTGCTGCGGCACCCCCGCGCGGCGGTGTCCGTCGTGGCCGGGACCGGCGCCGCCGTGGTGACGGCGACGCTGCTGAAGTCCCTGGTGGGACGCACCATCCACGGTGCCGGCAACCTGTCCTACCCGAGCGGCCACACCGCCTTCCTCACCGCGTTCGCCCTCGCGGTGGCGCTGGCGGCGACCAGCCGGCTCGGTCTCGGCCGGGCGGCCGGCACGTCGCTCGTGCTCACCGCGGCGCTGGTGGCCGGCGCCGCCATGGGCTGGGCGCAGGTGGCCCTCGGCGCGCACTACCCGACCGACGTCCTCGGCGGCTGGTGCACCGCGCTGGCGGTGGTGCCGGCGACCGCGTGGCTGGTCGACCGGGCGGCCGACCGGCAGACCGGACGGACGGCCGCCCGGACGGCCGGCGAGAGGCGGCGGGAGCACCGCTGACGTCACGTCATGTCACGCCAGGCGGCGGAAGACGGGCTTCACCGGTCGCCCGCCCAGCCAGGGGGTGGGGTCGCCGGCGTCCAGTGCCTTCCGGTACACCGCGCACGCCTGGGCCACCACCTCGACGGTGTGGTCGATGTCGTCGTCGCCGAGCGCGCTGCTCACCACGAACGACGGGGCCAGCACCCCGCCCGCGAGGAGCCGGCGCAGGAACAGGGTGCGGTACTCCTGCGACGGCCGCCGGTCCTCGTCGAGGGTGGCGAAGACCAGGTTGCTGGCCCGGCCCCGGACGACGACGTGGTCGCCGACGCCCATGCCGGCCGCCGCGTCGCGGACGCCGGCGGCCAGCCGCTCGCCGAGGGAGTGCAGCCGCGCGGTGACGCCCTCCTCGGTGTAGGTGGTCTGCACGGCCATCGCGGCCGCCAGGGAGTGCGTCTCCGCACCGTGCGTGGTGGACAGCAGGAACACCCGCTCGTGGGGGTGGCGCAGTCCGCCCCGCTCCATCAGCTCACGGCGCCCGGCCAGCGCGGAGACGGCGAACCCGTTGCCCAGCGCCTTGCCGAACGTGGAGAGGTCGGGGACGACGCCGTACAGGCCCTGGGCGCCCGCCTCGGACCAGCGGAAGCCGGTGATCATCTCGTCGAAGACCAGGACGCAGCCGTGCCGGTCGGCCAGCGCGCGCAGGCCGGCCAGGTATCCGGGCGGCGGCTCGGTGTGGCCGGCGGGTTCGAGGATCAGGCAGGCGACCTCGTCCCGGTACCGGGTGAGCAGTTCCTCCGTGGCGGCCAGGTCCCCGTAGGGGAACGTCACGGTCAGCTCGGTGGTCGCCGTCGGGATGCCGGCGGACATCGGCGTGGTGCCGATGAACCAGTCGTCGGTGGAGAAGAACGGGTGGTCGCCGCAGAGGGCCACCCGTGGGCGGCCGGTGACGGCGCGGGCGAGGCGCACCGCGGCGGTGGTGACGTCGGAGCCGTTCTTCGCGAACTTGACCATCTCCGCGGTCGGCACGGTGGCCAGGAAGCGCTCCGCCGCCTCGGCCTCCACGAGGGACGGCCGCACGAAGTTGCCGCCGCGGTCGATCTGGCGCCGCACCGCCTCGGTCACGCGCGGGTGGGCGTGCCCCAGGCTGACCGACCGCAGACCGGAGCCGTACTCGACGTAGCGGTTGCCGTCGACGTCCCACACGTGGGCGCCGCGGCCGTGGCTGATGACCGGGGCCAGGCCCTCGGGGTACTGGTCGTCGCCCTTGGCGTAGGTGTGCGCGCCGCCGGGCACGAGGGCGTGCAGCCGCTCGTTGGCCGCCCGCGACCGGGGCAGTGCGAACTCTTCGGTGTCCACGTCGGACTCACCTCTCCCTGTGCTTCAGGACCTCGGCGAGGCTCGGCGCCTCCCGGTCCCGCTGGGACATCGATGCGGCCGGCAGCGGCCAGGGGACGGCGAGCTCCGGGTCGTCGAAGCGAATCGTCACGTCCTCGGCCGGATCGTGCGGGCGGTCGATGCGGTACGAGGTGTCGGCGGTCTCCGTCAGCGCCTGGAAGCCGTGCGCGCACCCGGCCGGGACGTACAGGGTCGTCTGCGTCTCGCCGGACAGCTCGAAGGTGGCCACGCCGCGGTAGGTGGGCGAGTCCGGCCGCAGGTCGACGACGACGTCGAAGATCCTCCCGTACGAACAGCGCACCAGCTTGGCCTCGCCGGCGCCGGAGCGCAGGTGCAGGCCGCGCAGCACGCCCCGGACGGAGCGGGACAGGCTGTCCTGGACGAAGGCGTCCGGGTCGAGGCCCACCGACCGGACCACGTCGGCGTCGAAGGTGCGGCAGAAGAAGCCGCGTTCGTCGGGGTACGGCGTCGGCTCGAACAGGTACGCGCCGGTGATCGCCGGGACTTCGGTCGCCTTCACGAGGCCTCCCGCAGGGCGTGGGTGTGGTCGGCCGCCGGGAAGAGGGCCGCGGTCAGGACGGTGAACTGGTGCTCGAGTTGCCGCGTGGCGGCCAGGTTCCGCTCGGTGAGGGTCCGCCGCAGTTCCCCCGCCCGCTCCTCCAGCGCCCGGAACTGCTCCAGCAGCCGGTCGGCGTCGATCTCGCGCGCCGGATGGCAGTACGCGTCCAGCCCCATCCGGGCCATGAGCGCGTCGCTCTTGGCCGCGTAGCTGAGGGCGAGCGTGGGTGTGCCGGCCTTCAGCGCGCAGACCAGGTTGTGGTAGCGGGTCGCCACCACGGTGTCGGCGGCCGCCGTCTCCTTCATCAGGTCGGCCAGCGAGGCCGCCTCGGCGACGGTGACCAGCGGCGAGTCCACCGCGCCGGCGATCGCGGCGGCCACCGGCGCGTCGCAGGCGTCCCCGGTGAGCAGCCTGACCGGCCTGCCGTCCTCGGCCAGCGCGCGGACGAACCGGGTGGTGCCGTCGAGGTAGCGCCGGTGGATCTCCTCGGCCCGGGCGCGGTCGTCGTTGCCGCCGTGGAAGTCCATGACGCCGACGCAGACCGGGCCCGGCCCGTCCGAGGGCGCGCCCGCCGGCGGCGCCGGCAGGGCGAACGCCAGGTCCGGGTGGACCTCGTCGCGCGCGGTGTCCACGCCCATGGCCCGCATCGCGTCGCGGGACAGGGTGTCCCGGTAGGACCGGTGGGCGGCCAGTCGCGCCGACCAGCGCACCAGGGTCCGAGTCGCCCGGTCGCCGATCGCGTCCGCGCCCACGCCGACCAGTGCGACCCGGGTGCGCAGCAGCCGGCCGCTCGCGCACAGCAGGAACAGCGCGTACGGGAAGCCCCACGCCCGCAGCGGCAGGGTGGCCTCCAGGACGCCCATGCCCGGCACGATCACCACGTCGTGCCGGCGCACCCAGGCGGCGGTGCGGAAGGCGTCGACCAGCTTGCCGAGCCCCTTCCCCGCGACCGCGCCCGCCCGCGACGCGGTCCGGTACTCCCCGCGGTACCAGTGCAGGCGCGTCGCGGGGATGCCGTACCGGGCCGTGACGGTCCCGGGTCCGCCGCACAGCGCGTCCACGACCGCCTCCGGGTGCGCGGCGCGCAGGTACCCGAGCACGGCCTCCAGCGACCCGTCGTTGCCGAGGTTGCCGGATCCGAGCAGGCCGAACACCCCGACCCGGACGGCGGTCACGCCCGCCTCCCCTCACGGCCGGCGACGAGGGAGTCGACGGAGACGGAGAGCCGGGCCGGGTCCACCGGGGCGCGGTCCTCGACCCGCTCGCCGGCGCCCGGCCGGACCCGGCTGGTCATCCACGCGGCCAGGTGGCGGTGGCACGCGCGACGGTCGGCCGGGGACAGCGGCGCCCGCCGGATCGCCGAGACGAAGCCCCAGACGTACTCGGCGAGCAGCCGGGGCGTCGGGTGCAGCGGGCCGGCCCTGCGCGGGTCCAGGTTGACGCACCGGGAGCGCTTGGAGGGGTTCGCCCGTTCGGCGCGGGTGGGGTGGTCGCGGCGGAAGTACAGCAGTTCCGGCACCTGGTGGAAGGGCCCGTGCAGGGTGATCTCGGCGACGAACGTGCGGTCGGCGTGGTGGTAGCTGTCGTGCGGCTTCACCCGGCGCAGCACGTCGGCCCGCATCACCCCGTAGAAGTCGTCGCCGCCGGGCTCGAACAGCAGGCTGCGGAAGCGCTCCGGCGCGTGCGGCGAGTCGGTGGCGAGCCCGTACTCGTAGGGGACCTTGACCCGGCCGTCGCCGTCGATGACCGCCTGGCCGCTGTGCGCGAGGACGACGTCCGGTCTCTCGTCCAGCGCCTCCACGCAGCGCCGCAGCAGGTCCCGGGCGTACAGGTCGTCGTGCGAGGCCCATTTGAACAGCTCGCCGCGGCACTCGGTGAACACGTAGTTGTGGTTCGGCGCGGCACCGATGTTGCGGGGCAGCCGGATGTACCGGATGCGCGGGTCCCGCGCGGCGTACGTGCGGCAGAGGGCCTCCGTCCCGTCGGTCGAGGCGTTGTCGGAGACGACCAGCTCGAAGTCCTCGTAGGTCTGGCCGAGCAGGGCGTCGAACGATTCGGCCAGGTACTCCTCGCCGTTGTAGACGGGCAGGCCGATGCTCAGCCGGGGTCGCGCGGTCATGACGTCCTCACTTCGGGGATGGGGTCTTGGTGGTGCTCGCCGAGGGCGGACCGCAGCTGGAGCCACCACACGGCCGAGCCGGCGAGGGTCGCGGCGGCGACGCCCCAGGCCGAGCCGACCGTGCCGCCCAGGGCCGCCCCGCCGAGCCCGCCGGCGACGTAGCAGGCGGAGGCGAACAGCTGGCAGCGCAGGCTGCGCCGGGCCGCGGCGAGCGCGCGCAGGCCCGCCGCCGCGCCGGTGCCGAGGCCGGCGCCCGCGACGCCGAGGGTGACCGGTACGACGAGCCGGGCGGCGGAGTCCCAGACGTCGCCCAGCACGAGCTCGCCGAGCCGGTCCGGCATCAGCAGCAGCGCCCCGCCCCAGAGCAGCGCGGCGGCGGCCTGCCCGCCCCCGAGCAGGAGACAGAACCTGCCGAGGCGGTGCGGGGCCCGCCGCACCACCCGTGCCGCCTCCGCGACGGTGACCAGCGACAGCCCCATCAGCACGGCGAGGAACGGGCCGAGCAGGAGTTCGGCGCCGCGGACCGCGCCCACCGCGCCGACCCCGGCGATCGCGCCGAGTCCGTAGGCGCGCAGCTGGCTCGCGCCGCTGAGGCTGACGTTCTCGACCAGGTACCGGTAGCCGAGGTCGCGTTGCTCGCGCAGCCACGCGCGGGCCCGGGCCGTGCGGGGCCTGATGCCGGACTGGACGCAGCCGTAGCCCGCCGCCACCGTGGCGGACGCGCCCCAGGCGAGCACGAAGGCGGCCACGCTGCCCGCGCGGGCCGCCACGACCATGGCCGGCACGAGGGCGACGCCCCACACGAGGTCGTTGACGAACGCCTTGCGTCCGGCGCCCGCGGCGAAGAACGCGTACCGCCAGGCGTCCTGCAGCAGCAGCCCCGGAAGCATGACGCCGAGACAGACGAACGCGGGCCCCACGCGGCCGCCGAGAGCGACGCCGGCCACCAGGCACGCCGCGCCGACGGCGGCGCCGACGCCGAGCGCGGTCCCCGACGACCGGGCCGCCGCCGCGCGCCAGGCCGCCTCCGGGACGCCGCTGAAGCGGACCACGAGCGGATCGGTGGCGAGACCGCGGGAGACGTTGAGGACCACGCCGTAGGTCACCCAGGCGAGACCGAACACGCCGAACGCGGTCACCCCCAGCGAGCGCGCCACGTAGATCCCCACCGCGAAGTTGCTGATGCTGGAGGCCGCCTGGTCGGCCAGCCCCCAGGACAGCCGGCCGACGAAGGCCCGCCGGGCGGATCCGGCCGGCGCCGTCGTGCTCTCCTCCTCGGTGGTCACCGGCGTCACGCCTTGATCAGTTCGGCGTCGCGCAGGGCGTCGGCGGCGGCGGCCACGGTGTCGAACGGCAGTCCGGACCGCTCGGCGACGTCCAGCAGGCAGTGTTCGCCGTCGGACATGCTGAGCACCCAGAGCATGGCCATCTGGGCCTGCTTCGCGTCGCTGCGGCCGCCGAGCGAGTCGTACAGCCCGCGCCGGCCCAGCTGCGGTTCGCCGTAGGGGCTGAGGTTGACGTGGCGCCGGTTGCGGTCCAGTACGGCGAACGCCTCACGGCACACGGCGAGCGTGTCCGCCATCGCCTCCGGGGAGACGAAGTCCGGGTCGTCCGCCGAGGTGTGGTACTCGGGGTAGCCGGCGTACGGGGTCCGGCTGAGCGAGCCCACTCCGAGGTCGAACCCGGGCGAGCAGTACTGCCGCTCGTCGTAGCCGTAGGGGGTGAACTCCCTGATCTCGTGCGGGCGTCCGGAGGCGGTCAGCACGTGCCGCAGCACCCGGTCGATCTCCGCGTCCCCGCGCCTGCTCTGCTTGTACGTCAGCCTGCCCCGGTCGCCGGCGCAGGCCAGCACCAGCCCGTGCTTGACCCGGTCGATCCGTTCGGCGTTGCGGGCGAGCCAGGTGATCGCGCCGATGGTGCCGGGCGCGAAGACGAACCGGTAGGTGTAGTACGGGTCCTGCTCCGCCAGCGCCCGTGCCAGGTAGGTCGCCACCGCGACGCCGGCCAGGTTGTCGTTGGCCAGCGAGGGGTGGCAGACGTGGCAGGAGACGATCACCTCGTCGGCCACCTGCCCGGGGACCACGTGCTCGGCGTAGGTGAGGTGGCCGTCGGCGAGCGTGGAGTCGATGCGCACCTCGTACTCGCCGTCCGGCAGCGCGTCCAGGGTCTCCTGGGCCAGGCAGAACCCCCACTCCGGCTTGTAGTAGCTGGTGCGGTACGGCACCCAGGAGGGGTGCTCCGGCAGGGTGTGCAGGTGCTCGCGCAGCTCGGCCAGCGGCATGGTCGCCGCCACCGGCACGCTGTAGCCGAGCACGTGCAGGCTGGACGCCGCGAAGTCGACGACCCGGCGGCCGGCGGCGTCGGCGACGTACGCGTCCCGGATGTTCCACTCCTGCGGCACCGTCCAGTCGAGCACCCGGGTGCCGGTCGGCACCTCGTGGACCGTGAGCGGAACGTACTCGCCGACGATGTCCAGGGTGGCGCGCACCCCGTCCCCCGTGATGCTCCGGCAGAGCGGGTACAGCCGCTCCACCAGGGCGTGCATCTGCGCGCCGGGGCCGGTCATCGGCGCCACCGCAGGGTGTCGTCGACGGCGCCGGCGTCGGACGCCGCGCGCAGCACGGCGAGGCGGGTGAAGCGGCTCTCGAAGTCGTCCCTCGTGAGCCCGAACTTCCGGTAGGAGTCGGCGAGTTCGAGCGCTCCGCGCTTCACCGTCCACTCGCAGTCGAAGCCGGGGACCGCTTCGCGGAACCGCGAGAAGTCGACGCGGTACGAGCGCGGATCGGCGCCGTTCTCCCCGGTGATCCGCACCTTCGCGCCGGAGACCGCCTCGGCGACCTGGTCGGCGATCTCGGCGACCGTGACGTTGTTGGTCTCGCTGCCGATGTTGAACGCCCGGTCGTGGACCGCCTCGCGCGGCGCGTCGAGCGCGGCGGTGAAGGCGCGGGCGATGTCGGCGGCGTGCACCAGCGGACGCCAGGGGGTGCCGTCGGAGAGGACGAGCACCTCGCCGGACAGGAGCGCGTGGCCCACCAGATTGTTCAGGACGATGTCGGCGCGCAGCCGGGGCGAGTGGCCGAAGGCCGTGGCGTTGCGCATGTACACCGGGGTGAAGTCGCCGTCGGCCAGCGCGTGCAGGTCGTCCTCGACGCGCACCTTGGACTCCGCGTACGGCGTCACCGGGCGCAGCGGGGCGTCCTCGGCGACCAGTTCGTCGCCGCCCGCGGCGCCGTAGACCGAGCACGTCGACGCGTACAGGAAGCGCCGCACCCCGGCGTCGCGGGCCAGTCGGGCGAGCCGCACGGACGCGTGGTGGTTGATGTCGTAGGTGAGTTCCGGTGCGAGGGATCCCAGCGGGTCGTTGGAGAGCGCGGCGAGGTGGATCACGGCGTCCGCCCCTGCCACGTGTTCGGCCGTGATGTCGCGCAGGTCGACCCGGTGCCCGAAGGGGTCGGCGGGCGTCGGGCCGAGGACGCAGTCGGCGAACAGGCCCGCGTCGAGGCCGACGACCTCGTGTCCGGCGGCCGTGAGGACGGGAGCCATGACGGTGCCCAGGTAGCCCTGGTGTCCGGTGAGCAGTACGCGCAAGGTTCAGTCCCCCAGGTCGAGCACGAGTTTGGTGACGGCGAACGCCTCGGCGTAGCGCGCGTGGCATTCGATACCGCGGATCCGGGCGAGCCCCAGGAAGGCCTCCCGGTCGTACCAGGGCCGGTGCCGCTGCGAGGGATAGTGCTCCTGCAGCAGCTGCACCTTGTGTTCGGCGGTCTCCGGCGACAGCGGCTGGTACGCCGCCGTCCGGCCGAGATCACCGTCCCACTTGACGATCTCGTAGCCGAGCACGAGGTGGTCGCGGAACGCCGTGGGCATCAGCCGCGCCAGGCCTCGGTGGTCCTGGTGCGCGTCGTCCGTGCGCGGGGCGAGGACGAGATCCGGCTCCGTGCGCGCACGCAGCTCCTCGACCGCGGCCTTGGCCTCGTCCCAGTGCACGGGCACCCGGCCGTCCGGCAGCTTGTGCACGGTCAGGTTCAGTTCGGCGCCCGGGCAGAAGGCGGCGAGCGCGTCCCGCTCCTCCTGCTCGCGTTCGGTGCCGCCGCCGGTGAGCACCAGCGCGTCGACGCGGAGACCGGGACGTGCCTGACACAGTGTCAGGAGGGTGCCGCCGGCGCCGATGGCGATGTCGTCGCAGTGGGCGCCCACCGCGACGATCCGGTCGAGGCGTCCGGCCCCGAGCCTGATCACGCGGTCCCCACCGCGGCGGCACCGTGCTCCCACACGGCCCACGGGCGGTCGCCCCGGGCGTGGGCGGCGTCGAGTGCGGCCCGTTCCTTCACGGTGTCGGTCGGCTTCCAGAACCCGCGGTGCCGGTGGGCCACCAGCCGTCCTCGCTTGGCGAGTCGGGCGCAGCCGTCGGCGACCAGGTCACCGCCTTCGGGGATGTGGTCGAAGACTTCCTGGCGGAGCACGAAGTAGCCGCCGTTCTCCCACAGCGGCATGTCGCTCACCGCCGTGATCCCCCCGACCAGGCCGTCCTCGCCCAGGTCGACGCAGTGGAACGAGGACTGCGGGGGCACCACCATCATCGAGGCGCCGGCGTCGCGCGCGGCGAACCGGTCGATCATCACGTCCAGCGGGGCGTCGGTGAGCACGTCCGCGTAGTTGGCGAGGAACATCTCGTCGCCGTCCAGGTGGTGCCGCACCCGGCGGAGCCGCTCACCGATCGGCGACTCGACGCCGGTCTGGGCGAACGTGATCGTCCAGTCCGAGATGTCCGTGGACAGCAGCTCGGTGCGACCGCCCCGCAGCACGAAGTCGTTGGAGGTGGTCTCCTCGTAGTTGAGGAAGAAGTTCTTGATGTGGTGGGCGCCGTACCCGAGGCACAGGATGAACTCCTTGTGCCCGAAGTGCGCGTAGTAGCGCATGACGTGCCAGATCAACGGTCTCGGGCCGACCATCGCCATCGGCTTGGGCACGTCGTCGGAGGCGCCGTTGCGCATCCGCATCCCGTAACCGCCGCAGAACAGGACGACCTTCATGCCTTGACCTCGACAATGCTCAGTTCCGGTATGGGAAAAACCAGCCGGCCGCCCCAGTCGTGCACGAAGGACAGCTGCTCGACCAGTTCGGCCCGCAGGTTCCACGGCAGGACGAGGACGTAGTCCGGCTTGTCGGCGGCGATCCGCTCGGGCGGCAGGATCGGGATGCGGGTGCCCGGGGTGAACCTGCCGTGCTTGTAGGGGTTGCGGTCGACCGTGTAGGCGAGCAGGTCGGGCCGGATGCCGCAGTGGTTGAGCAGGGTGTTGCCCTTGCCCGGGGCGCCGTAGCCGACGACCGTCTCGCCGCGGTCGGCCGCGTCGATGAGGAACCGCAACAGGTCCCGGCGCACCTTGGCCACCCGGGCGGAGAACTCGGTGTACCCGGACAGGTCCTGCAGCCCGGCGGCCTTCTCCCGGTCGAGGACTTCGGCCACCGCGTCGGTCGGCTCGCCGGCCACCTCCGCCGGGCGGGCCCACAGCCGGACGGAGCCGCCGTGCGTGGGCAGCAGTTCGACGTCCACCAGCGCGAGCCCGCCGCTCGCCAGCGCCCGGATCGCGGAGGCGACCGTGTAGTACTGGAAGTGCTCGTGGTAGATCGTGTCGTACTGGTTCTCCTCGATCAGGGTCAGCAGGTGCTGCACCTCGACGGAGACCCAGCCGTCGTCGGCGACCAGGGCGCGCAGTCCCTGGGTGAACCCGACCACGTCGGGGATGTGCGCGTACACGTTGTTGGCCACGACCAGGTCCGCCGGGCCGTGCTCGGCGCGGACGCCGGCGCCGGTGTCCGGGTCCAGGAACGCCGTGAGCGTGGGCACGCCCGCCTCCCGCGCCGCGGCGCCGACGTTGACCGAGGGTTCCACGCCGAGGCAGCGGATCCCGCGGTCCACGACGTGCCTCAGCAGGTATCCGTCGTTGCTGGCCACCTCGACCACGAAGGAGTCGGGACCGAGTCCCAGCCGCGCCGTGGCGTCGGCGACGAACGTGCGCGCGTGCTCCACCCAGGAGGTCGAGAAGGAGGAGAAGTACGCGTACTCGCTGAACGTCTCCTCCGGTGTGATCAGCGGAGGGATCTGCGCCAGCCAGCAGTCGGTGCAGACCCGCAGGTGCAGCGGGTACGCCGGTTCCGGCCGGTCCAGTCGGTCCGCGGCGAGAAAGCTCTCGCACGGCGGGGTCGCCCCCAGGTCGACGACGCTCGCCAGCGTCGCCGAGCCGCAGAGTCGGCATCGTGTCATCTGCTGTCCCCATCCCCCCTGCCCGCGCGGGTGTCCCCGCCGCGAGCCAGTGCCGACCGCCCCGCGATCGCGGTGCGGTACTCCTCCAGCAGGCGCTCCAGCCCGACGGCCGGGCTGAAGTCGCGTTCGTAGCGGCGCCGGGCCGCCCGTCCCATCTCCCGGTTGCGGGAGGGCTCGGCCGTGATCCGGCGCAGACGGGACGCGAGCGAGGCGGGATCGCCCGGCCGGTGCAGCAGCCCGCTCACGCCGTCCTCGACGAGTTCGACGAAGGCGCCGTGACCGGCGGCGACGGTCGGGACCCCCGCCGCCATCGCCTCCACGGCCACCAGGCCGAACGCCTCCAGCCACGTCGAGGGAGCCACCACGGCGACCGACCGCGCGATGGCCTTCCGGCTCTCCGCGGTGTCGTACAGGCCGACGCACCTCACGTCGTCGCGGCCCGCCGCCCAGGCGGTCACCTCGCGCTCCAGCGGCCCCGCGCCGGCGATCACGAGCGGCACGCCCACCCCGCCGTCCGCGGCGATCTCGTCCCACGCCGCCATGAGCAGCCGCACGCCCTTGGCCTCCGCGAGCCGGCCGAGGTAGAGCAGGTGCTCTCCGTCGCCGGTCCGGCGGTCGTCCGGGTCGGGCACGAAGTTGTGCTTCACCGCCAGCCGCCCGGCCGGCATGCCGGCCCGCACCAGGACGTCGCGCTGCGCCGCGGAGATGCACAGGAACCGCTCCACCCCGGACCACCACCGGCGCCGGTTGACCGACAGGCTGACCGCGAGCGGCACCGTCGCCAGCCGGGAACCGCGGTAGCAGCCGTGCCGGACGGCGGGCAGCGGTGTCGAACCGACGCACTCGGTGCACGGCCGGCCGTCCCGCTGCAGCGTGCCGGGAGGACAGATCTGGGTGTAGTTGTGCAGCGTGGCCACGACGGGCACGCCGGCGTCGGCGCAGGCGGCGAGCACCGCGGGCGACAGGAGCGGGAAGACGTTGTGGACGTGGACCACGTCCGGCCGCTCGGCGCGCAGCCGGGCGGCGAGTTCCGCGCGGACCGCCGGGTTCCAGGGCACGCGCAGCGGCACCGCGGCCTTGGCGAGCAGGGACAGCGCGGCGATGTCGTCGCTGCGCCGCTCGAACACCTCGACCCGGTGGCCGGCCGCGCGCAGCAGCTCCACCTCCTGGTCGACGACCTTGTTCTCCCCGCTCGGCTGCGCCGAGGCGTAGTGGTTGTGCACCACGAGGATGTGCATGCTCAGGTCACCTCCGATCTCCGGGGCCGTCGCGGGACGTGTCGTGCGGGGACCGCCGGGGGCCCGGCGGCCGCGGCGGGCGCCGCCAGCAGCGAGGCGGCGACGGCCAGGTGCAGCAGGTACGGCGAGGCGTCGCCGAGGCCGGCCTCGGTGTACGACGCGATCGCGCAGTAGCTGATCAGGAAGATCGCGCAGGCCCTCGACAGGGACGGCGGCCGCAGCAGCGCGACGCCGCCCAGCACGACGACGACCGCCGCCACCAGGGCGACACCGGTCAGGCCCTGTTCGTGGTAGACGGCCAGCCAGCTGTTGTCGATCGGCAGCCCGCCGAACGACTTGTCGCCCAGTCCCACGCCGAACCACTTCTCCCCGGCCGTCCGGGGCGCCGCCAGCAGGGCGTCCCAGACCTTGGCGCGGCCGGTGAGGTTGGAGAAGTTCTCCTGGCTCTGGCCGCGCAGGAACCACGCCCGCAGCGCGGGGGCGAACCCCACCGCGGCCACCACGGCGCACAGCACCGCCCAGGTGAAGAACCGGCGGGCGGCGGCACTGGTCAGGACGAGCGAGCCGATCGCCAGCGTCAGCCCGACGAGCAGGCCGATGGTGGCCGTCCGGGTGTGGGTCAGCGCGAGCAGGACGAGCGAGGGCACGACGACCACCGCCGCGCCGGCCCCGTCGGTCCGGCGCCCCAGGACGAGCAGCACCGTGAGTCCGATGATCACCGCCGCGTACTGTCCGATCTGCGGCGGGGTGAGCGGCCACAACGCGCCGACCAGCCGCCCGCCGTAGAGCTCGGGCAGAGCCGCGCCCGGCGAGAGGACCAGGCCGGCGGCCACCGACCCGAGGACCGCGAAGTACATCCGGATGTGGTGCCGGACGAACGTCGGTCCGCCGTCCCACCAGCGGCTGAGCAGCCACAGCGTGCCGACGAAGAGGGCCAGCCGGGTGCAGCGGAACAGCGCGCCGAACCCGGACCCCAGGTCGGCGCTGGAGATCACGCTCGGCACCAGCAGCAGGGTGAGCAGGAGCACGAAGGCGCTGGCCCGGACGCGCAGCCGGAGGTTGACCAGGAGCGCCAGCGCGAACGCGGCGACCAGCGCGCCCATGGTGACCATCTGGATGAGGGAGCGGGGCAGCGGGACGATGGTCTTCGCCCCGGCGGAGCCGAGCGTGTTCAGGATCAGCAGGCCCCAGACGACCCCGACGGCCCGCGGTGTCCCGGCGGGACGCGGTCCGCCCCCGGACCGCGTGCCCGCCGTCTCGGGTCCCTCAGGTCGCGCGCCCGCCGTGTCCGGTCCACCGGACCGCGCGCCCGCCGTCTCCGGTCCGTCCGGCGGTCCGCCGCGCCGCAGGTCGTCGTCCATCTCAACCACCGGCCCGTGGGTCGAGGGTGCTGCCCGCGTCCTGCCGGTAGGGCGCGGTCCGCCACTGCCCGAAGTCGAGCACCCGGCTCGGGTCGTGGGCGACGAACTTCCACGGTCCGAGGTAGACGTTGTCGTGCCAGCGGTTGTGCTGCCCGGTGGTGATCGCCTCGGCCACCCGCTCGCCCCGGTACGGCGACCAGTCCGGATAGGTGCCGTAGTTGGCCAGCACCGCCATCAGGTCGCACCCCACCGTGCACTTGACGGCGGACTTGTCCAGCACGAAGCGGTTGTCGTGGATGTCCACCCGCTGGGTCCTCCACCGGCAGTCGGCGTACAGCGGCGGGCCGGCGATCGCCGGCGTCGTGCAGCGGCCGGTGTCCCCCACCAGCAGGGTGCAGTCGCCGGAGGAGGTGTTGGCCGGGCTGTTGCAGAACCGGTCGGCGTTCTCCCACAGGGTGATCCCCGACCAGTTGTCCTCCAGCACGTTCCGGTAGATCTCGATCTTGTCGGTGCGGGCCGGGACCCGTGGCTCGCCGCCGGACTCGGACAGGTAGACGGTCGCGAACGGGAAGGTGTCGCCGCGGTCGGCCGCCCTGCGGCCCTCGACCCAGTTGTTCCGCCGGATCGTGTTGTCCCGGACGACCGCGTTGTAGCTGATCTCGTAGATCAGCGCGGCACCGTCGTTGTCCTCGAACACGTTGTCCTCGATGCGGAAGTCGTTGTTGTTGGTGTCCGCCCACAACCCCGTTCCGCGGTTGTCGTGCACCCAGTTGCCGCGCACGTCGGCACCGTCGACGGCCCAGAACTTCACGCCCCCGGTGCAGCCGCAGCCCTTCCTCCGTCGTTCCCAGTCACCGGTGTTGTTGCCCACGATCTCGTTGTCCTCGACCACCAGGTCGCGCAGGGGCGCACCGGCCTTGTAGGCGTTCATGCCGTACTGGCCGTTGTCACGCAGGCAGTTGGCGCGGACCTGCTGACGTGCGCCGGCCATCAGCCCGGCACCGGAGTTGTACTGGATCGTCGTGTGCTCGATCACCCATCCGTCCGCCGAGTCGTGGTTGACCACGCCCTCGTCCGAGGGCGCCACGAAGTTCTGCACGGTCAGGTGGCGGACGGTGACGTCGCGGGCGGTGCCGCCGAACGCGTACTGGTTCTTCTTCCGGCCGTCGAGCACCGCGCCCGGCGCACCGAGGTAGCGGTTCCCCTGCTTGGGGATGACCTGGGCGTAGCGGTCCGGGTCGAGCCGGTGCCTGCCCGGCCGGAGCCAGAACGTGGTGTTCGGGGGACTGCTCCTGGTCTTCGCCGCCAGGTCGCCGACCACCGCGGGGTCGACGGTCACCGCGCCCGCAGGCGCCCTGTCCGGCCCGGCCGCGGGCCGGTCGCACACCCGGGCCACCGGCCGGGCGGCGGACGTGGACGGCGCGGTCCTCGGCTCCGCCGCGTCGTCCGGCGTGCTCTCGCAGCCGGTCGCCGCCAGCAGGGCCAGCGCCAGCGGTGCCGCCGCCACTGCCCAGTGCCGCCTCTCGATCCCCACGCGCCCCCCTAGCCGTGGAACCTGAGCACGGTGGTGAAGCCCTCCGCGCCGTCGGCGACACCGGTGCCGACCAGCGTGGTGGCGGGTTCCCTGCGCCCGAAGCCGGCGGAGTACCAGCCCAGCGGCGGGTCGGTCTCGCCGCGGTGCGCCCGCCAGCTCAACCGTCCGGGCAGGTCGAGCTCCGCGGAGCGTCCCTCGCCGTCCCGGATCCAGGTGAGCGCCGCCCGGTTCCCCACCAGGTCCGCGGCGATCGCCGGGCCGAGGTGGAAGGCGAGGTGCACGGTCCTGCGCGGGCCGCCGCGCACCTCGTCGACCACCCTCAGCTCCCGGCTCCCGGCCGTCAGCTCCACCCGGCGGCGGTGCACGGTGGGCCGGTAGCCGTCGTGCTCGGCGCACCAGTGGGCCGTCCCCGCGCCGGAGGTGCCGGAGGTGTCCACGGCCAGGACGCGGCTGCGGGCCTGCCGGGTCCACAGGAAGGGGCCGCCGGAGACGGACTGGTCGCCGCCGTCCAGCCGCAGGGTGTTGTGGCCGAGGGTCGAGCGGAAGTACCGCCGCCACTCGGGCTGTCCGTGGTAGCAGTACGTCCCCGGGTCGGCGAGCACGTCGACCCCGTCGTGCCGGACCTCCACGGACAGCGCGTCCGCGTGGGCGTGCGCGGCGATGGACAGGAATCCGTGCGGACCGCCGTCGCAGCGGCACCAGATCTCCCCCGGACCGCGCAGGACGGTGAGTCCCGCGTCGGGGAAGTGGGCCGGCCGGCTCGCCGGGCGGGTCACGGCCGCGGCGTCCGCGTTCTTCGCGTACGGCCGGACGAGCGCGGCCAGCAGCGGGGTGCGCACATCGGTGCCGGTCACCGTCGGCCACCAGGGGAGCCGGCCGAACACGGCGTCGCCGGTGGCCAGCAGCGAGGCCCAGCGGTCGGTGTCCGGGCCGTCCAGGACCAGACCGTGCCCGTCGTCCGCGTCCCCCTGGCGCGGCGGCCGCAGCCGGTTGTCCACGACGGCCGCGAGGGCGTCGGTCATCCGCAGCAGCACCAGCCGGACCGACGCGGGGACCGGCACGCCCGCGGCGTCCGCCTCGGCCACCGCGGCCAGGCCGAGCTCCAGCACCAGTCCGTGGTACTCGGTGGCCAGTTCGCGGTTGAGGCCGGAGGGGAAGGTGTTGGCGCGCAGATGCCGCTCCAGCGACCGCAGCGCGCCGGTCCGCCAGCGCCCCGAGGAGGGGAACCACCCGAACGCGCAGGCCGCCGCGAGCTGCCCGGCGGCCTCGGCGACGACGTGGTTGTTCGCCGAGGACCCCCGGCTGGGGAAGGCGGCCAGCCAGCGCTGGTGGTGCCAGATCTGCTCCAGCGCCACCGGGTTGTCCTCGAACAGGGCGGCCGCGTCCGGCCAGCCGTCGAGCAGCCGGCGGATCCACACCCAGGACAGCAGCCGGATGCCCAGCTCGATGCCGCTGACCCAGTGCACCCCGCGCAGCGGCGGGTTGGCCGCCCACCACGACCGCAGGTGTTCGGCCACCCGCTCGGCGTACCGCTCGTCCCCGGTGAGCGCGTAGGCGGCGGCGAGCCGGGTGAGGTGCTGGTGGCGGGAGGGCTCCCAGATCTGCTTGATGTCCCCGACCGCGTCCTCACTGCGGTAGGGCACGTCGAAGGCGTAGCCCGAGGGCGCCCGGCGCCCGGTCTTCGGGTCGTACGACCAGTCCGGGTCGGCCAGGTCGTCGCGGACCACCCCGAAGTACTCGGCGTGTCCGGCCATCAGCCGGTCCGCCTCGGCGACGAGACGTTTCGCGGCGTCCGGGGGCACCGCGGCGACCGCCCCCGCGGGCAGTACCGCGGTGAAGCGGGCGCCCCGCACGCCCGGGGCGTCCGGCGGCGACGAGCGCCACCGCCGCCGGCGCACCACGTCACGGGCCCGGCCGCCGACCTCCCGCGGCCCCATCCGGGACAGCCGCCGCAGGTACCAGCCCGCGCTTCCCGAACGCGCGGTCATCGCGCCTCCGCCAGCGTCACCGGGGCGCCGCAGGCCAGAGCGCTCCGCACGGCGAGGGTGGCCGCCGTGGTGGCGACCAGCGACTCCAGCGGCACCGGCATCGGCCCGCCGGTCCGCACGGCCCTGACGAACGCGGCCAGTTCGGCGGACTGGCCCTTGTCCCGGGCCTTGGGCAGCCGCGAACTGACCCATTTCCCGGGGCCGTGCACCGAGGCGCGGACGAAGTCGTCGAGCCGCAGCACCTTGCCGTCCGCGACGAGGTCCAGCGTCTCCTTGGGGAAGCCCGACGCACCGGTGGTGACGTAACTGAGGGTGGCCGTCGACCCGTCCGGGTAGCGCAGCACGATCTGGAGGTCCTCGTTGCCGGGCGTGGCGACCGCGTACACCGAGACCGGGTCGGCCTCGAGGAGCCAGCTCGCCGTGTCGACGAAGTGCCCGCCCTCGCCCACGAACCGCGATCCCTCGGTGTCCCCTCGGAGGTACCAGCTGCCGTGGTCGAGCCGCCCCGCGTTGACCAGGTAGCGCAGGCTCGCCGGACCGGTCCGGGCGCCGAACCGCTTCCTCGCCTCCTGGAGCAGCGGCGCGAACCGGCGGTTGAAGCCCACCTGCAGCCGGTCGTTGCCGGACTCCTCCACCGCCGCGAGCACGCCGGCCAGTTCGTCCTCGGTGAGCGCCAGCGGCTTCTCCACGAACACGGCCTTGCCGGCCAGCAGCGCCCTGCGGGTCAGCTCGGCGTGCGAGCTGTGCCGGGTGACCACGAACACCGCGTCGACGGCACTGTCGCCGAGCACGGCGTCGAGGTCGGTGGTCGCCCGGGCGAAGCCGAACTTGTGCTGCGCGTTGGCCGCGGACAGCGCCGTCGTGGTGACGACGGTGGACAGCTCGACGCCGTCGCGCCGGGCGAGGTGCGGCAGCAGCATCGACGTCGCGTAGTTGCCCGCGCCGACGAACGCGAGGCGCACCGGCGTCCCCGCGGCCCGGAGCGGGGCGGGCGCCGCGCCGCCGCGCCTCCTCACCGCCGGCACGGCCACTTCCGGGGCCGCCTGCGGTTCCCCCGTGCGCTCGGGTCCGGGGTAGCGGAACAGGACGGCCACGGCCTTCAGGTCGCCGTCCTTCAGGCTGCGGTACGTCTCCACCGCGTCGTCGAAGTCGGCGACGTGGGAGATCAGCGGCTCCACGTCGACACGGCCGCGGGCGACGAGGTCGAGGAAGCACGCCAGGTTGCGGCGCTCGGTCCAGCGCACGTAGCCGATCGGGTAGTCCCGGCCCTCGAGCTCGTACTCCGGGTCGTAGCGCCCGGGGCCGTAGCTGCGGGAGAACCGGACGTCGAGCTCCTTCTCGTAGTACGCGTTCCACGGCAGGTCCAGGCGGCACTTGCCGATGTCGACGACCCGGCCGCGGTCCCGGCAGAGCCGGGCGGCCAGCTCGACGGGCTGGTTGCTGCCGCCGCCGGCGGCCAGGTACACCTGGTCCACGCCGTGGCCGCCGGTGAGTTCGGCGACGGCGAGCTCCACGGCCGGGGACGCGGGGTCGCCGCAGGCCGCCGCGCCCAGCCGTTCCGCGAGCTCGCAGCGCGCCGGGTCGGGGTCGGCCCCGACGACGCGGACCCCCGAGGCGGTGAGCAGTTGCACCACCAGCTGTCCGATCAGGCCGAGGCCGATGACCAGCGCCACCTCGCCGAGCCGCGACTCGCCCTGGCGGACGCCCTGCAGCGCGATCGACCCGACGGTGCCGAAGGCCGCGTGCCGCGGGGCGAGGCCGTCGGGCACCGGGGCGTAGAGGTTCTTCGGCACCCAGTTCAGCTCGGCGTGCAGCGCGTGCTCGTTGCCGGCACAGGCCACGAGGTCGCCGGCCTTCACGTCGTCGATCCCGGCGCCGACCTGCTCGACCACCCCGCACAGCGAGTAGCCCAGCGGCGTGTAGGAGTCCAGCTTGCCCATCACCTTGCGGTAGGTGGCGGGCACCCCGTTGACGGCGACGCTCTGCACGACCTTGGCCACCTGGTCCGGCCGGGAGCGGGCCTTGCCCACCATCGACATGCCGGCCTCGGAGACCTTCATCAGCTCGGTCCCGGTGGAGATCAGCGAGTAGGCGCTGCGGACCAGCACACCGCCCGGCTTGCATCCCGGCGCCGGCACGTCGAGCAGCGCCAGCTCGCCGCTCTTGTAGTTCTGCACAACTTGTTTCACCCGAAGTCCCCTTGTTTCCACGCCGTCTTCCAGGCCGCCGGGCGAGCGTTCCGGTCGGTTCCGGAGATCGCGTCGCGGTACCAGTACTCGAGGGTCAGCACATGCCACAGATGTTTGGAGAAGTCCCGCTGTCCGGCGGTGTCCTCGGCGACCATGCGCGCCAGCGCGTCGCGGCGCAGGAGTCCCGACCGGACGAGCTCGCCGTCGTTGACCACCTCGCGCACCAGCGGTGCCAGGTCCCGGCTCATCCAGGCGCGCAGCGGGGCGCTGAACAGGCCCTTGGGCCGGTACACGATCTCCCGCGGCAGGACGGAGGCGGCCGCCTCCTTGAGGACGGCCTTGCCCTGCCGTCCGACGATCTTGCGGTCGCCGGGCACGGCGAACGCCGCCCTGACCACCTCGACGTCCACGTACGGCACCCGCACCTCGGTCGACGCGGCCATGCTCGACCGGTCCGTGTAGGCGAGGTTCAGGCCCGGCAGGAACATCCGGGCGTCGCCCAGGCACATGCGGTTGACGAAGTCGTCGAGGTCGTTGTCCCGGTAGACGTCCGTGTGCTCGGTCAGCACGTCGTCGACCGCCGGGGCCAGGTCCGGGTCGACCAGGGCGAGCAGTTCGTCCTGGTCGTACATGGTGTAGCTGCGCCGGAAGGCGGTCTCCTCCGGCAGCTCGGCGAAGGAGAGGAACCGTTTGGCGAAGCGCACCGACCGGTACCCCCGGCGGCTCGTCGCGACCGGCAGCCGGTCCACGGCCGCGGACAGGCCGCGGCGCAGGGGCCGCGGGACGCGCTGGTAGCGCAGCGCGATCAGGTTGGCCAGGTGCTTGCGGTAGCCGGCGAACAGCTCGTCGGCGCCCATCCCCGAGAGCATCACCTTGACCCCGGCCTCCCGGGCGGCCGAGCAGATCAGGAACGTGTTGATCGCGGCGGGGTCGCCGATCGGCTCGTCCAGGTGGTACGTCATCCGCGGCAGCAGGTCGAGCACGTCCGGGGCGATCTCGATCTCGTGCAGGTCGACCCCGAACCGCTCGGCCACCTGCCGGGCGTGACGCAGGTCGTCCGGCATCGCCTCGAACCTGGCGTCCTCGGCGCGGAACCCGATCGTGTAGGCGGAGATCCCGGGCCGCTCGCGGGCCGCCAGCGCGGTCAGGTAGCTGGAGTCGAGGCCGCCGGAGAGGAAGGTCGCCACGGGGACGTCGGAGAGCATGTGCCGTCGGGTCGACTCCTCGACGATCGCGGCCAGGTCCGGCTGTTCGCCGCTGCGGGCCCGCTCCCGTCCCTCGGCGGCCACGTCCTTCAGGTGCCAGTACCGGCCGCGCTCCACTCGGCCGTCGGGCCGGCACCGCAGCCAGCTCCCCGGCGGCAGCTTCTCCGCCTCGCGGAACGCGCACCGTGAGTCCGGCACCCAGTAGTACAGCAGCGAGGCCACCAGTGCCGCGTGGTCCACCTCCAGCTTCCCGCCGGTCGCGGCGGCGAGCGCCTTGAGCTCGGAGGCGAACACCAGGCCCTCGCCGCGCCGCAGCAGGAACAGCGGCTTGATGCCGAGCTGGTCGCGGGCGAGGACCAGTTCACCGGTGCGCTCGTCGAAGATCCCGAACGCGAACATGCCGCGCAGCCGGGGCAGGCAGTCCGTGCCCCAGCGCCGCCAGGCCTCCAGGAGCACCTCGGTGTCGGAGGTGCCGCGGAAGCGGACCCCGCCGGCCGCCAGTTCGGCACGGAGCTCGGGCGCGTTGTACAGCTCGCCGTTGTACGTGAGGGCGAGGCCTCCCGAGACCATCGGCTGGGCGCCCGTCCCCGACAGGTCGACGATGGCCAGCCGGCGGTGCCCGAGGTGCACCTCGGCGTCGCCGACGGGGTGGCCGTAGCGGCCCGCCCCGTCAGGTCCGCGGTGGGCGAGGGTCTCGGTGAGCCGGTCGGCCACGGCCTTCCCGTCGGGCCATCGGTAAGTACCCGCGATGCCACACATGTCCTACCGTGCCTCCTGGTCGTCGTCCGGGACCCGTGCGGCCCAAAGCGGCAGCCGCTCCGGCCGCGTCCGGAGCTCTCCGTTGCTCCGCTCGGACCGCTCGTCGCGGCCGCGCGGTGTCGTGTGCGGCACCGGGTGCGGGCCGTCCCACAGCGTGCCGTCGGTGCGGTCGCGCGGGTCGGGGTCGATCAGCACCACACCGGTCACCGTGATGCGCTGGTCCGCGAGCCGCCGCGCCACGGTGTGCAGCCATGCGGCGCTGCCGTGCCCGGCGCGCACGACGAGCACGGTCCGGGTGCCGAGGTGGCGCAGGTCGGTCCACGCCGTGCCGGGCGCCACCGAGCCGACGCCGAGGCGGAGTCCCTGTTCCGCTACGGCCTCGGCACGCTCGCCGCCGACCACGGCGGGGTCCCCCGGCTTCGGGCGGCGGCCCCTCAGCTGCCGCCCGGGCAGACCGTCGACGACGGTCACCGGTCCCTGCGGCGCCAGTGCCCCGGCGAGGTCCCGGGCGATCACGCTCGCGCCGCGCGCACAGCCCAGTTCCAGCAGCGACAGCGGTTCCCCGGAGCCGCGCACGGCGCGGGCGAGGGTCGCGGCGAGCCGTTCGCGTGCCGTGCGGGTCCGTCGGCGCCGCCACGGTCCGCCGGGCCGGCGGGGCAGCTCGGCGACGACCGAGGCGCCCAGGTTCGCCGCGATGTCCCGGCGCAGCACGGGGCGGTCCGCCACCACCGCGCCGACCGCGGCCAGCGCGAGGCCGAGACCGAGCCCGAGGACGAGTCCGATCACCGCGTCGGTGGCGGCGGCCCTGGGCAGGGAGTGCCGCACCGCGCGCGGGGCGTCCACGATCTGCGTGCCGGAGACGATCGCGGGCGTGCCGGTGCGCGCCTCCGCCGCGCGCTGGTCGAAGTCGGTGATCCGCGCGTTGAGTTCGGCCCGGCGGGCGAAGAGCGACTCGATGCCCGCCGACGCCTTCGGGTCGCTCTGCGGCTCCTGGTCCCCGATCGCCTTGTTGACCCGGGCGAGTTCGTTCCGCATGCGGTCGCTCTGCTCGAGCAGGGCGTCGGCCTCGGCCTTCGCGGTTTCCCGCATCCGCCTCACATGGTCCGCGACGAACGCGTCGGCCAGCGCCCCGGCCCGGGCCACCGCTTCCGCGTCGCTGTCCCCCGTCACCTCGATCTGCAGCAGGTTGTTGGTCAGGGCGGTGCCCCGGTACTCCCGCAGGAAGTCCGCCGGATCCTGCGGGGACTTCAGGGCCCGCAGGGCGTCGCCGGCGATCCGGGTGGTCCCCAGCAGCTCGACGTCGGTGCGGATCAGCGTCCCGGTGTCGTTCGGCTGGTCCTGCTGGTGCACGACGAGCACCTTGGTCACCGCGGTCGGTGGCGGCGGCAGCAGGATCGCCACCGCCGCGCCGGCCAGCAGTCCCAGCAGCGCCACGGAGCACCACAGACGGCGGCGTCTGCGCACCGCCGCCACCAGCGCCTGCAGGTCGAGGAGCGGGGCGACGGCCGACGGCTCCGAGGACGTGTGCGTCGTCATGCCGGACCTCCCGTCGTCCGGCCGCGGACCGCCAGCACCGGGGTGGCATCGTCCGCGGGGCGGTCGGCGGGCCGGTCCGGGCGGGCCCGGACCGCGCCGGCGACGACGGTGCCGACGAGCTCGTGCCCGCCGTCCGCGCACGCCTCGGCGATGCCGGCGAGCTCCTCCGCGGTCCGGCTGCCCGGGCTGAGGACGACCAGGACGCCGGACTCGGTGTCGCGGTCCGGCACCATCGGCCGGTCCGCGCGGACCTCCACCACCCGCAGCACCGGATCGCCCCCGGCCTCGGCGGCGAGCTGCTCCGCGGCCCGGCGGGCCATCTCGTCGCCGTCCGGTACGACGGCCAGCAGCAGCCGGGGAGCGGGCAGCCGGTCCCGCAGGCGAGCGCACACCCGCCGGTAGCGGACGCGCCGGCCGGCCTCGTCGACGGACCGCTGCGGGATCGGTGTGTCCCACCGGGTGTCGACGCCGAGGAACCGGCGGATCCGGGCCCCACGGCCTTTCGGCCGGTGCGCGCCCGGTTCGTCGGGCACGTCGACGGCGCCCAGCGGCGCCGCTCCCAGCGCCGCGGAGATCTCCGCCTCGGTGCGCGGCCGGCGGTTCGCGCGGGCGGCGGTGAGATGGCCGACGACCGAGAGCAGGAGGAACAGCACCGCCCCTCCGACGACGAGCTGGATCCGCGTCGGCGGCGTCTCGCCGGTCGGCCGGGCCGCCGGACCCATGACGACCATGCCGGTCCTGTCGGTGGCGGGGTCGGCCTCGTCCAGCTTGGTCATGGCCTCTTCCAGCGAGATGCGCAGTTTCTCGAGCGTGGTGCGGACCTGCACGCTTTCCACGCTCCGTCCCGGATCGGCCGTGTCGGCCAGGTCGCTGATGCGGCGGTTGGTGTCCTCCACCTTCTGCCGCAGCGCCTCGGCCTCCGTGGCCGCCTGGTCGGTGCCGCCGCCCGCGATCCGGGTGGCGAATCCGACGAACTGCCGGGCCACCTGGTCCGCGAGCCGCTGCGCCCCTTCCGGGGTGCCGGCCGTACCCGAGATCGTGATGATGTTCCCGTCAGCGACCTTGGCGCTCACCCGGTCCCGCAGTCCGCCGCCGTCGACGCCGGGCCGGCCGAGTGCGGCGGCCGCGCGGTCGACCACCGTCGAACTGGTGGCGATGTCCACCTGGGTCAGCAGTTCCCGTTCCTCCCACTGCCCCGGCAGCAGCACCGGTGCCGACGCCGTGTAGCGCGGCGGGAACACCAGCGAGGTGCCGTAGCCGACGAGCGCGCCCACCGCCGCGAGGACGGCGAGCAGCCGCCAGCGCCGACGGAGGATCCGCCCGATCGTGGCCAGGCGGATCGTGTCATCACTCAACGGCGCGGCCTCTTCCCTGTGCTGTCCGGGCCGTCCGCCGACACCGGGGCGCGGTCCCCGCAGACGGCGGCGTAGGCGGTGAGCAGCGACGCCTGCGAGTTCCGCCAGGAGAGCCGCCCCTCGATCCGCTCCTGGCCGGTCTTGCCCATCCGGGCCCGCTCGTCCGGGTCGTCCAGCAGCCGCGCGACGAGTCCGGCGAACGCGGCCTCGTCGTCGGCGGGCGCGTAGAGGGCGGCGTCGCCGGCCGAGACGCGCGCCTCCCGCAGGTCGAACGAGACGATCGGCCGGCCCATCGCCATGTACTCCAGGACCTTGTTCATGGTCGACACGTCGTTGAGCGGGTTGCGCGGGTCCGGGGAGAGGCACACGTCCGCGGTGGAGAGGTAGCGCACCAGGTCGGCGTCCGGAACGCGCCCGGTGAACTGCACCTGCTCGGAGAGCCCGAGCCGCCGGGACAGCTCCACCATCGCCTCGAAGGCGTCGCCCGCGCCGACGAACACCGCGTGCCAGTCCGTCCGCCCGAGATCGTCGCGCAGCTTCGCCAGGGCCCGCAGGGCGTAGTCGACGCCGTCCTGAGGGCCCATGACGCCGAGGTAGCACAGTAGGTGGGGCTTGCCGCGCTTCAGCTCGGGCTCGGGCGGCACCGGTCGGAACCGGTCGGTCTGCGGGGCGCTGCGCACCACGAAGACGTCCGCGGGGTCTTTGCCGCCACGGCGCACCGCGACGTCCCGGTAGCTCTCGTTCGTGGCGAGGACGACGTCCGCGGCCCGGTAGGTCAGCCGTTCCAGCGCGCACACGGCGCGGTAGAGCAGGTCCTCGCCGCGGTCGAACCGGGAGAGGTACAGCTCGGGCACCAGGTCGTGCTGGTCGAAGACGAACCGCGCGCCGCGCCGCTTCAGCCACAGGGCCGGCAGGAACAGCAGGTCGGGCGGGTTGCAGGCGTGGACCACGTCGACCGGGCCGACCTTGCGGGCCAGCCGGGCCGTGTGCCACAACGCCGATCCGTACTCCCGCAGGTAGCCGGCCGGTCCTCCGGTGGCCGCGCGCAGCGGGTAGCGGTGGATGCGCACCCCGTCGATCAACGCCTCCGGTTCCGTGTCCCGCTTGGTGCCCCGCGGGCAGATGACGTGCACCTCCCAGCCCGCGTCGCGCAGCGTCGTGCACTCCTGCCAGACCCGGCGGTCGAAGGGCACCGACAGGTTCTCCACGAGGATCAGCGCGCGCCGGCCCGGCCGGTCGTGGCGGGCTCCGTCGTCGAACGGCGTGTCACCAGGCAAGGCCCACGTACCCCGGTTCGGTCCGGCGCGTCTCGGCGTCGGGAAGGCGGATGAGGTCGATGATCGCCGGGCCCTCCCCGTGGGGCAGCGCCGACAGGACGGCCGGGTCGCTGGTCCCCACCAGACACACCTCGGCGTGTTCGAGCACCTCGTCGACCGAGTCGGCGAGCAGCTGCGCGAGGTGCGGCAACCGGGTCTCGATGTACTCGCGGTTCGCGCCCATCAGCCGGGAGAGGCTCACGTTGGCGTCGTGGATCCGCAGGTCGTAGCCCTTGCCGAAGAGCCTCTCCGCCAGCTCGACGAGCGGGCTCTCGCGGAGGTCGTCGGTGCCGGGTTTGAAGGACAGCCCGAACAGGCCCACCCGGCGCTTGCCGGTGCGCTCGACCAGCTCCACCGCGCGTTGCAGGTGGTCGGAGTTGGAGGGCAGCACGTGGGCGAGAATGGGCACCGAGACGTCGGCCCGCTGTGCCGCGTGGACCAGGCTGCGCAGGTCCTTGGGCAGGCAGGAGCCGCCGAAGGCGAAACCGGGCCGCAGGTAGGCGGGGCTGACGTTCAGCTTGCGGTCGGCCAGGAACACGTCCATCACCTGGTGCGAGTCCACCCCGAGCGCCCGGCACACCGCGCCCAGCTCGTTCGCGAAGCCGATCTTGAGGCCGTGGAACGCATTGTCCGCGTACTTGATGGCCTCGGCCGTCGGCACCGGCACCCGGAACACCTCGCCGGGCAGGCCGTCGTACAGCGCCGCCACCACGTCGCCGCTCGCCGGGTCGAGCTCGCCGATGACGGTCTTGGGCGGGTCGAAGAAGTCCCGCACGCTCGTCCCCTCGCGCAGGAACTCCGGGTTGACCGCGACCCCCACGTCCACTCCGGCCGTGCCGCCGACGGCCTTCTCCAGGATCGGCACCAGCAGGTTCAGGCAGGTGCCCGGGAGCATGGTGCTGCGGAACACGACGGTGTGCCGCCCGCCGCGCTCGGCCAGCGCGGCGCCCATCTCCTCGGTGACCCGTTCCAGGTAGGTGGTGCACAGGCTGCCGTTGGGTTCCGACGGCGTGCCCACGCAGACCAGTGACACCTCGCTCCGCGCGATCGCCTCGCGGACGTCGTGGGTGGCCCGCAGTGCTCCGGTCCCCACGACCTCGGCGATGAGCTCGCCGATGCGTTCCTCGACCACCGGGGCCCTGCCGTCGTTGACCAGATCGACCTTCGTCCGGTTGACGTCCACCCCGATGACCTCGTGGCCCATGCTGGCCAGGCACGCGGCCGACACGCAGCCCACGTAGCCGAGCCCGAAAACGCTGACTCTCATGACCCGTTCCTCCCCCCAGGCAGGCCTGTGCGGCCTGCGGTCCGCGCGCCGGCCGGGCGACGCCCCCCGCCCATCAGTAGGCCCCCTGCCCGTAGAGCACCGCACGCAGCGTCTTCCACAAGATCACCGTGTCCAGGGCGAGCGACCAGTCCTCGACGTACCGCAGGTCCAGCCGGACCGCCTCCTCCCACGGCAGGTCGCTGCGTCCGCTGATCTGCCACAGGCCGGTGAGGCCGGGTTTGACCAGCAGCCGCCGCCGGATGTCCGGGCCGTAGGCGGCGGACTCCTCGGGCAGCGGAGGCCGCGGACCGACGAGCGACATCGATCCGGTGAGCACGTTGAAGAGCTGCGGCAGTTCGTCGAGGGAGTACCGCCGCAGCACGCTCCCCACCCGGGTCACCCGCGGGTCCCGGCGGAGCTTGAACAGCGGGCCGGCGCCCTCGTTGCGGTCGGCCAGTGCGGCACGTGCCCCGTCGGCCCCGGTGACCATGGTGCGGAACTTGAGGATGGTGAACTCGCGGCCGTCCTTGCCGACCCTGCGCTGGCGGTAGAACGCCCCGCCCCGGCTGTCCACCAGGACGAGCAGCCCGACGAGCACCATCAGCGGCGCGAACAGCAGCAGCAGGAGCGCCGCGCCCAGCCGGTCGACGACCTCTTTGACCGCCCGGCGGCCCCCCGTGAAGGTGGGCATGCTGACCCGCAGCAGCGGGATCCCGAGCACCGCGTCGACGTGCAGCCGCGGGCCGGCCACTTCCATCAGCACGGGGGCCACGACCATCTCGGCGTCGCTGCCCTCGAGGTTCCAGGCGAGCCGCTGCAGCCGGTCCGGTGACCAGTGCGGGTCCGGTGTGATCGCGACGACCCGGTAGCCGTCGCGGCGGACGTGGCCCGCGACGTCCGTCAGCCGGCCGACGACCGGCACCCCGTCCAGCTGGTCGCCGGCGAGGACGAGACCGTCGGTGGTGCAGACCGCGTCCACCCGCCAGCCGAGGTGCGGGAACCTGCGGGTCCGGGTGATCAGGTCGCGCACGGTGGCCGGGCTCCCGGCGGCGAGCACCGGCCGCAGGCACCGTCCTTCCTTGCGCCGCCGGTGCAGCCGGAGGCGGAGCAGGTACCGCGCGGTCATGGTGACGAGGGCGATCGCGGGGATCGCGACGAAGATCCAGAGCTTGATGTTGCGTGACGTCAGGGCGATCCCGCCGAGCGCCAGTACGACGGTCGCCGTGAACAGCGAGCGTCCCAGCCGGCGGAACTCCTCGGCCCCCTGACCGAGCACGGCCGGAGCCCACGACCGGCTCACCGCGAGCGCCCCCAGCACCAGCAGCTCGGTGCCGAACGCGAGGATGCCCCATTTCTCGTGCCAGTTGGCCGCGTCCCGGGCCCCGAAGAAGTTGCCTATCGCCGCCACCACCGAAGCGGTGGCCACCGTGTCGGTGGTGATCACGGTACGGCGGTACCGCTGTTCCCAGTCGCTCGCCGGCCGGCTGATCGCCTCGTCCGCCAGACGCTCGCGCGTCGCCGGAAAAGGGCCGACTAATCCCCCCTGCCGCACAGAACCCCCCAAGGTTCCCAGTGGTTCGACGTATTCGCCCAACACTGTTGCCGCCCCTCGGGAGGCCCCCGCCCCCCGCGCACTTCCTCCCCCCGGGAGGCCCCCGCCCCCCTCGCCGTTCCTCCCCCCGGGAGGCCCCCGCCCCCCGCACTTCACGTCCCGGCCCGCTCGAGGCGGGCGGTGACCCGCCGGGACCACGGGTGTTCCCTCACCCGAGGCCCCTCTCCGGGCTGCGGGAACCGATCACCCACACGTCCGGTGCCGAGGACGCGGCTGCCCGCCGCCCTCAGCACCCGACCCATAGATCATCTTTTGTCGTCCCGTGTCCCCGCATGTGAAGCAGGGTCAATCTAGACCACCAAGACCCATCTGGAGAGAGGGATGTGTGCTTTTTGTACGTAAGATTTGAAGCTGATCACACGAACCGGCCATCCTTTGCGGGCGCCCTGATGCCGAAAACACCGCCTGACCTGTGATGTCGAGAGTTCTCCGGAACGCCGCCACCGGCAGCCCTCCCCCGGACATCACCGCACCGCCCACCGGACCGCGCGCTACGGTCGAACGCCGTGTCAGTCCTCCCCCGGCCCGCGGCCGATCACTCCAAGTCGCCGGAATTCAACGGAGGATGGCCAAAACCGGGCCGACAGCGGCTCGACGGCGCTGCCGCACCACGTGGTTCGAGCCGCCCCGGCCGGTGGTGTCCCGCCGGGGCGGACCCGTCTGCTCGGGTGGCCAGGGCGCCCACGGCGCCGCCAGGGCCCACCCGCTGTCGGCCGCAAGGGCCCGTGGGGAAGCTTTCGCAGGCCGCGTCGTCCGCGCTGCCGCCGGCCTCGCCCATCGACCGGAGGACGCCGGCGTCGCGGTGAGCGGTGAGCGGTGAGCGGTGAGCGGTGAGGAAATCGTCCGGGCCGGACGCCTTCGCGGGGGCGGTGGACGCGGCTTCGCGCAGCGTTTCGCGCGGGACACGAAGCACGTCCGGACGACACGTCCGGACGGAGGGTCTCCTTCCGTGGAGACCGCCGACCGGTGTCGTGTGAACTCCACGCCCCTGTCGCGAGCTCCGCCCCACGCAGCGTCTCAGCCGGTTCGTTCCGCCTGCGCCAAGGCAGCGAGAATGCGGCGAGTCTTGTTCTCCGGGTTCTCGGAGAGGGCCACTCCGTGCTCGCGCACCGCGTCCTCCAGCTTCCGCTGTCTGCGCTCCGCACGGCCCGTCAGCTTCTCGGCGTCGTCCTCGTCCTTGGGCTTCACCCGCAGGGACACCTCCAGGAACTCGAGACCGGCGGCCGACCACGTCTCCAGGTCCACCTCCAGGTCGTCGAGCCGGACATCCTCGGCCTTCGCCGAGAGGACCGGCCCCAGCGCGACCAGCCCGTCGAGCGCAACGGCGGGCCCGCAGGCGTGCAGGAAACGCTTCTGCGTCCCGTCGATCGGAGCGGCGGGATCGGCTCCGGGCTCCACGGCGTCCGACAGGGTCCCCGGCGGCCACGTACGCACCGCCGAGGCCGCGAGCACTCGGCCGGCCGGCGACCAGTCCTCCTCGATCCTGTAGGTGAGGGCCTCCTCCTTGAAGGCGGCGGAGAACCGGCCGACCAGTTGCTCAACGGTGCACGGGCGCAGCTTGACGGTCAGGTCGTCCGCAGCGGCACCGATCCTGAACCGTACGATCCCGCCGTTGTCCAGAAGCGGAAGCCGCCCCTCGGCCACTCCTTCGGCCTCTTCGGCGAACCAGATGAGACGCGTCGCCATCGCGCCCCCGGGCCCCCCGAGGGCCGACAGCGCCGCGGCCACGTCGCCCTCCGCGTTGACCTTGATCTCGACCGGCAGCAGGTTCATCGCTTCGCTCCTGTTCACCTCTCGACGGCGTGCGCTTGCCCGCCGTGGACGAGGCGCCTTCTCCCCGTCACGGGCGGCGGGCGCCCTCGCGCCGGAGTGGCGGGGTCGCACGGATGCGGAGGAACACGGGCGGCGGCCGCCGTCAGCGAGCGCTTCCCGGTCCGGCCGCCCGAACCGCCGCGGCGGAATCGACGGTGGTCCGGCCCCGTCGGACGGACCCGCTCGGCGGACGCCGACGACGGCCGAGTCGCCATGGTGGTTCTTCTCCGAAGGTGACGCAGTGCCGTCGGAAGACCCGGCGTACCCGCCTCCAGGGCGTGTCCGACCACTCGCGTCGGGTCGGCGCGCGGCGTCCGGTGCCGGGGGCACCTCCCACGCCGTTCGGGCAGTGGGGGAGCGTCGCACGGCGGAGGACCGCCCGTGCACCGGATGCACCGGATGCACCGGGGTGGTCCGACGACGCGGCGGTGGGGGTCCCTCCCGCGCGAGCGGAGCCGGGCGGGAGGGAGCCGTGCCGGACGCCGCGCGCCCAACGGGAAGGGTCGGACACCGCCTAGGCATCGAAGGCGGTTCCGGCCGACCGGGTGGGGCGCTCGGCGGGGAGTTCTCCGCCCACCGGCAGCAGCTCGAAGAAGTCGTGTTCGGCCGCGGGGCTGTATCTGATGAGCCCGGGGAAGCGGACGGTGTCGTCCGCCGGCCCGGCCAGCACGTCCATGGCCTCGTCCTCCGACGTGGTGACCTCTCCGTGTCCGTACCCGTGGTCGCGAAGGGGATCACCCGAGGCGCCGACCGGGGCCGAGGCCGAGAGGGCGACGGGCATGTAGAGCCGTTCGACGTTCTTCCGCTCGCAGGCGCGCGCCAGCGATCTGCCGGTGAGCCCCTCCCGGAACGGCGCCTCGGGCGCGAACCGGGTCAGCATCACCCGCAGGGGCTTGCCGCCCACGCACGGCCAGCTCCGTGGCAGTGCCGCTCGGCCCTGCCGCTCCGGCACGCCGCTGTCGCGCGGGGTGTACCAGCGCGCACGGTGGTCGGGCCGCCCCTCGGCGGGGCGGCCGGTGGCGAAGTACGCCCACCGCCAGCCCTCCGCCCGGCCGTCGGCGTTGCCCGCCAGAGCCCCCTCGGCCCAGGCGTCGGCGTAGTCCGGATCACGGACGAGCGGAGTGGGCGGTACGTCCGGAGGCGAGCTGACGCCGGCGTCGTAACCGTCCTGCCAGGCCCTGGCCGAGACCGGTACGAACACGTTCGGGTCATCGGGGACGCGGTGGGGATTGTGCTGAGTCATGGCCCATCAATTCCTTCGGGGTTCTCACCGCTTCGGTTCCGCCCCTCGGTCGTACGCCCCCGTCGCCCTCGGGCATCTCGAAGTGCGGGTGCGGCCCGGTGGAGTCGCCGGTCTTTCCGGCCCCGCCGAACCGCCGGCCCGCGGTGACGCGCGCCCCGGCCTTCACCTGGCGACGGGGCGAAGGGCAGTACGTGCAGACGTGGCCGTCGTCGGCACCGGGACCGGCCGACTCGCCGTAGGCGCCCCCTTCCCGCACGGGACGGCACGGCCTTCGGCATGTCGGTTCGCCTTCCTTCCCTCACTCGCCGGTCGCCGCCGGCGTGGTCCGGGCGGGCGCCGTCGGGTCGTGCCTTCCCGGACGGGGTCCCATGCCGTCCCGCCGTACGGCACAGGCCGAAGCCGGGCTCCGGGACCGCCGCCTACGCGGGAGCGAGTTGCCTGGTGGCCCACGCCTTCAGCGCGGCCTTGTCGGCGAACCGGCCCACCGAGGTGTCGATGGGTTTCGACGTGTACTGGTGGAAGAGCCAGTCCGCCTGGATGCGGGGCTTCCCCGCGCCGACGCCGTACTCCGCGATCCACAGGCCGTCCCCGCAGTAGGATGTCGTGTCCCGCGTCTTCCAGTACGAAGTCGGGCAGTACAGGATCACCTGGTGGTCGGGGCGGAGCCGCTTGACCGCCTTGATGAAGGCGTCCTTCTCCTCGCAGGAGGCACTGCCCGTACTGGTGGACTCCCAGTCGCAGGCCAGGATGTCGCCTGCCCGCGAGGCGCACTCGGTCACGAAGCTCTCGGCCTGCGCCTGGATGTTCCCCGGGTGGAGGAAGTGATAGAAGCCCAGGATCAGCCCGGCCTCCCGACCGTGCCTTGCCTGGGACGCCTGCTTCGCATTGACGTAGGTCCTCCCCTCGGTGCCCTTGACGAAGACGAAGTCCATACCGGAAGTCGCGTACGTCTCGCCCTGGTGGCCCGAGACGTCGATACCCTTGACGGTCATCCGTCCTCCTCGGAACAGTGCACAGACACGGCTCGGACTGTTGCCGTCCCCCTGGGAAAACCGACCGATCCTCACGTACAGCGCATCGGCCCGGATGTCCTCGTCAGCAGCCACTCTCCAGCGAAATCACAACCGCCCCACCCCATATGCGCGCTCAGTATGGCGCCACGCCTCGCCCATACCTGATATTTCCACTGTCCGCCGACGGCAATCCCCCCGCAACTCGGCAAGCGCGCGAATCCTCTTCCCGCCGACACCCTCCGGAAGACCGATGGCGACGCTCGGCGCTTGACGTGACACACGCCGCCACCCAAAGAGGCGGAGTACATGCGGGGAGTTATGTGAAATCGAAAATTCAACACCCCCATGCAATTGGCCGGTAAAATGTGGCGACGCACCCGAAACCCTGCAATGCTGATATCGAGAGAAAATCCACAAGGTGACACATGAGACGCGGCCGGCGGTCCGGCTGCTTTGATCGGCCACGCCTCACGGCCCAGCCCGTCCGGACGCCCCGACAAAGCGAACGATTCCTTCACCATGGGCGGTCCCGATGGACGGCGATGGGCGAATCAGTGACAAATCTTCGCCTTCGGACCACGGAGCCCTCCCATGACAAGCGAACGTCGAGTGCACTGCGCGATCCCCCCGTACATCCTCGAGGACCTCCTGGAAAGCGATGACCGCGAGGTGCGGCAGGCGGCCCTGAACACCCTGCTCACCACTGCCCGCCTGAGGGGCGAGCGGACGGCCCTCGCGGCCTTCCCCGGCGCGGCCACGCCCGGGAACGGACGCAGGACGGTCTTCGACTGCCGAAACGGCACGGCACTCGCCCTCGCGGTACTGGCCCGGTCCGAGGACGGCCGGCCGTCCTCGGACAGCGCGGCCAACCGGGCGTTCGACGCCCTCGGCAGGACTCGAGACTTCTTCCAGCAAGTGTTCGCCCGGAACTCCATCGATGGCAGAGGGATGCGCCTGGACGGCTACGTCCACTACGACGAGAAGTACAACAACGCCTTCTGGGACGGGCGCGAAATGTGCTTCGGCGACGGTGACGGAATCATCTTCTCCGATCTCACGAAATCGATTTCCGTGATCTCCCACGAATTGGCGCACGGAGTGACGGAGCACACGGCGGGACTCGAATACCGCGACCAGTCCGGGGCTCTGAACGAGTCCATGTCCGACGTGTTCGGGACGTTGGTCGAGCAATGGACACTGAACCAGACGGCCGAGCAGGCGGACTGGCTGATCGGACGCGAGGTCTTCACGCCCGAGGTCCAGAAAGACGCTCTCCGTTCGATGAAGGCCCCGGGGCACGCCTGGGCACGGGACCCCCAGCCCGACCACATGTCGCATTACGTCCACACGTCGAGGGACCACGGTGGGGTGCACTACAATTCCGGAATCCCGAACAAGGCCTTCTACCTGACGGCGTCCGCCATCGGCGGGCACGCATGGGAGGCTCCGGGAATGATCTGGTACGAATCGCTCAAGGCCTCCAACAGCGAGACGCGGTTCCAGGAATTCGCCGACACCACCCACCAGAAGGCAGGGGACCTCTACGGAGTCGGCGGCACCCGGCAACAGGCCGTACTGGGCGCGTGGCAGCAGGTGGGCATCGTCGTCACCGGGGTTCCGGCCGGGATCGCGCAGGAACAGGGCCGCATGGTCGACGGGAGCAGTGACGCCGGCCGGGAGGATTCCGCGGCGGCGGTGGCCCGTCAGGTTCAGGCGCTGACGGACCGGGTGCGGGAGCTGGGCGACGACGTCGCCATGCTGAAGGGACTTGTGCCCAGCGGTCGTTGACGCTGCGCCCTCCGTCGTCGCGGCGGGGGCGTCGCATGGCTGTGAGGCGCCATGAGAATCACCTTGGCGACGGACGGCGGGCTGGCCGCCACCGTTCTCGCCGACCTTCCGCCGCAGGTCCTGGACACGGACGCCCTGTCCGAAGGAGCCGCTGCCGAGTTGCACCGACTGGTGTCCGCGGCGGCCCGGTCGGTGACGGAAGGGACCGAGGAGCCCTCCAGCCTCGCGAGGGACGCCATGAGCTACTCGATCACGGTCGAGGAGGGCGGCCACACCTCCGTCCTGGTCCAGTCGGACACGACCATGTCCGCGGAGTTCGCGGCGCTGCTGCGACGGATCGAGGAGCACACCGCGCGACGGTGAGGGCCGACGCCACCCTCTTCGCCGATCTCGGCAACGACGGCGACGGCGACGGCGACGGCGACGGCGACGAGCTGATCCTTCAAGTGGTCTGCGACGACACGCGGATTGCGTCGGCCAACGCCGTCTCAGCGCTTGCCGCGCTGGAGAACCTGCTCGCCGCCGAGGTCCTGGCACCCGATACGCCGTGACGTTCTCCGCCGACGACTCCCTGCTCTGCGTGAGCAGGTTCGTCAGCACACCGACACCGACGTGCCCGGCGGTCTCGAACGTGCCCGGATCGCCGCTGCTGGTGAGCCACAGCAAAATCTCCGTCCGCACCGGCGGCGGGCAGACCCGGTGCTCCGGTTCGGCGCCGAATACCTCGCCCCGCCGGAGCTGACGAAGGGTCTTGACGGCGGACACGGTGCGTTCCCGGCGGTCGGCGTAGGCGTAGGCATAGGCGTCCGGATCGAAGAGAAAGTCCCGGGAGTTCCACCTGGAGGCGAGCGCGACGCCGGCCCGGCCGTGGGAAAGGTCGTCCACCGTGGCCCACTCCTCGGCCACCCGCACCGGATGGTGCAGCGGCAGCACCACGCTGCCCGCCCGCACCCGCACCCTCGAGGTCACGGCCGCCACCGCCGCGGCCGTCACGGACGGGTTCGGGTACGGGCCGCCGAAGCGGTGGAAGGGCCACTCGGGTGTCCGGACGGCGACGAGCCCGTGCTCGTCCGCGAAATGGGCACCCTCCATCGGCAGCCGGTGGCGACCGCCTTCGGCTTCCCCTCGTCGGCGAAGCGGAACAGGCTGGAGTCCACGGTTTCCCCCGGCAGTGGTCCGACGCCAAGGCTCGGACACATCACGCATGATGTGCGCCCGCGTCATCGCCACGTCAGCGATCGACGACGTCGAGAGACCAGCGGCGGCAAGCGCCCGAGGAGGCTCGAGGGTGCACAACCGCGCCCTGGTGCTACCGTCCGATCGTGCTTGGGGTGGAGGACTGATGGAGAGCATCACGAAGAACCGGCAGCCCGTTGAGGTGCTTCGCACCATGGTCGCCCGCGCCTACGGCCCGGAGGAGCTGTGCGACGCGGGCGAGGACTGGGTCGGCGAACTGAGCGACGGCTGGTTCAACGTGGCCTACCGGATCCGGCTGCGATCCGGCACGCGGGTCGTCCTCAAGATCGCGCCACCACCGGATGTCGAGGTCATGACCTACGAGCGCGGCGCCATGGCCACCGAACTACAGGCTCTGCGGCTGATCCGGGAGCACACGAAGGTTCCCGTGCCGGAGGTCGAGTTCGCCGATCGGACCCATGAGGTGTGCGACGCCGACTACTTCTTCATGACGTACATCGATGCGGACAACCTCCACTCCGTCAGGGACAACCTGACCCAGACGCAGATGAACGCGTACGACGAGGCGCTCGGTGCGATCACCCGCGAGCTCAACACCATCCCCGGCACCGCGTTCGGCCCGCTGGCCGGACCGGGCGAAAGCACGTGGCGTGCGGCCTTCCTGCGGATGGTCGAGGAGCTGCTGGGCGACGGCGAGCGACGCGATGTCGTCCTCCCGCACGGCTACGACGTGATCCGCCGAATCGTGGCCGCCCACGCCGATTCGCTGGACGAGGTGACAGAACCCCGGTTCGTCGAGTGGGACCTGTGGCCGGGCAACTGCATGGTGCGTGACGGCCAGGTCGTGGCGATCGTCGACCACGAGCGGGCGTTCTACGGTGATCCGCTGATGGAGTTCGGCTTCACCGCGAGTGAGTCGGACGCGTTCGGGGACGCCACGGCTTTCCTCCGCGGCTACGGCCACCCGCCGCTGACCACCGCCGAGCGGACCCGTCGACGGCTGTACAACCTTCACCTCGCCCTCATCCAGATCATCGAGACGGACTTCCGGGCACACCCCGGCACCGAGCAGTACGACTGGGCGTGCGAGCGCCTGCAGGAGACCGTGGCCCTGCTCGGCGAGTAAGGAACGGAGACGGTCTCCTCGGCGCCGCGCGGCCAGGGAGTGCGGGAACCCCGCGGAGCCCGACGAGGAAGCGCGGCGACAGGGAATGCCGCGAAGACCGTCCGCGGGCCGTCACCCTTCCCGGTCGGGCGTACCCGGCCGGTCCACCCGCCTCGGTCAGCTCCGTCACATCGCGGCGGACCCGGCCGTCCGGCTGACGCAGGCCCACGCGGTCCGCGAGCAGACGGCTGTGGATCTCGCTGTCGACCTTCTTGCAGCCCGCGGCCCCCGCGCCGGCGAGCGGCAGCCCGGTCGCGGAGGCCGGCTCCTCCTCCGCGGCGGACACCCCGTGGGGCCAGCGCCGCGCGCCCGTCTCACCGAGTTCGGCGAGTCGGGTCAGCAGCGCGGTGTCGGCCATGACGTCGGCGGTGACCGGACGTCGGGGATCCCGTCGTGCGGGGCTCAGGATCCGCGGCAGTCGGAAGCCGAGATCCGTCAGGTAGGAAACGCGGAAGATCGTCGCCTGAACCGCCTTTCCATCGCACATGGTTGCTCGGTGTCACCACAGCATGAGCGGACAGGGACAGACGAGGCATCCGTCGGCATCACCCGCAGCCGCCTCGGACGCCTCACCCGCCACGGCTTCCTCACTCAACCCGGACGAGGCCGCCACCAGAAGCGGACTTGACGTCCGCTGAGAGCCACCGGTCGAGTCCCAGCACTGCCCCGGTACTGACGTGAGCGAGTCGTCGGCAGGATGTCAGTCAGCTGACGGAGGCTGTCGGCACGGTGGCCGAGCCATTCTCGTGGAGACATCGAATCCGCCCGGTACCCGGGCGAGACCACGAGGAGCGGACCATGAACACCATCGCGCAGCACTGGATCAACGGACAGTGGACCGGCTCCGGCTCGGTTCTGGAATCGATCGACCCGGCCGACGGCACCGTCGTCGGCTCGTTCCACGACGGTGGCGAGGCAGAGGCCTCGGCCGCCGTGGACGCAGCCGCCGCCGCGTTCGAGACCACCGAATGGGCGCGCACTCCCCCGCTCCGGGCGACCGCGCTCAGCCGGCTGGCCGACGCCCTCGAGGCCCGGGTACCGGAGGTTGCGGCCATGTTGTCCCGGGAGAACGGCAAGCTGCTGGGTGAGACCACGTGGGAGGTCAGCGGTGCGGTCGGGTGGCTGCGGTACGCGGCGGCCTCTGTGCGCACCCAGACCGCCGGGCGCGCCGCCGAGACGGCACCCGGCCAGTACACCCACTCGGTGCCCGAGCCGCTCGGTGTCGCCGGGATCATTTCTCCCTGGAACTCCCCCATCATGCTGACCGTGCGGGCACTGGGCCCGGCGCTGGCCGCCGGCTGCACCGCCGTGGTCAAACTTCCGGCTCAGACGGCACTGACCAATGAGCTTTTCGCGCAGGTCCTGGCCTCGGTCCCGGAGATCCCGGCGGGCGTGGTCAGCGTGTTCACCGAGTCCGGCAACACCGGGGCCCCGTTCCTGGTCTCCTCGGACAAGGTCGACGTGATCAACTACACCGGCAGTACGCCGGTCGGGCGCCGTATCGCGGCCGCGGCCTCCACCACACTCAAGCGGCTCGGTCTGGAACTGGGCGGCAAGGCGCCCATGGTGATCTTTCCCGACGCCGATCTGGACATGGTGATCCCCACCGTGGTGCAGTCGCTGGTGCTGATGAACGGGCAGTTCTGCTGCACCGGCTCCCGTGTACTGGTTCACCGGGACATCGCCGACCAGGTGCGCACTCGGCTCACCGCCGCGCTCGCGCAGGTGCGGCTCGGGTCGGGCGACGACGAGAAGGCCCAGCTCGGCCCGGTGATCGACCGGGCGTCCGCCCAGCGGGTGGACGCGATCGTCGAGGAAGCCACCTCGTACGGCACGGTACTGCTGCGCGGCGGTGTGGTCACCGACGGCCCGCTGGCCGCCGGCGCGTTCTACCGGCCGAGCCTGATCGAGGTGGACCGCACCGACGTCCGGATCGTGCAGGAAGAGGTCTTCGGTCCGGTCCAGACGTTCGAGATCTTCGACGACGAGGACGACGCCGTGGCCAAGGCGAACGCCACCATCTACGGTCTGGCCGCCTCGGTGTTCAGCGCGGACTCGATGAAGGCCCGCCGGATCGCCCGGCGCATCCGCACCGGCACGGTATGGATCAACACCTGGGGAGCCATCAGCGAGGACTTCGAGGAGGGCGGCGTCAAGGGAAGCGGTTACGGCTACCTGTGCGGCCCGCGCGCGATCGAGGAGTTCCAGGCCCTCAAGGTGTACGTGGAGCAGGACCACACCCGGTCCGCTCACTGATCAGATCGTGACTTGGCCCGGCGCCCGCCCGGGCACCGGGCCGTCCCCTGCACGGGAAGGCCGCGCCAGGCGTCGATTCTGATCACCGGAGCGACGGACGGTCTTGGTCTCGCTCCGGCGGAGGAACTTACGGAAGCCGTGCACCAGTTGCTTCCGCACGGTCGTGCCCCGCAGCGACCGGTGCCGATCGCGCAGTGTTTCGGGGCCGAGCATTACATCGCCGGCCGGTCCGCTCTGACCGCGACCCAGTGACTCGCGGCCGAAGTGGCGGCACGGCACGATCGCCTCGACGTGCTGGTCGACAACGCGGGTGTGGGCTTCACCTGGAACGGCACCAGCCGAAGCACGTCAGCGCCTACGGTGCCGACGGTCCTGGACTGCCCATCCCATCGGCAGTGACAGACATCCGGCACACGCTCCGGGAGCAGAGCCGGAACGCGTTCGCGAACGCCGAACCCCGGCTCGGCCCCGCTGTTCCGGCCGCCGTCCGGCGTTGGAAGCTGTGGCTCCTCACCGTGTGCGGTGTCTACCCCGCCATCGTCCTGCTGGGCCCGGCCACGAACCCTGTTCTGGAGGATCTGTACCTGCCGGTGCGACTCGCTGTACTCGTCCCGGCGGCGGCAGCGGCGATGGTCTGGCAGATCACTCCCCGACCGCAGCGGTACTTCGGAGCTTGGCTCACCAGATGACAAGCAGCCCGGCTCCGCCGCCGGTGTGCTCCGCGGCACCAGCACACCACAGACCACTGCGCGGGCTCACGGCGCGAGGCCGCGACGAGAGCCACCGCGGCGTCTCCTCGCCGGAGCTCTTCTTCGACCTGTGTTTCATCGTGGCCATAGCCCAGGCAGGCGCCCGGTCGGTGCACGCCATGGTCGAGGGGCACACGGGCGAACCGCCGAGCGGGTCGCGCACTCATCGACGGAGCCGAGACCACCAAGGTCCTCAACGCCGCTCAGGCCGCCGACGCCGACGCCACCCACATCACCGTCATCAGCCGACTCGAAGGGCTTCCCGGGAAGGCTGACTGTCCTTGGTGCTGTCGTTGCGGTGGGGCTGCAGCGCCCGACGGGTGTTCTGCATGATCTTCGTTCGGGAGCTGCGGACGTCGGCGAAGCAGACGGCTTCAGGCTCCGTTTGCCGGTGGGTGCAATACTTCCTGGTCAGGTGCGTGGCTGGTGTTTCGACTGCTTCGCGAGGCAGGACGAGGGACGCGGCGGATGTGGGCGAAGTCAGGGACAGGCATGGGCGTCGGCCCGACCGGGCTGGTCGGCCGGGAGGGCGAGCTCGCCGAGCTTGCGGCGTTCCTGGACATGGCCGGGATGGACGGAGCTGTCCTGCTGCTCACCGGTGATCCGGGCGTGGGGAAGACGGCACTCCTGGACGCGACCGCCGAGCTGGCGGTGGCGAAGGGAGTGCGGGTCGTCCGCGGGAGCGGTGTCGAGTACGAGACGGACATCAGCTTCGCGGGGCTCCATCAGCTCGTCGGCTCGCTGCCGGACGAGCTCGGTCGTCTGCCGCGTTCCCTGCGGGAGGCCCTCGAGGTCGCCCTCGGTCTCGGCGCCGGTCCCGCGCCGAGCCGGATCGCCGTCCTGAACGCGGCACTGTCCCTGTTCGACGAGGCCGCGAAGGAGCGGCCGTTGCTCCTCGTGGTCGATGACCTTCATGTCGTCGACCAGGCGAGCCGGGCCGCGGTGGGTTTCGTCGCCAGAAGACTGGGGGGCCGCCGCATCGGGCTGCTCGGAGCGCAGCGGGCGGAGTCCGGCGGATCCTTCCGGTCCACCGGTCTGCCGGAGCTCGAGGTCGCGCCGCTGGGTGACGCGGACGCCCTGCGGCTGCTGTCCCGACGCTTTGCTCATCTTCCCCGCCGGGTTCTTTCGACCGTGGCCCACGAGGCGCAGGGAAATCCCCTGGCGCTGCTCGAGTTTGCCGGGTCCACCGGGGTGTCCGGCGACCGACACGGCCAAGGGGCGGGGTGGGCGAGCGGCCCGGGGCGGGATGTCCGCGCTCTGTACGGCGCCCGCGTCGGACGACTGCCGCGGGGAACGCGTGAGGTGCTGCTGCTCGCGGCTCTTGAGGGCTCCGGCGACATCGGCGTCCTCGAGGCGGCCGGCGGGCCGGGCAGCCTCGAGGAACTCGCTCCCGCGGAGCGTGACCACCTCGTCATGGTCACGGAGAACGGCCGCGCGGTGCGCTTCAGGCATCCGTTGGTCAGGTCCGCGGTGGTCGACGGTTCCACCGGTGAACAGCGGCGCGGCGCCCACCGCCGGCTGGCCGACGCGCTGGCCGGCCAGCCCGAGCGGCGCGGTGATCACCTCGCGAGAGCCACGACGGCGCCCGACGAGGCGGTCGCCGCCGTCGTGGAGTCGGCGGCCCGGAGCAGCCTGCGGCGCGGTGACGCCGACGGCGCGATAGCGAGACTGCGGCGCGCGGCCGAGCTGAGCCCCGACCGAGCGGACCGCAGGCGCCGCCTGTCGCAGGCCGCCTATGCCGCCGCCTGGGTCGCAGGCCATCTGGAGGTCAGCCACGAGATCATGCGTGAGGTCGAGGGCAATCCGGCGGCCCGGTCGCTCTCGGCGGCCGCGACGGCCGGCTTCCTGGTGCTCGTCACGGAAGGCGACGCCGATACGGCCCACGCACTCCTGACGGAGGCGGTCGAGCAGGCTCCGGTGATGCCCGGACCGCCGCACGAGGAGCTGGAGACCGCGCTGTTCACCCTCACCCTCGCCAGCCAGTACTCGGGCCGGCCCGAGCACTGGCAGCCTCTGGTCGACGTGCTCGCCCGGTTCCCCGAGGCGGCGCCCGCCGCCGCGGCGTCGCTGGGGCGCGTCCACCACGACCTCGGCTCCGTCACCGACGGCATGCTGCGCCGCCTGGACGAGGAGATCGCGCGGCTGAGGGACCGGAGTGACGCCGACGTGGTCATCCGCACCGCCCTGACCGCCTCGTACCTCGACCGGCTTCCGGGCTGTCGCGAGGCCGTGTCCCGGGTCATACGCGACGGCGGCGCGGTGGGATCGAGCATGCCGGCCCTGATGTTCGTCGCCCTGGACGACTTGTACGCCGGCCGGTGGCAGGCGTCGGCCGGCGCAGCGGACGAGCTCATCGCACTGTCCGAGGAGACGGGGTACCACCTGTTCGCCCAGGTGGGGCACTACGTCGCTGCGATGGCCGCGGCCCAGCGCGGCGCCCTCGACGCGTGCCGGGAGCACTGCGAGGACATCTGGGGGTGGTCGGGTCCCAGGGGCCTGCGGCGGTTGGAGAACTGCGCCCACCAGGCGGCGGCCCGGGCGGCCCTCGGCGCCGCCGACTTCGAGACGGCGTTCCGGCACGCCACGGCGGTCTGCGCCCCGGGTGTGCTGCCGCCGTTCAACCCCGAGGCCGTGTGGTCCGCGCCGGACCTCGTCGAGGCCGCCGTGCGCACCGGGCGGCACGCGGAGGCGCGACGGCACGCGGACGCGCTGCGCGACGCCGGTGTCGGTCACCTCTCGTCGCGGTTCGCGCTGAGCACGGCCACGGTCACGGCGATGACATCGGCCGCCGAGGACATGGTCCGGTGCTTCGAGGAGGCGCTCGGACTGCCGGGCGTCGAGCAGTGGCCCTTCGAGGCCGGCCGTGCTCATCTGGCGTACGGCGAGAGGCTGCGCCGTCAGGGGCTCAACCGCGAGGCCCGGCTGCAGCTGGCCGCCGCCCGCGGCCGCTTCGAGGAGCTCGGGGCCCGTTCGTGGGAGGCCCGGGCCGCGGCGGAGCTCCGCGCCACCGGGATGACGCGGACCGGCCGGAACAAGGCTGGTGAGGCCCTCACCCCGCAGGAGCTGGAGGTCGCCAGGCTAGCGGCGACGGGGCTGTCGAACCCGCAGATCGCGTCGCGCCTGTTCCTTTCGCCGCGGACCGTGTCGTCGCATCTCTACCGTGTGTTCCCGAAGCTGGGGATCACGTCGCGGGCCGGGCTCCGCGACGCTCTGGAGGCGCTGCCTCCCGAGCCTCCGGCCACCCGGCTGTGAGAGCCACCGGTCGGGTCCCAGCACTGCCCCGGTACTGACATAAGCGAGTCGTCGGCAGGATGTCAGTCAGCTGACGGAGGCTGTCGGCACGGTGGCCGAGCCATTCTCGTGGAGACATCGAATCCGCCCGGTACCCGGGCGAGACCACGAGGAGCGGACCATGCCGTTCGTCACCACCGGCGACGGAGCCGAGATCTTCTCCAAGGACTGGGGCTCGGGCCGGCCGGTCATGTTCCACCACGGCTGGCCGCTGAGCTCGGACGACTGGGACGCCCAGTTGCTGTTCCTCGTCCGGCGGGGTTACCGCGTCGTCGCCCACGACCGCCGCGGGCACGGGCGCTCCGCCCAGATCGGCCACGGGCACGACATGGACCGCTACGCGGCGGACGCCGCCGCCGTGGTGGCACACCTCGGCCTGCGCGACGTCGTCCACGTCGGCCACGGCGCCGGTGACGGAGAAGTCGCCCGGTACGTCGCCCGGCACGGTGCCGGCCGGGTTGCCAAGGCCGTCCTCATCGCAGCGGTCCCGCCGCTCATGGTCCGAACGAGATCCAACCCCGCAGGGCTGCCGGTGGAGGTCTTCGACGGCTTCCGCGAGGGCGTGGCCACCGACCGCTCCCAGTTCTACCTCGACATCGCCTCCGGGCCGTTCTACGGGTTCAACCGTCCGGGCGCGGACGTCTCCCGGGGCATCCTCCAGAACTGGTGGCGCCAGGGGATGGCCGGCAGCGCGCAGGCGCACCACGAGGGGATCGGAGCGTTCTCGGAGACGGACTTCACCGACGACCTCCGGGCGATCGACGTGCCCACGCTCCTCCTGCACGGCGACGACGACCAGATCGTCCCGATCGCCAACTCCGCCCGGTCGGCGGTCACGTTGGTCGAGCACGCGGACCTGAAGGTCTACCCGGGCCTGTCGCACGGCATGTGCACCGTCAATGCCGACACCGTCAACGCAGACCTCCTCGACTTCATCAAGAGCTGACCCGGCTCGGTGCCGACACACAGCCCGTCAGCACGGAACACGGAACGGAAAAGGAATCACCATGACCGCAACACCCACCGGCTACGTGACCGTCGTCTGGGACGCGAAGGCGAAGGCGGGCAGGGAGGACGACCTCAAGGCGTTCATCACCGCCGCCGTCACCCCCTCGCGCAACGACCCCGGCAACATCGACTACGAGTCCCACGAAGTCGAGGGCCGACCCGGCGAGTTCGTCATCTACGAACGCTGGGAGACACGCGCCCACCTCGACGCACACCTCGCCGCGCCCCGGATGCGGGAACTCGTCCCGCAGATGCTCGAACTGATCGACGGATCCATCGAGGACGGCATCCGCCTGCTGCGTCCGTTCCGCCCCGCCCACTAGGGTCTTTCGTTTGGATCGGGCCGGATCGGGGAGCGGGGTCCGGTGCCGTGCCTCGCGAGGCGGAGGAGGGAGTCAGGGCGGAGCCCTGGCGACC
>NZ_JBVIKX010000019.1:0-112535 GCF_055580685.1 Streptomyces sp. NPDC031554 | reverse complement strand
CAGCGCCCGAGACCACCCTCCTGAACCCGGCGCCGTCCGGGACCCGGGTGTCGCCCCGCACCGCCGGGGGGGGGCGGGGGGGCCGCGGGGGGGGGGGGGGCGGCCGGGGCGGGCGGGGGGGGGCGGGGGGGGGGGGGGGCGGGGGGGGCGCCCCCCCCCCCCCCCCCGCCACCGCCACGAGAGGAGCCATCACGATGGACCGCGAGCGATCCCATCCGGAGTCCGTCACCCTCGAGATCAGCGACTGCAGCAAGGAGGACGCCCGGATCGTCTTCGACACGCTGTGCGCCTGCTTCGCGTCCGACCGCTGCGCCGAGGACGTGCCCGAACAGCTCCACGAGAGTCGTCCGATGGTGTGGCTCGGCACCTTCGAGGTCGGCGACGCGAAGGACTGCGCCCGTCCGGCCCGCCTGTCGTCGCCGGTCACGGCCGACGTCCAGGGCGGCTACTGGGCGATCGACCGGTTCCGCGCGACGCTGGACTCCATGTTCCGGGTCAAGGACCTGTCCTCCGCCTCCGGCGACCAGGAGACGGAGCTGCACCTGCTGCTCGAGAGCCGGTGACGCGTCCGGGGGCGACGCCGGAAGCCGGTGACATGAGAGGGGCGACGTGAGAAAGGCGACTCCCGGGCCATTGTGCAACTAGTTGCACAACCCGTGCGCGGTCCTCTACAACTACAGGGGCACGACACCGCGCACGGAGGGCCCCGATGAGCCGATACCCGCACCTGCTGAGCCCGCTCGACCTGGGCTTCACCACCTTGCCCAACCGCGTCCTCATGGGCTCGATGCACGTGGGCCTGGAAGAGGCCGAGAACGGCTTCGCGCGCATGGCGGAGTTCTACGCCGCCCGCGCGCGCGGCGGCGTGGGCCTGATCGTCACCGGCGGCATCGCCCCCAACGACGAGGGGCGCCCCTACGAGGGCGGCGCCAAACTCACCACCGACGCGGAGGCCGAGCAGCACCGCACGATCACCGGGGCCGTGCACCGCGAGGGCGGCCGCATCGCCCTGCAGATCCTGCACTTCGGCCGCTACGCCTACCACGAGGACCTGGTCGCGCCGAGCGCGCTGCAGGCGCCGATCAGCCCGCACGTCCCCCGCGAGATGACGGACGCCGAGGTCGAGCGGACCGTCGACGACTACGCCCGCACCGCCCGCCTCGCCCGGCAGGCCGGCTACGACGGCGTCGAGATCATGGGCTCCGAGGGCTACCTCGTCAACGAGTTCATCGCCCTGCAGACCAACCGGCGCACCGACCGCTGGGGCGGCTCCTACGAGAACCGCACGCGCTTCCCCCTCGAGATCGTGCGGCGCGTGCGCGAGGCGGTCGGCGAGGACTTCATCGTCATCTACCGGCTCTCGATGCTCGACCTGGTCCCCGGCGGCTCCACGCTCGACGAGGTCGTCGCCCTCGCCAAGGCCGTCGAGGAGGCCGGCGCCACCCTCATCAACACCGGCATCGGCTGGCACGAGGCCCGCATCCCCACCATCGCCACCTCCGTGCCCCGCGGCGCCTACACCTGGGTGACCAAGCGGCTCATGGGCGAGGTGTCGATCCCGCTCGTCACCACCAACCGCATCAACACCCCCGAACTCGCCGAGCAGTTGCTCGCCGACGGCTGCGCGGACATGGTGTCGATGGCCCGCCCGATGCTCGCCGACCCCGACTTCGTCGGCAAGGCCGCGGCGGGCACGCCGGAGGCCATCAACACCTGCATCGGCTGCAACCAGGCCTGCCTCGACCACACCTTCAGCGGCCGGATCACCTCCTGCCTGGTCAACCCGCGCGCCTGCCACGAGACCGAGCTGGTGCTCGGCCCCGTCCGGCGCCGCAAGAGCGTGGCGGTCGTCGGCGCCGGACCCGCCGGCCTCGCCTGCGCGGTCTCGGCGGCCGAACGCGGCCACGCCGTCACGTTGTTCGAGGCCGCGTCCGAGATCGGCGGCCAGCTCAACGTGGCCCGCAAGGTCCCCGGCAAGCAGGAGTTCGACGAGACGCTGCGCTACTTCCGCCACCAGCTCGACGCCCACGGCGTCGACGTACGCCTCGGCACCTTCGTGAACGCCGGCGACCTGGGGGGCTACGACGAGGTCGTGGTCGCCACCGGCGTCAGCCCGCGCACCCCCGACATCCCCGGCGTCGACCACCCGAGCGTGGTCGGCTACCTCGACGTCCTGCGCGACAAAGCCCCCGTCGGCGACCGCGTCGCGATCCTCGGCGCGGGCGGCATCGGCTTCGACGTCGCCGAGTTCCTCACCGACGGCGGCGACAAGGCGAGCGAGGACCCGGCGACGTACTTCCGCCAGTGGGGCGTCGACATGGACTACCGGGCCCCCGGCGGCCTCGCCGCCCCCGAGCGGAGCGCCCCGCCGCGCACCGTCCACCTGCTGCAGCGCAAGACCGGCAAGGTCGGCGCGGGCCTGGGCAAGACCACCGGCTGGATCCACCGCACCGAACTCAAGCACCGCGGCGTGCGCATGGTCCCCGGCGTGCGCTACGACCGCATCGACGACGCCGGCCTGCACATCACGGTCGGCGACCGGAGCACCGTCCTGGAGGTCGACACCATCGTGCTGTGCACGGGCCAGGACCCGCGCCGCGACCTGTACGAGGAGCTGGTCGCCGCCGGGGTGAGCGCGCACCTCATCGGCGGTGCCGACGTGGCCGCCGAGCTGGACGCCAAGCGTGCCGTCAAGCAGGGCACGGAGCTGGCGGCGGCCCTGTAGGGGCGGACCCGCAGGCCCCGCCCGTCCCTAGGATGAGCCCATGTCACTCCCGCACGCGATCCTCACCGCTCTGCTCGAGAAGCCGTCGTCGGGGCTGGACCTGACCCGCCGGTTCGACAAGTCGATCGGCTACTTCTGGTCGGCGACGCACCAGCAGATCTATCGCGAGCTGGGACGGCTGGAGGCCGAGGGCCTCATCCGCGCGCTGCCCGCCGAGCAGCCGGCCCGCGGGCAGCGCAAGAACTACGAGGTCCTGCCCGCGGGCCGCGCCGAACTCCGGCGGTGGACGGCCGCGGCGCAGGACCCCAAGCCGCACCGCGACCCGCTGCTGCTGCGGCTGCGCGCCGCCGCCGTCGTCGGCACGGCGGGCCTCCAGGACGACCTGCGCCGCCATCTCGACCTGCACCGGAGGCAGTTGGCCGAGTACGAGGAGATCGAGAAGCGGGACTTCCCGCCCGGCGACGACAGCGCCCAGAGCAGGATCCAGCACCTGGTGCTGCGCGCCGGCATCGAGCTGGAGACCTTCTGGACCCAGTGGCTGACCGAGGCACTGGAAGGCCTGCCCGACCCCGCCGAGCAGACACCGTAGGCCGGGTGCCGGGTGCCGGGTGCCGGGTGCCGGGTGCCGGGTGCCGAGGGCGACGGGCCGGGGGTGGTTCCGTGGTGCCGTGTCCGGCACGCCGACCGCGGCCACCGGCGGCGCGCGGCGGGTGGTGTCTGTTCGGCGGGGCCGGGCTTTCGCGCTGTGCGCGGACGGGGCGAGGGTGCGACGACGCGAGGGCGCGACGACGCGGGGACACGAGGACGCGGGCGGGCGGTGGCGACGGAGATCCGCCGCCCGCCCGACCCGCGCCGGCCGTGGCGACGGGCCGGCCGTGGTGATGCGCCGGCCGTGGCGACGGGCCGGCGTTCAGAACCGGTGCGGCTTCGTGCGACGGCGCAGGAACCACACCGTCGCGGCGACCCCCGTGCCGACCAGGGCGCCGCCCGCCGCGAGCGTGACGGTGCCGTAGTCACGGGTGGCGCCGCCCATGCCGCCCAGCACGCCGCGGGTCGGCGAGGCCGTCGCGGAGATCGTCGGCGTGGTGACGGGGGACACGATCACGGACTGGGTGCCGGCGGTGCTGCCGCTGGAGCACATCACGACGACCGTGTGGGTGCCCTGGGCGACGTTGGACCAGGCCGCGGACTGGCTGACGCTGGTGCCCGACAGGGCCACCTGGCGGCCCTGGGCGAAGTTCGCCTGGTTGCTGTCGAGCAGCGCCGCCGTGCCCCAGCTGCCGTTGATCTGTGCGCACGCGCTGGTCACCACGGACACCGTGGAGCCGGACGTGCTCACGGAGATGCCCGAGACCCGTGCGGCGGCGGGCTGGGCGGTCACGGCCAGGGGCAGCGCGGCGGCGGCCGCCATGGTCAGCCCGCAGCGGGCGAGGAAAGGGCAAGTACGCATCGGATGTCCTCCGGCGGCACGGTCGGCGACCTTGCGCCGCCGGAGGGTCGGGTACGCCCGTGCTGCCATCAGGGGCAGCCAACGTCCGTCCGGCCCGGCCCGCACCCCGGCCGCCGCCGGGCAGGTGACGGATTCCGCCGGACGGCGCAGAACGGCACCCCGCCCGCTGGTGCTCCCGCGGTCGGCCCCCTCCGGTCAGGGTGCGTCCGTGCTCCCCGTGGTCACCGCCCGCTCCGCGGAGAAGGCTCCCCACGTGCCGTCCGGCAGCCGTGCCCGCAGCCGCATCCGGTGCCCGGCGCCGGCCTCGTGCCCCGCGTAGAAGCTGTGGGCGGCCCTGTCCCGCGGCGCGGTCCCGCCCCAGACCAGCGAGGTGGCCAGCTGCCCGTCGAGCTGGATCTGGTACTCCGTGACCGCCCCGTCGACCCGCGGCGGCACCCAGGACAGGTCGATGTAGTACGCCCCGTCGGCCCGGCGGGTCGTCGCCCGGAAGTCCGCCGGCGCGGTGTCCTCCCCCTCGTCGCCGTCGCCGCCCGGCGCGGTGCTCAGGCGCACGGCCGCGCCGGCGGGGGAGAGGTTGCCGGCCGCGTCGCGCGCCCGGACGGTGAAGGAGTACCGGGTGCCCGGCCGGAGGCCCGTCACCAGGGTCGCCGTCTGGTTCCCGCCGACACTGTGGATCTTCGTCCCGCCCTGGAAGACGTCGTACGACACCACCCCGTGGTCGTCCGTGGCCGCCCTCCAGGACAGCTGGACGGCCCGGCCGCCCGCCGCCCGGCCCGTGGCGCCGCCCGGCCGGGTCGGTGCCGAACGGTCCGCCGCGACCGAGGCCGGAGTCGTCGCCCGCACCGGCCGGCTGCGCGGCCCGAGCCGGCCCTCGGCGTCGCGGGCCTGGACGCTGAAGACGTAGGCGGTGGACGGCGTGAGACGGGTGACGTCGAGCATGTGCTGCGAACCGGGCACGTCCGCGACCTTCGAGGCGCCCCGGTACACCTCGTAGCCGCTCACCGCCGGGAGCGCGTTCCACATCACGTGCACGCTGGTCGCGCTGCCCGCCTCGGCGATGACCCCCGTCGGCGCCCCCGGCGCCCGTCCCTCGCCGCCGTCGTCGTCCGGCGCGGCACAGCCGCAGCACAGGGCGAGGATCCCTCCGCACAGCACGATGCGTCGCACGGCTTCGCCTCCCGGCCCGGCACGGCGGCAATGGTCCGGACCAATATGGCGTGCCGATGTGGACACATCAAGAGGGGGTGCGGTGCGGGGTTGGCGGGCGATTCGGGGAGTTACGTATGCTGATCCTCCTCGCGGCTGAACCCTGCCTCTGCGTACGGCAGTTCACGCCGGTGGCGCGGGCCGCTGTCGTCGCTGATCCCGCGCCGACGAGGCTGCCGGGCGGCCGGCGCCGGGAAGGCGCCGGCCCCCGTTCCCGGTCCGCCCGCCCCGTCCCCGGGCGTGGTTGATCCCGCGCGGTCGTGTCGCCGGTACGGGACCGCCCGCGCGGGCCGGCACCGGGGACTCGGACCGCCGACCGGCCGTCGTGGAGCCCCCGCGCGGCCGTCGAGCAGTCCGCCCGGCACGGCGCCGCCCCGCGCGCGGACACGATGGCGTGAGAGGGAGGGAACGAACCTGTGGCCGTCCGTCCGGCCGTCGCCGTCACCGTCGCCGAGGAGGGACCGGGCCGAGGCGACGGCGGGGCAGGCGCGGGTCGCCGGGGCGGCGCGCCCCCCCGTGCGGACGTGCGCCGCGCCGCGCCGCCCCGCGCCCGTCCGTCAGACCTTGCGGTAGGCGTACGCCTCCGAGGCGGCCGCCTCGACCGCGTCCAGGCCGGCCCCCGTGGAGGCCGTGACGACGGCGGCCACCGCGCCCTCCACGAACGGCGCGTCCACCAGACGCGTGCTGTCGGGCAGTTCGTCGCCCTCTGCGAGCAGCGTCTTCACGGTCAGCACGGCGCTCCCGAGGTCGGTCAGGACGGCGACCCCGGCACCGCGGTCGACCGAGGCGGCAGCGGCGGCGATCAGGTCCGCGCTCGTCCCCAGCCCACCCGCCTCCGTGCCGCCCGCCGGCGCGACGGGCACGGCGGTGCCGCCGCCCGCCAGCCCCCGGGCCAGCTCGGCGACCGAGGCCGCCACCTGCGCGCTGTGCGACACGAGCACGATCCCCACCAGCTTGTCGTCGGTCATGACCGCCCTCACTCCCCGTTCGTTTCCGCGAGCCCCGCGACCAGCAGCGCCGACGAGGTGGCGCCCGGGTCCTGGTGCCCGATGCTGCGCTCGCCCAGGTAACTCGCCCGGCCCTTGCGGGCCTGGAGCGGAACGGTGGCGAGCGCGCCCTGCTCGGCCGCGGTCCGCGCCGCCCCGAAGCCGTCGGCCAGGGCGTCCGCGGCGGGCACCAGCGCGTCGATCATCGTCTTGTCGCCCGGCGCCGCCCCGCCCAGCTGCATCACCGCGTCGACCCCGGCGCGGAACGCCTGCGCGAACTCCTCCTCGCTGACCTCGGCCGCGTCCCCGAGCGCCTTGCCGGTGCCACGCAGCAGCGTGCCGTACAGGGGGCCGGACGCCCCGCCGACGGTCGAGATGAGCCGGCGCCCGGCGAGGACGAGGACGGCCCCGGGAGTCGCGGGGGGCTCCTTCTCCAGGGCGGCGACGACGGCGGTGAACCCCCGCTGGAGGTTGCTGCCGTGGTCGGCGTCGCCGATCGGCGAGTCGAGGGCGGTGAGCCGTTCCGCCTCACGGTCGACGGACACGGCGGTCGCCGTCATCCAGCGGCGGAAGAAGTCGACGTCGAGCACGGGATCTCCTTGCGTGGTCGGTACGTTGGTCGCTCGCGTCCGCCCGGTCACATGCCCCAGCGCAGCCCCGGCGTCCGTACGGGCGCGTCCCACAGCCGCAGCGTCTCCTCGTCGACCTGGCACAGGGTCACCGAGGCACCGGCCATGTCGAGCGACGTCACGTAATTGCCGACGAGCGTACGGGCGACGGCGACCCCGCGCTCGCCGAGCACCCGCTGGACCTCGGCGTTGAAGCCGTACAGCTCCAGCAGGGGCGTCGCCCCCATGCCGTTGACCAGGACCAGGACCGGGTTGTGCGGCGGCATGTCCTCCAGCAGCGCGTGCACCGCGACGTCGGCGATCTCGCCGGACGTCATCATGGCCCGCCGCTCCCGTCCCGGTTCGCCGTGGATGCCGATGCCCAGTTCCAGCTCGCCGGCGGGCAGGTCGAAGGTCGGGCTGCCCTTGGCCGGGGTCGTGCAGGCGCTGAGCGCGACGCCGAAGCTGCGGGAGTTCTCGTTGACCTGCCGGGCGATCGCCTCGACCCGCTCCAGGGGCCGGCCCTCGTCGGCGGCCGCGCCCGCGATCTTCTCCACGAACAGCGTCGCGCCCGTGCCGCGCCGCCCCGCCGTGTAGAGGCTGTCGGTCACCGCGACGTCGTCGTCGACCAGCACCTTCGCGACCTGGATGCCCTCGTCCTCGGCGAGTTCCGCGGCCATGTCGAAGTTCAGCACGTCACCCGTGTAGTTCTTCACGATGAACAGCACGCCCGCCCCGCTGTCCACGGCCGCGGCGGCGCGCACCATCTGGTCGGGCACGGGCGAGGTGAACACCTCACCGGGACAGGCCGCCGACAGCATCCCCGGCCCCACGAACCCCCCGTGCAACGGCTCGTGCCCGGACCCGCCCCCGGACACCAGCCCCACCTTCCCCGCCACCGGCGCGTCCCGCCGCACGATCACCCGGTTCTCCACGTCCACGGTCAGTTCGGGATGCGCGGCGGCCATCCCCCGCAGCGCGTCGGACACCACGGTCTCCGGGACGTTGATCAGCATCTTCATGGGATCTCCCAATGAGCTCAGCAGATGGCCTTCGGCCTGTGTCTTCGCTGGTCAGAGTGGTTCGGTTACTGCTCGATCTCGGCGGTCCGTAGCGGTCGGGAACGGGTGGTGACGGTACTGATGCCGGCTCGACGCCGGCCCTGATGGCGCTGCGTCAGATTCTGCGACGGACCGACGGCATGCGGACCGGGGCCCTACAGAGGCAGTATCGACCTTGCGGCAGCGAAGGTCACGTGGGCGGCATCCCGGGCAGGCCGGACCCTCCGTCAGCCTTCTGCGGGAGGGGTCTGCTCGGTCGGTCCGCGGCGGGCACGGTGAGTTACTACCGACGGCGACTGATGGCGCCCTGTCGATGTTGCTGAACTGGTCCCGACGTCCCCTCCCAAGAGGGGACTGAAGGAAAACAGCTAACCTGCTTGGTAACGTCCCTGCTCAGCAAGTGTCGACCCCGCGCCCGCAGGGATGCTCCGCGCCGATGGGTGAGGGCAAGACGGAAGCCGCTGTCGACCCCGCGCCCGCGGGGATGCTCCGATCTGCGAGTGCACGCCGGCGCCGGCCGATGTTCCGGTCACCGGCGCACCGGCATCCCCGTCGACGCCCGTGGTGACACCGTCAGTGCGATCGGCTCGCCGAGCCCGGCCTTCAGCAACACCGGTGTCGGCACCGGCCGGCACGTCGGCAGGGAGGAAGCAGGGCCGCCGCGAGGTGAGCGCCGGAGGTCCGGGCCCCGCACGGCCCCCCGGGGCAGCACATCGTCCGTACTCCGGGGGCAGCGGTACCGGCGACGTCCGCCGACCGGCAACCAGGTGATCCGTTGCGGAACGCGGGGCGGACGGGTGCGAGATCTCTTTTCACCCGATCGGGTCCGGGACCAATCCGCGCCGGTGCGCGGGACCGGATTCCCCATGTGAGCGACGAGGAGAAGGACCAGCGAGTGCGGCCGGGTCGGCCGCGTCCGGTGCTGGGTGCGCTGAGCGGGGCGCTGGCCGGCTTCACCGCGCTGGCGGTGGCCGAACTGGTCGCGGCCGCGGTGCGTCCGCGGTCAGGTCCGGTCGTCGCGGTGGGTGGCGCGTCCATCGACGCGACGCCCGCCGCGGTCAAGGACTGGGCGATCCGCCACTTCGGCACCGACGACAAGCTCGTCCTGCAGCTCGGCATCCTCGCCGTGCTGACCGTGTCGGCTCTGGTGCTGGGCGTGCTCGCGGTGCGGTTCCGGCGGGCCGGAGCCGCCGGAGTCCTTCTCCTCGGGGCCGTCGGGGCGGCTGCCGCCGCCGGCCGGCCCGACTCCACCGGCCTCGCCGACACGCTGCCCTCGGCCGTGGGAGCCCTTGCCGGGGCTCTGCTCCTGTACGTCCTGACGGGACGCCTGACCACGGTGAGGCGGTCACCGGCGTCCGGGCACGAGGTGGTGCCCGAGGAGGGAGGGGCCGGTCCGTCCGCGTCCGGGGGACGGGACCGGCGGGGATTCGTCCTCGTGGCCACGTCCGCCGCGGCAGCCTCTGCCCTGGCGGGCGGGGCCGGCCGGTTCCTGAACGCCTCGCGCGGCCGGGACGCGGTTGCCGCACGGGACGAGGTCGCGCTGCCGCGGCCGGGGTCACCGGCGCGGCCGGTACCCGCGAGGGCCGCGCTGCGTGTCGCAGGGGTCAGCCCCTTCATCACCCCGAACAGCGGTTTCTACCGGGTGGACACCGCGCTGGTGGTGCCGAGGGTGGATGCCACCACCTGGCGGCTGCGTGTCCACGGCCGAGGCGTACGCCGTACGGCCGCCTACTCCTTCGACGACCTGCTGCGCAGGGAGCTGATCGAGCGGGACATCACGTTGACCTGCGTCTCCAACGAGGTCGGCGGCCCGTACGTGGGCAACGCCCGCTGGATCGGTGTGCGGCTGGCCGACCTGCTGGCCGAGTGCGGGGTGAGACCGCCCTCCCGCGGAGGCCCGGCGGACCAGCTGGTGGCGCGCTCGGTGGACGGCATGACGATCGGCAGCCCGGTCGAGGACCTCATGGACGGCCGCGACGCGCTGCTCGCCCTCGGCATGAACGGCGAACCGCTGCCCTTCGCACACGGCTTCCCGGTGCGGATGGTGGTCCCGGGCCTGTACGGGTTCGTCTCGGCCTGCAAGTGGATCGAGGACATCGAACTGACCACCTTCGACGCCCACGCCCCCTACTGGGTCAAGCGCGGCTGGGCCCGCGAGGCCCAGGTCAAGACCGCCTCGCGTATCGACACCCCCAAGCCCTTCGCCCGGCCCGGCGCCGGCACGGTGATGGTCGCCGGGGTCGCCTGGGCCCAGCACCGGGGCATCGACAAGGTCGAGGTCCGCATCGACGACGGGCCCTGGCAGCAGGCCCACCTGGCCGCCGAGGACACCCGGGACACCTGGCGGCAGTGGTCCCTCTCCTGGCAGGCCACCCCGGGCAGCCACACCCTCACCGTACGGGCCACCGACCGCACCGGCGCCGTGCAGACCGACCGGCGTACCCGCACGATCCCCGACGGCGCCGACGGACGGCATTCCGTCGTCGTGACCGTCGACTGACCGCCTGCTCCAAGAGCCGTGCGTTCCTTTCCGGACCACCTTTCCGTGACAACCCCCTTGCGCAGCCGCATCGTGCTGCCTCGTTCCCCAGGAGATCATCATGAACACCCGTGTCCGTCGTACCGCCGGTCTGTTCGCCGCGGCCGCCGTCCTTCCCCTGGCCCTGACCGCTTGCTCGGGCAGCAGCGATTCGGGCAAGTCCGCCGCCTCCACCAAGGCGTCGGCCTCGGACACCAAGGGCAGCGACGACATGGCCGGTTCCGACGGCACCGCGAGCAGCATGGACGAGCCGTTCGGTGCTGCCTGTTCCGCGGTGCCGAAGGACGGTGCCGGCTCCTTCGACGGCATGGCCCAGGACCCGGTGGCCACCGCCGCCTCCCACAACCCCGCGCTGTCCACCCTGGTGGCGGCCGTGAAGAAGGCCGGCCTGGTCGACACCCTCAACAACGCGCAGGACATCACCGTGTTCGCACCGACCGACGACGCCTTCGCCAAGATCCCGAAGGCGACCCTGGACAAGGTCCTGGCCGACAAGGCCCAGCTGACGAAGATCCTCACCCACCACGTCGTCGGCCGGAAGCTTGCCCCTGAGGACCTGGAGAACGGCTCCTTCGACACGCTGGAGAAGTCGAAGCTCACCACCTCCGGTTCGGGCGAGTCCTACACGGTCGACGACTCCGCCCAGGTCGTCTGCGGCAACGTCAAGACCGCCAACGCCAACGTGTACATCATCGACACCGTTCTCATGCCCCAGAGCTGACACCCGCGGGCCGAGGACGCCGCCCCCGCCCGGATCGCTTGACGGGAGCGATCCGGGCGGGGGCACGTCGACGGGGTGGAGGTGCGATGCCGCCCGGACCCATGGCGTCACCCCGGGCGGACGGGACCGCGTGGATCCCGACCCCGTGCCGGCCCGCACGACCTGCGAACATCCGGTGCGCACGCCGGAGTCGGTGCCCGCCCGGCGCCGACTGCCGGATCCGAACACGGCCGTGACCGTGTTCTCGGGTGGCCGTCGCCGCCGGGGGTTCCACGAGGACGGCTGCCGCAGCGGTGCGGCGGCCGCCTTCGCCCCGGGGGTGAGAGGGCGACCCCTGCGCCGGCCGGCCGGTCGCGGCGGCCGGGGCCGCCGGTCCCGCATCCGTCACGATCAGCCGTCTGCGGCGGGGAGACCTGAACGGCCTGCCGGCGCCGCGTCCGCCGAGGCGACCCGCCCGCTCCCACGGAAGCGGGAAACGGCTGCCGGAACGGCACATGACGGGGCGTCCCGGCCGGGGCGCGTGCACGGCACGCACCGTCTCCCTCTTCCCCCGGTCACCCCGCGCGGCCGGTGAACCACGTGCAGGGGTGGGGGAGTCCGCCGACCGGCAGGCTCTCCTCCCGCCCGCACGCGTCAGGACGGAACGCCGAGCAGGGCGATCGGTGCCGAGGTGGGCTGCTTCGATCCACCGGCCGGTTCCACCGTGATGCCGATGCCCGAGGCGCCGTCGACCGCACCCTCCATGAGCACGGTCTGACTGCCGCGGCCGGGGTCCATCAGCCCGGCGGAGCGCATCCTCCCGCCGTCGGCGAACCACAGCTGGTACACCTTGCCCCGTGGCGGCGTCGCCGTCCCGGAGACCGCGAACACGGCCCGGTCCCGGCCCGCGGAGACCACCAGCGTGCCCGCTCCGCCCGCCATCCTCGCCGAACGCGACCTGGCGTCGGGGGCGGCCAGCACTCCCGCCACGTCCGCCGCGTGCCGCTCCACCCGCGCCGCCCGGTCCAGGGCGCCCTGCGCGCGTCCGTACTGCCACACGGCCGTGCCGCCCGAAGCGGCCGCGGCGGCCACGCAGGCGGCCAGCGCCCACCGTCCCAGGGCCCGCCCTCCCCACCCGCCCCGGCGCACCCGCTCCGCTGCCGCGGCACCGGGCGGCACCTGCCGCACCGTGGTGATGCGCCGCAGAACCTGCTCCCGCACGGCGGGGCGCACGCGCACCGTGGCGGCCCCGGCCAGACGGCCGGCAGTGGCCGCGAACTCCGCGACCTCCTGCCCGCAGGCATCGCAGGAGGCCAGGTGACGCTCGAAGGCGGCACGTTCCTCGCCGTCCAGCGCGTGGAGTGCGTAGGCGCCTGTCATCGCGTGCAGATCCGTCGCGGTCACGCGGTCACCCCCAGGCAGTCACGGAGTCGGATGAGACCGTCGCGCAGCCGCGTCTTGACGGTCCCGACCGGCAGCGTCAGAGCCTCGGCGACCTCCCGGTAGGTCAGACCGCGGTAGTACGCGAGGGTGACCGACTGCCGCTGCAGTTCGGTCAGGGTGCGCAGGCAGCGCCGTACCTGCTCCTGCTCCAGCCGGGTCTCGACCTCCTCGGTCACCTGGTCGTAGGCGGGCTGGTGATCGAGCAGAGCGGCTTTGGTGTCACGGGCCGCCGCGGCCTCCACCGACCGCACCCGGTCCACGGCCCGCCGGTGCGCGAGGGTGAGGATCCAGTTGACCGCCGTGCCCCGCTCGGGCCGGTAGCGCGGGGCAGTGCGCCACACCTCCACCAGCACCTCCTGTGTCACCTCCTCCGACTGCGCCTGGTCACGCAGAACGGCCCGGACCACCCCGAGGACGGAACCGGCCACGGCGTCGTAGACCGCGGCGAACGCCTCCTGATCACCCAGCGCCACCTCGTGCAGCAGACTCTGCAGGTCCGGTTTCACGGACTGTCCGGCGCCGATACGTACTGGTTCCTTCACGATGGTTCTCCCGTGTGCGTGACAGGCCGGAACGGCCTTGTGTAATCCGGGGCCGCGAAGGCCGCGGATTGGTCGCACGCAAAAGGCGGGCGGCGTACGGCATTCCTCCGGGCCGGACCGACGCACGCGGCCGGTGGCAGGGCTCCGCCACCGGCGCCAGGCCGGGCCGGGCCGTCGAACGTTCCGTACCTGGTTCCGACGCAGAGCCGTCACGACGGGCGTCGGCGCCTCTCCTTCGGAATCGGGTTCGACCGGAAGCCGGAGAGCGGCAGAGCCCCTGTCGTGATCGCTGCGACCTGCGGCGGAGACCCCCCGCCGGGGCGAGGTGCGTGCCTTTACCGCGGCGGCGGGCGTGAGAGGGGTGGGCGCGTGCCGGTCGGGCCGGCGAACGTTTCGGAGGGTGGGGGCGTGTATCCGGTGCTGCGTGCCCGGAGGGCGCTCCTGCCCGTTCCTCCGACCGTGTGAGCCGCGGCGGGAGGGGCGAGCGATGGGCGTCCACGGCGCGTGACGCAGGCGGATTCCTGGTCCGGGGGGCACGTCGAACGGGACGCGGGCCCCTGTTGACGAGGGGCCGAACCGAAAAGCGTCCCGCCGGAGGACTCCGCGGGTGCGGGGCCGGCCGCCGGGACGCTCCGCCGGGAGGGGAGGAAGGGAGCAGGGGGAGGAAGGGAGGGGCGGGCGGGCCCCCGGCGCTCAGATCGTCATCGCTTCCTGTATCCAGCGGTTGACGCGGTACGGCAGCCACCACTGCACCCCGCCGACCGCGAGCACGAGCCGCTCCTCGCGGAAGTCGGCGAGCGCGTCCGGCGGCACCACCGACGCGGGAGCCCCGTACGACAGGCGTTCGATCGCTTCCCGGTAGTGCGGCTCGTCCACCGTGAACCGGCGGAGGTCTCCCCAGCGCCGGTCGCGGATCTGGACGAAGCCCGGCCCCTGCCGCCAGAGGCACTTGCCGAGGTAGTGGCCGTTGCGCCAGGTCCGCAGCGCGTCCTGCGCCGACGCCGGGTCCACCCCCTCGATCCGCTGCGGCGGCTGGAGGTGGCTCAGGAGGCTGCCGATGTCCTCGGCGGCCGTGGGGCCCCCGTCCGGATCCGGCCGCAGGTCCCACTCGACGAGCACCGCTCGGGCCGTCAGGTCCCTGACCAGACTGAGGGTCCGTACGGCACGGGCCGCCGCGTCCGGCGTTCCCGTGTCCGCGAGATCCACGACACCGGACAGCCGGACGCGGCGCGCGCCCAGTTCCCACAGCCGGTCGCACTCCTCGGCGACGGGACCGGTCAGCGCGATGTCGCCGAGGAACATCCCCGGCAGCGCGCAGGCGACGGGGTCGTAGTCACGCCAGGCGGTGGCGGACGGGGTGAGGATGGAGCGGGGACTCATCGGACTGGCCTCCAGGTGCGCCTGAACGGCCGGACGTCGGACCGCGGTGGGACGACGCCCGGGCGAGGACTGGGAGAAGGGGAGGGAAGGGGGAGGGACGCGGGAGAGGGGAGGAAGGAAGGGGAGGGAGGCGGGAAAGCAGGTCAGACTCCGGTCATGTGCGGTTCGGCTGGTTCGGCCGGCGCGGCGTCCGGTGCGGGGGCCGCGTGCCGGTGCCGCATGAAGTCCAGTCGCAGCAGGTCCTCGTTCACCGCCGAGGGCGCGATGTGCACGTACTGCCCGTTGTCGGTGAAGACCAGCCCCAGCTCCACCCAGCGGTCGAGCAGCTCCTGGACCGCGTCCTCCCGCAGCGCCCCGTCCGGTACCCGGCCCGCGGCCTTGCGGGTGACGGCCGAGGGCGTGTGCGGCTGGTCCAGCAGCCGGAACAGGGCGATCTCGTACGGGTCGGTCAGTTCCATCGCCCGCCAGTCGAAGGCCCGGCGCTTGCTGACCAGGACGATGCGGTCGCCCAGGTCGGCCTGGGTGAGACGGGCGTCGGCGTGGTGCTTGCGCCAGGCGGCGAGCGCGGCGTTGAGCGCGGTCACGGTGGGTTTGCCGATGCCCCGCTCCGGTGCCTCGAAGACGTAGGCGAGGCCGTAGAGCTCCTCCTCCGGCAGGTCGTAGGTGAAGCGGTAGTGCGCCTCCGGGCGCAGGCCGGAGAAGCCCAGCTCGGGCCGGTTGAAGTAGGGGCTGAACCGTTCGATGGCGATACGCGCCGAGAGGTCGACCGGCGGGTTGAGGTGCTCCAGCGCCGGTATCTGCGCGATGACCGGGTCGTAGTCCTCCGCGCTCTCTCCCGGGAAGCCGTGCAGGTAGTTCCAGGACACCGACAGGCCGGTCTCGGCGCCGTCGCGGAGCATGCGTACGTTCTGGCAGCCGCTGACGCCCTTGTCCATCAGGTCCAGGACGCGGCTGTTCAGGCTCTCGATGCCCGGCTGCACGTAGATCAGGCCCGCGTCGGAGAGCGTACGGAGCTGGGAGCGGCGCATGTTGGCCTTGATCTCGATGTGCAGCCGCAGGTCGTAGCCGCTCTCGATGATCCGGGGCAGGACGGTGGAGAGGTAGCCCATGTCGAGGATGTTGTCGACCACGTACATGTCGAGCACCCGGTGGCGGCGGGCCAGGTCCATGATCTCGTCGTAGAAGGTGTCCGGGCTCTTGCTGCGGAACTGCATGAAGGAACCGTTGAGTCCGCAGAACGTGCAGTGGTGCTTCTCGCCCCACCAGCAGCCCCTGGCACCCTCCACGACGAGCTTGGGCTCGACCCAGTTGCGGGCCACGGAGGCACCGAGACGTTCGAAGTAGCCGCTGTAGTCGGGCGGCAGGATGGTGGCGGGCGGCAGCGGGCTGGTGGCCATCGCGTTGGCGGTGCTCGCGCCGTCCGGACCGCGGTGGCACAGCCCGGCCACGCTGGACAGGTCCGGGTGTTCCTCCCCGAGCGCGGACAGCAGCTGCGGGAAGGCGGCCTCGCCCTCGCCCCGGATCACGTGGTCCACGAACGGGAAGTTGCGGTGCACCGTCGCGCCCTGCTCGCCGTCGCAGTTGGCGCCGCCCATGACGGTCACGATGTGCGGTGCGAGCCGCTTGACCTGGCGGGCGGCCGCGAGCGCGGCGGTGTTCTGCTGGAAGGTGGAGGTGAAGCCCACGACGTCGGGTGCCTCGTCGACGATCCGCCGGGCGATGTCCGACACGAACTCCGGTACGAGACGGTGCAGTTCGCGGGTCATCTGCATCCGGGACGCGCCGAGCTTGCCCTTCATCGCGGCGACGAACTCCTCCTCCCGCCAGGTGGGGTCGTCGTAGAGCGCGGAGGAGAAGACCCAGTCGCCGCAGCCCATGAAGTAGGAGGCCAGCGCGTAGTACTCGTAGTCCTCGGCGGTGAACTCCATGCGCCGGGTGATCCAGTCGGTGAACTCCAGGTTGGCGTGCAGGACTTCGGCACTGCCGTCCGGCACGTGCTCGTCCACGCTCCGCTTGAGGATTCCCAGGGCCAGCGACGGAAGGTCGATGGGCGACCAGGGCATGTTGACCAGCAGTACACGCATGTCAGCTCCTCGTGGGACAGCCGGAAGACGGGGAACGGGGAACGGGGAGGGCGGCGGAAGAAGGAGGGGGCGGCGGCGGGGCCTTCGGGTGACCGACCGCGGTCGTGGCGGCACGCCCCCGGCCCCGTCGGCACGCCCCCGGCCCCGTCGGGACCGACGTCCCCGTTGCGGCGGAGGTCCCTGTGGTGCCGGGCCGACCGGCCGGCCCGGCATGGTGGCCGCCGGGCCGGCCGGCGAGGATCAGCCCTCTTCCGCGTCTTCCGCGTTGCGGAACGGGATGGTGATCGTGACGCCGATGCTCGGCTTCCGGTTCTCCTCGTCACCCTCGAGCGGGTCGTTGTGGATGATGTCCTTCTGCATGGGCGGTTCTCCTCTCGGTGTGTTCGGCGGTACCCGTCCCGGCCGCCGCCGTGGTACGGACGCGGCCGGAATCCCCCCTCCGGTCGGCGGGGGGCGTCTTGGGGGAGCGGTGCGCGCCGCGCAGCTCCCGGTCGAGGAAGACCACGGCACGGCGCAGTACGGCGACGTGGTCGCCGCCCTCGTAGCCGTCGTGTCCGCTGTCGAGCCACATCGACTCGTGGCGGACTCCGGCGGCGCGCAGCGCGGCGAGGTAGCCGCGCACCTGGCCGGGCGGGCACTTGGCGTCCCGGGTGGCGGCCACGACCAGCAGCGGCGCCCGCACGCGCGAGGCGTACCGGATCGGCGAGCTGCGGGCGTACGCCTCGGGCACCTCGTCGGGTGTGCCTCCGTACAGGCGCTCGTCCAGGGCGCGCAGCGCGGGCGTGGTGGTGCGATAGGCGGCGACGCCGTCGGCGACGGGCTTGACGGCGACGCCCGCCTGCCACAGTCCGGGGCGGGTGCCCAGGGCCAGCAGCGTGAGGTAACCGCCCCACGAGGTGCCCCACAGCCCGACGGCGTCCGGGTCCACCAACCCGCGTCCGATCAGATCGGCGCGCACCGCCACCAGGTCCTCGACCTGCGTGAGTCCCACGCCCGCGCCGAAGGCCCGCCGCCAGCGGGGGCCGTAGCCGGTGGAGCCGCGGTAGTTGACGCGTGCGACGGCGAAGCCCGAGGCCACGAGCGAGTGCACGACACCGTCGTAGGCGTCGCGGTCGTGGTCGGCGGGACCGCCGTGGACGAGGAAGACGACGGGCGGCGGCACACCTCGCCCCCCGGTCGCCCGCTCCTCGCGGGCTCCGCCCCGCGGGGGCCGGGGCTCCCGAGGCAGTCCGTGGTCCTCGGACGAGCCGTGGTCCTCGGGCAGGCCGTGGTCCTCGGGCAGGCTGAGCCAGGTGTGCACGGGGCCGTCCGGGGTCGGCGTCCACAGGTCGCGGTGGTCGCCCGGCACGCGCCCCGGCACGGTGGCGAGGGCCGGCAGCGCGGTACCGGCCGTGGAGTGCATCCGCGGCGGATGGGACGTGTCCGTCCACAGGTAGTGCACGTCGCCCCCGGCTCGCGGTGCCGCGTCCAGCAGGCTGCCGGGCGGTGTCGGCACGCGCGTGAGGGTGGCGGTGTCCAGGCGGGCCCGGTGCAGGGTGCTGCGGCCGTGGCGGTCCTCGCGGATCAGGACGGCACGCCCTTCGTCCCCGTCCGGGTACCAGCGGGCGGTGATCTCGCTGTCGAACGCGCACCACGGGTACGTACGGACACCGGTCTCCGGCCGCCAACTGGCCAGCAGGTAGCGGTCGTCGTCCTCGCGCACCAGCAGCAGCTCGTCGCGTGCGGCGGTGGGCGCGAAGCCGAGCGACCACAGTCTGCCGTGCTCACCGTTGCCGGGGAGCACGGCGCGCGGCGTGCCGTCCGCGGCCAGCACGGTCACCGCGTGCGCGGAACCGGCGGGCCCGCTGAGCGCCAGCAGACCGGCCGAGGCGGTGATCCCGGACAGCGTGGCGTGCCGGTCGACGCGCGTCACCTCGTGTGCGCGAGCACCGCGCCGACCCAGGTGGACGGTGGTCGTCCGGCCGTCCCCCAGCCCCATGGCGACGATCCCGTCGTCGCTCACGGCCAGACCGCGCGGGGTGCCCGCGGGCAGGCCGGTCAGCCCGAGGAGGTCGGGGCCGCCGCGGAAGGGCTGGAACCGCCAGTGCCCCGCGCCGTGCGCGTCCTCGTCGAACCACCACACGTTCGCGTCCCGGTCGATCGTTCCGTGCAGGGTGCCCCGCGGCCGGTCGGTGACCTGGCGGGCGTGCCCGGTCCCGGCGTCCCAGGCGAACACCTCGCACCGGCCCTCCGCGTCCGCGGTGAACGCCATCCGTTCGGGGTCGGCGGCGCAGACCTCGGGCAGGGCGGCGAGGTAGACCTGGTACCGGGGGCCGGTCACGCCTCTCGCCCCCTCACCGGAACGTCCTGTGCCGGAGTGCCTTTCGGCGGGACGTCCTTCGGCGGGGAGGCCTTCGGCGGTGCGCCCGGCGCCAGTACGCGTCCCGCGCCGAGGGTCGTGTGCACGGCGAGCAGGACCAGCACTCCGGCGGAGGCCAGCGCGGGTACGGCGGCCCCCGCGTGAGCCGCCAGGAACCCGGCGAGCGCGGGCGCCACGGCGGCGGACCCGCCGGCGGCGGTGGCGAGCACGGAGCCCGCGCGGGCCTGCAGGCCGGGCGGTGTCCCCTGGACGGCACGGGCCTGGAGGATCACGGTGGCCGGCGGCATGATCAGGCAGAACGCGCCGAACAGCGCCCCGTACGTCCACGGTCCTCCGGCCGTCGCGAGCGCGGCGGCGAGCGGGACCATGAGCCAGGACACCGTCACCACCGCCCGCACGGGCCTGATCCGGCGCACCAGCCGGGGCGCGGTGAGCGAACCGACGAGTCCGGCGGCGCCGGACAGCGCCAGGACCAGGCCCATGGGCGTGCCGCCGTGGCCGCTCTCCTGCAGGGTGAAGACGGCGTCGTAGTACAGCGCGGCCAGCACGCCGTTGACGGTGGTGGTCCACACGAGCACCAGCCGCAGCAGGGGTGTCGACCGCACGAGGCGGACCCCGGCGCCCGCCTCGGTGGCCAGGACGGACCAGGTGCCGCGTGCGGAACGGGGAGCGGGTCGCGCCGCGGGCCCCGGAACAGAACCGTCCCGGACCGCGCTCCCCGTCGGCCCCGCCGCGCCGTCGGCCCGGTCCGCGGTGTCCGCGCGGTGCGTCACGCTCACCGCGTCCGCGCCGTCGGTCCGGTCGGCCCGCAGGTCCGAGCGCATGGCCCGGACGCACACGGCCGTGACGGCGTACGAGACGGCGTCCAGCACGAAGGGCAGCGCGCGCGAGAGCTGGTACAGCATGCCGCCCAGAGCGGGTCCCGCGACCAGGGCGCCCCGGTCGCCCGCCTCCAGCCCGGCCACCACGCGCGGGAGGTTCTCCGGCGTGGAGATCAGGGCCACCGTGCCACGGGCGGCCGCCTCGTGGCAGGCGGTGGCGGTGCGCTCCACTAGCACGGCGGCGAGCAGGTGGACCAGCGAGGGCCGTCCTTGCGCGACGGCCGCGGCCACGGAGCCCATCGCGAGCGCCGAGACCACCGCCGACCAGAACATCACCCGCTTGCGCGCGCCACGGTCGGCGGGGACGGCGACGAGCGGACCGAGCACCAGCCCGGCAGCCGTGGACACCCCGGCGACGAGCCCCACCACCGCCGGCGAGTGACCGAGTCCGAGGAGCAGCAGCGGCAGGACGACCCCGGACGCCTGGCTCCCCAGGGAGTCGGCGGCGTTCGCGCACCAGAAGAGCCGGACGTCACGGGTGGCGGGTCCGGTGTCCCCGGTGTCCCCGGCGGGCCCGGTGTCCTCGACCACGGCCGGCGGAGGCGGAACGGCCCGGACGCGCGAGGCCCTCGCTTCGGGAACGGAAGATCCCATGCGCAGCCCACCCCGTTTCCGCCGTCACACTCGACATCGCATGCGAGAGCGCATGCGAAATAGCGCCATGGTTGACAAAGATGTGTAGAAAAGGTGCAAGAATTGCAACACTCGGGAGCTTAATCAGGCGCCGACGGCGAGGACAAGGGTGCCCGAGCGAAGGCTGGTTCGATTTCTCGCGGATGGCGCGGGGTGCGCGCCGGGGGCCGGTGCGGCAGCACCGGGGCGAGCGTTCCCGCCGCGCCCGCCGTCCGCGATCACCGCGCCGGGGCGCGCGTCCGGGCGGCGACGGCGCGGCGCCGGGGGTTCCCGCTTCGCTCCGGCACTCGCGGCGCCGAGCGGGTCCTCCGGGCGGGCGGGTCCCCTTCGCGGATCGCCGCCGGTCACGCCGGGCATGAGCCGGAATTCGCCACTCCGCGGGGACGACGGCATCTGAACTGCGGGGGGAACGGGCCGGGACGCCGTCGGCCGGCCTCGGCCGCGCCATGTGCCCGGCGTCCCACCACGACCGCCGGGCACGGCCGCCACACCCGCCGCCGACACCGCGCGCGGCCTTTCCGATGGCGAACGCGTTCCCGCCGCCGACGCGCCGCCCGCCGCGTGCCGCGGCGGAGGAAAACATCCTGCCGGAAGGAGGCGGGTCCGTGCGATGTCCGGAATCCCACTCTCCGGATATCGCCGGACCGAGGACAATGGCTTGAGTTATTGGCCGGAAACGGACGAGAGGAAAGCGGAAGAACTCGGGCAGGAAAGGGAATTCTAGATCGTCTTCACGGCCCCGTGGCTTGCCCCGTGGCCTACCCCGTGGCGCCGGGCGACCCGTCCCGCGTCGCCGACCTCCGACCGCCCCGACCTCCGACCGCCCCGACCTCCGGCCGCCCCGACCTCCGACCGCCGAGCGCCCCGATCTCCGCCTCGTGGCCGTCCGGCGCCGGGTCTTCTCCCGGCTCCGGGTGCGGGTTCAGCCCCGGGTGCGGGTCTCCAGGGCGTGCAGGACGGCCACCATGTCCTCGTCGCCGTGTCCCTGTGCGACGGTCTCGCCGTAGAGGGCGTGGCAGACGTCGAGGAGCGGGGAGGCGAGGCCCGCCGCGCGGGCGGCCCGTGCGATCAGGCGGTTGTTCTTCAGGACGTCCGTGGCCGCCGCCTGGACGGTGAAGTCGCGGGCCAGCAGTTTGGGCGCCTTCCCCCGGGAGACCGCGCTGGCCATCGGGCCGGCGTCCAGGACGTCCCGCAGCAGGCGCCGGTCGAGCCCGTGCCGGTCGGCGAAGTGGAAGGCTTCGGCCAGACCGGTGACCAGGGTGATGAGGAAGAGGTTCACCGAGAACTTCATCAGCAGCGCGCCCGGCACCGGGCCGCACGCGAAGGTCTCGCGGCACAGCGGGGCGAGCAGCGGGCGTACGGCCGCCACGGCGTCGTCGTCCCCGGCCAGCATGGCGACCAGTTCGCCCCGCTCCGCCGGGATCCGCGAGCCGGAGACCGGCGCCTCCGCGTAACGGCCGCCCGCGGCCAGGATGTCGTCCCGCAGGCCACTGGAGTACTCGGGCGCGGTCGTGCCCATGTGCACGACGGTGCGGCCGGCGACGCGCGCCGCGAAGCCGGGGGTGCCGCGGCCGAGGACCGCGTCGACGGCCGTCTCGTCGGCCAGCATGAGGATCACCGTGCCGGCCCGCCCGAAGACCTCGGCGGGGTTCGCCGCGACCTCGGCGCCGGCGGCGCGCAGGGGATCGCAGCGGCCCGGGGTGCGGTTCCACACGAGGAGGGGCGTCCCGGCGCGGGCGAGGTTGAGCGCCATGGGCTGCCCCATGACCCCGAGGCCGAGGAAACCGACGTACGTCATGCGCTGCCTCTCCCGGCCCGCGCCGGGGCGGGGCCGTTGCCGTCGGCCCGGGCCGGCGATTATGACAGCCGTCATGATAGAGGCTTCCATGACCGCTGTCATAGGGTGGGCGTCGGCCAGTCGCGACATCCTGGAGGTCGACCATGACGCCGTCCGGACGGGGGCCGCGCGAGCGGATGGTCTTCAGCGCGGCCCAGCTCATCCGGCGCGACGGCGTCGGCGCCACCGGCATGCGCGAGGTGGCCGCCCACGCGGGGGCGCCGCGGGGCTCGCTCCAGCACTACTTCCCCGGCGGCAAGGAGCAGCTGGTCGACGAGGCGCTGGCCTGGGCGGGCCGTTACGCGGCCGGCCGGGTGACCCGGTTCCTGGCCGTGCTGCCCGAACCGACGCCGAGCGCCCTGTTCGGCGAGATGGTGCGGCAGTGGACCGACGAGTATGCGTCGGCCGGGTTCGCGGGCGGCTGCCCCGTCGCCGCGGCCACGGTGGACCGCGCCGGGTCCGTCGGGTCCGTGCGGGAGGCAGCGTCCGCCGCGTTCGCCGCCTGGAACGGCGCCGTGGCCGACGCCCTGGCCGGCATGGGCGTCCCGCCGGAACGGACCGTACCGCTGGCCACGCTCATGATCGGGGCCCTGGAGGGGGCGATCCTCATCGCCCGCGCCGAGCGGGACGTGCGCGCGCTGACGAGCGTGGCCCGCGAACTCGGCCCGCTGCTCGACGCGGCGGTGACCCGCGAGGGCTGAGGCGATCGGCGAGGGCCGGGACGATCCGCGGAGCCCTGGGCGACCCGCGAGGGCGGAACGGACGGCTGACGGGGCCTACGGCCGTGCCCCCGCGGTGGCCGACGGGGAGCCGGGCTCGTCGCACCTCGGCGCCCTGGGCGCGTCCTCGGCGTACCGCGTCAGGTCGCAGACCGTGCGCAGCGCGACCTTCCAGGTGTCGCCCTGCCGGACCGCCGCCCCCGGCCCGCCGGGCTCCAGCTCCCGGCCGTCGCGGGTGAGGGCGTAGCCGACGGCGGCCTCCTGGGACGTCGTGTACGCCACGGAGGTCACCGTGGCGCGCAGCCGGCCGCCGAGGCGGTCGGCGAAGAGGTTCTCGATCATCAGCGCGTTCTGGGGGCCGTCCTCCACCACCCCGCTGCGGTCGTCGACGGAGGAGTCCGGGGCGAACAGGGTCTCCCACGCGGCCCGGATGTCCCGCTCGGCCCCGTCCGGGTCCGCCGGAGCGGTGCCCGTGGGGGTGGGGGACCGCACGACGGGCGGTGGGGAACCGACGGTCGGGGCCGCCGCCGTGGAACCGGTGGGCGGCGGGGCCGGAGCTGTCCGCGCCGCTTCGTCGCCGCCTCCGCCGCCGCAGGCAGCGGTGAGGACGAGCGCGGCGGTGGCGGCCCAGCGGGCCGCACGTCGTGTCGCAGGGGACATGGACTCCTCCGGGTCGCCTGGAGCAGCCTTACCCGGAACGCGCCGAAACATCCCGGCGGGCATGCGCCGTGCGCGAGAGTTTAGGGGTGACGCGGGCCGGTCCGCGGGGATGCCGGGGCAGCGGTCGGGGGAGATCTCGGGGCGTGCGCCGGTCCGAGGAGCAGCCGGGGCGTGCGCCGCTTCGCGAGAGGGACGGGAGCGGCGCACGCCCCATCCGCCGGGGAGCTACGGGCGGGCGCGCGTCCCGTCCGCGAGGGTGTCGCCGCGGCGGTGCCGTCGGCCGGACCGCACGCCACGGGCGCCGGCCGGGTGCGGGTGCCCCGCGCGCGGTTCCGCGCGCGTGGAAGCGGAAGGCGACTGCGCCGGCCACAGGCGTACCGCCGCCACCGAGGCGCCCAGGGCGATCGCGCCCAGGGCGGCCACCGCCCACCCGAGTCCGGCCGCTCGGCCGGCCTGCCCGGCGGGTGAACGGGCAGGCCGTGCAGGGCCGGCCGGCGGGGCCGGGCCGGCCCGCGGTGGCCTTCCGGCGCACGGGAGTTGAACAACCCCGCGGGACCGGACGTACTCCTGGGCAGTCGTACGCCCGGCCGCCGACGGCCGGGCGCGACCCGGGACCGGAAGACGGAGAGGCACGTGCCACAGCAGCCGAGGCGAGGACGGACCGGCCGCACCCCCACCACCGCCCGCCTCCCGCGGGGCGCCGTACTCGTCGGAGGTCTGCTCCTGCTCTCCTCCGTCACGGCCTGTGGCGGCGCCGCGGAGGAGACCGCGGTGAACAGCGACCCGGCGAAGATCTCCGCCGCCCCCGCGGCCGGGGTCGTCGCCCCCGCGAAGGTCGAGGTGATCGCCGCACTCACCGGCTGCGAGGCCGACATCCGCATCGAGGCCGACGAACTGCGCCAGGGCGCGTGCACCACCGCGGACGGCGGCCACCTCATCACCACGTTCCCCGAGGAGCGGCTCAAGGAGACCTGGCTGGACTCCGCGAGCGTCTACGGCGGCACGTACCTGGTCGGCACCCGCTGGGTCGTCAGTGCCGAACCGGAGACGCTGGAACGGTTCCGCGGCAGACTCGGCGGTTCGATCAAGGAGTTGCGGGGCACGGTCGTCGGACCGGAACCGGGCGCGAGCCCTTCCTGACGACGGCCGCGGACCGACCGGCACGCACCGGCCGGCACGCACCGGCACGCGGCACGCCGCCCCGTGCGGGCCGCCCGCGGGTGCCGGGCGGACCGGCGGGGCTTGTCCGCCGTGCCCGCCGTGGCGCATGCTGCCTCCCGGCGGGCGGAAGAGCGTGAACCGGGAGGCATGTGGTGGACGGCGCGGTCGTGCGGACGATGTGGGAGCGGTTCGAACTCGTCCACGACCTGGTCTACTTCGCCCCCGAGGCACACCTGGCCGCCGGTGAACTCGGCATGCGCGGCTTCTGGATGGGCTACTTCGCGTTCCGCGCCGCTCCCCTCGGCCCCGCTCCGGCCGCCGTCGTCACCAGCTCCTTCTACGTCTTCCACCCCGACCGCGTCGCGCGTGCCGTCCCCGACGCCTGGCGGTACGCCGACCCGGCCGACGTCCTCTCGGCGCGCGAACGGGCCATGGACGCCGCGATGACCCGCGTGCTGGGTGCGGACACGGTCGGGTCCGCCGCGATGGCCGAGGCCGCCGACCTCGCCTGGGAGGCGGCGCGGGCCGCCGACACGGCGGGGCGCGTCCTCGGCGCCGCCAACCAGGCGCTCCCCCGGCCGGCGCAGCCGCACCTCAGGCTCTGGCAGGCGGTCACCACGCTGCGCGAACACCGGGGCGACGGGCACATCGCCGTCCTGGTCGGCCACGGTCTGGGCCCGGTCGCGGCGATGGCGCTGAAGTGCGCGGCGGGCGAGTCGGACGAGGAGACGCTCCGGCAGACCCGCAAGTGGGACCTCCCGGCATGGCGGGCGGCGCGGGCCGAACTGCTCGACCGCGGCTGGCTCGACGACGACGGCCGGCTCACCCCCGCCGGGAAGGCCGCCCGCGCGGCCGTCGAGGCCGGGACGGACGCCGCGGCGGCCTCCCCCTGGACGGCCCTGGGCCCCGACGCCACCGCCCGTCTCGGTCACCTCCTCACCCCGCTGGCCGACGCCGTCCGCGGCTCGGGCCTCATCCCGGACGGCAATCCGGTGGGACTCCCCGCCGCGACGGCGACGGCGACGGAGAAGCGGGAAGAGGCGGGAGAGGGCGGCGGGGAGGCGGTCGCGCCGGGGAACGCCCCGGTCTGAGCGCGCGGTGGTCGCGCCGGCGGACCGCCGGCGACGGCGGACGAACGCGTGAACGGGACCGGCCGGTGACGTCCTGCCCGCCCTCCACCGCCGCGTGTCCCCGGACCGGCCGCGCACCGAGAGGGCCGACATCGTCCCGCGTGCGCTCCCGGACCGGCCGTCACCGCGCCGGCCGTCACCGCACCGGTCGTCGCCGGGCCGAGCGGTCGCCCGGCGGGGTGCGTCCCGTCCTCCCCGGCGTGACGCCGCCCGCCCCTCCTCAGTACCCTCCGGTCCATGCGGATCTCCGTCTCCTCCGACATGGACGAACCCGTCGCCCGCGCGCTCGTCGCGGAACTGCGCGCGCGAGGGCACGACGTGGCGCCGCACGGTGCGCTGCGGCCCGGTGCGGACGCGCGGTGGGCGGTGTGCTCGGAGGCGGCGGCCCGGGAGGTGGCCGGGGGGACCTCGGAGCAGGCCGTGGTGTGCTGCTGGACGGGCACGGGCGCCTCCATCGCCGCGAACAAGGTGCCGGGCGTCCGCGCGGCCCTGTGCACCGACGCCCCCACGGCCGAGGGCGCCCGCCGCTGGAACGACGCGAACGTGCTCGCCCTCAGCCTGCGCCTGACCTCCGAGCCGTTGCTGAAGGAGATCCTCGACGCCTGGTTCGCCGCCGGGCCCAGCGAGGACGCCGAGGACCGGGGCAACGTCCTGCACGTCGACCGTATCGGCCGTGTCGACCGCGTCGGCGGGACCGGCGGGACCGGCGGGACCGGTGGCGCCACGGCCCCCTGACGGCCGGCAGCCCCCTGACGACCGCCCGTGGCGTACGACGGCGGGGGCGGGCCCCGCACCCGCGCCGGAGGCTCCGGAACCCGTCAGGGCCCCGCCGGCCCGTTCGAGGGGATCGGCCGAAGGGATCGGCCGGGCCGCCGGACCCGGCCGGCCGGTGGGGCCACCCGGTCGGGCCGGGCGGGTCGGACGCGTCGGTGGGCCCTGGCGGGTACCCGGTGACCGGGAGAGGGTGGGAGGGAACGGACCCGCCCGCGCCTCCCGCCGACAACCGATCCGGAAGGGACCCCGATGTCCGTCGACACCCGGCAGCCGTCCGACCGCCTCACCGACGACGAGCTGAGGACGCTGGACGCCCACTGGCGCGCCGCGAACTACCTGTCCGTCGGTCAGATCTACCTCATGGCCAACCCCCTGCTCACCGAGCCGCTGCGGCCGGAGCACGTCAAGCCGAGGCTGCTCGGTCACTGGGGCACCTCGCCCGGGCTGAACCTCGTGTACACCCACCTCAACCGCGTCATCCGCGGCCGCGACCTCGACGCCCTGTGCGTGTGGGGCCCCGGCCACGGCGGGCCGGCGGTGGTCGCCAACTCCTGGCTGGAGGGCTCGTACACCGAGACCTACCCCGACGTCACGCGGGACGCGGCCGGCATGGCCCGGCTGTTCCGGCAGTTCTCCTTCCCGGGCGGCGTCCCCAGCCACGTCGCCCCCGAGACGCCCGGCTCCATCCACGAGGGCGGCGAACTCGGCTACGCGCTCTCCCACGCCTACGGCGCCGCCTACGACAACCCGGACCTGCTCGTCGCCTGCGTGATCGGCGACGGCGAGGCGGAGACCGGCCCGCTGGCCGCGTCCTGGCACTCCAACAAGTTCCTCGACCCCGTCCACGACGGAGCCGTCCTGCCGATCCTCCACCTCAACGGCTACAAGATCGCCAACCCGACGGTGCTGGCCCGGATCCCCGAGCCCGAACTCGACGAGCTGCTGCGGGGCTACGGCCACGACCCGATCCACGTCACCGGCGACGACCCGGCCGCCGTGCACCGCGCGATGGCCGGGGCCATGGACACCGCGCTGGACCGGATCGCCGCGATCCAGCGCGCCGCCCGCGAGGAGGGCGCCGGCGAACGCCCCCGCTGGCCGGTGATCGTGCTGCGCACCCCGAAGGGCTGGACCGGACCCGCGCAGGTCGACGGCCTCCCGGTGGAGGGCACCTGGCGCGCCCATCAGGTGCCGCTCTCCGCCGTCCGGGACGACCCGGAGCACCTGCGCCAACTGGAGGCGTGGCTGCGCTCCTACCGGCCCGAGGAACTCTTCGACGAGCGGGGCGCCCCCCGGCACGACGTCCTGGCCCGGATCCCCGAGGGCCCCCGCCGCCTCGGCGCCACCCCGCACGCCAACGGCGGACTGCTGCTGCGTGAACTCCCGCTGCCCGACCTGGAGTCGTACGCCGTCCCCGTCGACAAGCCCGGTACGACGCTGCACGAACCCACTTACGTCCTGGGCGAGTTGCTGGAGGAGGTGATGCGCTCCACCGCCGAGCGACGCGACTTCCGGCTGGTCGGACCCGACGAGACCGCCTCCAACCGGCTCCAGGCCGTGTACGGCGCCAGCGGCAAGGCCTGGCAGGCGCAGACCCTCCAGGTCGACGAACACCTCGACCGGCACGGCCGGGTGATGGAGATCCTCTCCGAACACACCTGCCAGGGCTGGCTGGAGGGGTACCTGCTCACCGGCCGGCACGGGTTGTTCTCCTGCTACGAGGCGTTCGTGCACATCGTCGACTCGATGGTCGACCAGCACATCAAATGGCTGCGGGTGACCCGCCGGCTGCCCTGGCGGGTGCCCATCGCCTCCCTCAACTACCTTCTGACGTCGCACGTCTGGCGCCAGGACCACAACGGTTTCTCCCACCAGGATCCGGGCTTCGTCGACCACATCCTCAACAAGAGCCCCGAGGCCGTCCGCGTCTACCTGCCGCCGGACACCAACACACTGCTGTCGGTCGCCGACCACGTGCTGCGCAGCCGCGACTACGTCAACGTGGTCGTGGCCGGCAAACAGCCCTGCTTCGACTGGCTGACGATGGAGCAGGCCCGCGCCCACTGCGCCCGCGGCGCCGGCGTCTGGGACTGGGCGGGGACCGGGAACGACGGCCGCGAACCGGACGTGGTCCTCGGCTGCGCGGGTGACGTGCCGACCCAGGAGGTGCTGGCGGCCGCCCAGCTGCTCCGCCGGCACCTGCCCGAACTCGCGGTCCGCGTGGTCAACGTCGTCGACATCGCCCGCCTGCTGCCGAGCGAGGAACACCCGCACGGCATGAGCGACTTCGAGTACGACGGCCTGTTCACCACCGACAGGCCCGTCATCTTCGCCTACCACGGCTATCCGTGGCTGATCCACCGGCTCGCCTACCGTCGCACCGGCCACGGCAACCTGCACGTGCGCGGCTACAAGGAGATCGGCACGACGACCACGCCGTTCGACATGGTCGTCCGCAACGACCTCGACCGCTACCGGCTGGTCATGGACGTCATCGACCGCGTCCCCGGCCTCGCGGTGCGCGCCGCGGCCGTACGCCGGCGGATGGAGGACGTCCGGCTGCGCCACCACGACTGGATCCGGGTCCACGGCACCGATCTGCCGGAGGTCACCGACTGGACCTGGGACGGCTGACCGGCACACCGGACAGGGCGCACGGATCGGGGCGGACGGCGCAGGGGGAGGGGCAGGGAACAGGCGCGCGTGCGCCCTGGCACGGCGCCGAACCGGGTGCCTAGAGTGGTCGGTCCGCCCCGCGGCACGGATTCCCGGCGGGGCGAGCCCCAACCTTGCGTGGTCCCCGGCCGTCCCCGGCCCCGGCGGTCGTCCGGGCCGGGGACGGCCCGCACACCGGCGCGGCTCCCAGGGCGACGGGTGCGAGGACCATCCACGCGACAGGCACCACACCGTGACGGCGTTCGGGCCGCGCGACCGGGCCCGTGGCACGAGCGTGCGTCGAGAGCCACTGGAGGCCGCTGTGTCCCGACCGTGCATCGCCCTGATCGCCGACCCGACGTCGTCCGAGGGGTGCCGGGAGTACCTCGCCGACGCCGTGGAACTGCTCACCGGCACACCGCCCGTGCGGGTCGACGCCCGCCACTTCGCGACCGGGGGGTCCGGTCGCGCCCTCCGCGACGGAGACCGCTTACGCCTGCGGGTCGCCGAGCAGGGGCTGGACTTCGTGCCCGACATCGTCGTGCTGTACGAGATACCGCCGCACCGCCGCCGTGCCCTGGCCGGCTTCCAGGAACTCCTGGAGCGCCATGACGTGGTCACGCTCGGCACCGGCCCCGAGGCCTGGCGGACCGCCACGGAGAAGAACCTCACCGTGGAACGCTTCCGCCGGGACGGCATCGCCCAGATGGAGACCGTCGTCCTGTCCCGTCCCACCGCACGGGAGGCCGGCGAGGCGTTCGAACGGCTCGGGGGCGACGCGTGGGCGCGGCCCGTCGTCGGCACCGGCGGCGACGACACCTTCCACATCACCACCCGCGCCCGGCTGGAGGAGGCCACCGCCTACTACGCCGGGCACGGCACCGACTGGATGCTCTCCCGCGACGCGGGCAACTTCACCGCCGACGGACTGCGCCACCAGTTCCGTGTCTTCGTCCTCGGCAAACGCGTCGTGCACGCCCGCGAACATCTCCAGCCCGCCGCCGACACCCCCTGCAACACCTGCCGGGGAGCCACCCCGGTCCCCATCGCCCCGCCGGACCTGCCGCCCCGGCTCACCGAACTCGCCGTCGCCGCCACCGCGTCGGTCGGCCTGCCCTTCGCGGGGGTCGACCTGGCCGTGGAGAACGGCGGCGTCGTCTTCGAGGTCAACGTCCAGCCCGCCTTCGTCGACGGCGAGCTGGAGACGGTGGCCGTCCCGTACGTCGAGGCCCACCTCGACGCCCACGCGCGTGCGACGGGCGCCCTCCGCCCGGTACGGCGGCCGCACCCGACCCGGGCCGTCGGAACCGGCGGCCGGGGCTTCACCGCCCCGGCCTGAAACCGGTCGACCGCCCTCGTCCGGGGACGCGTCCTCGCCATGAGGACCCGTCTCCGGACCGTCCGTCCCCGGCCGGTCCGTCCCCGCCCTGTCCGGCTCGGTCCGGCCCTGTCCGCCCCGGTCTCCGGGTGACCCTTCCTAGGTCGCCGGGAGCTGCGCCAGCAGGAGGGTCACGTCGTCGTTGTGGCTCTCCGGGTCCGGCAGAAGACCGGCGAGCACCTGGTCGGCGGCCGTCTCCAGACAGGGCACGTCGGTGAACAGCTTCTCCAGCAGCACGGTGAGTTCGCCGATGCGCAGTTCGATGTCGCTGCCCGGCGTCTCGATCAGTCCGTCCGTGTACAGCACCAGGGTGGCTCCCGGCGGTATCTGCGTGCGGGCCTGCTCGAACGGGCCGTCGCCGACCCCGAGGGGCATGTTGACGGGGCAGTCGACCGCCCGCACCCCCTTGCCGGCCCCCGCGACCAGGACCGGCAGGTGGCCCGCCGAACAGATCGTCACCATGCCCGTCCGCGGGGTGATCACCAGGTAGCAGCAGGTCACGAGCTGGTCGGGCACGTCCAGGTCGGCGACGCAGGTGTCCAGCGCCCGCATCAGCTGCCGCGGCTGCATGCCGGTCTTCGCCAGCGCGTGCGCGGCCGAGCGCAGCTGGCCCATCACGGCGGCCGCCTCCAGCCCCCGTCCCATCACGTCGCCTATCAGCACCCCCACCCGGCCGCCGCCCAGCGGCACCAGGTCGAACCAGTCGCCGCCCACGCCGGCGCCCTGCGTGGCGGGCCGGTAGCGGCTGGCGGTGGCCAGGCCGGGCAGTGCGGGCGGAGTGCCCATCAGACTGCGCTGGAGCGTGAGGGCGATGTGCCGCTGCTGCTCGTACAGTTCGGTCAGTTCGGCCTGGGCGCGCTTGCGGTCGCTGATGTCCCGCACGATCGCGCACGCCCCGACCACCGTGCCGTGGGCGTCCCGGGTGGGCCACAGGGTCACGTCCACGTCCAGCAGCGCACCGGCGCTGGTGACCTTCAGCGTCTCGAAGTGCTCCACCTTCCGGCCCCGCCGCAGCTGCCGCAGCAGCGTCCTGACCTCACCGCGCAGCTCGGGCGGGGCCAGCAGCGAGACGTGCCGGCCGATGGCCTCGTCGGCGGTGTAGCCGTACAGGCGCTGTGCCGCCGCGTTCCAGTAGGTGACGTAGCCGTCCAGGGTGTGGGCGAGGATGGCGTCCTGCGAGGACTCCACGAGGGCGGCCAGCTCGTTGATGCGGGCCTCGGCGGCCTTGCGGTCGGAGACGTCGCGGACCGCCGCCGACACCAGCAGCCCGTCCGTGGTCTCCAGAGGGCTCAGACTGATCTCGACGGGGAACTCGGTGCCGTCCTTGCGCAGTCCGAGCAGTTCGAGACCGGCGCCCATGGGCCGGACCTGGCGGTTGGCCGTGTATCCGCCGCGATGCCCGGTGTGCTGCTCGCGGAAGCGGTGCGGCAGCAGCAACTCGACCGGCTGGTCGAGGAGTTCCTCCCGGCGGTAGCCGAAGAGCACCTCGGTCTGGGCGTTGACGAGCCGGATGGTGCCCCGGTCGTCGACGATGACCATCGCGTCCGGGGCCGCCTCCAGCAGCCCCCGGAACCGCTCCTCCGCCCCGCCCGGAGTCTTCTCGCGCACAGGGGCGCGGCAGCCGTACCGTCGTTCCACCGGTTCCGCCTGCACCAAGTCGGCCATGTTCCACCTCACCTTGCGCGACGATTCAAGCCATCTCAGCGCCTTCGCGCCCGCCCCGCTCCGGGATGTCGCTTACTGACCGTTCACGCCCGAAGCTGGCCGATCGCGGCCCGGGTGTGCGGCACGGGCCGTCGGGGCGCCGCTTCACCGACGACGCGTACGGTATGACACGGTTTCGGGCCTTCCGACCGGACAGGAACGGACCGGTTCGGTCAGGGATTTCGATCAGTGAGTTCGATCGGCGAGTTCGATCGGCGAGTTCGATCGGGAAACGGAAAGCGCCGGGAGGCGGGCGGCGCATAGCGTGGGGGCGATGCCCAGGAACACGGACGGAGACAGTTGATGAGCCCCGCGAACAGGACGGACGGGCGGCCGTCCGCGCCGCCCGCCGCCGACACCCACGACGTGATCCGCGTGCACAGCGCGCGCGTGAACAACCTCAAGGACGTCAGCGTCGAGATCCCGAAGCGCCGGCTGACCGTCTTCACGGGGGTGTCCGGCTCGGGCAAGAGCTCGCTGGTCTTCGACACGATCGCCGCCGAGTCGCAGCGGCTGATCAACGAGACGTACAGCGCCTTCGTGCAGGGCTTCATGCCGACGCTCGCACGGCCCGACGTCGACGTGCTCGACGGGCTGACGACCGCGATCATCGTCGACCAGCAGCGGATGGGCGCCGACCCCCGCTCCACGGTCGGCACCGCCACCGACGCCAACGCGATGCTGCGCATCCTCTTCAGCCGGCTCGGCGAGCCGCACATCGGCCCGCCCAGCGCCTACTCCTTCAACACCGCCTCGGTGCGGGCCAGCGGCGGCATCACCGTCGAGCGCGGCGCCAAGGAGACGGTGAAGGCGACCTACGAGCGCACCGGCGGCATGTGCACCCGCTGCGAGGGCCGGGGCACGGTCTCCGACATCGACCTCACCCAGCTCTACGACGACGGCAAGTCCCTCGCCGGCGGCGCGCTCACGGTCCCCGGCTACAGCGTGGACGGCTGGTACGGCGGCATCTTCAGCGGCTGCGGCTTCTTCGACCCGGACAAGCCGATCCGCGAGTTCACCGAGCGGGAACTGCACGACCTCCTCCACAAGGAGCCGACCAAGATCAAGGTCGACGGCATCAACCTGACGTACGAAGGGCTGATCCCGAAGATCCGGAAGTCGATGCTCTCCAAGGACGTCGACGCACTCCAGCCCCATGTGCGCGCCTTCGTGGAGCGCGCCACCACCTTCACCGTCTGTCCCGAGTGCGACGGCACCCGGCTCAGCGAGGGCGCCCGCTCGTCGAGGATCGACGGGATCAGCATCGCCGACGCCTGCGCCATGCAGGTCACCGACCTCGCCGCATGGGTCCGCAAGCTCGACGTGCCGTCGGTGGCGCCGCTGCTGACGACGTTGCGCGGCACCCTCGACTCGTTCGCGGAGATCGGCCTCGGCTACCTCTCGCTGGACCGGCCGGCGGGCACCCTGTCCGGCGGCGAGGCACAGCGCGTCAAGATGATCCGCCACCTCGGCTCCTCGCTCACCGACATCACCTACGTCTTCGACGAGCCCACCACCGGCCTGCACCCCCACGACATCCGGCGGATGAACGACCTGCTGCTGCGCCTGCGGGACAAGGGCAACACCGTGCTCGTCGTGGAGCACAAGCCGCAGACGATCGCGATCGCCGACCACGTCGTCGACCTCGGCCCCGGCGCCGGCGGCGCGGGCGGCACCGTCTGCTACGAGGGCACCGTCGAGGGGCTGCGGGCCGCCGGCACCGTCACCGGCCGCCACCTCGACGACCGGGCCGCGGTGAAGGAGTCCGTGCGCAGGCCGACCGGGGCGCTGGAGATCCGCGGCGCCACGGCGCACAACCTCCAGGGCGTCGACGTGGACATCCCGCTCGGTGTGCTCGTCGTCGTCACGGGGGTCGCCGGCTCCGGCAAGAGCTCGCTCGTCCACGGGTCGGTCCCCGCCGACGCGGGAGTGGTGACGGTCGACCAGAGCCCCATCAGGGGATCACGGCGCAGCAACCCGGCGACCTACACCGGCCTGCTCGACCCGATCCGCAAGGCGTTCGCCAAGGCCAACGGCGTCAAGCCGGCCCTGTTCAGCGCCAACTCCGCGGGCGCCTGCCCCACCTGCAACGGCGCGGGCGTCGTCTACACCGACCTGGCGATGATGGCCGGCGTGGCCGGCCCCTGCGAGGAGTGCGAGGGCAGGCGGTACCGGGCGGAGGTGCTCGGCCACCGCCTCGGCGGCCGGGACATCAGCGAGGTGCTCGCGATGCCGGTGACCGAGGCCGAGGAGTTCTTCGGCTCCGGCGAGGCACGCGTCCCCGCCGCGCAGCGCGTCCTCGCCCGGCTCGCCGACGTCGGGCTCGGCTACCTCACCCTCGGGCAGCCGCTCACCACGCTGTCCGGCGGCGAGCGGCAGCGGCTCAAGCTCGCCACCCACCTGGGGGACAAGGGCGGCGTCCACGTCCTCGACGAGCCGACCACCGGCCTGCACCTCGCCGACGTGGAGCAACTGCTCGCACTGCTGGACCGGCTGGTCGACGCCGGCAAGTCGGTCGTCGTCGTCGAGCACCACCCGGCGGTCATGGCGCACGCCGACTGGATCATCGACCTCGGTCCCGGCGCGGGCCACGACGGCGGCCGGATCGTCTTCGAGGGGACTCCGGCCGACCTCGTCGCCGCCCGCTCCACCCTCACCGGCGAGCACCTGGCGGCGTACGTCGGCGTCTGACGGTCCGGGCCGGCCGGGGCGCGCGCCCCGGCCGGCCCGGACACGGACGAGGAGGCGGGCGGGAGCGGGCCGCCTCCCGGCGCGACCGCGGACCGGTCTGCGTCCGGTCGCCCTCACCCCGGGCCCGGGGCGCCGTGCGGTCCGGGCCCGGGAAGGTCAGTGCCCGCCCAGTCCGCCCCCGCCGAACGAACCACTGCTGCCGGCGCTCCAGCGCGGCCGCGACTTCGACGTGCTCGGCCGGGTCCGCATGTTGGTCAGTTCGTACGGCGTGAGGGCGTGGCCCCCCTTCTCGGTCCGCGGTACCTCGTCGGGCTCCCGGATCTCCTGCACCTCGTGCACGGGTCCCTCCGGAGGCAGGTGCGGCTGCTCCTCGGGGCGCGGCCGGGGCAGCTCGCGCTGCTTGACGCGCGCGCCCAGCCAGAAGCTGCCGGCGAGCAGGGCCACGAGGGCCACACCGACCACGAACATGGCCACGCTGAGCAGACCGCTCGTGGCGGCCAACTGCATGTCTGGGCTAGTCATATCGGGTCAATACCCTACTAATCGGGCGTGAACCGCTTGGTGGCACCCGTAGCTCTCCGTACGGGGTCGACGCCGGACCGGTGCCGGTCCGGCACCGCGTCCCGCGAGGCCCGGCCGCCGCCGGGTTTGGCGCCGCTCGCCCCGGCTACCCGCGCGGTGTGACTTCGACTGCATCCCAACGGGAACTCTTCCGGTTTCTGGAGGACCGCTTCGCCTGCGCGCAGGCGTGCACCGAGTGCGCGCGGACCAGCGCGCTGCGCGCGAGCCTGGTGAATCCGGACGGAAGCGAAGAACAGGAGTTCGCGCGCCGCAAGGGGATCATGTGCGCGGAGGTCTGCGACGCGACCTGCCGTGTGCTGTCCGAGGACAACCGGGTGGACGAGGCGGGCATCCGGGTCCAGGTGGAGTGGTGCCGGACCGTCTGCCTGGAGGCCGCGCACGCCTTCGACCGGCACCCGGGCGCCGAGGACGGCGCGGCCGCCTGCCGCGCCTGCGCCCAGGCCTGCACCGACTTCCTCCGGACGCTGGAGTGAACCGGAGGGAGGGGCGTCTCCGCCGGCGCCCCCGGATGCCTCCGGCGATGCCCCTGAGGGGGCCGGCGCGCCGGCAGAGGTGACGGCCGGGGGCGCGGGCCTCGGCCGCTGACTGCCCCCTTCCGACGTCCCCCCTTCCGGCGTCCGCCCCACGTACGACGCCGGCTCCGGCCGGCCGCCCCCGCGCCCACGGCCGCTCCCGTGCCCACAGTCGTACCGGCGCCCGCCGGCGTACCGGTGACCACCGGCGCACCCCACCGGACGGGGGCCGGTCGGCGCCGGCCCGGGACCGGTGGGCCCTGGCCGGGCGACGCCGTGGAGGGCGACGCTGGTGTCGGAGGACCCCTCGCTCAGGATCCCTCATCCCGGACCCCGGGCCCGAGGCCCCCGACGAGGAGGTGGAGATCATGCGCCGCACCGTCACCGCCGGTCTCGACGGTTCGCGGGAGAGCCGCGCCGCCGTGGAATGGGCGGCGCGCGAGGCGAGGCTGCGCGGCCTCCCGCTGAGGATCGTGCACGTCCGGCAGCCGGCCCCGGAGCCGATGTCCCGGGCACCGCTGCCCGGCGCCGGGACGCGGGCGGAGCGGACCGGGCGCGTCCTCCGGGAGGCCGTCCGGGGCGTCCGCCTGCGCCACCCCGGTGTCGAGGTGACCGGCGAGCAGCTCCCCGGACAGGCCGCCGACGTCCTCGCCGAGGCGGCGGGGAGCGCCGAACTGCTGGTGCTGGGCTCCCGCGGTCCCGGCGGGAGCGGCGGATCCACGGTCGGTTCCGTGGGCCTGTCCGTCGTCGCGCACGCGGACCGCCCCGTCGTCCTGGTCCGCGCTCTGGAAGCGGCCGCCGACGAGCACGAGCCGGACCCGGCGGGGATCCCGTCCGCCGCGACGCCGTTTCGGCCGGTGGTGCTCGGACTCGACGCCGGCCACCCGGACGAGACCTTGATCGGGTTCGCCTTCGACGCCGCCGTGCTCCGCGAGACGTCCCTGCGCGTCGTCCACGGCTGGAACCCGCCGCCGTCCCACGCGTACGGCGCCCCCGTCGACCCCGCGCTCCACGAGGCCCTGGCCCTGGGCGAGGCCGAGACCCTCGCCGAGGCGCTGCGGCCGTGGCGGCGGAAGTTCCCGGACGTCGAGGTCGTCGAGACGTCCCGCTGCGGCGGCGCGGCCGTCCAGGTCGTGGACGCCGCCCGCGAGGCCTGCCTCGTCGTCGTGGGCCGCCGCGTCCGGCGCGGCCCGTTCGGCGCCCACGTCGGCCACGTCACGCACGAGGTCCTCCACCACGCGACGGCCCCCGTCGCCGTGGTCCCCCACCACTGACCCTCCCGAGGAGGAGAAGCCATGAACGCAGCGGTCCTCCGAGTGTCCGCCGGGCCCCTCGTCGCCGCGGTCCGGGCCCGTGCCGTCGCCGCTCGGGACGAGGGGCGGTGAGCACGATGGACCTCCCCCTCGTGGTGGGTGTGGACGGTTCCGAGCCGAGCCTGCGGGCCGTGGACTGGGCGGCCGACGAGGCAGCCCTGCGCGGGGTCCCGCTCCGGCTGGTGTACGCCTCCCTCTGGGAACGGTACGAGGGCGACTCCCTCGCGGAGGAGCTCGCCGAGGACCTCACCGGCGACCTGGAGGGGCCGGACGGGCAGGTGACGGCCGAGGCCGTCGTGCGGGTCGCCGCGCGCAGGGCCGCGCTGCGCCGGCCCGACGTCGAGGTCTCCACCGACGTGCTGCCCGAGGAACCCGACTCCGCGCTCGTCCGCGAGGGACGCAACGCCTGCGCCCTGGTCCTCGGCCACCGGGGCCGCAGCGGCCTCGTCGAGGTGCTGCTCGGCTCGGTCGGCCTGAGCGTCGCCGCCCACGCCGACTGCCCGGTGATCGTGCTGCGCGGCGGTCACGACAACCGGGTCCGGACCGGGCGGCACAGCCGCGTCGTCGTCGGCGTCGGCGACAAGGGCACCGACTCCGCCGCGCTGCGCTTCGCCGTCCGGGAGGCCGTCCTGCGCGACGCGACGCTGGAGGCCGTACGGGCCTGGCGGTGCCCCGCGCACGAGAGCACCGACCACCCCCTGTTCGTCGGGGAACCCGCCAGGCTGCACGAGCTGCGTGCCGCCGAGATCCTGGAGCAGGCGCTCGCGGACGTGCCCGCCGGCCTGGAACCGCACCGGCGCACGGTGGAGGGCCCGGCCCGCGGGGTGCTCCTGGCGGCCTCGCACGAGGCCGACCTGCTGGTGGTCGGCGCCCGCCGCAACCCCGGACACCTCGGCCTGCAACTGGGGCGCGTGGCCCACTCGGTGCTGCACCACGCCGCCTGCGCGGTGGCGGTCGTACCCGAACGGGCGTGAGGGGCGCGGCCGGCCGGGCGGCGGCCCGCCGTCGGAGGTGCGGCCGGGACGGTCCGCCGCGCCGGGGAGGGCGGCGGCGTCCACGACCTCGGTGCCGTCGGGACGTGGGCGGCGGGCGGCGCCGACGCGCCGGCCCACGGGCGGGGGAGCGGAACCGGCCGCCCCCGGGCCTCACCCGGGCGGGGACGGATCGTGGGCCGTCAGACGGACTCCGGTGATCAGATCGGGGCCGATGCGGACGGCGTGATCCATCCGCTGCGTCGCCCAGGGGCGCAACAGGGCCCGGTAGCGGGCGAGTTCGTCCGCGTCGGTGACCAGCCGCGCATAGCCCGTGACGACCACGCTCCAGCCGAGATGGGTCTCGGGGTCGATGTCGTCGGCCTCGTAGGCGACGACGGCCCCCTCGGCCCCGCTCTGCCGGGCGTACCGGGTCAGCGCGGCGTCCCCGTGGGTGCGGATGACGATGTCGCCGTCGACCAGGACGTGGTTGACGGGGCGGACGGTCGGCAGCGCGTGCCGGGTGAAGACGATCCGTCCCAGGGACACGCCGCCCAGCAGCCGCAGCGCCTCGGCCGTGTCCAGCTCGACGCTCGTCCGTGTCTCCGGGACGTCCGGCCGGCCGCCGTCGCCGGCCCTGGCGGGTGTCCGTGTCGTGGGGTTCATCACCGGTCTCTGTCTCCCGCGGCCGCGCGTGCGCCTGACCGGGCCATTCGAACCGGGCGGGCACCCGCCTCACCAGGGCCGACCGGCCCTGCGGGGCGTCCGATGGTCCCGGCCGGGCCGGACGGCCCGCCCGGCGGCCGTCAGCCGCCCGCGGAGTCCAGCGCCGACTGGAGCGACCGGCGGTAGCCGTCGCTGGTGTAGGTGGCGCCCGAGACCGTGTCGATGTCCGCGCTCTGGGCGCTGAGCGCCTCCCTGGTCAACTGCGGGACGGCGTAGCCGTTGATCTGCTGGTCCCTCGGGTTCTCCTGCGGGTAGGCGACCGCGGTGACGTCGGTGAGCCTGCCGTCCGTCACTGTGACGCGGACCTGGACGGGGCCGTAGCGGGTCCGGACCGAGTCCCCGGTGAGCGTCCGGGTCCCGGTGACCGTCGATCCGCCGGAGCTCCCCGCCCCGGCCGTCCCGCCCGAGGCGCCGGAGCCGGCGGACACCGCGGGAGAGGGCGCGAGCCCGGCGACGGCCGGCGTCGTGTGCGGCTTCAGCGACAGCACCAGCACGATCCCGGAGACGGTCGCGGCGCTCGCCAGCACGACGCGGCGCAGCGGATGGTTCTTCCTCAAGGTGTGCAAGACGGCCTCACAGTTCGAAGGACTCGTGGTGGATGCGGCGGTCCGGGACCCCCGCGGCGCGCAGCGCCTCGTACAGGTCCCGGGCGAACCCGTGCGGGCCGCACAGGTACACGTCGTGGGCGGCCAGGTCGGGGACGGCCGCGCGCAGGGACCCGGCCGTGAGGTCCGGGCGCCGGCCGTGCGGGCCGTTGAGTGCGTAGAGCACCCTGGCCCCGCGCCACCGTGCGACGGCCTCCAGCTCCCCGCCCAGGGCGAGGTCCTCCGCCGTGCGGGCGCGGTAGACGAGCGTGACCTCGCCGGGCAGCGTCTCGAACAGGGCCCGCAGCGGGGTGATGCCGACGCCGCCCGCGATCAGCAGGGACCTGGACGAGGTCCGCCGGTCCGCGGTCAGCGCCCCGTAGGGCCCCTCCGCCCACACCCGGGTGCCCGGCCGCAGCAGGGCGACGGCGGCGCTGTGGTCGCCGAGCGCCTTGACCGTGATCCGCAGCAGGTCCCGACGCGGCGGCGCCGACAGGGAGTACGGCGTCGAGGTCCAGCGCATGCCGTCGGTGAGGAAGCGCCACCGCAGGAACTGGCCGGGCAGCGCGCCCATCTCGTCCAGCCGCCGGCCGCGGACGACGACGGAGTACACGCCCGGCGCCTCCCGGTGCACGGAGTCGACCCGCAGCCGGTGCCGCAGGTTGAGCCGGACCGGGGCGAGGATCCGGAACCACACCACCAGGGCCGCGGCCCCCAGGTACAGCGCGTACCAGGCCGCCCGTGCCCACCCACCGCCGGTGAAGTCGGATCCCAGGGCGAGCTGGTGGCCGAAGGCGAGGAAGACCGCGGCGTAGGTGAGCAGGTGCACGTAGTACCAGAACTCGTGACCGACCCGGCGGCGCACCGCGCGGGCCGAGACGATCCCGACCGTGAACAGCACGACGGTGCCGGCGGTGGCCTTGAGCATCTCCGGATAGTCCAGGACCACCGTGACCGCCTCGTCCACGATCGAGGAGCGGTCCTGGGCGGCGTACCCGAGCAGGATCAGCACGACGTGGGCGGCCAGCAGGCAGATCGTGTAGCGGCCCGCCATCGCGTGCCAGCGCGTCACCCGGTCCGACCCGATCCGCCGCTCCAGCAGCGGGACGCGGGCCATCAGGGCGACGAGCACGGCGCAGGCGTACCCGGACAGCAGTCCCGCGATCCGCCCGGCACCCGTCAGCCAGCCCGCGGCCCCCACCACCGACCCCGTGTCGTACCACCACAGGGCGACCACGGCGGCGGCCCCGCCCCACAGGGCGGCCAGCACGGGGCCCGCGGGGGAACGCCCGGGTGCGGGAGGCACGGCGGGCGCGGGGGCGACCCCTGGTCGCGCGTACGTCGTCGTCATCCGTGTGTCCCTTCGGTTTGCCCGGTCCCCCCGGGCTCTTCCGCACGTCCGCTGCGGCCGTACGGGACGACACTGTGCCGACGCAACCTCTGAGCCCGCTCTCAGCGCGCGGCCGCCCCGGCACGGGTTCGCCGCAGGTGGGAAGGGGTGCCGAGGCGATCCGGGCGGAGCGGTGGCACGGCGGACCCAGAGCGGACTCAGAGCGGATTCAGAGGTCCGGGGGCGGCCCCGGCCGCGCCGGGGCCGCATCCTGGTACGTGAGATGAACACTCCCCGCCACCGCGGTTCCGGCCGCCCCGCCCTCACCCGGACCGACGGCACCCCCCTGCGGGTCCTCGTCGTCGACGACGACCCCGACCTCGCCGAGGTGCTCTCCGGCGCCCTGCGCTACGAGGGCTGGGAGGTGCGCACGGCCGGCGACGGCGTCTCGGCCGTCGCCGAGGCCCGCGAGCTGCTGCCCGACGCCGTCGTCCTGGACGTGATGCTCCCGGACACCGACGGCTTCTCCGTGCTGCGCTCGCTGCACGGCGTGCGTCCCGACGTCTGCGTGCTCTTCCTGACCGCGCGGGACGCCGTCGAGGACCGCATCGCGGGCATCACGGCGGGCGGCGACGACTACGTGACGAAACCGTTCAGCCTGGAGGAGGTCGTGGCCCGGCTGCGCGGTCTGCTGCGCCGGGCCGGCATGGCCCGGCAGAGCGAGGACGGGCCGCGGCTGACCGTCGGCGACCTGGTCATGGACGAGGAGGCCCGCGAGGTCACCCGCGGCGGTGACCTCGTGGAGCTGTCCCCGACCGAGTTCGAACTGCTGCGGCTGCTGATGCGCAATCCGCGGCGGGTGCTCAGCAAGACCCAGATCCTCGACCGCGTGTGGTCCTACGACTTCGGCGGCCGGGCCCACGTCGTCGAGCTGTACATCTCCTACCTGCGCAAGAAGGTGGACGCGGGCCGCCCACCCATGATCCACACGGTGCGGGGCGCCGGATACGTGCTCAAGCCGGTGACCCGGTGAACACCGGCGACCCGGCGGGCACCGGACCGCGGCGGGTCTTCGCACGCCGGGCGCGCCCGGCCAGGACGGGGCGGCGGCTGCCGCGCCCGCCCTGCCCGCACACCCTGCGGGCGCGGCTCACCGCCGGACTCGTCGTCCTGCTCGCGGTCAGCTGCGCGGCCGTCGGGGTGGCGGCGGTGCTGGAGCTGAACGGCTTCCTCACCGGCCGCCTCGACCAGCAGCTGCGGGAGGCGGGCCCCCGGTTCCCGGCCAGCCTGGAGCACGCCGGGCCGCTGCCCTCGGACCGCGACGGCGACGAGGACGGCGACGGGGACACCCGCCGCCAGACCGTCGGGACCTTCGGCGCCCGGCTCGTCGGGGAGACGGTCACCAACGCCGCGGTGGTGGCGTCCGGCGGTCGCACGGGCACGGTGAGCGTGTCGCTCGGGGAGTACGACGGCCGCCGGCTGGCAGGGCTGCCGGCCGACGGCGACGGGCACACGACCGAACTCTCTTCCCTCGGCGAGTACCGCCTGATGGCGTTCCGCGGCGTGGACGGCGACGTCCTGATCACCGGGCTCCCCATGGAACCGGTGGAGGCCACCGTCCACCGGCTGGAACTGGTCGCCGCGGTCGTCTTCGGCGCGGCGCTGCTCGTCGCCGGCTTCGCCGGGGCCCTGTGGGTGCGCTGGTCGCTGCGACCGCTCAGCCGGGTCGCCGCGACCGCCACCCGGGTCAGCGGCCTCCCGCTGTCCAGCGGCGAGGTGGAACTCTGGCCGCGCGCGCCCGAGGCCGACCCGCGCAGCGAGGTGGGACGGGTCGCCGACGCCTTCAACACCATGCTCGGCCACGTCGAGGACGCGCTGACCAAGCGGCACGCCAGCGAGGAGCGGCTGCGCAGTTTCGCCGCCGACGCCAGCCACGAACTGCGCACGCCCGTGGCGACGGTCCGCGGCCACGCGGAGCTGGCCCTGCTGCACCCCGGCCCGGTGCCGCCGAAGGTGGTGCGGGCCCTGGAGCGCATCGGGGCCGAGGCGGCCCGCATGGGCGAGATGGTCGACGACCTGCTGCTCCTCGCCCGCCTCGACGCCGGCCGTCCCCTGGAGCGCCTGCCCGTCGACCTGACCCGGCTGGTCCTGGATGCCGTGACGGACGCGCAGGCCGCGGGCCCCGGACACCACTGGACGCTGGAACTGCCCGAGGAACCGGTGACGGTGACGGGCGACGTCCACCGCCTCCACCAGGTACTGGCCAACCTGCTGGCCAACGCGCGCCTGCACACACCCGTCGGCACCACGATCACCGTCTCGGTGGAGACCGACGGCACGACGGCGGAGCTGAGGGTCCACGACGACGGCCCCGGCGTCCCCGCGGACGTCCGCCCCCGGGTCTTCGAGCGCTTCACCCACGGGGAACGCCGCCGTGCGGAAGGCGTGCCGGGCGGCACCGGAACCGGTCTCGGCCTGTCGATCGTGGCCGCCGTGGCCGAGGCGCACGGCGGCGGCGTCACCCTCGACAGCGTTCCTGGGGCGACCACCTTCACCGTACGGCTCCCGGCCCGACCGGCGGCGGCCGACCACCCGTGACGGACCGCCGCACCCGTGACGGACCGCCGCACCCGTGACGGACCACCGCACGCGGGGCGCGTCCGCGACGCGCCGGGGCCGTTCGGCCGCCGACGGGGACCTCCGGCCCTGCCGGTCCGCGGGCGCGGCCCGCCAGACTGGGGGCACCCCTGAAGGAGGTCCGTACATGCTCGCCATCACCGTCGGTCTCGACGGCTCGCCCGAAAGCCTCGCCGCCGCCGACTGGGCCGCTCGCGAGGCGGCGCAACGAGAGACACCCCTGTGCCTCCTGCACGCCGGGGAGGCGCCGCGCCCTCTCTACGCGCCGCTCGCGGACCTTCCGGCACCGGGCGTGCTCGACGCGCAACGCGCGTGGGCGACCCGGCTGTTGAGCGAGACCGCCTCCCGGCTCGTGGAGCGCCACCCCGGCCTGCGGGTCACCACCCGGCAGACCGAGGAGCCGGTGGTCCCCGCCCTCCTGGCCGCCGAGGAGGACACCGAACTGCTGGTCCTCGGCTCCCGGCGCCTCGGCGCGGTGTCGGGCTTCCTGGTCGGCTCCGTCGCCCTCGCCACGGTGGCGCGTGCCGGACACCCCGTCGTCCTCGTGCGGGCCGACGGCCGCCCCGAGGACGAGCACCTGCCGGACGCCACGGGGGCCGGCGCGACCACCACCGCCTACCGCGAGGTCGTGCTGGGACTGGACCCGCGGAGCCCGGCCGACGCCGTCGTCGCGTTCGCGTTCGAGGCCGCCCGGCGTCGCGCGACGGGCCTGCGGGTCGTCCACGGCTGGGACCCGGCGGTGGACCAGGGCCACGGCGCCGTCCTGGAGTCGGGACTCGAGGCCGGACCGGCGGAGGACGCGCGACACGGACTCAGCGACGTGCTGCGGCCGTGGCAGGACAAGTTCCCGGACGTGGAGGTGCGCGAGCAGGCCGTCATCGGCGGTGCCGGCCGTCATCTCGTGCACGCGTCGAGGGACGCGTCCCTGGTCGTCGTCGGACGCGAGAGGCGCCGGGCACCGGTCGGCGGGCGCATCGGTCCGGTGACGCACGCGGTGCTGCAGCACGCCTCCGCGCCGGTGGCGGTGGTCCCGCACGACTGACACGCGGAGGCGGGCGGTCCTCGGGGGGCCGCCCGCCTCCGCCGCGGGACGCCCGACCGGCCGTCCGGCCTCCCGGAGTCCGGGGAGGCGGGACGCGGCGGACCGGACGCGGCGGGCCGGCCGAGGGGGCCGGCCCGCCGCGTTCTCGCGCGCCGCGCGGACGCCACCGGACCAGTGGCGTTCCCGGCCGTCGTGGTCCGCCGGCCGGCCCCGCCCTCCTCCGCCCGCGCCCGTCCGGCGTGAACCGGGGCCCCTTCGCCCCGGATCGACGGAGCGTCACGGAAAAGGGCCGGACGGCCCCCGGAGGGGACCGGGCAGCCTCTGCCGCGGCGCCGCCCGCCGCGCGACCCTGGTACCGGAAGACGAAGTGAATGTGGGAGGTGCGGAGATGCTGCTGCCCGTGACCGTCGGAGTCGACGGATCCCCCGAGAGCCTGGCCGCCGCCGCGTGGGCGGCCCGCGAGGCCGCCCGGCGGGACCGGCCGCTGCACCTGGTGCACGCCCTGGCCTGGCAGCCCCCGCACCGGGACGGCGACGGCACGGGCGCCGCCCGGCGGCATCTGGCCCGGCGCGTGCTGCGACAGGCGGAGGAGCGGGTCCGCGCCGAACGCCCCGGCGTGCGCCTCACCGACGAGCAGGTGGAGGGCCCGGCCACCGCCGCCCTGACCGCGGTCGCGGACCGGTCCGGCCTGCTGGTCCTCGGCTCACGCGGACTGAGCGGCTTCACCGGGTTCCTCGTCGGCTCCGTCGCGCTCGGCGTGGTCGCCAGGGCCGCGTGCCCCGTCGTCCTCGTGCGGGCGGACGAGGAGGCGGCGGACGAACACCTGCCGGCCCGCGACGGGGGCGCCTCGACGCAGACCGGACACCGGGACGTCGTGCTCGCCGTCGACCTCGGCGAGGCCTGCGACGAGGTCATCGGGTTCGCCTTCGAGGCGGCCCGGCTCCGCGACGCGCGCCTGCGCGCCGTGCACGCCTGGCACACGGCCGGCCCGGTCGGCCTCGGCACCGGCGACATCGGCCTGGTGCGGGAGTCCTGGCAGGGCGAGGAATGGCTGGGCTTCCTCAAGGCCGCGCTCCAGGTGTGGCGCGACAAGTACCCCGACGTGGAGGTCCTGGAGACGGTGGTGGAGGACAGGGCGTCGAGCGCGCTCGTGCGGGCGGCGACCGGAGCGGGCCTCCTCGTCGTCGGCCGCCGCGTCGCCGAACACCCCGTCGGCCCCCGTACCGGACCCGTCGCGCACGCCGCGATCCACCACGTCGGCTGCCCGGTGGCCGTCGTCCCGCACTCCTGAGAGGACCGGCCGGCGCGCCCGTGGGGCGGGCCCGGAAGCCGGGGCCGGCCGCCGGTCCCCGCCGACGGGGCGTGGGGAGGCACACCTGCTTCGAGAAGGCGCGGCCCGCACCCGCCGCCGGGACGACCCGCACGCGCCGGACGACTTCCCGCGCCGCCCGCCGACACCCTCCGGCCCTGCCCGGCCTGTTCCGTTCCTGCCTGCTCCGTTCCTGCCCGGCCCGCGCCGTGCTGCAGCGGCACGTGGCGGACCCGGCACACGGGCTCCCCGCCGCCGTACGCGCACGCGTCGTACGAGGTCCCGCCCCGCCGCCCGGGAATGTCACGGGCGGCGGTCGCGCGCCACCAGCGCCGTCCTGCGCGCCGTCCCGGCGGGTCCGCGGTGGCGGTTGCCGCCCCGGCGCGTCCCGCGGGCCGCGGCCCGGCCCGGCCCGGCCCGGCTCCGGGGCGCGTCCGGCGCCGGACCGAGCCGCCCGGTGGGCCGGGCACCGGGAACCACCGCCGGGGCGGGCCGCCGCCGGCCGGGGGACGGACGGGCGTTGGGTGCGGCGTCGGCCGGACGACGGGTGCGGCGTCGGCGGCGGTCCGCCCCTGGCCGGTCCTGATCGCCCCGTGTTACGAAGGACCATGTCTGCACACGAGGGAGACCCCGGACGTCGTTCCTACGACGTCGTCATCGTCGGAGGCGGTCACAACGGGCTGGTCGCCGCCGCCTACCTGGCGCGGGCCGGGCGGTCCGTGCTGGTGCTGGAGCGGCTGGACCACACCGGGGGCGCCGCCGTCTCCACCCAGCCGTTCGCCGGCGTGGACGCCCGGCTGTCGCGCTACTCCTACCTGGTCAGCCTGCTGCCGTCGAAGATCGTGCGGGATCTCGGGCTGGACTTCCGGGTCCGGGGGCGCACCATCTCCTCGTACACGCCCGTGGAGCGCGACGGGCGGCCGACCGGGCTGCTCGTGGGCGGCGGCGAGGCACGCACCCGCGAGGCGTTCGCGCGGCTGACCGGCGGTGAGCGGGAGTACGCGGCCTGGCGGCGCTTCTACGGCATGACCGGGCGCCTCGCCGGACGGGTCTTCCCGACGCTCACCGAACCGCTGCCCACCCGCGAGGAACTGCGCCGCCGCGTCGACGACGAGGAGGCCTGGCGGATGATCTTCGAGGAGCCCCTCGGAGCCGCCGTCGAGGAGCACTTCGCGGACGACCTGGTGCGGGGCGTCGTCCTGACGGACGCGCTGATCGGCACCTTCGCCGACGCCCACGACGCCTCCCTCAAGCAGAACCGCTGCTTCCTCTACCACGTGATCGGCGGCGGCACCGGCGCCTGGGACGTGCCCGTCGGAGGGATGGGGGCGCTCACCGACGCCCTCGCCGATGCGGCCCGCGGCGCGGGCGCCGTCCTCGCCACCGGCCACGAGGCCGTCCGGATCGACACCGACGGCCGCGGCGCCGAGGTGGTCCACCGCACCGCCGACGGCGAGGGCGTCACCGCCGCCCGGCACGTCCTCGTCAACGCCTCCCCGCAGGCACTGGCCGCCCTCACCCGGGACGTCCCGCCGGCCCCCGCCGAGGGAGCCCAGCTCAAGGTGAACATGCTGCTGAGCCGGCTGCCCCGGCTCCGCGACACCCGCGTCGACCCGCGCGAGGCCTTCGCCGGCACCTTCCACATCGCCGAGGGCTACGCCCAACTGGCCGCCGCCCACGCCCAGGCCGCGGCCGGCGACCTGCCCGCCGCCCCGCCGTCGGAGATCTACTGCCACTCCCTGACCGACCCGACGATCCTCGGCCCCGACCTGGCCCGGCGGGGCTTCCACACCCTCACCCTGTTCGGCCTGCACACCCCCGCCCGGCTGTTCGAACGGGACAACGACGCCGTGCGCGGGGAACTGCTCGCGGCCACCCTCGCCCAACTGGACGCCCACCTCGCCGAGCCGCTCGCCGACTGCCTGGCCACCGACGCCGACGGCCGCCCCTGCATCGAGGCGAGGACCCCGCTGGACCTGGAGCGCGACCTCGGACTGCCCGGCGGCCACATCTTCCACCGCGACCTGGCCTGGCCGCACGCCCGGGACGGCGTCGGACGCTGGGGCGTCGAGACCGCGCACGCCAACGTGCTGCTGTGCGGAGCCGGCGCGGTGCGCGGGGGCGGGGTCAGCGGGGTGCCGGGCCACAACGCGGCGATGGCGGTCCTGGAGGACCTCACCGGCTGAGGCCCGCGACGCCCTTCCCGAGACCGTGGCCGCCCGTGCCGGCCGCCGCCCGTGCCGGCCGCCGCCCGTGCCGGCCGCCGACGGCACCGGCAGCGGCCGGCGGATCGCCGCAGCACGCCCCGGCCCCCGCCCCATGCCCCGGCGTCCGGGGCGTGCGTCCCGGCTCGCTCCGGCGCACCACGACCGAGGCCGGCCCGCCCTCCGGCGCCCCGGTACGGCTGCCGTCGCGGACGACGAACCGCTGCTCGCCGGGCGGGGAGTCGAGCGCGCCGCCCGCCGCGCGCGGTCCGGCGGCCGCCTCCGCGACGGCGGTGGCGACGGCGGTGGTGAAGGCGGTGGCGAAGGCCGGAGCCCCGGTGGCGAGGGTTGTGCACAGTGCCCACCGGGTCGGCGGCCGGGCACGGCACCTCGGGCGGACGCGCGTCGTGCCTCACGACACCGCCGGGGGAAGGGCGGTCGAGCGTGGCAGCGGGTCCGCGCCGCGCCAGGACGGCGCGTCGGCACCGGGCGCGGTCAGGACGTGCCCCCGCCGCGCCGGGCTTGACCTGCCCCGGCGGCCCGCCGAGGATCATGTGCCATGACGCCCGGACACGGCAGCACCGTCGACGGGGTGCTGCGCCGCAGCGCCCGACGCACTCCCGCCCGCGTCGCGGTGGAGTACCGCGACCGCACCTGGACCTACGGGGAACTCGACGAGGCGGTCTCCCGCGCGGCGAGCACCCTGCTCGGCCGGGGCCTCGCCCCCGGCGACCGGGTGGGCGCCTACGGCCACAACTCCGACGCCTACCTCATCGCGTTCCTGGCCTGCGCCCGCGCGGGCCTGGTCCACGTGCCCGTCAACCAGAACCTCACCGGCGACGACCTCGCGTACATCGTCGGCCAGTCGGGCAGCACCCTGGTCCTCACCGACCCCGGCCTCGCCGGCCGCCTCCCCGACGGCGTACGGACCCTGCCGCTGCGCGACGCCGAGGGCTCCCTGCTCGACCTGCTGGCGGACGCCCCCGCGTACGACGGTCCCGAGCCGCGCGCCGAGGACCTGGTCCAGCTCCTCTACACCTCCGGGACGACGGCCCTCCCCAAGGGCGCGATGATGACGCACCGCGCCCTGGTCCACGAGTACCTCAGCGCGATCACCGCCCTCGACCTGAGCGCCGGCGACCGCCCCGCGCACGCGCTGCCCATGTACCACTCGGCGCAGACGCACGTGTTCCTGCTCCCGTACCTCGCGGTGGGTGCCACCAACCTCGTCCTCGACGCGCCCGACGGCGACCTCCTGTTCGACCTGATCGAGGCGGGCCGCGTCGACAGCCTCTTCGCCCCGCCCACCGTGTGGATCGGCCTGGCCGGCCGGCCGGACTTCGCCACCCGCGACCTCGGCGGACTGCGCAAGGCGTACTACGGGGCGTCGGTCATGCCGGTGCCGGTCCTGGAACGGCTGCGCGAACGCCTCCCCGGGCTCGCCTTCTACAACTGCTTCGGGCAGAGCGAGATCGGCCCCCTCGCCACCGTCCTCGCCCCCGACGAGCACAAGGGACGCATGGACTCCTGCGGGCGCACCGTCCTGTTCGTGGACGCGCGGGTGGTCGACGGGAACGGCGAGGAGGTGCCCGACGGCACGCCGGGCGAGATCGTCTACCGTTCCCCGCAGTTGTGCGAGGGCTACTGGGACAAGCCCGAGGAGACCGCCGAGGCCTTCCGCGACGGCTGGTTCCACTCCGGTGACCTGGCCGTACGGGACGCCCACGGCTACTTCACGATCGTCGACCGGGTGAAGGACGTCATCAACTCCGGTGGTGTGCTGGTCGCCTCACGGCAGGTCGAGGACGCCCTCTACACGCACGAGGCCGTCGCCGAGGCCGCCGTGGTCGGCCTGCCCGACGAGAAGTGGATCGAGGCCGTCACCGCGGTCGTCGTCCCCCGCGGCGAGGTCACGGAGGACGAACTCGTCGCCCACGCCCGCGAGAGGCTTGCCGCGTTCAAGGCGCCCAAGCGGGTGCTGTTCGTGGAGGAACTGCCGCGCAACGCCAGCGGGAAGATCCTCAAACGGGAGCTGCGCGACCGCTTCTCCGGCGCCTGACGCGCCGCCCCGGCCGCCGTCCGCGCGGGGCGCCTACCCGTGCGGACGCAGGTCGACGATCCGGCGGATCTTGCCCACCGACCGCTCCAGCGACTCCGGGTCCACGACCTCGACGGCGACCGACACCCCGACCCCGTCCTTCACGGCCGCGGCGATCGAGCGGGCGGCCGCGTCACGGTCCCGGGGCGAGGCGTCGGGGCGGGCCTCGGCACGGACCGTGAGGGCGTCGAGACGGCCCTCGCGGGTCAGCCGCAGCTGGAAGTGCGGGGCGACACCGGGGGTGCGCAGCACGATCTCCTCGATCTGGGTGGGGAAGAGGTTCACCCCGCGCAGGATCACCATGTCGTCACTGCGGCCCGTCACCTTCCGCATCCGCCGGAACTCCCGTGCCGTGCCCGGCAGCAGCCGGGTCAGGTCCCTGGTCCGGTACCGCACCACGGGCATCGCCTCCTTGGTGAGCGAGGTGAACACCAGCTCGCCCTCCTCGCCCTCCGGCAGCACCTCGCCGGTGATCGGGTCGACGACCTCCGGGTAGAAGTGGTCCTCCCAGATGTGCAGACCGTCCTTGGTCTCCACGCACTCCTGGGCGACGCCGGGGCCGATCACCTCCGACAGCCCGTATATGTCGACCGCGTCGATCGCGAACCGTTCCTCGATCTCCCGGCGCATCTCCTCCGTCCACGGCTCGGCGCCGAAGATCCCCACTCGCAGGGAGGTGCCGCGGGGATCGACGCCCTGCCGCTCGAACTCGTCGAGCAGTGTGAGCATGTAGGACGGGGTCACCATGATGATCCCCGGCTTCAGGTCCTGGATCAGCCGGACCTGACGCGACGTCATGCCGCCGGAGGCGGGGACGACCGTGCAGCCGAGCCGTTCGGCGCCGTAGTGGGCGCCGAGGCCGCCGGTGAACAGGCCGTAGCCGTACGCCACGTGGACCGTGTCGCCGGGGCGTCCGCCCGCCGCCCGGATCGAGCGGGCCACCACGTCGGCCCACAGGGACAGGTCGTTCTCCGTGTACCCGACGACGGTGGGGCGGCCGGTGGTGCCGCTGGAGGCGTGGACGCGCCGGATCCGCTCGCGCGGCACGGCGAACATCCCGTACGGGTAGTTCTCGCGCAGATCCGCCTTGGTGGTGAACGGGAACCGGGAGAGGTCGGCGAGTTCCCGGCAGTCGTCGGGGTGGACCCCCATCTTGTCGAACGCCTCCCGGTAGAAGGGGACATGGGCGTACGCGTGTCGCAACGAGGCGCGCAGACGCTCCAGCTGGAGGGCGCGCAGCGCGTCCAGGCCGAGCCGTTCGCCCTCGTCCCACAGGTCCCTCGCATCCACCACGGACGCCTCCTCGCCAACCGTGCCCGTCCGGACGACCGACCATTCGGTCGTCATCTCCCCGGCCATTGATCCAGACGCACGCCGGTGAGGCAAGGGGCCGGGCCGTACTTCCGGGACCCGCGGAACCCCGTTGCGCCCGGACCGGTCGGCGCCGAGGATCCGGTCATGCCGATCTTCGCCGCACCCGACGGGACCCCGCTCGCCCACCACGTCCGGGGCGAGGGCGAACCCCTCGTCGTCCTGCCCGGCGGCCCCATGCAGGCCTCGAAGTACCTCGGCGACCTCGGCGGCCTCACCGCCCACCGCCGCCTGATCCTGCTCGACCTGCGCGGCACCGGCGCCTCCTCGGCCCCGGCCGACCCGGCGACGTACCGCTGCGACCGGCAGGTCGAGGACGTGGAGGCGCTCCGTGTCCATCTGGGCCTCGAACGGATGGACATCCTGGCCCACTCGGCGGGCGGCAGCCTCGCCCTGCTCTACGCGGCCCGCCACCCCCGACGCGTGGCCCGGCTCGTCCTCGTGACCGTCGTTCCGCGGCTCCTGGGCCGGTCGGCCGAGCCCGCGGAACGGCTGGCGGCGGCGCGGCTGCGCGCGGACGAGCCGTGGTTCACGACGGCCTTCCCCACCTTCGAGACCTGGGTGACCGCCGGTGAGGCCGCCGACCTCACGGCCGTCGACGCCTTCTTCTACGGCCGCTGGGACGACACCGCCCGCGCCCACGCGGCCGCCACGGACGAGCAGACCGACGAGGAGGCGGAGGGCCGCTTCCACGACCCGGCCGCCTACGACCCGCCCGCCCTGCGGGCCGCCCTCGCCGGCGTCGACGCCCCGGTGCTCGTGCTCGCGGGCGAACTGGACGGCGGCCCCCGTCCGGAACCGGCCCGGCTCGTCGCCGACGCCTTCCCGAACGCCGCTTTCGCCGTACAGCCCGGCGCCGCCCACTACCCGTGGCTGGACGACCCGATGTGGTTCACCGCCCGCGTCGAGGCCTTCCTGGCCGGTGACGGGACACCTCCGGCCGCCGCGGAACAGCCCCGCGGGAGCCTCGGGCACGCCCATGGCGGCGAGCCGGGTCCTTCTCCCCGCGGGCTTCCCCCGACGGTGCCGCCGCGGTCCTGAAAGGTCCCCCTCGCGTGCTCTGTCGGCGCCGGGAGCCGGTCGCTAGGCTGACCGCGGACGACGAACCGGGAGGAGCACGGACGTGGCCGAGAGCACGATCCAGCAGCAGCCGCTCGCGAGCTGGGACAAGCCGGAGCTGGACCTCAGCAACGCCGAGTGGCGGTCCAGCAGCCGGGGCCGGGGTGATGTCCAGATCGCCTTCGTCGAGGGATTCGTCGCGATGCGCAACAGCGGCCGCCCCGAGAGCCCTTCCCTGATCTTCACACCCGCCGAGTGGGGCGCGTTCGTGTCGGGGGCGCGCGAGGGGGAGTTCGACCTGACCTGAGGACGGCCGGCCGCGCCGGGCGGCCGACCGCGCCGGGCCGCCGGGGCCTCCGCCCGTTCTGCCGCCCCGCCCGCTCCATGACCCCGCCCGCCCGCGGGACGGGCCGTCCAGGGAGCCGCCGAGCCCGGCCCGACGGCCGGATCATTCCCCCGTCGGGCCGGACCGGCGGTGTCATCCCTCGTTTTCCGGACATGCGACCGGGAAGAGCCGGCCGGCTCGTCGCCGCCTCCCGGGACGCCGAACCGGTCGTGGTGGGCCGCCATCGCCGGCGCCTGCTCGCGCCCACCCGCATGCTGGGCTCCGTCACCCACGCCGTCCTGCTGCACGCGGCGAGCCCGGTGGCGGTGGTGCCACCGGGGCCCGCGGAGGAATGACCACCCCCGCCGGCCGTCGCCGGCGGCCTATCATCGGCCGCATGCAGGACGCGCTCCCCGCCTACGGCCGCCTCGCCCTCGACCTCGCGCTGACCGTCCGGCACGACGGTCACGGCGGGGTCGCCGACGACCTCGCCGACCCCGCGGGACTCACCGCCTGGGTCCGCGCCCGTGCCGACGCCCTCGCGGTCGACCCGGGCTACACCGCCGACGCCCGGGACCTCACCGCCGTACGCGACCTGCGCGCCGCCGTCCGGACCCTGTTCGCGCACGCCGTGCGCCCCGCCGCGCCGAGCCCCGCCGACGCGGCCCGGCTGCTGTCCGTGGCCGAGGCCCTGCACCGCCTCAACACGGCCGCCGCCCGGCTGCCCACGGTCCCCGTCCTGCACTGGACCGACGGCGCCGGTCCGCGTGCCGGCCGGCGGCCCGTGCCGGGCGGCGACGGCCTGGACGCCGCCCTCGCCCAGGCCGTGATCGCCTTCCTGGCCGGCCCGGACCGGCAGCGCCTGCGCGCCTGCCACGCCCCGCGCTGCGTCCGCTACTTCCTCAAGGACCACCCGCGCCAGGAGTGGTGCGGGCCGTCCTGCGGGAACCGCGCCCGGGTGGCCCGCCACCACGAACGCCACAGGCAGGCCTCGTAGCCCGAAAGGCCCCGCACCCCCGGGCGGGGGCCGCGCGCGACCGCTCCGGACGGGCGACCGGCCGCAGGACGCCGACCGCCCCCCGTACCCGTACCATGGCCCCATGTCGTTCCTCCGCCGCCGCAGCGCCACGCCCGCCGGGCCCGACTTCGACGTCCTGGCCATGGACCCGGGCGACTGGCCCGGCAACCTCGGCGCCGGCCTGCTGCCCGCCCCCGACGGCACGTGCCAGGGCGTCTTCCTGCGCTACGACCTCTTCGGCGGCCGCGGCCCCGCGATGATCATCGGCAACCTCCCCGAGGGCTCCCCGGCCCGCGAGGTCGCCCGGGACGAGGTTCCCTTCGAGGTGGCCCAACTGCTGCTCGCGCTGGAGAACGAGGAGGAGGTGACCGTCGTCGGCACCGAGGACATGCCGGTGATGCAGGGCGACAACCTCCTCATCGTGCGCCGCCTCAAGCTCTCCGAGAGCCGCATCTCCTGCGTGCAGTTCGACCGCAGCGACAACGTCCTGGTGACCATCGCCGCCTGGGACCGCCCCATCACCGACGACCTGTACGCCCTGCTGAAGCCGCTCCCGGCGGAGCTTTTCCAGCAGGGCTGACCGGACCTACGGAGTCGACACCCGTACGTCCGCGGCCCGGACGAACGCCACCCGGTGGCCGTACTGGATCTCGTAGTACAGGTCCTCGCCGACGACCACCCGGTGCGAGTCGGCGGTGAAGTCGACCGCGTAGTAGTACTCGCCGGGCACCTTGCCGCCGGCCACGTACTTCTGTCCCGCCGGCAGCCGGTACGGCAGCGGCGACACCGACTGGACGGGCACGCCCGCCGGATAGGCCGCCGCCTCCGGGTAGGCGCGCCCGTAGACCGGCACGCTCTCCACGCCGTCCTTCGGGGTCACCAGCAGCGCCTTGGCGGGCACGGCCGCCGGCCGCGCCGCGGGGTTGCGGAACCAGGCCTTCTGGCCCAGGTACCAGATCGCCGTCCAGTCGCCGAAGCGGTCGGCGACCGCGTACTGCTGGCCGGTGGAGACCCGTGAGGAGATGTCGTTCACGCCCGTCGTCGGGGTCGTGCCCAGGCCGACGTCCGTGATCAGGGCGGAGTTCTCGTCGTGGTCGGAGTACAGCCGCACCGCGCTCGACCCGTGCGCCGCGCACGGCTCGCCCTCGGCCGTGCAACCGGTGTACACCGGCCGGTTGGCGGAGTGGTCCGGCAGGATCGTCACCGCCCCGGCCTTCTTGCCGGCCGTGGCCTCGAAGGGCCGGCCCAACAGCTCGAAGTAGTGCCGCCAGTCCCAGTACGGTCCCGGGTCGGTGTGCATGCCCGGCACGGTCGCCGTGGTCGGGCCGGGCACGGTGTCGTGCCCCAGGATGTGCTGCCGGTCCAGCGGGATGCCGTACTTCTTCGCCAGGTACGTCACCAGGCGCGCCGACGACCGGTACATCGCCTCGGTGTACCAGGAGTCCGGGAAGGCGAGGAAGCCCTCGTGCTCCAGGCCGATCGACGTGGCGTTGACGTACCAGTTGCCCGCGTGCCAGGCCACGTCCTTCGCCTTCACGTGCTGGGCGATGTGGCCGTCGGTGGAGCGCAGCGAGTACTGCCAGGACACGTAGGTGGGGTCCTGGACCAGGTTCAGGACCCCCTCCCAGCCGCCCTCGGTGTCGTGCACGACGATGTACTTGATGCTCTGCGACGCCGGGCGGTCGCCCAGGTCGTGGTTGCCGTAGTCGTCGTCGCCGAACTGTTCGTACGGCGCCGGGATCCACTCGCAGGACACCGACCCCGGGCACTCGGTGCCGTCCGCGGCCGCCGCGCGCAGACCGGTCCGCCGCAGCTGCCCCGTGTCGGGCGCCAGTCCCGGCCGCGCGGCCAGCGCCACCCGCTGGCCGGCGTCCGTGGTCCGCTCCTCACCGGCGCGGATCACGGCGTACACGTCGTCGGCGTACCGGGCGGCCGTCGTGGTGTCGTCGGCGCCGGAGAAACGCGCCACGGCGCCGTACCAGTCGGCCGGATCGTCGGTCAGCGGCTCGCCCAGGTCCCGCTGCGCGGCGGCGAGCAGGGCGGCGCCGCCGGCCACGTTGGCGGCCGGGTCGGTGCGCAGTTCCCCGGGGCTCAGTCCGGTCAGCTCCGCGGCCTCGGGGAGCGTCCTGAGGCGGGCCGGGATCCCGGTGCCGGCCGGGAGGGCCGCCTTCGGGCGCAGGGCGGCGCGGGCGTCGTCGCCGCGCGGGTCCTCCGTGCCCTCGCTGTGGTGCGGGGCGGTGGCCAGGGCGGTGCGGGCGTCCGTGAGGTGCATCGGACCGTAGCCGCCGGTCACGCTCGGCGCGCCGCCGTGCGCGTCCCAGCGGGACTGGAGGTAGGAGACGCCCAGCAGCACGCTCTGCGGCACGTCGTACGCGGCGGACGCGGCGGCGAACGCCTGCTGCAGTCCCGTCGCCGACCGGTCCGCGGCGCCCGGTGCGGGGGACGCGGCGAGCAGCGGGAACAGCAGAGCCGCCGAGGCGACGGCGCCGGCGGCTCTGCGGGCGCGTGCGGCACCGGGGGTGCGCACGGGTCCTGGGTGGGTGAGGGATCCTCGCAATGCGGCCTCCTGGGACGAGCGGGCGGGGCGGGGCGTGCGGGGCCGGACGTGACTTACGTGGTACCGGCCTGCCGACGATCCGTCAATCATGCCCACAACAGGCCGATCTCCCATGTCAGCGAGGGCCGGGCGAGTTTCGTGGCGGGTGGCTTCACCGCCTGCGGTCCGTCACCGGCGCACACCGACGGCTCCGGTGCGAGGACGGCCGGCGCACGAAGGTCCGTGGTGCGCCGGAGCAGCGGCGCACCACGGACCTCCCTCCTCGACGGGGGCGGACCGGCGGGTGCGGACCGGCACGGGCCGCTCCGTGCCGGGCCGTCGGCGCGGAGCCGGTCAGCGGGTGCCGACCGCCGCCCGGACGGCCCGCCGGGCCATCTGGCAGTCGTCGTGCAGCCGCCGCAGCAGCAACCGCTGCTCCTCGCCGGACGGCACGGCGCCCGGGTGGGCCGCGGGCCCTGGAGCCGCGGGTGCCGCGTCGTGCATCGAACGCTGCACGGCCATCTCGTAGGTGCGGATCTCCCGGGTCAGCACCAGCATCAGGTTGACCAGGAAGGCGTCGCGCGAGGCCGGGCCCGCCGACTGGGCGATCTGGCTGATCTGGCGGCGTGCCGTCGGCGCCTCACCGAGGACGGCCCACAGGGTCGCCAGGTCGTAGCCCGGCAGGTACCAGCCCGCGTGCTCCCAGTCCACCAGCACGGGACCGGCCGGCGACAGGAGCATGTTGGACAGCAGGGCGTCGCCGTGGCAGAACTGGCCCATGCCCTGCCGGCCCGCGGTCGTCGCGATGCCGTGCAGCAGCTTCTGGAGGTCCCCCAGGTCCCGGTCGGTCAGCAGACCCAGCTCGTGGTAGCGGGAGATCCGGGCCGCGTAGTCCAGCGGGGCGTCGAAGGTGCCGGCCGGGGGCCGCCAGGAGTTGAGACGGCAGACCGCGCCGAGCGCCGCCCGGACGTCCGCGCGGGGCGGGGCCTCCACGGGATGCCGCTGCAGGGCCGCCACGCGTCCCGGCGTCCGTTCGATGACGAGGGTGCAGTTGTCCGGGTCCGCCGCGATCAGTCTCGGCGCCCGCACAGGGGGGCGGTGCCGGACGAACGTGCGGTACGCAGCTATTTCGTGCCGGATCCGCTCCGCCCACGCGGGGGAGTGGTCCAGTAAACACTTGGCGACGGCCGTGCTGCGCCCGGTCGTGCCGACCAGGAGCACGGAGCGGCCGTTGCGGCGCAGCACCTGCACGGGCGCGAACTCCGGGCAGATCCGGTGCACCGAGGCGATCGCCGTGCGCAGTTGGGCGCCCTGCGGGCCGGACAGGTCGAGTCTCCCGCTGAGGGGCTGCGTGCCGAGCCCCGCGGGGCGCCGGGCGCCGCGGCCCGCGCCGAGCACGGGAGGTGCCGGCCGGAGGGGGTCGAGGTAGGGGCCGCCGCCGCCCGGGCGGGAGTGCGGCGACCGGGGCGGGGCGGACACGGAGGACGATGCTGCGTACATGGGCGAAACAGATCCCTTCGTGTGCCTGCTGCGTCGACGCGCCGCCCGGCCCGGCCTCCCGGGTGCACCCTGGGGAATGTCCCTCGGCGACCGGGTCGGGATGGCGCACTCCTACCTGACACCTGTCGCCCAGTGGCACACCATCTGGCGCACCCTGGCGAACCCTGGCGAATAGTCGCCCGGCAACTTGCGCGGGGCTACTGTCAACTCAGCCGAGAACCTGGGGGCTTACGTGAGCGGACAACCCAACACCCGCCTGGCGGACCTGTTCGGCCTGGCCGGCTGGTCCAAAGGGGAACTCGCGAGGCTGGTCAACCGGCAGGCGGCGGCCATGGGCCACCCCCAGCTGTCGACCGACACCTCCCGGGTGCGGCGGTGGATCGACATGGGAGAGATCCCGCGCGATCCCGTGCCGCGGGTGCTGGCTGCCCTGTTCACCGAGCGTCTCGGCCGTGTCGTGACCATCGAGGACCTCGGTCTGGTCCGGCACGGGCGTGCGGGGAAACGGCCACGCGACGGGAGTGCGGAGCACCCCGACGGCGTGCCGTGGGCGCCCGAACGGACTGCCGCGGTCCTCACCGAATTCACGGGAATGGACCTCATGCTCAACCGACGCGGCTTGGTGGGCGCGGGTGCCGCGCTCGCCGCGGGATCAGCACTCAGCACAGCCATGTACGACTGGCTGCACACCGACCCCACCCTCTCCCCCCTCTCCGCCGACACCTCCGTCGTCGATCACCCCCTCCTGCACGCCGACTCCGCCGGCTTCGACCGTTACGAGGCCGCCCCCGTCGGTACGGAGGAGGTCGACGAACTGGAGCGCTCGGTGGAGGTGTTCCGGGCCTGGGACGCCGCCCGTGGCGGCGGACTCCAGCGCAAGGCCGTGGTGGGCCAGCTCAACGAGGTGGGCGGCATGCTCGCCTACCGTCACCCGTCCCATCTCCAGCGGCGCCTGTGGGGCGTCGCCGCCAACCTCGCCGTGCTCGCGGGCTGGATGTCGCACGACGTCGGCCTCGAACCCACGGCCCAGAAGTACTTCGTGATCGCCGCCCATGCCGCGCGGGAGGGCGGCGACCGGCCCCGGGCGGGGGAGGCCCTGTCCAGGGCGGCCCGTCAGATGGTGCACCTGGGCCGGCCCGACGAGGCCCTGGACCTGATGAAGCTCGCCCAGTCCGGCTCCGGTGACGCGGTGCTGCCGCGGACGCGGGCGATGTTCCACACCGTCGAGGCCTGGGCCCAGGCCTCGATGGGCAAGGGGCAGGCCATGCGCCGCACGCTCGGGCAGGCGGAGGACCTGTTCGTCTCCGGCCGGATCGACGCGCAGACACCGTCCTGGATGCAGACCTTCAAGGACGAGGACCTGTACGGCATGCAGGCCCTGGCCTACCGCACGCTCGCCGAGTTCGAGCCGGGGGCGGCCGTGCACGCCCAGTACTACGCGGAGAAGGCCCTCGCCCTGCGCGTCGACGGGCGGGAGCGGTCGAAGATCTTCGACCACCTGTCCATGGCCTCGGCCTGCTTCATCGCGGACGACCCCGAACAGGCGGACCGGTACGCGCGGTTGGCCCTGATGTCGATGGGGTCGAACTCCTCCCGGCGCACCTGGGACAGGCTGCGCGAGATGTACCGGCTCACCGCCGAGTACGCGAACTACCCGCGGATCAGCGAACTGCGCGAGGAGATCCGGCAGGCGCTGCCGAAGCCGAGGGGAGGCAGGAACAACACCGCTCGGGCATAGGGGAGTCGCCGGTCCGTCGGCTCATCGGGTGACCCGGGCGACGAGCACGCGGGCGCCGTCGCCGCACTCCCGCGCGATCAGCCGGGCACAGTCCTGTGCCGTGCGCAGGTCGGCGAGGCGGGGGGCCAGTGCCAGGAGGCGATCGGTGCCGTCGGGGGCCGGCCCGCCGGTGTGCAGCACGAGCACGTCGCCCTCCCGCAGGGCCGCCTCGCCCCGCCGGGGGGCACTGCCGGGCGGGGCGCCGTCCGGTGCGTCCAGCCGGCGCCCCCTCCCGGCGCGGAACAGCAGCGGGGCGGGGTGTCCGGCCCGTGCCCACGCCAGGGTGCGGGTCGTGGGCCGGTAGCGGCAGTACACGGTGGAGCACCGGACCGGCGGGTCGTCGGCGCTCAGCAACCGGCCGAGCCAGGACAGCAGTCGGTCCGGGCCGGCGCCGGACATCGCCATGCCGCGCAGGGCGCCGAGCGTCGTCGCCGGGGTGGCGGTGGTGTCCGGTCCGTGCCCGGTGAGTGTGCCGGTGCCCAACAGGGTGTCGCCGTCCGGTAGTTCCAGGACGTCGCACCAGCCGCCGTCGACCGGGGAACCCGTCGTGGCGGGCAGGTGCCGGGCGGCGATGTCGAGGGTGCCGGTGGTGCGCGGGAGCCGCGGGGAGCCGTGCGGGGAGGGCGGCGCGGTCTCCGGCGGCGCGATCTCCGGCGGCCCGGCCGCGGGCCGGTGCGCGGCCGGCGCCGGGTGCCGTCGCAGGTGGAGCGAGTCACGGGTGGCGCGCACCGCCCGCCGGCTGCGGCGCAGTTCGCTGACGTCCCGCACCACGGCCCACATCGAGGTGGTGCCGCCGCGGGCGTCGAGCACGGGCTCGCCCATCATGTGCACGGTCCTGACCTCGCCGTCCGGCCGGACGATCCGGAACTCGCCGTCGATGGGGGCGGCGTCGACGAGGCAGCCGGTGACCATGGCGGTCAGGTGCGGGCGGTCCTCGTCGAGGACGAGGGACGGGAGTTCGTCGAGGGTGAGCGGCGGGGCGGCGGGGTCGCGGCCGACGATGCCGTACAGCTCCGGGGACCAGACGGCCTCGTCGGTCAGCAGGTTCCACTCCGCGCTGCCGACCCGGCCGAGCGCGGACTCGAACGGGGCGGGGGGCGGCGGGCCGTCCCGCAGCTGCGCCAGGTGCGCGTCGAGGTCCTCGAGCTGGTGCAGTGCCAGGTCGCACAGCGCGCGCTGCCAGCGTCCCCGCGGGTCCGAGGCGTCGTCCTGCGCGTCCTCCCGCACGGCGTCCACGTCGCCCTTGAGGCGTCGCGCCTGCGTGATCAGCGCGTCGACCCGGCCGCGTCCCGGCGGCCGGGCGGCGGGACGGTCCGCGGAGAGAGGGGACGGCATGACGCACTCCGATGGGGGACGGGGCGGCCGCACTGACGAAGGGGCCGTTACGACTGTGGCACAGCCCGCGACGCGGTGTAAGGGATTTGGCAACACACGATCCGGTGATGCGTCCGGCATATGCCACCGTCTTCAACGGCAGCTCGGAGGGTGCCGATGACGTACGCCGCCACGGGGTCGGGACGTAGACGGCGTACGCGACTTGAGTGACTTCCGGGGGGCACGCGGAGGTGATCACCCGGGTGTTCGACGGTCGCGTGTTCCGCGTGGGGGCCGGGAAACGGCGACGGGCGGGGGTCCCGTGACGCAGGTCACAATAATTCACGCGGCTTTCCCGTAATGCGATCGGCCTCAGCGAAGTCCTACAAGCACACACCGGAAACGGCCGACCACTCACCGCCGCGGAGACCGCCCATGGATCCCGTCCACGTCACCGTCGAACAGCCCGCCCGCGCCCGGCTCGTCACCGCCGAGGAGCGGGAACTGCCCGTCCCCACGACGCTGCGCTACACCTCCGCCGACCCCCTCGCCGTGCACCTCGACTTCCCGCCGGAGGTCTCCCTCCAGGGCGAGGCGGTCACCTGGACGTTCGGCCGCGCGCTGCTGGAGGAGGGACTGGAGGGACCGGCCGGCGACGGTGACGTGCACATCTGGCCGTGCGGCCGGTTCCGCACGGTCGTGGAGTTCCACTCGCCGTTCGGGCTCGCCCTGCTGCAGTTCGACACGGCCGCGCTGCGCCGCTTCCTGCTGCGCAGCCACGCCGTGGTCCCCGCGGGCCGGGAGGACGTCGGCGCGGCCGTCGAGGAGGGCCTGCACGCCCTGCTCGGCAACGTGTGAGACCGCCCCGGCGTCAGCCGTACAGGGCCGGGCGCGGGGCGAGGTCGACGGCCACGCGCGTGCCGGCCGTACCGGCCGTGCTCGCGTCGAGTGCCCGCACCCCGGCATCGGCGACGACGGAGGCCGCGTAACCGTCCCAGGCGGTCGGGCCGGTGACCCGGCCCCGCCGGGCGGCGTCCACCCAGGCCTGCACCTCGCGGTCGTAGGCGTCGGCGAACCGGACGAGATAGTCCTGCGGCACGTCCGTGCCGGCCGAACCGCGCGCGGTGACCAGCGGCCCGTGGTCGTCGCCGACGCGCGCGCTGCCCGCCTCGCACACGGCCTCGCACCGCACCTGGTAGCCGAAGCCGCAGTTCACGAAGACCTCCACGTCGACCAGGGCGCCGCCGTCGGTCTCGAAGACCACGAACTGGGGATCCAGCAGGCCCTGCGGGGCGCCGGACGACGGCCGGGGCCGCAGCACCGTGACCGCGGTCAGCTCCTGGCCGAGCAGCCAGCGGGCCGCGTCGATCTCGTGCGACACCGAGCTGTCGATCAGCATGGCGCTGGTGAAACCGGGCGGCGAGGAGACGTTGCGGTGGGTGCAGTGCAGCATCAGGGGCCGGCCGAGCCGCCCGTCCGCCAGCAGCCTCCTGAGCCCGCGGTACCCGGCGTCGTAGCGCCGCATGAACCCGATCTGGGCGAGCCGCCGGCCGAGCCGGGCCTCCGCCTCCAGCACCCGCAGCGCCCCGGCCGGGTCCGGCACCATGGGCTTCTCGCACAGCACCGGAAGGCCGCGGGCGAACGCCGCCAGCAGCGCCTCCTCGTGCGCGGGACCCGGCGAGGCGATCAGGACGGCCTCCACGCCGGGCGCGTCGAGCGCGGCCTCGGCCGCGGTGTGCACCGAGGCCCCCTCGACACCGGCGACGGCCTCCCGCGCACGGTCGGCGTCCGGATCGGCCACGGCGGCGACCCTGGCTCCGCTCACCACGCGGTCGAGACGGCGTATGTGGTCGGCGCCCATGTGCCCGGCACCCAGCACCGCCACGCCCAGCAGTTCACCCACGCACGCGCTCCTCCCGGCCGACGATCACGCGTAGCGTACGCCGACCGGGTGAGGGGTCTCAGTAGCGCAGCACGCCCGCGATGCCGTCGGCGTCGGTCAGGGTGCCGTCCGGGACGAAGCGGACCTCGGCGCCCGTCTCCAGGCACTGCTCGACGATCTCGTCCACGATGTCGTCGCGGGAGTCGAGGTCGCCGCTCTCGGCCGGGATCAGGTGCTCGCCGTCGTCGCGGACGGTGACGCGGTAGTTCTCCTCCACGGCGAGCAGGCGGACCCGGCCCTCGCGGGCGTTCTGCCACAGCTCGTCGACCCCGGCCGCGAAGGTGCGCCGGCCGCGGGCGGAGTCCAGTTCCTCCGCCACGGCGGTGGTGTCCCGGTGGGCCTCGGCCTCGTGCACCGGACGGACCGCCTCCCACACCGTCTCCGGGGTGGCGTTGGTGAGACCGCCGTGCGGCACGTGCACGGCGTCGCGGGTGCCTCCGCCGATCTCCTCCAGGAGGGAGAGCGCCGCCGTCTCGCCGGTGACGTAGAGCCGGCGCGGGGCCTCGCGCAGCAGCCGGCCCATGGCGGTGTCGGCGTCGCGCAGGAAGCGGCGGGTGTCCTCGTCGCGGAAGGTGCTGGGCAGGTCGCCGGTGCGTTCCATCCGCTCGGCGTCGAAGTTCTCCCGGTTCCTGACCAGCGGGAAGCCGTGGGAGTTCTCCTCGGTGACCCGGCCGGCGCCGCCGTTCCACAGGGTGACGCGGTCGGCGGAGAGCGACAGCACCCAGAACGGCCGCTCGGCGGCCTGCGCCGAGACGAGGTTGCGGGTGAGGAAGGTGTCCGAGAGGACGACGCGTTCCGGGACGGGGCGGCCCAGCGACCACACCTGGTGCTCACCCGGTGCGGCGAAGATCGCCAGGCCGTCCTCGGTGTACGTCAGGTCGACCTCCGCGAGGGCCCGGTCGAGTTGTTCCGCCACGTCCGCGCGCCGTTCCCGGGTGACCGCCGGATCGGCCTCCAGCTGCTTCTTGGCCTCGGCCACGACATTGCGCAGCCGGACCCGGTCCTGGCTGTTGTAGGGCTCGCGGCGATGCGTCGGCGTCAGCACGGACACCGCGGGGTAGGGCCGCGGGCGGCGCAGTTCGGAGAGGGTCGCGGGGCTCAGTTCGTGCTCCATACGAGCACGATAGGGCCGAATCGGAGGTACGGCATTTGGGGCAACGGAACGGGGTAATGCGGGGCGGGGTCTCCCGAGTTCGCCGGGAGGCCGGGCGGGGCCCGGCCACCCGGACGCGCCCCCGGCCGGAACGCCGCCCCCGCCGGTTCCGGGCCCGTCCCCGGCTCCCCCGGGGGCCGACGGTGACGCCGCCCCCGTCGGCCGGTTACGGTACGCGTCAGTAACCGGAGGACCGGACGCACCCGCGGGGAGACGCCCATGCCGCAGCTCGAAGTCGACGGCGCAGCACTGACGTACGACGACGAGGGACCCCGCGACGGCGGCGGGGTGCCCCTGGTGTTCGTCCACGGCTGGACGGCGAACCGGCACCGCTGGGACCACCAGACGGCGCACTTCTCGGCGTCGCGCAGGGTGATCCGGCTCGATCTGCGCGGGCACGGCGACAGCACCGGGGCGGGCGTGCGGACGATCCGGCACCTGGCGGACGACGTCCTCGCCCTCCTCGACCACCTGGAGGTCGGGCGGTTCGTGCTGATCGGCCACTCCATGGGCGGCATGATCGCGCAGACCGTCGCCCTCGACACTCCCGAGCGCGTCGAACGCCTGGTGCTGGTGAACTCCATCGGCCGGATGACGTACAACCGGGGCAGGGGCCTGCTGATGGCCGCCTCCACCCTCGTGCCGTACAAGCTGTTCGTCGCCGCCAACATCCAGCGCGCCTTCGCGCCCGGCCACCCGCGCGAGGAGGTCCGCGCCTGTGTCAGGTCCTCCGCGGACACCCCGCGCGAGGTGGTCATGACCCTGTACGGGGCCATGCGGGCGTTCGACGTCCTGGACCGGGCCGCGGAGATCCGCACGCCGACCCTGATGGTCCACGGCTACCACGACGCCCAGCTCCCGGTGAAGCAGATGCTGCGGCTGGCGAAGGCCTGCCCGGACGCCACCGTCCGCATCCTCGACGCGGGCCACGAACTGCCCCTGGAGAAGCCGGCCGAACTGACCGCGGCCATCGACGCCTTCGTGACCGTCCCGCCCGTGACCGTCCCGCCGGCCCCGACGGCCACCGCCGGCTGAACCGGTGGCCACGCCCTAGCCGAAAGCGTCCGGGTCCGCCGCCTTCCAGTCCGCCGCCCAGGACTCCGGCGGCCCGGACAGCAGCGCTCCCGGCTCCAGCCACTCGTACAGCTCCGCGTAGGACCGGAGCGTCCCCGGCGCCGTCCGCCGCACCAGATGGGCGGGTGTGAGCCCGGCCGGTTCCCGGACGCCCAGCGCGGCCATGACCCGCACGGCGTCGCGGACCGTCTCGCGCTGGTAGCGGTGCACCCGCCGGGCCTTGTCGGCCACGTCCAGGGCGCGCGTCCGCAGCGGGTCCTGCGTCGCGACGCCGACCGGGCAGGTGCCGGCGGCGCACCGGCCGGTCCGCACACAGCCGACGGCCCGCATCATCGCGCGCGCCGCGTTGGTGAAGTCGGCGCCCTGGGCGAGCCGCCGGACCACGTCCGTGCCCGTGGCCACCCGGCCGCTCGCCCCGATCCGGACCCGGTCCCGCAGCCCCGCGCCGACCAGCGCGTTGTGCACGGTGATCAGCCCCTCGGTGAGCGGCAGCCCGACCTCGCCGGCGTACGGCGGCGCCGCGCCGGAGCCGCCCTCCGACCCGTCCACCACCACGAAGTCGGGCGCGACGCCCTCCGCGACCATCGCCCGGCACACCGAGAGGAACTCCCGGCGCGAGCCCACGCACAGCTTGAGACCGGTCGGCTTGCCGCCCGCCAGCTCCCGCAGCCGCGCCAGGAACAGCACCAGCTCCCGCGGCGTGGCGAACTCCCGGTGCCCCGGCGGCGACACCACCGGTTCGCCCACCGGCACCTTGCGCTCCCGCGCGACCGGGGCGCTCACCTTCGCGCCCGGCAGCAGCGCGCCGCCGCCCGGCACGGCCCCCTGCGACAGCTTCAGCGACACGCACCGCACCTCGGGCAGCGCCGCCTTGTCCGCGAACTCCCGCGCGTCGAAACCCCCGTCGTCGGTCCGGCAGCCGAAGTAGCCCGTCCCGATCTCCCAGACCAGGTCGCCGCCGCCGCGCAGATGGTGCTCGGTCAGCCCGCCCTCGCCCGTGTCCTGCGCGAACCCGCCCAGCGCGGCGCCCCGGTTGAGGGCCCGCACCGCCCGGGACGAGAGCGCCCCGAAGCTCATCGCGGACACGTTCAGCAGCGCCATGTCGTACGGCAGCCGGCAGTCGGGGCCGCCCACCCGCACCACGGGCGTCTCCTCGGGCGGTTCGACCGGGCCGAGCGACGACACCAGGAACTCGTCCCCGGCGCCGGCCGGTTCGGCGCCGCCGCGCCGGGGCACCCACGGCAGCCGCCCCGTGAGGGGGTACGCCCGCAGCAGCGAGTCCCGGCGCTGCATCAGGTCGCGGACGCCCACACAGGTGAGCAGCAGCAGCGGCCCGGCCGCCGACCACCACCACGCCGGACCGGCGCACGCGGCGAGCACCGCGCCCACCGCGCCGACGGCGGCCAGCAGCAGGGGCAGGTGGCGGCCCACTCAGTCGTCCTCGTCGGCCCCGCAGGAGCTGCCGCTCGGCGGGAGGGAGCCGTACAGGAGGAAGTCGTCGACCTTGCGGTGCACGCACTTCGACGAGCCGTACCCCGTGTGCCCCTCGGCGCGGTTGTCCAGCACCACGGCCGACGGCCCGAGCCGCTCCGCCGTCTCCAGGGTCCAGTGGTACGGCGTCGCCGGGTCCCCGCGGGTGCCGACCAGCAGCATCTTCGGGGTGTCGAGGTCCTTCACCTCGTCGCGTATGTAGTCCGTGCCCGGGGGGCGGCCGTAGCACATCAGGACCTGGGTGAGCCGGTACCGCCCGAAGACCGGCGACGCCTCCTCGTAGTCGGCGCGCAGCCGCTTCAGGTCGGCGGTGATCCGCTCGGCGGTGGGGCGGTCGGGGTCGTCGGCGCAGTTGATCGCCATCAGCGCCGCCGGCAGGTTGTCCAGGGGGATCTCCTCCTCGTCGACCAGCCCCCCGCTCGGGTCGCCGTCTCCCGGGTCCCCGTTCCCCGGGTTCCCCGGACCGCGCACCGGCGGGGACAGGCCGCCGGTCGCGAACGCCATGACGCCGCTGGTGTCCCCGTTCTCGACGAGCTGTGCCAGCGCCCGCTCCAGGGACGGCCACAACTCCTTGCTGTACAGCCCCTGTCCGAGGGCGCCCACCAGGTCCTGCCCGGTGAACGCCTCGCCGAAGTCGGTCGGCACCGGGTCCTCGTCCATGGACCGGACGAGCCGCAGCACCTCCTCGCGGGCGGTGCGCGCGTCCTGTCCGAACGGACAGGCGATGTCCTTCACGCACCAGTCCACGAAGTCGTCCAGCGCCACCTGCTGGCCCCGGGCGCTCGCGACGCCCTGTTCGGCGAGCGGCTCGGTGAGCGTGTCCACGCCGTCCAGGACGAGCCGTCCCACCCGGTGGGGGAACTGGGCGGCGTACACCGCGCCGAGCCGGGTGCCGTAGGAGAAGCCCAGGTAGTTGAGCTTCTCGTCGCCGAGGGCCGCGCGGATCACGTCCATGTCCCGCGCCGCGTCCACCGTGCCGATGTGCGGCAGGACCGGACCGGAGTGCTCTGCGCACGCGGCGGCGGCCTTCTTCAGCCGTGCCAGCAGCTCCTGCGGATCACCGAGGGCCTCCGGGGCGTTATCCAGGGCCGCGTACGCGTCGTTCTTGGCGCCCCCGCAGCTGACCGGGGAGGAACGGCCGACCCCCCGCGGGTCGAAGGTCACCACGTCGTAGCCGTCGGTGAGGTCCATGAACTCCTTGCCGCCGTAAGCGAGTCCGGGAACACCCGGGCCACCGGGGCCGCCGAAGTTCAGCAGGACGGACCCGCGCTTGTCGCCGGTGGCGCGGTACCGGGCGAGCGCCAGGTCCAGGGTGGCGCCGTCGGGGCGCGCGTAGTCGACGGGGACGGTCGCCTCGGCGCACTGGAGGTCGTCGGGCATGCCGTCGCCCGTGCACTTCGTCCACCTGATCTTCTGGTCGTGGAACCGGGACAGGTCCGCCGTACGGCCGCCGTCCGGGTCCGTGGTCGCCGTGGGCAGCGCCGGGACGAGCAGGGCCAAGGTGGCGACGGCGGCGAGCGCGCCGCGTCGCAGTGCGGGTCGCGTCGACAGCTTGACCAGCATCAATGCCTCCCAGACGCCTCGCAGCGGACCGGGGACCGGTGCCCCGGCCCACGATAGGCGGGCTCCCCGGGACGCGCCTTCCGGGCGTCGGACGGGCCCCGCGCGAGAACCGTCCGGCGGGCGCCGCTCGGGTGCCGGTCCGCCCGTTCGAGAAGAGTGACACCCGTTGGGGTGAAAGACCGTTTGGCCATAACTCGCACGCTTCCGTCGCGTTCTACGGGGTGGCGGGCGAGTGCCCGCGACCATGTCTGGAAGGCAGGGACCCATGAGACGGGTTACCCGAAACGGTGTGATCGCCGTCGCCGCCGCCTCGAGCGCGCTGGCCGTAGCCGCACCCGCGTTCGCCGGCTCCGCGGCGGACGGAACCGCGGCGGACTCGCCCGGGCTGATCTCCGGCAACAGCGTCCAGCTGCCGGTGCACGTGCCGCTGAACCTGTGCGGGAACACCGTGAACGTGGTGGGGGTGCTCAACCCCGCCGTCGGCAACACGTGCGTCAACGCGGACTCGGCCGCCGCCCCCGCGAAGGCCGGCGGCGGCACGCGCTCCCACGGGGGCGCCGGTTCCCACGGCGGCGCGACCGCCCACGGGGGTACGCGGAACTCACCCGGTGTCCTCTCCGGCAACGGCGTCCAGTTGCCGGTCCAGCTCCCGGTGAACGTGAGCGGCAACAGCGTCGACGTCGTCGGCGTCGGCAACCCGGCGTTCGACAACACGTCCGTCAACGTCTCGGACGAGGAGCCACCGCCCCCCGCCGAGCCGGAGCCGGACCAGCCGGTACGGCACACCCCGCCGGCCGCGTCCCCCGCCGACCCGGCCCCGCGGACCCCCTCCGCCCTCGCCCACACGGGCGCCGACGCCACCGCCCCCGCTCTCGCGGGCGCCGCCGCGCTGGTCCTCGGCGGAGCGGTCCTCTACCGCCGGTCCCGGCCCCGCGCGGAGCGCTGACCGGCCGCCGGTAATTCCGTTGATCACATGGGGGCCTCCTGCTGGAGTGTCCCCATGGACAACGCCGCGGTACTCGCCCTGTACGACCGGGACATGCGCGAGGGCGCGCTCCCCGAGAGCCCCGGCGCACGCGTCGAACGCGTCGGGCGGGTGGTCCGCCACGTCGGCTCCGAGGGCGGCTGGAACGGCGTCGTGTGGTCCGGTCTGGACGCCGCGGACGCCGACGCGGCGATCGCCGAGCAGGTCGCGTACTTCCGCGGGCTCGGCCGGGACTTCGAGTGGAAGCTCTACGGGCACGACCGGCCCGCCGACCTGGGACGCCGGCTCGTGGCGGCCGGGTTCGTGCCCGAGCCGGAGGAGACCCTGATGATCGGGGAGACCGCCGGTCAGCTCGTGGCGGCCGGCCTGCCCGAGGGCGTCCGCATCGTTCCCGTCACCGACCGGGCGGGCGTCGACCTGATGGCCGAGGCGAACGAGCGGGCGTTCGGCAAGGACGCCGGCTGGCTGCGGGACCTGATGCGGGACCGCCTCGCCACGGACCCGGACAACGTCGTCGCCCTCGTCGTCCTCGCCGGTGACGAACCGGTCAGCTCGGCCCGCATGGAACTCGTCCCCGGCACCCGGTTCGCCGGTCTGTGGGGCGGCGGCACCGCCGAGGCCTGGCGCGGCCGCGGCATCTACCGGGCCCTGGTCGCCCACCGCGCCCGCGTCGCCGCCGACCGCGGCTACCGCTACCTCCAGGTCGACGCCTCCGACCAGAGCCGGCCCATCCTCCAGCGCCTCGGCTTCGCGCCCCTGACCACGACGACGCCGTACGTGTACGACCCCCACCGGGCCCAGGCGAATTGATCACGGGCGCCGTCGACACCGGCGACCGGCCGCCGCCCCGTCGGCTCGCCCCGCACCGTGGCGGACCGGATCGACCGGCCGCGCCCGGCGGGCATCGGCGTCGTCCGGCTCGACACGCCGGTGGGGACCGATGAGGACCGCTCGCCGCGACGTGAGGTGGCGGGCCTGCCGCGGACCGGGCGGGAGCAGCGGCGCCGGAGGCGGCGACCGCCGCCTCCGCGGCCACCGTTCGCGAGGGGCCGCCGGCACCGGCGCCCGCGGGGCCGCCGCACCCGTTCGGACGCGTGTCGGTTGCCCGGGGGCCGGCCCGCCGGTGGTATGGCTGCGGGGCCGCTGCCACAGGGCCCGGCTCCCGTCAGCCGTCAGGGAAGGGCCCGCCCATGCCACGGACCGTCGTACGGACACCGCTCGGAGGGGCCGCCGCGGCGGCCGGAGCGCTGGTGATGCTGCTGGGGACGGCCGCCCCGGCGTCCGCGGGCGGTCCGGGCGGTGACGCCGGCGTCGTCCTGCGCTGGAAGCCCTGCGAGGGCGAGGCGCAGGCCCGGTTCGAGTGCGCGGTGGCGAACGTGCCGCTCGACCACACCCGTCCCGGGCACCGCACCATCGAGCTGGCCGTCATCCGGCACCGCGCCGCGAAACCGGTGGGGAAGGCCGGCACGCTGTTCTTCAACCCCGGCGGTCCGGGCGGCCCGGGCACCGTCGGGCTGCCGGAACTGTACGAGAAGTTCCCCCGCGCGCTGCGCGACCGCTACGACATCGTCAGCTGGGACCCGCGGGGTGTCGGCGAGAGCACGGCCGTGCGCTGCTTCGCCACCGCCCGGGAGGCCGCCGCACGGCAGGCCGAAGTGCCCCCGTTCCCGGTGGGGGAGCGGGAGCGGCGCGCGTTCACCGCCGCGTACGCCGACCTCGCGCGGCGCTGCGAGCGGCGCGACCCGGAGCTGCTGCGCCACGTCTCCACCGCCGACACCGCCCGCGACCTGGAGCTGCTGCGCCGCGCGACGGGGCAGGAACGGCTGGACTACTGGGGCGTCTCCTACGGCACGCTGCTCGGCGCGACCTACGCGAACCTGTTCCCCGGGCGGGTCGGCCGCCTGGTGCTCGACGGGAACGTGGACCCGCGGGCGTGGACGGACCGGGACGCCGCCGGCGAGCCCGAACGGAACACCTTCCTGCGGCTCGGCTCCCACGTGGGCTCGGCCGACACGCTGGAGCAGTTCCTCGACCACTGCGGCCGGGCGCCCGTGACGGAGTGCGTGTTCTCGGCGGGCGGCCCGGCGGCCACCCGGGCCAAGTACCGCTCCCTGCTGCGGCGCCTGGCGGAGCGGCCGGTCGGGAGGTGGACGTACGCGCGGACGGTGAGCGAGGTGCGCGGCGGGCTCTACACCGTGCACCCCGGCTGGGCCGGGATCGCGGACACGCTCCAGGGGCTGTGGGACGGCCGGGCGCCCGTCGAAGCGGGCACCACGGCGGCGGAACCGGCGCGGTACCCCGGCTTCGAGCAGTCGCTCGCGGTGCTGTGCGCGGAGAGCCCCAACCCGCGCTCGCCGGAGCGCTATCCGGCCCTGGAACGACGGGCGGTGGCGGAGGCCGGCGCGCTCGGCAGCTGGTGGGCCTGGGCCAACGAGCCGTGTGCCGGGTGGCCGGCCCGGGCGGCGCGGCCGTACACCGGCCCGTGGGACCGCCCGACCGCCCACCCGGTGCTGGTGGTCAACTCCACCCACGACCCCTCGACCCCGTACCGGTCGGGCCGCGCGATGGCCGCGGAGCTGGGCGACGCGCGCCTGCTGACGCTCGACGGGTACGGGCACACCGCGCTGGACAACCCCAGCGCCTGTGTGGGGCGGCACGTGGTGCGCTACTTCCTGACCGGCGCGCTGCCGCCGGTGGGCGCGCGCTGCACCCAGGACCTCCCGCCGTTCGTCGAGCGGGTCCCGCAGCCCACGGCGCCGGCCGCCTCGGCCGGTACGCCGACGAGGACCGGGCCGCCGACAGGGCAGCCGGAGCCGCTGCTGCCGGCGTACGCCGTCTGGCCGCCGGAGATCGTCTCGGGCCTGCTGCCGCCGCACGCCGCGGCGGAGGGCGGCCGCCGCTGACGTGCGGCCGGGCCGGGCCGGGCCGCCCGCACGGCGGAAGGCGGCCCGGCCGGACCGCCTTCCTGCCTCCTCGTCGTGCCGCGGGCGTCACGCGCGGGGAACGCTCTTCGCCGCCGTGCCGGCGCACATCAGCCCGAGGACCAGCGCCAGTGCCCCGATGATGATGTTGTTGACGGCGACACCGGCGTCCGGGCTGTCGCCGACGACCCACGGGGCGACGATCATCCACACGCCGAGCGCGCACATGGCCCAGCTCAGTCCGTACATACGGGCCGGAGCCGCGGTGAAGCCGAGCGCGAGCAGACCGATCGCTATGCCGACGATCAGGTTGTGCGTCACGAGCGCGGGCTGGCCGGCGGTGTAGTGGAGTATCCACGGGGACACGGCGCAGTACAGACCGAGCAGGAAGACCGGTCCGTCGACGAGCGCCACATCGCGAGCACCGAGCATGCGGTCGTACCGAGTCCGCATCTCGGGAACATCCGGGTGAGTCGACATGTCGCTTCTTGAGTGCGAGACGTTGGCCATGACCCATCTCCTTCGGCTTGCAGGCCCGACCGCGCGGTGCGGTGTGCGGTATGCGCCGCGCTCTCCCATTGTGCTCTTATTTTTCCTTTATGTGTAGAGTTCCGCGTCCGTCGCCCCGGGTGCGGACGTGCCGCGCCCCGCCTCGTTCCGGCGTCGTATCGTCGGCTCATGCGAGAGTCCCCGAACCCCGACGACGTCGGCCTGACGACCGGCACACTGGCCCGTCGGCTGGGCGTGGCGCCCACCACGTTGCGTTCCTGGGACCGCCGCTACGGGCTCGGGCCGGTGGAGCGCGACGGCGGACGGCACCGCCGCTGGCGCCCGGACGACGTGGCCGTGGTCGAGGCCATGTGCCGGCTGACGTCGGCCGGTGTGCCGCCCGCGGAGGCGGCCAGGGCCGCGCGCGCGGGCGTCGGCACACCGCCCCGGACGGCCGGGATCCCGCCGGGCCGCTCGCGCGCGGCCGGTGCGCTGCCCCTGGGGGCCGACGTCCGCCAGGAGTGCCGGGGCCTGGCCCGTGCCGCGGTGCGGCTGGACGCGCCCGCCGTGGAGGACCTGCTGGCCGAAGCCGTCGAACGGCACGGGCTGCCCGTGGCCTGGGAGGAGGTGATGGTGCCGGCCCTGCACGCCGTGGGACGCAAGTGGGCGTCGTCCGGCGACCGGTACGTGGAGGTCGAGCACCTGCTGTCCTGGCACGTCTCGACCACCCTGCGCCGCGTCACCGGTCCGCCCGCCGCGGGCCGGCGCGCGGAGGGCGCCGGGCCCGTGATGCTGGCGTGCGTGCCGGGGGAGCAGCACACCCTGCCGCTGGAGGCGCTCAACGCGGCCCTGCTCGAACGCGGCACGGCCACCCGCATGTTCGGGGCGGCCGTCCCGGCCGAGGCGCTCGCCGCGGCGGTCGGCCGGCTGGGCCCGGTCGCCGTGGTCCTGTGGGCGCAGGCCCGCTCCACGGCCAGCCCGGCCCTCGCCCAGCAGGTCGCGGACATGCGGTGGGGGGTCAGCGGCGCGCGGCGCGGGCCGACGGTGGTGCTCGGTGGCCCCGGATGGGCGGGGCGCTCCGCGCGGGGACTGCCGCGACCGGCCGGGCTGAAGGAGGCCCTGACCCTGCTGTCCGGCGGGTGAGGGCCGCCGCGCACCGGCCGGACCGGCGCTCCCGCCGGGGCCGGGTGCCGCTCCCGCCGGGGCCGGGTGCGGGACGACCCGGAGCGCCCGGAGCACCGGAAGGGGGGTGTCCGGGGCTTCGGGCGCTCCGCGTCCGGATCAGGCCAGCTTCTTCAGCAGCTCGGCGGCGAGCGGGGCCGAGGAGGACGGGTTCTGGCCGGTGACGAGGTTGCCGTCCACGATCACGTGCGGCGCCCACGGCTCGCCGATCCGCACGTCGACGCCCGCCGCGGTCAGCCGGTCCTGCAGGAGCCACTTGGCCCTGTCGGCGAGGCCGGCCTGCGTCTCCTCGTCGTTGGTGAAGGCGGTGATGCGGCGGCCGGCGAAGACGTTGGTGCCGTCCTCCTTCACGGCGGCCAGCAGGGCGGCCGGGCCGTGGCAGACGACGCCCAGCGGCGTGCCGGACTCCAGGGCCGTCGCCAGGATGCGGCCGGAGACGGCGTCGACGGCCAGGTCCTCCATCGGGCCGTGCCCGCCGGGGTAGAAGACGGCCGCGTAGTCGGCGAGGTCCACGTCCTCCAGGCGCACCGGACTCCGCAGCTCGGTCATCTTCTCGAGTCCGGCCGCGACGCGGTCGGCCCCCTCCTGGCCGCCGTTCGCCCCGGCCGCGAGACTGCCCTTGTCCACCGGCGGGACCACACCGCCCGGCGTGGCGACGACCACCTCGTGGCCCGCCGCGCGGAACGCCTCGTACGGGGCGACGGCCTCCTCGGCCCAGAAACCGGTGGGGTGCAGGCTGCCGTCGGCGAGCGTCCAGTGGTCGGCACCGGTCATCACGAAAAGGATCTTTGCCATGGTGGGTCTCTCCAGGGGTCGTTCCCGACGTTCCGGGTGCGGAGCGTCGGTGTGTCGATGCCCCGAACCTAAGCCGTCAAGCCATAGGCAACCAATGAGAATTCCAATGCCAGGTATGGGAATCCCGATGGCCCACGCGGAATACTGCGTACGGTGGAACCGAGCCATCACCTGGATCTGAACCTGCTGCGGACCTTCCTGGCGGTCTACCGCGCGGGGTCCTTCACCGGCGCCGCCCAACTGCTCGGGCTGTCGCAGCCGACCGTGACGACGCAGATGCGGGCCCTGGAGCGGCAGGCCGGGCGGGAACTGTTCGAGCGGCTTCCGCGCGGCGTCACCCCCACCGCCGTCGCCGACGCGCTGGCCGCGCGGATCGCGGCGCCGCTCGACGAGCTGGCCACGGTGGCCGGCCCCGGCACGGCCGCGGCGGGGCGCGCCGATCCCGTGCACCTCGCCGGTCCCGCGGAGCTGCTGTGCCTGCGCGTGCTGCCCGCCCTCGCGCCCCTGGCGGCCGAAGGCGTCCGGCTGCGCGTGGCGCCGGGCCTGACCGAGCCGCTGCTCGACGAACTGCGGGCCGGACGGCACGACCTGGTCATCGCCACGACCCGCCCGCGCGGCCGCACCCTGACCTCGACGCCCTTCATGGACGAGGAGTTCGTCCTGGTCGCCGCGCCCGTCTGGGCCGGGCGGCTCGGGGACCGGCCGGCCGCCGAACTGCCGGCGGCCCTGCACCCGGTCCCGCTGGTCACCTACGCGCAGGACCTGCCGATCGCCCGCCGCTACTGGCGGCACGTCTTCGGCCGACGGCTGTCCGGTCCCGCCGCCGTGACCGTGCCCGACCTGCGGGGAGTGCTCGCCGCAGTCGTCGCGGGCGCGGGTTTCACCGTCCTGCCGCGCTACCTCTGCGTCGACGAGCTGGCCTCGGGCGCCCTCGTCGCCCTGCACGAGCCGGAGGACCCGCCGATCAACACCGCCTTCCTCGTCCAGCGGCCCGGAGCGGTGGAGAACCCGGACGTCGTCCGCGTCGGCGAACTGCTGCTGGGCGCGGGCCGCACGTGGTGAACGGATCGACGCGCGCGGACGGGGGACGGACGGCCGCGGAGGCCGACGCCGCCGTCACCGCCGGACCGCACGTCCGGCGAGGGGCGCATGTCCGGCGAAGGCCGCCCGCCCTGCGACGGTCGCGGGGCGCGCCGCCCCGCCCGCCGCCCGTCCACCGGCACCACCCGCACCTCAGTCGAGCCCGCGCGCCCGCCGGAAGCGGGCCAGCCCCTCGGACAGCTCGACCACCCGGTCGGGGTAGCCGGCCGCCCGGTCCGGGCCGCGCAGCTTCCACGGCTCGTGCACCGCCGCGCCCCCGATCCCCGCCAGCTCCGGCACCCAGCGCCGCACGTACGCCCCGTCCGGGTCGTACCGCCTGGCCTGGGCGACCGGGTTGAGGACCCGGTTGGGACGGCTGTCGGTGCCGGTGCCCGCGACCCACTGCCAGTTGAGCTGGTTGTTGGCCAGGTCGCCGTCGACGAGCAGTTCCAGGAAGTGGCGCGCACCGATCCGCCAGTCGACGTACAGCGTCTTGGTGAGGAAACTCGCCGTCAGCAGCCGGCCCCGGTTGTGCATCCAGCCCTCGTGGCGCAGCTGCCGCATCGCCGCGTCCACGATCGGATAGCCGGTACGGCCCTCCCGCCACGCCTCGACGTCGTCGTGCGCGGTCCCTTCGGTGCGCCAGCTGTCGTGCCGGGTCCGGTAGTCGGCGACGGCGGCGGCCGGACGGGCCGCCAGCACCTGACGGTGGAAGTCGCGCCAGGCGACCTGCCGTACGAACGCCTCGGCGCCCGCTCCCCCCGCCGCGCGGGAGCGGAGCACGAGTTCGACGGGGGAGAGGGTGCCGAAGTGCAGATGGGGCGAGAGACGGGAGGTGGCGTCGCCGGCCAGGTCGTCGTGCCCCTCCTCGTACCCGGCGATCCCGTGGCGCAGCCAGTCCGCCAGCCGTGCCCGCCCCTCGCGCTCGCCGCCCGCCGCCAGCCCCTCGGACACGCCCGTGTGCGCCGGGAGCTCCTGCGAGCCGACGCCGTCCGGGACGGTGACGGCGCGCGGCGCGTCGAGCGCCTCCCGCAGCCGCTCCCGCGACCAGCGCCGGAAGTACGGCGTGAACACGGCGAAGCGGTCCGACCCGGCCGGTGTCACCGCCCCCGGCGCGACGGCGGCCGTCACGGCGTCGTGCACGTGCAGCCGTACGCCGTTCGCCTCCAGGGCGTGCCGCAGCCGCTCCTCGCGGTGCTGCGCGTACCGGCTGACGTCGGCCGCCAGATGGACCTCGTCGGCACCCGCCTCGGCGGCGACCCGGCACACCTCCTCGACGACGTCCCCCGACCGGAGCACGAGCCGTCCGCCCCGTTCGCGCAGCCCCGCGTCCAGGTCCCGCAGGCAGTCGGAGAGGAAGGCCAGCCGGTTGGGCGCGGCGAACCCGGCGGCGTCGACGGCCCGGTCGCGCACGAACAGCGGGACCACCTCCCGGGCGCCCTCCAGGGCCGCCCGCAGCGGCGGATGGTCGTGCAGCCGCAGATCGGAGGTGAACAGGACGACGGACACGTTCATGACGCCGGCTTCCGACGGGGGTGAGGGGCCACCGGGTGCTTCCGCGCCCGGACGCCCGGCGGATGCGCGCTCACGCCGCGGACGTCCGCCGGGGGGCCTCGGCCGCCGCGGCCCGGGCGATGTTGCGGGCCATGCCGCCGAACACCACCGCGTGGAAGGGGGAGACGCTCCACCAGTAGGCCTGGCCGAGCAGCCCGTGCGGATGGAACAGGGCGCGCTGGCGGTAGCGGGTGCCGCCCGCCGCGTCCGTCTCCGCGTACATCTCCAGCCAGGCCAGACCGGGCAGCCGCATCTCGGCGCGCAGCCGGAGCAGTCGTCCGGGCTCGATCTCCTCGACCCGCCAGAAGTCCAGCGAGTCGCCGACCCGCAGCCGCGCCGCGTCGCGCCGGCCCCGGCGCAGTCCCACCCCGCCGACCAGCCGGTCCAGCCATCCGCGCACCGCCCAGGCCAGTGGGAAGGAGTACCAGCCGTTGTCGCCGCCCACGCCCTCGATCACCCGCCACAGCGCCTCGGGGGAGGCGTGCACGGACACCTCCCGGCAGTCGGTGTACAGGCTGCCGCCCGCCCAGTCCGGGTCGGTCGGCAGCGGGTCGCTGGGGGCACCGGGCAGGGAGGCGGAGGACCAGCGGGTGACGACCTCCGCGTCGCGCACCCGCCGCAGCGCCAGCCGCACCGCCTCGTCGAAGCCCACCGGATGTCCCGGCGGGTCCGGCACGTACCGGGCGATGTCGTGCTCGCGGCACACCACCTCGTGGCGCAGCGACTCGGTGAGCGGCCGCGCGATGGAGGCGGGCACCGGCGTGACGAGCCCCACCCAGTGACTGGAGAGCCGGGGGGTGAGCACGGGCACCGGGACGATGACGCGCCGCGGCAGACCCGCCACCGCGGCGTAGCGGATCATCATCTGCCGGTACGTCAGCACCTCCGGCCCGCCGATGTCGAAGGACCGGTTGACGTCCTCGGGCATCCGGGCGCTGCCGACCAGGGCGCGCAGCACGTCCCGGACGGCGACGGGCTGGATCCTGGTGTGCACCCAGCTCGGCGTGACCATGACGGGCAGGCGCTCGGTGAGGTAGCGGAGCATCTCGAAGGAGACCGACCCCGAGCCGATGACCACGGCCGCCCGCAGCACCGTGGTCGGCACCCCCGAGTCCAGCAGGATGCGGCCGACCTCGGCGCGCGAGCGCAGGTGCGGCGACAGCTCCCGCTCGGGGACCCCGGCCGGGGTGAGGCCCCCGAGGTACACGATGCGGCGCACTCCGGCGGCGCGGGCCCGCTCGCCGAAGATCCGTGCCGCCCGCCGGTCGGTCTCCTCGAAGCCGCGGCCCGAGCCCAGGGCGTGCACCAGGTAGTAGGCGACGTCGACGTCCCGCATCGCCTCCGCGACCGAGGCGGCGTCCGTGACGTCCCCGCGCACCGCCTCCACCCGTCCGGCCCACGGGTGGTCGCGCAGCCGCTGCGGCGAACGGGCCAGGCAGCGCACCCGGTGGCCGGCCGCCAGCAGCTCGGGGACGAGCCGGCCGCCGATGTAGCCCGTGGCACCGGTGACCAGGCAGCGGAGGGATTCCCGGCCGTGCTCCCGGCCCTGCGCGGTCATGAGTCCTGGCCCTGTGCGGTCATGAGTCCTCGGTCCTTCGCGTCGACGTCCCCGCCCGGTATGTCTTCCCCGGGTCTCTTCCCCGTCGGGGCGGGCGGCGGATGCGCGCCGTGGTCCGAGGCCACGATCGGGTGATCGCGGACAGCGGCTACGCTGATCGCGTGGCCACAGGGGACGATCGGGAGCAGCACGAACGGGGACGGGACGCGGGCGCGCCCGCGCCACCGGCCGACCTGCAGGCCTTCGCGGTCCGGCTGCGGCGGATGAACGGCGAGATCAACCGGCTGGTGCACGGGTTCGCGGGCGACCAGGGGCTGCACGCCACCGACGTCCAGGCGCTGGCGGCGATCCTCGACGCCGAGGAGCCCATGACCCCCAAGCGGCTGCGCGAGCACCTCGGGCTGACCTCCGGAGCCGTCACCGCGTGCGTCGACCGGCTGGAGCGCGCCGGTCACGTCCGGCGGGTCCGCGAGAGCGCCGACCGCAGGGTGGTGCACCTGCACTACGTGCCGGACGCCCGGTCCGCGGCGCGGGCCCACTTCCGGCCCCTGGCCGACGCCACGCAGGCCGCCCGGTCGCGGTTCACCGAGGAGGAGCTGTCGGTGGTGCTGCGCTTCCTGGCGGCGATGAACGAGGAACTCTCGGCGATAGCCACCGTCGGCCGCTGAGAGCCGGGAGCCGGGAGTCGGGAACGGGGCACGTTCCGGCGCATCCGCCGACCCGCCCGGGGCAGAAGAACGGACGCAGTCTAAGCTCTCCCCGTCCAAGATGACTCAATGATTGAGATTGTTAGTCATCGAGATACCTGTCCCTTCGCAGCAGGAGAACGATGTCCACCACCCTTCGACGCGCCCGACGGCTCGTCCCGGTCCTGCTCGTCGCCGTATGGCTCGTCCTCGGCGGCGTCCTCGGACCGTTCGCCGGACGCCTGGGCGAGGTCGCCACCAACGACCAGGCCGCCTTCCTGCCGCGCAGCGCCGAATCGACCGAGGTCATCAGCGCCCAGCGGGCCTTCCGCCAGGACGAGACCCTGCCGGCCATCGTCGTGTGGACCTCGGACCGGGACGCCGGTGTGGCGGACCGGCGCGAGGCCGCGGCCCAGGCCCTCGCCTCCCTCGCCGACGCCCCGGGGGTGGCGGGCCGGGTCTCGCCCGCGCTGCTCTCCGAGGACGGCAAGGCCCTGGAGGGCGTGGTGCCGCTGCGCCCCGACCTCGGGGAGGAGCTGGCCCCGGCCCTGGAACGGATCCGCGCCGCGGCCGAGCGGGTCCCCGGCACCACCGTCGAACTGGCCGGACCGGCCGCGACCCAGGCCGACCTCTCCGACGCGTTCGCCGGCATCGACGGTCTGCTGCTGGCCGTCGCGCTGGTGACCGTCCTGGTGATCCTGCTGCTCGTCTACCGCAGCGTGCTGCTCCCCCTGGTGATCATCGTCGGCGCCGTCCTCGCGCTCGGCCTCGCCTGCGCCGTCGTCTACGTCCTCGCCGACCACGACGTGGTGCGCGTGGACGGACAGGTCCAGGGCATCCTGTCGATCCTCGTCATCGGCGCGGCCACCGACTACGCCCTGCTCCTGACCGCCCGCTACCGGGAGGAACTCGCCTCCCGCACGGACCGGTTCGCGGCCATGCGGGCCGCGCTGGGCCGCTCCTGGAGCACCGTGGTGGCCAGCGCCGCGACCGTCGCCCTGGGGCTGCTCGCCCTGCTGCTGAGCGACCTCACCAACAACCGCGCGCTGGGACCCGTCGGGGCCATCGGCATCATCGCCGCCGTGGTGAGCACGCTGACCTTCCTCCCCGCCGTCCTGGTCCTCCTCGGTCGCGCCGCCTACTGGCCCGCCAAGCCGCGACCGGCCGACGGACAGGGCGCCGGAGGGCGGGTGTGGCAGCGGGTCGCGGCCCTGGTGGACCGGGCCCCCCGCAAGGTGTGGGCGGTGTCGCTGGCCGCACTGCTCGCCTGCGCGGCGTTCGCCCCCACCCTCACCTCCAAGGGCGTCCCGCTGGACGAGACCTTCGTCAACGACGCCCCCTCCGTGGCGGCCCAGCAGACGCTCGCCCGGCACTTCCCCGGCGGTTCGGGCAACCCGGTGGTGGTCATCGCCGACGCCGGCCGGCTGACGAAGGTGGTCGAGGCGTCCCGTACGACCGACGGCGTGGCCTCGGCCGCGGCGGTGAGCGCGTCCGGGGCGCCCGGCGGGAAGCCGCTCGTCGTCGACGGACGGGCCCGCGTCGACGTCACCCTCGAGGCGGCGGCGGACAGCGACGCGGCCAAGGACACGGTGGCGCGACTGCGCACCGCTCTGCACGCCGTCCCCGGCGCGGACGCCCTGGTGGGCGGCTACACGGCCCAGCAGTACGACACCCTGCGCACCGCCGAGCGCGACCGCACCCTGATCGTGCCGGTGGTCCTCGCCATCATCTTCGTCATCCTGACCGTGCTGCTGCGCTCCCTGCTCACCCCCGCCCTGCTGGTGGCCACCGTGGGGCTGAACTTCCTCGCCACCCTGGGGATCTCCGGCCTCGTCTTCGAGCACGTGTTCGGCTTCACCGGCACCGATCCGTCCGTTCCGCTGTACGGGTTCGTCTTCCTCGTGGCGCTGGGCGTCGACTACAACATCTTCCTCATGTCCCGGGTGCGGGAGGAGTCCCTGCGGCACGGGGTCCGCGAGGGCGTGCTGCGGGGAGTGACCAGCACCGGCGGCGTCATCACCTCCGCCGGCGTGGTGCTGGCCGCCACCTTCGCCGCGCTCGGCGTGATCCCGCTGGCCTTCCTCGTGCAGATCGCCTTCATCGTCGCCTTCGGGGTGCTGCTCGACACGCTCGTGGTGCGTTCGCTGCTGGTGCCCGCCCTGGTCCGGGACCTCGGCGCCCGCGCCTGGTGGCCGGGGCGGCTCGGCCGCGACCGGGACCGGGACCGGGAGCGTGACCGTCCGGACGTCGCCCGGGTGGACGCGTCCTGAACATGCTTCGGCCCGCAGCGGGCAGCCGTAGGTGACGGACCTGTTCGTATCGAATCGGGAGGTGTCCGCCGCTATGGGCGCGAAGGTGTTGGAGCGTTTCCCCGCAGGAGCCCCGCGCGGATCGTGGCCGGCCGAGGAGTCCGCGGCCAGGCGGCGGGCCGAGGGGGAGCCCGCGACCGTGGTGATGGACCTGAAGTCGGACGCCTTCCTCGTCGTGGTCCAGTCGGGCGACGAGGACTGAGACCGGGACGGGACGGACGGCCGGTGCCCACCCCGCGGGGTGGGCACCGGCCGTCCGCGCACCCGCGGCGGAGTGCGCGGGGACGGGGCCACGTCCGCCGGGGAGCCGGTGCGCACAGCGGTGCACGAGGGGGCCGGACCGCCTGCCGGTCGGCGGCGCGCCCGGCAGGCCCGCCGCCGGATCGCGCACCGTCCCGCCCGACACCGCCCGGGAGGGCCGCGGTCGCCCGGCGGCGCGGCGCGACGGACCGGACCGGGTGCCGCCGTGAGGTGTTCCGGCCGCTCCGTCGGCGCCCCGGCGGGAGGCGGACGCCGCCACCCCCGGTTCGGCGGTCCGCCCGTCACTTCCCCGCGGAAACCCGCGGTCTCCCCGCGGAAACCCGCGGTCTCCCCGCGGAAACCCGTGGTCCGCGATGCGAGACCGGTCGGGTTCTCCTTGACTGCCGAGACCGGCGACTGCCACGATCGACGTCATGAACATGCGACTGGACCTCACGCGGCGACGCCACGTCGACCTCGCGCGCGTCTCCAGCGCCTCCTGTCGCGCCGCGGCCTGATTCCCCGGTCCGCCGCACCCCTCCCGCCGCGCCGCCCGCTCGCCCGACCGCGGCCGCTCGCCGGTTCCCCGCGGCACCGCCCGAACGCGCCACGCCCCCTTCCCGCACCGCGGACCCGGTCCGCACCGTGAACCCGGCGTGCCCGAAAAGGCGTCCGCGCACCGGGAGTTCCGCCCACCTCGACCGTCCCTCCGGCCGGATCGCCGGGGTGAGGGGCCTCGCCGAGGGCACACCGCCCGGGCCCTCCCCGCGCAACTCCCGGTGCGACCCTCCCGGTTCTCCCGTACCGCTCCGCGAGCGCCTCCCGCACGGGGCGCCCGTCCTCCTCCCGAAAGAGGCCCCATGGCCACCGTCCTGTCCGTCTCCGGCAGCCCGTCCGCCACCTCCCGCACCGGCCGCCTGCTGCGCCACCTCGACCGGCGCCTGGCCGCCCAGGGACACGAGGTCGTCCCGCTCGACGTCCGCACCGTCCCGGCCGAGGCCCTCCTCGGAGCCGACTTCCGCCACCCCGCGATCGTGGAGGCCGCCGAGCTGTTCGCGCGCGCCGACGGTGTCGTCGTGGCCACGCCCGTCTACAAGGCGTCGTACTCCGGTGTCCTCAAGGCGCTCCTGGACCTGCTGCCGCAGTACGCGCTGACCGGGAAGACCGTGCTGCCCCTGGCCACCGGAGGCTCCGTCGCGCACGTCCTCGCCATCGACTACGCCCTGCGGCCCGTCCTGAACTCCATGGGCGCGGCCCACATCGTGCAGGGCTGGTTCACCCTCGACAAGGACATCACCGCCCACGAGGACGGCTCGATCGGCCTCGCCCCCGCCGCCGCCGAGGCGCTCGGCCAGGTCGTCGACCAGTTCTCCCTCGCCCTCGGCCGCACACCGTACCTGGCCGCGGCGAGCTGACACCCCCGCGACCGTCCCCGCCACCGTCCGTGCGACCGCCTCCGCGACCGTCCGTGCGACGGCGGTGAAGCCGCGGACATCGCTGATCGGAGACCTGACGTGCCCCTCACCTTCCACTGGTTCCTGCCCACCAACGGAGACAGCCGCCACGTCGTCGGCGGCGGCCACGGCACCTCCGTCACCGCCTCCGGACAGGACCGGCCCCCCACGATCGGCTACCTCGGCCAGATCGCCCGCGCCGCCGAGGACCTCGGCTTCGAGGGCGCGCTCACCCCGACCGGCGCCTGGTGCGAGGACGCGTGGCTGACCACCGCCATGGTCAGCCGGCACACCGAGCGGCTGAAGTTCCTGGTCGCGTTCCGGCCCGGCTTCGTCTCGCCCACCCTCGCGGCGCAGATGGCGTCGACCTTCCAGCGGCAGTCCGGCGGACGCCTGCTGCTGAACGTCGTCACCGGCGGCGAGAGCCAGGAGCAGCGCGCCTACGGCGACTTCCTCGACAAGGACGACCGCTACCGACGTACCGGCGAGTTCCTCCAGATCGTCCGGGGGTTGTGGGAGGGCCGTACCGTCGACCTGAAGGGCGAGCACCTGCGCGTCGAGGACGCCAGGCTGGCGCGGCTCCCGGACCCCGTGCCCGAGGTGTACTTCGGGGGCTCCTCCGCGATCGCCGGGGAGATCGCGGCCCGGTACGCCGACGTGTACCTCACCTGGGGCGAGCCGCCCGCCCAGGTCGCCGAGAAGATCGCCTGGATCCGGGGACTCGCGGCCCGGCGGGGACGGACCCTGCGGTTCGGCATCCGTCTGCACGTGATCACCCGCGACACCTCCGGAGCGGCCTGGGCGGAGGCCGACCGGCTCCTCGCCGGCTTCGACCCCGCCACCGTCAGGTCCGTCCAGGCCGGGCTGGCGCGCAGCGAGTCCGAAGGGCAGCGGCGGATGCTCGCCCTGCACGGCGGCGGCCGCGACGGGCTGGAGATCCACCCCAATCTGTGGGCCGGGATCGGCCTGGTCCGGGGCGGCGCGGGGACCGCGCTGGTGGGGAGCCACGCGGAGGTCGCCGACCGGATCGAGGAGTACGCGGCGCTGGGCGTCGAGGAGTTCGTCCTGTCCGGTTATCCGCACCTGGAGGAGGCCTACTGGTTCGGGGAGGGGGTGCTGCCGAGGCTGGCCGGGGAGGGGCTGTGGACGCATCCGGCGGGGGAGAAGGGAGCTCCGGCACGGGCGTCGTTCGCCGGCTGACCGGCTGACTGATCGACCGGTCGACTCGCCGGTTGACGGGCCGATCCGCCGGCTGTGGCCGTCCGCCGCCGGGCCCGCCGTCAGGTCCCCGCCCGCCCCGACCGGGCCCCTCCCGACCGGGCCCGGTCCGCCAAGGCGTCGAGATGGGCTCCGCGCGACTCCCGCGTCTGGCCCTGGACCATGAGGAACAGGGCCTCCCGCGCCAGCCGTTGGGCCCTGTCCGTCAGCGCCAGGGACCGTCCGCCGCCCGCCACCACCGCCGCCGTCGTGGCCGCGTGCAGCACCTCGTACGCCCTGATCCGGACGGCCAGGCGCTCCTCCAGGTGCTCGTGCGGCACCGGGTGGTCGGCCAGGGCGTAGGCCCGGTCGCGGACCTCGGTGAGACGGGCGCGCAGGGCGGCCGCCGTGTCCTCGTCCAGCAGGGCGAGGGCCGCCTCCGTCACGCCGAACACCGCCGGATTCGCGGCCACCGTCCTCGGGCGGTCGGCGGCGGCCCACCGCGCGAACGGGGTCCGCAGCGCCACCGCCTCCTCGGGCAGCCGGAACCCGTCCAGCTCCAGGGAGACCGTGCGGGCCGCGGTCAGCGCGGTCAGCCGCATCGGTGCCGAGGCCCGCAGCCCCGGCTGTTCCCGCGCCTCGGCGAAGGCGAACAGCGCCTCGTCGGCCTCGGTCACCCCGGCCAGCAGCATGATGTCGTTCAGCCCCCACCCCGTGTACCAGGGGACCCGCCCGTCGAAGCGCCAGCCGTCGCCGTCCCGGGTGACCCGCACCGGGATCCTCGGGTGCGCGCGCAGATGGGCGTAGGCGACACCCGAGAGCAGCTCGCCGCGGGCCAGGGGACCCAGCAGCCGTTCGCGGACGGGGCTCTCGCTCCCGGCCAGCGTCAGGACCGGCGTGTGGTGCTGCGTCTGCACGAACCAGGTCGCGCAGCACGCCCCGGCGAGGATCTCCGCCGTCTCCCGCACCACCGGCGCGGGCGCGGCCGAGCCGCCGTACTCCGCGGGCGCGTGCATGCCGAGCAGGCCCGAGCGCCGGATCTCCGCGAGGTGACCGGCGGGGACCTCCGTCCGGTCCACCTCCTCGGCGTGCGGGGTGAGGACGGTCCGCGCGAGGTGCCGGGCACGGACGACGAGCGGGTGCGGTGCGGTCATGGACCGGATTCTCCCCGACCGTGGTGAACCCACCCGCCGATCCGGGCGGCCGGACCGCGCTGAACCCGCCGGCCGATCCATGCGGCCGCACCGCGTGCGAAACGGCCGGGCCGGGGAATATGTTTCGGTGCATGAAAGGTTGGCGTATACATCGAGCCGACCGCTCGCCGTCCGTACCCAGGGCTGAGAAGCCCGCGCACCACCAGCGAGGCACCGTGACCACCGCCATCCCCGAGCAGCCCGCCGACGTCGTCGCCCGGCTGCGCGCCACCTTCCGCACCGGCCGCACCAAGCCCGCCGCCTGGCGCACCGGGCAGCTGCGCCGGCTGCGCGCGATGCTCACCGAGCAGGGCGCGGACCTGGCCGCCGCCCTCCACGCCGACCTCGGCAAGAGCAGCACGGAGGCCTACCGCACCGAGATCGACTTCACGGTCCGCGAGATCGACCACACCCTCGACCACCTCGACGACTGGCTGCGCCCCGAGCCCGCCCCGGCCCCCGCCCACCTCGGCGCCGACGCCCGCGCCTGGACCCAGTACGACCCGCTCGGCGTCGTCCTCGTCATCGCGCCCTGGAACTACCCGGCCCAGCTGCTGCTCGCCCCGCTCGTCGGCGCCCTCGCCGCGGGCAACGCCGTCGTCGTCAAGCCCAGCGAGCTGGCCCCGGCGACCTCCGCCGCGCTGGCCCGGCTGCTGCCCGCCCACCTCGACACCGACGCGGTCGCCGTCGTCGAGGGCGGCGTCCCGGAGACCACGGCGCTGCTGGCCGAGCGGTTCGATCACATCTTCTACACCGGCAACGGCACCGTCGGCCGCGTCGTGATGCGGGCCGCCGCCGAGCACCTCACCCCGGTCACCCTCGAACTCGGCGGCAAGTCACCGGCGTTCGTCGACCGCGACACCGACCTCGCCGTCGTCGCCGACCGGCTGGTCCGCGGCAAGTTCCTCAACGCCGGCCAGACCTGCGTCGCCCCCGACTACGTCCTCACCGACCCCGCCACCGCCGCCGCCCTGGAACCCCTCCTCGCCCAGGCCGTCGAGAAGGTCTACGGCGCCGACCCGCAGACCTCCGGCGAGTACGGACGGATCGTCAACGAGCGCCACTTCGACCGGCTCACCGGCCTGCTCGGCTCCGGCCGCGTCGTGGTCGGCGGCGGCAGCGACCGTGCGGACAAGTACATCGCGCCGACCGTCCTGGCCGACGTCGACCCCGCCTCGCCCGTCATGGGCGAGGAGATCTTCGGCCCGATCCTGCCGATCGTGACCGTCGACGACCTCGACGGGGCGATCGCGTTCGTCAACGACCGCGACAAGCCCCTCGCGCTGTACGTCTTCTCCGGCTCCGAGGAGACCCGCGCGCGCATCGCCGCCGAGACCTCCTCCGGAGGCCTCGGCCACGGTCTGCCGCTCGCCCATCTCACCGTCTCCGACCTGCCGTTCGGCGGGGTGGGGGAGAGCGGCATGGGCAACTACCACGGCCGGTACTCGATGGAGACCTTCAGCCACCGCAAGGCGGTGCTGGAGAAGCCGCTGGGCTGAACCGCCGTACGGGCCTTGCGCCCGGGGCGCGGCCGGCCCGGCGGCGGCCCGGACCACCGGCCCGGCCGTGGCCCGGCCGGGCCGATTGGTCTACACCCTTGACTGGTACAGACCAAAGCGGTTGAGTGTGCCTCCACACCCCCCACCACGGCCGCCCCCGAGCCGCGGCCGGCTCCGCCGGCGCGCGCACGAGGCCCGGCTCCGCCCTGCCCCGAGCCGGGGACGGCCGTGCTCCGCGAAGGAGTTGATCCCGTGTCGAGGCGCCGTGTCTCCGCGGTCGTGACCGCACTCGTCCTCTCCGCTGCCGTGCCGGTGCTCCTGCCGGCCACCAGCGCGTCCGCCGCCGCCTGTTCGAGCTACCCCGCCTGGGTGGCCGGCAAGGCCTACCGCACCGGCGACGTCGTCCGCTACACCGACGGCAGGGCCTACGTGGCCGAGCACGACAACCCGGGCTACGACCCCGTCATCAGCACCTGGTACTGGGAGCCGTACGCCTGCGACAACGGCCCCGGGACGCCGGTCGGCAGGTTCGTGGTCACCGAGGCGCAGTTCAATCAGATGTTCCCGGGCCGGAACTCCTTCTACTCCTACGGCGGCCTCACCGCCGCCCTCGGCGCCTACCCCGGCTTCGCCACCACTGGCAGCGACACCACCAAGAAGCAGGAGGCGGCCGCGTTCCTCGCCAACGTCAGCCACGAGACCGGCGGTCTGGTGCACGTGGTCGAGCAGAACACCGCCAACTACCCGCACTACTGCGACTGGAGCCAGCCCTACGGCTGTCCGGCCGGCCAGGCCGCCTACTACGGGCGCGGCCCCATCCAGCTCAGCTGGAACTTCAACTACAAGGCCGCGGGCGACGCGCTCGGCATCGACCTCCTCAACAACCCCTGGCTGGTGCAGAACGACGCGGCCGTGGCCTGGAAGACGGCCCTGTGGTACTGGAACACCCAGAGCGGTCCCGGCTCCATGACACCGCACAACGCCATGGTCAACGGCGCCGGTTTCGGCCAGACCGTACGCTCCATCAACGGCTCCCTGGAGTGCGACGGAAAGAACCCGGCACAGGTGCAGAGCCGGGTGACCAAGTACCAGCAGTTCGCCCAGATCCTGGGCGTCTCCCCGGGCGGCAACCTCTACTGCTGAACCCGGGAGGGCGGGTGCCGCGCCCTGTCGGCGGCCTCGGATCCGGGCACCGCGGGCGTCGCGGTCACCCGGAACCCGGCGCCGCGGCCGTCGTCCGCATCCGCCCCGACCCGCCGCCCCCACGACACGGCCGTCGTCCGCATCCGTCCCGCCGCGACGCGGGCGACGGCCGTGCCGTCCTCGTCCTCGGTTCACCCGGCGACGGGCGTGTCGTCCTCCGTCCCGGCGCACCGGGCGATCGCGGCCTGTTCGGCCGTCGCCCGTTGCACCGGGCGGCCACGGCCGTTCGGTCGCCGTCCCGCGATGCGGCGGACCTGCCGCCCCGGGCCTTCCTCCCCGTTCGGCGGGCGGCCCGGCCGCGGCTTCCTTTCCGGCCTCGGGGAATATCGGTACAGCGGTTGACGCCAAGCCGGTGATCATGCTCCTGGCCTCGGGAGTATCGGTACAGCGGTTGGCGCTGAGAACGATTACGGCCCGGTCTGCGTGAGCGCGCTGACGCGGTTCTCGTACTCGCGGCGCGCCTTGCGCTGCGCCGGGATCGCGGGGAGGTCGTGGCCGCTGGAGGTGCCCGGGTCCTCCTCGAAGACGACCGGGTCCTCGATCCCGGCCTCGGCGAGGACGAGGTCCTGGCGGGCGGTGGACTGCTGGTCGGTCGAGACCCGCTTGTGGACGAGATCGGCCACGCTGTTTCCCCGCTCATGCCGCCGCATCGGACTCTGGGTGTCATCCAACCCTGTCGTCAGCCGTCATCGGATCTCGTTGGATCGGAGCCGCCGTCGGGCCCGGAATCACTGGGTTCATCGGACGCCCGCCGTGGCTGTCGTCATTCGATCGTTTGACGACAGGAGTGGCTGGCCTCGGGGCCACGCGACGTGTGGGATACCTAGGAAAGATTCTTCCCATTGTGGACAAGCCGCGCCGCAGGCACTGTCGAAATACCGACAGAGGAGTACAGAGTGCAGCGCAAGATCAGCTTTGGCCGGGACGGTATGACCCTGGTGGGCAACCTGTTCACCCCGGACGGCTTCGATGAGAACCGCCGCTACCCGGCCGTGATCGTGCAGGGGTCGTTCACGTCGGTCAAGGAGCAGATGGCAGGGATCTACGCGGAGAGGTTCTCCGGGCAGGGCTTCGTCGCCCTGAGCTTCGACTACGCCCACTACGGTGAGAGCGAGGGCCAGCCGCGTCAGTACGAGTCGCCGGCCGAGAAGCTCAGCGACCTGAAGGCGGCGGTCACGTTCCTGACCGGGCTCCCCCACGTGGAGGGCGTCGGCATGGTCGGGGTGTGCACGTCGGCCAGCAACGGGGTCTACCTCGCCGCGCAGGACCCGCGCGTCAAGGGTCTGGCGACGATCGCCGGGTTCCTCGCCGACCCGGACGTGTTCGCCGGCACCTACGGCGAGGACGGTCTGGCCGCGCGCCGCGAGCAGGCCGCCGCGGCCCGGAAGAAGTACGAGGAGAGCGGCGAGGCGACCCTCATCACGGTCTACAGCGAGACCGACAAGGACGCGGCGAACTACGCCCCCGTCCAGGGCGCCTACGACTACTACACCAACACCTCGCGCGGCAACGTTCCGCAGTACAGGAACGAGCTGGACGTCTCGTCGTGGACGACCTGGCTCACCCTCGACGCGCTGGGCCAGGCCCCGTCCGTCACCACCCCGACGATCGTCGTCCACTCCGACGGCAGCGCCCTGCCCGAGAACGCCAAGAAGCTCCACGAGACTGTCCAGGGGCCCAAGGAGCTCGTCTGGTCCGACGGGAACCACTTCGACTACTACGACTCGCCGAAGCAGATCGACAACGCCATCGCGCATGTAACCCGCTTCTTCCGCGCCCACCTCACCGAGAGGCAGCCGGCCTGACCCCCGGCCCCCCACCCGACCTCGCGAGACGCCGTGTCCCAGGACCGCTGGTCCTGGGGCGCGGCCGAAGGCTGTGAGAGACGTGAGCGCGAAGAACCCGCACCTCGAAGAACTCGGCCAGTTCCTGAAGGCACGCCGCAGCGAACTCAACCCCGCCGACCTGGGGCTGGATCCGGGAGACCCGGGATCCCGCCGCGTATCCGGATTGCGGCGCGAAGAGGTCGCGGCGCTGGTGGCGATCAGCCAGGACTACTACGCCCGCATCGAGCAAGGACGCCTCGCTCCGTCCGAGCCGGTCCTCGAAGCCCTCTCCGACGCTCTGCGCCTCACCCCCGACCAGCGCACCTACGCCGAAAGCCTCGCCCGGCAGGCCGAACGCCGCACCCCGCCCAGGAACCGTACGACAGCAGTACGCCCGCAGCTCCAACGTCTCCTGGACCAGCTGACCGACACACCGGCGTTCGTAGTGGGCAAGTACCTCGACATCCTCGCCTGGAACCCGCTCGCCGCCGCCCTCCTGCTCGACATCGACAAGAAGCCCCCCAAGGAGCGCAACCACATCCGGATGCTGTTCACCGACCCCCGGATGAAGGACTACTACCCCGACTGGGAGGCCATGGCCCGCGACGGCGTCGCACTGCTGCGCATGCAGGCCGCCGCCAATCCCACCGATCCGCAGCTGACCTCGCTCGTGGGAGAGATGTCAGTGGTCAGCTCGCAGTTCCGCCGTTGGTGGGCGGCCCGAAACGTCGCCCAGCCGAAGTTCGGCACCAAGACCATCCGCCACCCCGACCTCGGCGACCTCACCGTCGACTGGGACAGCTTCCACTGGGCGGGCGACCCCGACCAGTACCTGACCATGTGGTCAACCGCACCCGGCTCACCCACCCACGAAAAGCTCCGCGTCCTCGCCTCCTGGCTCGCAGCCGCACCGGCCCGCGACGACACCGGAAACCAGGGCCGGAGCGTGCCCTGACCCGCCTAGGGTCTGTCGTTTGGATCAGGCCGCAGGAAATCGCCTGTGTCTTGCAGCCCGGTTGAGTGGGGGTCGGTGCGTGCAGCTGCAAGGCGGAGGAGGGCGTCGACGCGGAGCGTCGGCAACCGACGACAACGCCGCAGATGCGCGTGCCGACCCCCACGTCTGCGGTGTGATCCAAACGACAGGCCCTAGCAGCGGCCTCCGGCGCAGGCTGCCCTCCAGCCGTGCAACCGCAGCGGCCCCATCTGCTCACACCTGCTCCGGTATGCCGTCGTCGTTCTCGTCCAGCTCGGCCGCGTGCGGATCGCGCAGCGGGCGCAGGGCGCCGGCGGCCGGGATCGAGGCCGTAAAGCTGTAGCGGCCGAGTAGGTTCAGGTGGCGGTGCTTGAGCGGGGACAGGCGGGCGATGTTCTCGTCGCGGGTCTCGTGGCCCTCGGCGCGGAGCGCCTCGACGGCGGCGTCGATGTACTTCGTAGTCCAGAGCACGATGGCGTTGAGGACCAGGCCGAGCGCGCCGAGCTGGTCTTGTCCGAACTAGCCCAGCTCGGCGGCAGGTCCGCCTGTGAGCCGTCGCACCACGGAAAGTAGTAGTGAAGAAGTTGGGTGAACGGGTTCCGTCGGGCGTGTCGTGCAGGTCGTCCGCACGTGCTTCGCGGTCTTACTGGGAGAACGCGTAGGTCCGGACGGGGTCGAGGTGCAGTTCGAAGGGCCCGAAACAGTCGGCCGCGAGGGCCGCGACCGGAGCGCCGCAGGGGCAGGCCCGGTTGAGTCCCTCGTCGCCTGTCGGCCCGCAGCACCCACTGCTGTTCTCCCAGTTGGGCAGTGGCTGAAGGCCGGCGGCGTCATCAGGGTGCACCAGCACTGTGTGTCGGCTGCCGGCCGAGATGACGAAGCCTTCTTCACGGCAGACCACAGGTCCGCGCGACTGAGCTGGCTTCGGGTCCTCCTGATCGTCCTGTACGACATAGGGAGGTCCCCAGGGCTCGGGGTCGATCGCGTAGTGGCCCCGCGGAACGGTGGAAGGCGCCCGGCGTGTCTCCTTGTCCCGGTCGCGCTCGTCGTCGGAGACCTTAGGGACGGCGGCAAGCTCGGCCAGCTCCGGCGTGATCGCGGTGCCGCACTTGGAACAGAGGAAGACGGTCATCCCCTCGTTGTAGTGCTCAGGACTGCTGCTTCGCATCCTCGTTTCGCTGCTCGGAGTCGAGGCGCGCGACGACGCCACGGAGATCGGGCATGCCCAGGTGGACGGTGGTGTGCCGGGCCGCGAGGTCGCGCATGGCGGCGAGTTTCTGCTCGGCGGCGGCGAGGCCGGCCTCTATCGCGGCGACCTCGCCGAGCCACCTCTCTGCTTCGGCCCGGACCCGGCGGGCTAGAAGGTCGACTTCGATCTCGTCGAGGCGGGGCAGCATCTCCTGCGGGCTCGAACCGGTTCCTCCGGAAGCGACTGGCGTCCATCAAGTTTTACGTATAACCTCTCCCGCTAATCAGCTCTCCCGAAAGGTCCCGATGAGCCGCATCGCGCTGGTCACCCTCGTCGTCGACGACTACGACGAGGCGATCCGCTTCTACACCGAGGCCGTCGGTTTCCGCCTCGCCGAGGACGAGGCGCGTCCCGACGGATCGCGCTGGGTCGTCGTACGGCCCGGCGGTCACCAGGACGGCACCGGCCTGCTGCTGGCCAGGGCCAAGGACGACGCCCAGCGATCCCGGGTCGGCGACCAGACCGGCGGACGGGTCGGCTTCTTCCTGCACACCGAGGACTTCACCGGGGACCACGCCCGGATGCGCGCGGCCGGGGTGACCTTCCTGGAGGAGCCCCGCCACGAGTCCTACGGCTCCGTCGCCGTCTTCCAGGACCTGTACGGGAACCGCTGGGACCTGCTCCAGCCGGCCGGCTGACCCCGCCGACCCCGTTTCCTTCTCGCCCCCGCCCCGCCCCGCGCGCGCCCCGCGCCCGGAACCCCGCACCACCGTCCCCAGCTCCGCCCGAGGAAAGATCCACCATGACTGCTACGCGCGTAGACTCCGCCACCCTCCGCCGGCTCCCCAAGGCCGTGCTGCACGACCACCTCGACGGCGGTCTGCGCCCCGCCACCGTCGTCGAGCTGGCGGCCGAGGTCGGCCACGCCCTGCCGACCACGGACCCGCAGGAGCTGGCCGCCTGGTACGTCGAGGCCGCCGACTCCGGTGACCTGGTCCGGTACATAGCGACCTTCGAGCACACCCTCGCCGTCATGCAGACCCGCGAGGGCCTGCTGCGCACGGCGGAGGAGTACGTCCTGGACCTGGCCGAGGACGGCGTCGTCTACGCCGAGGTGCGCTACGCCCCCGAACTGATGCTCGCCGGTGGTCTGACCCTGGCCGAGGTCGTCGAGGCCGTCCAGGAAGGCCTCGCGGCCGGCATGGCCAAGGCGGCCGCCGCCGGCACCCCGGTCCGCGTCGGCACCCTGCTGTGCGGCATGCGGATGTTCGACCGGACCCGCGCCACCGCCGACCTCGCGGTCGCCTTCCGGGACGCCGGCGTCGTCGGCTTCGACATCGCCGGCGCCGAGGACGGCTTCCCGCCCGCCGACCACCTGGACGCCTTCGCGCACCTGCGCCGCGAGAACGTCCCCTTCACCATCCACGCCGGCGAGGCGCACGGCCTGCCCAGCATCCACCAGGCCCTCCAGGTCTGCGGCGCCCAGCGCATCGGCCACGGCGTGCGCATCACCGAGGACATCGTCGACGGCAAGCTCGGCCGTCTGGCCGGCTGGGTGAGGGACCGCCGTGTCGCGCTGGAGATGTGCCCGACCTCCAACCTCCAGACCGGCGCCGCCACCTCCATCGCCGAGCACCCGATCACCGCGCTGAAGGACCTCGGCTTCCGCGTCACCCTCAACACCGACAACCGGCTGGTCTCGGGGACGACGATGACGCGCGAGATGTCGCTGCTGGTCGAGGAGGCGGGCTGGACGGTCGAGGACCTGCGCACCGTCACCGTGAACGCCCTCAAGAGCGCCTTCGTCCCGTTCGACGAGCGCAAGGCCCTCATCGAGGACGTCGTCCTGCCGGGCTACGCGGCCGCGCTCTGAAGCAGCCCGCGCACATAGGCGGCCTGTCCGACGTGCTGGAGATCGTCGGACAGGACGCTGACCAGGCGTACGCCGAGCGTGACCGGCGGGTCCCAGCGCTCGTCCACGACGCGTTCCAGGTCCGCCGCGGTCACCCCGCGCAGCGCCCGCAGGGTCTGCGCGTGGACGGCGTCGTAGTACCCGGTCAGCAGGCCACCGTCGGCGACCCGCACCTCGGCGACCTGCGCCGCGCTGTGCCCGTACCCGGTGTCCCGGCGCGGCAGACGCAGGCCGAACCGTTTCTCCCAGTCCTGCGAGAGCCACACCTGGTCCAGGCCGAAGGCGTCGGCCACGTGGTCGTCCTGGACGCGGGCGAGGTGCCAGACCAGCCAGGCGACCGGGTTCGTCCCGGCGGCCGGCCGGACGGCGAGGTCGTCCGGGCCGAGGCCCTCGACGGCGGCGTGGACCTCTTCCCGGACGCGGCCGTAGCCGTCGATGAGGATGTCCTTGGCATGCATACGTCCACCATCGCGCACCCGCCGCCCCGGTGCCGCCCGCCCGGGCCGATCCGGTGCCGCCCGCCCGGAGCGGACCGGACCGGACCCGGGACCTTATCCGTCGCGCTCCGTCTCCAGCAGGGCCATCAGCGCGCGGGCGGCCGGGCTGGTCGCCCGCGCGGGCGGCAGCAGGGCGACCGTCTCGTACACCACCTCGCCCGTCCCCTTCAGGGGCAGCGCGGTGAGGGCCTCCCGCTTGTGCCGGAAGTGGCGCGGCACGACGGCGATGCCGAGGTTCTCGTCCACCAGGTCCAGCAGGCTGTGCACGTCGTTGACCTCCAGCGCGACCGTCCGGCGGATCCCGGCCGCCGCGAAGGCCGCGTCGGTGGCGCGGCGCGGACCCCAGTCGGGGTGGAAGTCGACGAACACCTCGTCGGCGACGTCGGCCGGGGTCGGCGCGGCCGCGGCGCCGGTGAGCCGGTGGTCGGGGTGGCACAGCACGTACATCGGCTCACCGGTGAGCGGGGCGGAACGCAGCTGCTCGCCGTCCTCCTGGGTGCGGTAGGCGAAGGCCAGGTCCAGCCGCCCGGCGGCCACCTCCTCGGCGAGCGCGCCCGAGCCGGACTGCCGGAGCCGGATCTCCACGTCCGGGTGGCGCCGCCGGAACGCGGCCAGCAGCCCCGCCACGTGCACCCCGGCGATGCACTGCTCGGTGCCCACCGAGAGGGTGCCGCGCACCACGCCCTGCACGGCCGCCACCGCCTCGTGCGCGGCGCGCACCTGCACCAGGATCCGTTCCGCCTCCGCCAGCAGCGCGCGGCCCGCCTCGGTCAGGGTCACCCGGCGGGTCGTGCGGACGAACAGGGGCGCCCGCAGCTCCCGCTCGAGCGCCCGGATGGAGGCCGACAGCCCCGACTGGGAGACCATCAGGCGTTCGGCGGCCCGGGTGAAGTGCTGGTCCTCGGCGACCGCGACGAAGTGCTGGAGATGGCGCAGTTCCATGATTGAGAAGCCTATCCGCTGAATTCCATCGGATTCTTCTGTTGGACCACTGCTCGCGGGCGGGCGAGAGTGGGGGACGGTCCCGGGCCCGATCCACCGCGGCCGGGACCGTTCCTCCGAGCCAACCCCTCCTGGAGTCGCGTTGTACACCGCACACCCCGACCGCTACGCGCACATGCCCTACCGGCGCACCGGACGCAGTGGCCTGAAGCTCCCCGCGCTGTCGCTCGGACTGTGGCACAACTTCGGACCCGACCGTCCCGTGGAGACCCAGCGGGCCATCCTGCGCCGCGCCTTCGACCTCGGCATCACCCACTTCGACCTGGCGAACAACTACGGCCCGCCGCCCGGCGCCGCGGAGTCCGCGCTGGGCGAGTTCCTGAAGGCCGACTTCGCGCCGTACCGCGACGAACTGGTGATCTCCACCAAGGCCGGCTATCTGATGTGGCCGGGCCCCTACGGCGAGTGGGGCTCGCGCAAGTACGTGCTGTCCTCGCTGGACCGGAGCCTGCAGCGGATGGGCCTGGACCACGTCGACATCTTCTACTCGCACCGCCCCGACCCGGAGACTCCGCTGGAGGAGACGATGGGCGCCCTGCACTCCGCGGTCCAGCAGGGCAAGGCGCTGTACGTCGGCGTCTCCAACTACTCGGCCGAGCAGACCCGCGAGGCCGCCCGCATCCTGGGCGAGCTGGGCACCCCGCTGCTCATCCACCAGCCGCGCTACTCGATGCTCGACCGGCGCCCCGAGAGCGAGGGCCTGCTGGACGCGCTGGACGAGCTCCAGGTCGGCTCCATCGTCTTCTCCCCGCTGGAACAGGGCGTACTCACCGCCCGCTACCTCGACGGCATCCCGGAGGACTCGCGGGCCGCGAGCGACAGCCCCTTCCTGAGCTCCGACGCCCTCACCGGTGAACTGGTGGGCAAGCTCCGCGCCCTCGACGACATCGCCAAGTCCCGCGGCCAGTCGCTGGCCCAGCTCGCCCTGGCCTGGGTGCTGCGCGGCGGCCGGGTCACCTCCGCGCTGGTCGGCGCGAGCAGTGCCCGGCAGATCGAGGACAGCGTCGGCGCCCTGGACAACCTGGAGTTCGAGGCGGACGAACTGGCCCGCATCGACGCGGTGATCAACGGCTGAGCGGTTCCGCCGGCCGCGCGGTGACGGAATCGACCGTCTCCTTTCGAAGGGTTGGAAGACCTCGAAGACCTCGTGGCTCTCGCGCGGAACCGATCGAAGATCTCGTGCGGTACGGCGGTGAATTCCGCTTCCGCTTTTCCGGCGCCGTGCGCGGCATCCTCCGCGCACGGCGCCCTCCGTCCGAGGCGGTCACCGCCTTTCGGGCGATCACCGCCTTTCCCCGGGCGGCCCGCCGTGACCTTTCCCCGGGCGGGCCGCCGCGAACGGAGGAATTCACCGGTCACGCCCCGGCGGGCACCCGGTCGAGGAATCCGAGGACGGCGACGATACGGTCGTCGGCGTCCAGCGTGAGCACGTCGGAGCCGGCCACCGGCGCCGACCCGTCCGTCTCGCTCACCAGCTCCCAGGAGAAGCGGGCCGTGTCGTGATGGCCGTCGACGGTGCCGGTGAGCCGGAAGGAGAAACCGGGGAACTGCTCCCGTGCCGCCGTGACGACGGCCGTGATCGCCTCGTGGCCGCGTACGTCGGCGAGGGGGTCGGTGTAGCTGCCCCGCGGCGCCCAGGCGTCGGCCACGGCCTTGGCCCGCGTTCCGGCCTCGTGGGCGTTCCAGGCCTCGAAGTAGCGGGCGACGGCGTTCTGGTAGCGATCGGTCTGCGTGGACATGGGAAATCAGCCCCAATGGGTCGTCGATCCTGGTCAGGACCCGGATTCCGGCTTCGCCGATCCGGTGTGACCACCTTGCCCGCGCCCGCCCGCCCGGTCGATTACCCCGCGGGTAATGGCGGGGCCGGGCAGGGCCCGCAGCATTTCGGCCATGAACGGCGGGGAATATGCCAGGAGACTGGCCAAAAAAGCATGGTGACAGTGTTTCAGTAGTCAACATACTCAAACGTAAGGGGCAGTTCACCCCGCAGGAGCCGCACGGAAAGCGAGGCCCGCACCGGCAGCGAGCGACGGGGAGAAGGACGTGCACGACGAATTCCTGTGCCATGTCACCGCGTACGGAGTGTGCGACGGGCGCCGCATCGGCGTCCCGCTCGGCACCTACCGGGCCCCGACGCTGGCGCTCGCCCTGTGGTGGCTGCGGGACCGCGCCTCCTGGATCGCCGAGCGGCTCGATCCGCAGCCGGAGAGCACGGGCATCCCGCCCAACGCCCTCGTCCCGGTCTCCGACACCGTGCCGGACGTCCCCCGCCTGCTGAGGACCTGGTGCGCCGATGTCGGCCGGCAGGAACTGGTCGCCGACGAACTGGCGGCCGGGCGGCTGGTGCGGATCGCCGCCAGCGACGAGACCACCGAGTACGAACTGCTCGCCGAGTCCGTCGACGCCCTGCGCATGCAGCGGACCGCGCCGCCGCTGGTGATGCCGGTCGGCTGACCGGCGTCCGTCGCCGCGGCCCGCGGCCCGGGGGCCGGAACTCCCACCGCGGCCCGGGGCCGGACCTCCCGCCCGCCTCCCCGTCCGCGTTCCCGCCCGGCACACAAGGGTGCGAATCGATAGAATTCCGGCATGGCGGAGTCGCCGATCACGTCCACCGCGCCCGAACTCGTGCTGGAGACCGAGACGGGCGTCACGGTGATGACCCCGGGGCACGAGTACCGCGTCGGCCGCGACCCGCTCAGCGAGATCGTCCTCGACGACGCCCGCGTCTCCTGGCACCACGCGGTCCTGCGGCCGGACGGCGACCACTGGACCCTCGCGGACGAGCACAGCACCAACGGCACCTACGCCGACGGCCGCCGGGTGCGGGAGCGGAGCGTCGGCCCCGGCAGCGTCATCCGCTTCGGCAGCCCGCACGACGGCCCGTGCGCCGTCCTGACCGGCCGCCCGCCGCCCGCTGCGCCCCGCCTCTCCGCGGTGGCCGACCCCGCCGTGACGGGGACGTTCCGCCGGCCCACCACCGTCCGCCCGCTGCCCGCCCGCACCGTCCGCATCGGCCGCGCCCCCGACAACGACCTCGTCCTCGACGACCTCGTCGTCTCCCGCCACCACGCCGAACTGCGCGCCCTGCCCGACGGCGCCTACGAGATCGCCGACCTCGGCAGCCACAACGGCACCTACCTCAACGGCCTGCCCGTCACGGCCGCCCCCCTCGGGACCGGGGACGTCGTCGGCATCGGCCACTCGGCCTTCTGCCTGATCGGCGACGAACTCCGGGAGTACGTCGACACCGGCGAGGTCTCCCTGGACGTGCAGGACCTCACCGTCGCCGTCGACCGCGGCCGCAAGGTCCTCCTCGACCACGTGTCCTTCCCGGTGGGGGAGAAGTGCCTCCTGGCGGTCGTCGGACCCAGCGGCGCCGGCAAGTCCACCCTGCTCGGCGCCCTCACCGGACAGCGGCCCGCCGACCACGGCACCGTCGTCTACGACGGCCGCGACCTCTACCGCGACTACGCCGAACTGCGCCAGCGCGTCGGCCTGGTCCCGCAGGACGACATCCTGCACGCCCAGCTCACCGTCCGCGCCGCGCTGACCTACGCCGCCGAACTGCGCTTCCCCCAGGACACCGCCCGGGCCGAACGCCGGGCGCGCGTCGAGGAGGTCATCCGCGAACTGGGTCTCGAACAGCGTGCCGACCAGAGCGTGCACAGCCTCTCCGGCGGCCAGCGCAAACGCGTCAGCGTCGCCCTGGAACTGCTGACCAAACCGTCCCTGCTCTTCCTCGACGAGCCGACCTCCGGACTCGACCCCGGCATGGACCGCTCGGTGATGCACATGCTGCGCGGCCTCGCCGACGACGGCCGCACGGTCGTCGTCGTCACGCACAGCGTCCTCAGCCTCGACGTCTGCGACCGTCTCCTCGTCCTCGCGCCCGGCGGCCGGATCGCCTACTACGGCCCCCCGGACGACGCCCTCGCCTTCTTCGGGTTCGCCGACTGGCCCGAGGCCTTCGAGGCCTTCGAACGGGACCGGGACCGCGACTGGGCCGGGGAGTACGCCGCATCCCCCCTCCACCGCCGGTACGTCGTCGACTCCAGCGCCCAGCCGCTGCTGCCCCACTCCGACTCCGACGCCGTCGTCGTACCGGCGCCGCCCCGCCCGCGCAGCCGCGGCGCCCAGCTCGGCACCCTCGTCCGCCGCTACACGGCCGCGCTGAGCGCCGACCGCACCTTCCTCGTCATCATGATCGCCCTGCCGTTCGTGATGGGGGCCATGGCCCGCGCCCTGGCCGGCGACCGGCTCACCCGGGACACCGCGATGAACGCGCTGCTGATCCTGTGCGTCGGCGGCGTCCTCACCGGCGCCGCCAACGCCGTACGCGAACTCGTCAAGGAACGCGTGATCTACCAGCGCGAACGTGCCGTCGGCCTGTCCAGATCGGCGTACCTGATGTCGAAGGTCGTCGTGCTGGGCGCGGTCACCGTCGTGCAGGCGGTCGTGCTCACGCTCGTCGCCCTGCTCGGCGTCGACCTCGACGCCCCCGGCGGGAAGGGCGTCCTGATGCCCCCGCTGATCGAGATCACCGTCGCGGTCGCGCTGCTCGCCTTCACCGCGATGATGCTCGGCCTGGTGGTCTCCGCCCTGGTGCGCAAGGAAGAGGTCACCATGCCGCTGCTGGTGCTCCTCGCCATCGTCCAGGTCGTCTTCTGCGGCGCCCTGCTGACGCTGGACGGCGTGCCGGGCCTCGAACAGCTCGCCTGGCTCATCCCCTCCCGCTGGGCGTTCGCCGCCATGGCCGGCACCCTCGACCTCGCCCGGACCGTGCCCGGCGACCTCACCGGCGACCCGCTGTTCGCGCACTCGGCGGGGGTGTGGCTGCTCGACGTGGGCATGCTCGTCGTGCTCTCGGCGGTCCTCGGACTCGCCGTCTCCCGGCTGCTGCGCCGGCACGAACCCGCCGTGATGCGGAAGTAGGTCCGCGATGACGTCCCCCGGCTTCCGGCCCACGCACGTCGTCCCCCAGCGGGGCATGCCCGCCTGGGAGACCCCCGACCCGGCCCGGCCCACCGTCCCCCTCGACCCGCTGCTGCCCGTCCGGCTCGTCGAGCGGCGCGGCGACTGGGCACAGGTGCTGTGCTCCAACGGCTGGTCGGCCTGGGTGGACGGCCGCCACCTCGTCGCCGTGCCCCAGGACCCGCCCCTGCCGGACGCCCCCCTCGCCGGCACCGCCGACCCGCGCCCCCTGCTCGGCCGCACCGAACAGGCCCTCGCCCGCTACCGCGCCGCCGTCGAGGACCTCGCCGGCGGCGGCCTCGACGGCGAGACCTTCCACCGCCGCACCCGGGGACTGCGGATCGGCGTGGTCGTCGACGGCGAGTCCGTATGGCTCTACGACCCCGCCCGGTTCCGCTGGGTCTACGGCGACGGCAGCCGGCTGAGCACCTACGCGGCCGACGACCCGCCCGCCGCGGCCCGGGACGACGGCCGCGACGGCGACCGGGACAGCGACCGCGACGGCGACCGGGACGCCGGTCCGCGCGGCGGCCCGGACGCCGACCCCGACGTCGGGCACGCCCCGACCCGGGTCGTGACGCCCGACGGTGAACGCCGATGACCCGCGAGACGACGAGCGTCTTCTCCGGCCGGCCCGCCGACCTGGCCGGCCACCAGGTGGCGGGCTACCGCATCGAGCGGGAGATCGGACGCGGTGGCATGGCCGTCGTCTACCGCGCCCGCGACCTGCGCCTGGAGCGGACCGTCGCGCTCAAACTGCTCGCCCCCGAACTGGCCCGCAACGACACCTTCCGCAAGCGTTTCACCCACGAGTCCCGGGTCGCCGCCGCGATCGACCACCCGCACATCGTGCCGGTCTTCGAGGCCGGCGAGACCGACGGACTCCTCTACATCGCCATGCGGTACGTCGCCGGCGGCGACCTGCGCCACCTCCTCGACGGCCGCGGACCGCTCCAGTCGGCCACCGCCGCCCGGATCGCCGCCCAGGTCGCCTCCGCCCTCGACGCCGCCCACGAGCACGGACTCGTCCACCGCGACGTCAAACCCGGCAACATCCTCGTGGACCGCGGCACCGACAGCGACCACCCCGAACACGTCTACCTCACCGACTTCGGCCTGACGAAGAAGTCGCTGTCCCTCACCGGCTTCACCACCGTCGGCCAGTTCGTCGGCACCCTCGACTACGTCGCCCCCGAGCAGATCTCCGGCCGCCCGGTCGACGGCCGCTGCGACGTGTACGGCCTGGCCTGCGTCGTCCACGAGACCCTCGCGGGCCACCCGCCGTTCCGCCGCGACGACGACATGGCCCTGCTGTGGGCCCACCAGTACGACGAGCCGCCCCCGCTCACCACCGTCCGACCCGACCTGCCGCCCGCCGTCGACGAGGTCTTCGCGCGGGCACTGGCCAAGACCCCCGACGCCCGCCACCCCACCTGCCTGGCGTTCGTCGCCGACCTGAGGACGGCACTGCTGTCCGACGCGGAGCGGCACCACCCGCCGACGCGGGCGGACCGCGGACCCGCGGCAGCGGGACAGGACCGCCCCCGGCCCGCGCCCCGGTGGGCGGCCCCGGTGTTCGACGCCCCGGAGGACCGTGCCTGACGCCGTCTAACGGATGCCGTCGCCCACCCTTCCCCGGCCGGCCCTCCCGCGGGCCCACAGACCGCCGAGGAAGCCGGCGGCCAGCCCCCACAGCGCGGCGAGGCCCAGCGCCGACCACACCTCGGGGCGCAGGAACAGGTCCCCGGTGAGGCCCGAGCCGCCCAGATCGCTGATGCCGAACAGCGTCAGGCCGTAGTGCGCGGAGACCCGGCCGGTCAGGCAGATCGCCAGCACCGTCGGCACCAGGGCCACCGCCATGTGCACCGCGTGCCGCCAGGCGGGCGTCCGGGCCGGTGAGCGGGCCGCCATCACGAACGCCGCCGCCGACAGCAGCACCGCGTCCACGGCGATCAGCCACCACACCCGGCCGTCCTGCTCGCCGAGCGTGCGCAGGTTCAGCGCGGCGGTGTCCGCGCCGCGCAGCACCTCGTCCAGCACGTGCGGCATCGGCAGCCCGAACGGCCCCTGCACCCGGCCCTCCCAGGTGGCGCCCAGCCCGACGGTGAACGCGAGCCACACCAGGTTGGGCAGGCCGAGCAGCACCACGGCGAGGATCTCCGCGGCCCGGCCGCGCACCGCCGCGGTCACGAGCGCGACGACGACCCCCAGCGCGACGCACGCGAGCAGCAGCACGACCATCGCGTACGCCGCCGGCCGCACCGACTCCTGCAGGCGCAGCAGCCGCGGCGGCAACGGCGCCCCCCGGCAGACCAGCAGCGCCAGTGCCAGCACGCCGGCCAGCCACAGCAGTCCGGACCACAGGGTGAGCGGCACATCGGTGGTGAAACCGGCCCTCGGGGTCACCCCGAACACCTCGCCGAGGTCGTTCAGCGTGTCGTCGCCCAGCGACACCGCGAACGTCCGGCGGGCGGCGAGGGCGAGGGCCGCCAGACCGAGGAGCCACACCACGGCGATCCGGGCCGCCCAGCCGGCGAGCTCGGCCGCCGAGGCGACCGCCCGGTGCCGCAGCGGCCGGAGGAACCCGGCGGCGGTCACCAGGACGCCGACGAGCGTCACGGACAGCGGGGTCACCGTGAGGCCCGCCCGCGTGCCGGCGATCCCCCCGGCGTCGCCGGAGAGTTCCACCGAGCCCCCGACCGCGGTGACGACCGTCGCCGCGACCACCCTCGGATAGGCCCCGCCGGGCAGACCGGCGGCGCCCGCCGCCCAGAGTCCCAGCGCGGCCGTGACCGCCATGGCGGTCAGCGCGGCCACCGCCACGGCGACCGCCGGCACCCAGCCGTGGCGGGACGGCGCCCCGCCGGGGGAGAGGTTCGGGCTCACCCTCGCCACGCTAGGCAGGGCCCGGCCCGCACGCCCGCCGGGAGGGCCGTCCGCGTCCACTTGCGGAGCAAGTGTGACAGCGGCACACAATGAAGACGTTGTGGACGAGCGGCGCGCGGCGTGATGGGAGCGGCGTCGCGGGAGATCCCGTCGGGAGTGCTCGTGAGTGTCGAACCGCCCTCCTCCGGCCGCCCCTCCGGCCCGCCCTCCGGCCCGCTGTCCGGCCCCTCGCAGCCGCCCCCCGGCCCGCCCGCCCCGCCGCCCGGCGGATCCTCGGGCGGCTCGACCTCCCCCGGCGGCGGCCCGGGACCGCACCGGCCGTGGTGGCGGTCCGCCTCCCGTGTCGCGCTGCTCACCACCGCCCTCGTCGTCGCGGCGGCCGTCGCGATCGTCCTCGCCACCCGCTCCGGCGGGGGCGGCGGATCCGGCGGCGAGAGCGAGGTCTTCCTCCAGGCGGCGGGCAGGACCGGCCCGGACCCCTTCACCGAGTCCACCGTCACCGCCACCGACGGCCCGACCTCGCTCGCCACCACGGCGCCGGCGACCGCCTCCGCGCCCGCCAACGCCGTGCGGGGCGTCGACGGCGGCGCCTCCGGCCTGTACGGCGGCACCCGGGACGCGGCCGCCTGCGACGTGGAGAAGCAGGTCACGGAACTGCGGGCGGCCCCCGACCGGAACCGGGCGTTCGCGTCCGTCCCCGGCATCGCCCCGGCCGAGGTCCCCGCCTACCTGAGGTCCCTCACCCCCGTGCAGCTGCGCATGGACACCCGCGTCACCAACCACGGCTACCGCGACGGTGCCGCCACCTCGTACCAGGCCGTCCTGCAGGCCGGCACCGCCGTCCTCGTCGACGGCCGCGGCGTGCCCCGCGTGCGCTGCGCCTGTGGCAACCCGCTGACCCCGCCCGTCGCGCAGCGGACCACCCCCGAGCCCGTCGGCGACTCCTGGCCGTCGTACCGCCCGGGGAACGTCGTCGTGGTCACCCCGTCGACGACCGTGATCGACGTCTTCGTCCTCTACGACCCCGGCGCCGACCGGTGGTTCGCCCGGCAGCGGGGCGACACCGGCGGCGAGGACCGGCCCACCGAGCCCCCGGCGAAGCCGCTCGAACCGTCCGCGGGCGTCACCGCGCCCACGTCGCCGTCGACCTCCCGCGATTCCGGGCCGCCGGACTCCACCAGCCCCTCGCCGCCCCCCGGGTCCGAGGAGCCGCCCCCGTCACCGGAATCCCCGAAGCCCTCCGAGCCCCCGGAACCCTCCGAGCCCTCGGGTCCTTCGGGGCCGTCGGGTCCGTCGGGTCCGTCGGGTCCGTCGGGTCCGTCGGGTCCGTCGGGTCCGTCGAGTGAACCGCGGACCGGTGAATCCGCGTCCTCCGGGACGACCGACACCACGTCCCGTTCCGTGGTCCCCTCGGACGGACAGCCCCCGAGCTCCTCACCCGTACTATGAGGCAGCCCATGCCGGCCGGGCCGAAGCCGGGGGACTGCACGGCCCGCTTCGGGGTACGAGGACTGGTGCAGCAGCGTCCGGCCAGGCCGGCCTCCGAGAGAGAACAGCATGATCAAGCACCTGGACGGGGCAGTGATACCGACCGGTTTCGACGTACCTGTGGAGCCGCTCCGCCGCGCGGCGCACTACACCGGTGAACCGGGCTCCATCGCCGAGGCCCGCGACTTCGCCGCCCACTTCGTCGACCAGCTCAGGACCGAGTGGTGCGCGGGCATGGACGACCGTTTCGGCGACGACGTCATGCTGGTCGTCAGCGAGCTGGTCACCAACGCCGACCGGCACAGCAACGGCCCCTACATCCTGGAGCTGGAGGGCACGGACACCTCGGTGACGGTCGCCGTGTACGACAGCAGCGACCGGCTGCCCCTGCGGTTCCCCAAGGACCCCCGCCGCGTCGGCCACCACGGCCTGGAGATCGTGCACGCCGTCGCCACCGAGGTCACCGTCGACCGCATCCCGGTCGGCAAGCGGGTGCGCGCCGTCCTCGGGGTCGCCACCGGCTGACGCCGTGGGGCCGGCGGCCCCACGGCGGCGGGCCCTCAGGCGCAGCCGAGCTCGCCCAGCATCCCCTCGCGCAGCCGCACGATGATCCGCTTGATCAGGCGGGAGACGTGCATCTGCGAGCAGCCGAGCCGCTCCCCGATCTCCGCCTGGGTGGCCTCCTCCACGAACCGCAGGTGGATGATCTGCCGGTCGCGCTCACTGAGCTCCGCCATCAGCGGGGCCAGCGAGTGGAAGTCCTCGACGAGCCGCAGCCCCTCCTCCTCCACACCGATGAAGTCGGCCAGCACCGCTTCGCCGCCCTCGGTGCCGTCACCGGTGAGGGCGGCGTCCAGGGAGGAGGAGTTGTAGCCGTTGGAGGCGATCTGCGCCTCGATCACCTCGGACTCCGAGAGGTTCATCAGCGTGGCCAGCTCGGCGACGGTCGGATCCCGGTCGAGGCGGCTGGAGAGCTCGTCGCGCGCCTTGGCCAGCTCCACCCGCAGCTCCTGGAGCCGCCGGGGCACGTGCACGGCCCAGGTCGTGTCCCGGAAGAAGCGCTTGATCTCGCCCACGATGTAGGGCAGCGCGAAGGAGGTGAACTCGACCTCGCGCGAGATCTCGAACCGGTCGATGGCCTTGATCAGCCCGATCATCCCGGTCTGGACCACGTCGTCCATGTCGTCGCCGCGACCCCGGAACCGCCCGGCCGCGAACCGCACCAGCGACATGTTCATCTCGATGAGGGTGTTGCGCGCGTACTGGTACTCGTGCGTCCCCTCCTCCAGCTCCGTCAGCCGCCGGAAGAACTGACGCGACAGCTGACGCGCGTCGCGGGGGGCCACGTGCCGGGGGTCCTCGACTCCCGGCAGCGCCGCGCCACCCGTGCCGGCTCCGGCGGTGTCCTGGACGACCTGTGCCTGCGACCCGATCACGGCGGTGTGCATTACCTCTCCCACGAAAGTCACGTTTCGACGTCTGGTGCATCCGGTGCGTGAGCGGACCGGATGCGGCAAGTCCATTCTCCGGGCGAATACCCCGAGTCGTCGAACGCATGCCCGTCAAAACGCGCCGGTTTCGTTTTTTCTCCCCTCCGCGGGAAACGGCCGCGATTTCCCTGAGGGCGGAACGCCGGGACCCTCCCCCCGACGGCCGCCCCTCCTAGGCTGGGACGGTGAGCAACCAAGCGCCGAACCACGCCCGCGTGATCCCGCTGCGCCCCTCGGCCGAGCGCCCGGGAACCGCCCGCCCCGCCGACCGGCCGCCCGCCCCCAGGGAGCCCCTCTGGCGCGACCTCGTCGGCGACGTCCTGCGCCGCGAACGCCAGGCCCAGGAGCGCACGCTGCGGGACGTCGCCGACGCCGCCCGCATCTCCATGCCGTACCTGTCGGAGGTGGAGCGCGGCCGCAAGGAGGCCTCCTCGGAGGTCCTCGCGGCCGCCGCCCGCGCGCTCGGTCTGAGCCTCGGCGACCTGCTGGCACGCGCCCAGGGCGAGCTGGTCCGGCTCACCGCCCGGACCTCGCGCGGCCGTACGACGACCACGTCCTCGCTCGACGGACTCTGCCTGGCCGCCTGACGGCACGCCCCGGCCGGTGCCTCACCCCCGCCCGGGGCGCCGGCTCAGCACCTCGTCGGCCAGGCCGTACGCCACGGCCTCGCGCGCGGTGAACACCTTGTCGCGGTCCATGTCCGCGCGCAGGGTCGCGACGTCGTGGTGCGTGTGCCGGGCCAGCACCTCCTCGACCTGGGCGCGGATGCGCACCATCTCCTTGGCCTGGAGCGCCAGGTCCGACACCGTGCCCTGCCGCCCGCCACTGGCCGGCTGGCCGAGCAGCACCCGCGCGTGCTCCAGCACGAACCGCCGCCCGGGGTCCCCGCCCGCCAGCAGCACGGCCGCGGTGGAGGCCGCCTGGCCGACGCAGAACGTCGCGAGGGGGGCCTGGACGAACGTCATCGTGTCGTAGACGGCCATCAGCGAGGTGAACGAGCCGCCGGGGGAGTTGATGTAGATCGCGATCTCGCGCTCCGGCGCCGACGCCTCCAGATGGAGCAGTTGCGCGATGACGACGCCTGCGACGCCGTCGTCGATCTCGGTGCCGAGGAAGATGATCCGCTCGGCCAGCAGCCGGCTGTAGACGTCGTAGGACCGCTCGCCCTGCGGGGTGCGCTCCACCACGCTCGGAATCGTGTACGTCCCCATGTCAGAGCCCCATCCGTCGCTTCGAGGCGGCCGGGCGGACGTCGGCCAGCGACTCCGCCACCCGGTCGACGATGCCGTACTCCCTGGCCTCCTCGGCCGTGAACCAGCGGTCGCGGTCGCCGTCGCGGGAGATGGTCTCCGGGCTCTGACCGGTGTGCTCGGCGGTGATCCGCTCGATGGTCCGCTTGGTGAACTCCAGGTTCTCGGCCTGGATCTCGATGTCCGCGGTGGTGCCGCCGATGCCGGCCGACGGCTGGTGCATCATCACGCGCGCGTTCGGCAGCGCGTACCGCTTGCCGGCCGTGCCGACGCTCAGCAGGAACTGGCCCATACTGGCGGCGAATCCCATCACCAGCGTCGAGACGTCGTTCGGGACGAGCCGCATCGTGTCGTAGATGGCCAGGCCCGCGTGGACCGAGCCGCCGGGGCTGTTGATGTACAGACTGATGTCGGTGTGCGGGTCCTCCGCCGACAGGATCAACAACTGCGCGCAGACCCGGTTCGCGGACACCTCGTCGACCTGGGTGCCGAGCAACACGATGCGCTGGTCGAGCAGGTGGGCCGCGAGGCGGTCGTCGAAACGGCTCGGAGGGGTGTCACCCTCCTCGGCCCGTGGCGGCAGGACCGGTGCGGCACCGGTGAGGTGTCGGGACATGGGCGCTCCTTGTGGAAGGGGAGTGCGGCGGTGTCGACCGCCGCACCGTCCACTCTGGGCGCGAGACCGCCCCCGTGGCGGATCTCCCTGCCCTCGGCAGATTCGCCGACGGCAGAGGGCCTCCCGCCACGGCCCGGGCGCGGCCGGTTCTCCGGACGGGCCCGCACCGGGCGGTCGCGAGCCGGACGGGCCGAAACCGGTGCGCCGTCGGACGATGAGTTCCGGGTGCCGCGCCGGTCGACACTCATGACCGCGCTTCACGCGCCCCCGCACTCCTGGAGGAACCCATGACCACCGACGGATTCACCACGTGCCTCTGGTTCGACGGCCGGGCGGAGGAGGCGGCCCACCACTACACGTCGATCTTCAAGAACTCGAGCGTCGGCGACGTCGCCCGCTACACCGAGGCCGGTCCGGGCCCCGCCGGCTCCGTGATCACCGTGGAGTTCACGGCCAACGGCCAGAAGTTCGTCGCCCTGAACGGCGGCCCGCAGTTCACGTTCAACGAGGCCATCTCGTTCCAGATCGGCTGCGCCGACCAGGAGGAGGTCGACCACTACTGGGACAAGCTCATCGAGGGCGGCGGCGAGCCCGGCCCCTGCGGCTGGCTCAAGGACAAGTACGGCGTGTCCTGGCAGGTCGTGCCCACCGAACTGATCCGGATGGTCACCTCCCCGGACCAGGAGAAGGCCGCCCGCGCCACCAAGGCCATGCTCGCCATGGGCAAGCTCGACATCGCCGCCCTGCGGAAGGCCTACGAGGGGGAGGGGGAGTAGGCGGGCGGACGCTCCCGGGGAGGGGGCGGGCCCGGGCGGCCCGCCCCGCGCGTCGACCCGGCGCAGCCCGGCGACGAACGCCCCCAGGTCCGCGGCCGGCTCCTCGGGCCGCTCCAGGGCGCCCGCGACGGGATTGCGGCCGTCCGGCCACCGGTGGACGGACCACGGCCGGGGGAACCCCTCGCCGGGAGCGGCCCCGCTCCAGCGGCCCCGCTCCAGCGGCACCGGCGCGGCGACGGACAGCCGCGGTACCGGCCGCTCCAGCCGGAGCCGCTCGTGGGCCACGCTCCCCACCGCCCCCGGACGCCGGGGCGGCCGCACCACCTTGTCGGGACCCGGCCGGAACATCGCGTTCTCCGTCCCCGACGACGCCGGCCGCTCCACCGGCAGCGACGCCCACCGCGGGAACCGCGCGGTGACGAGCCGCCGTACCGGTGCCGCGTCCACGTCGACCTCGTCCGGGCGCATCCTCACCGCACACATGCCGCTCGTCCCAGGTGAACGGCCCGGCGGCGGTCCGGCGGACGTCGCGGGCGGGCGCCCCCGCCGTCCGGATGCAGCGCGCGGTGCCCGGCCCCAAGCTGACTCGTGTGACTCGTCCCGGCCCATCGGGTACCCGGGCCGTCCGTTCGAGATTCCGGCGGTGGCTGCGCGCCAGCCCCGCGCCCCGTGACCGCGGGGAACCGACGTGAAGGAGCGCAGGGACATGACCGACGTATCGAGCAAGGGGCCCGATCGCGGCGACGACCGGCAGGTGCTCACCAACCGGCAGGGCCACCCGGTCCACGACAACCAGAACCAGCGCACCGTCGGCGCCCGCGGCCCCGCGACCCTGGAGAACTACCAGTTCCTCGAGAAGATCAGCCACTTCGACCGCGAACGCATCCCCGAGCGCGTCGTCCACGCCCGCGGCGTCACCGCCTACGGCTACTTCGAGGCGTACGGCACCTGGGGGGACGAACCGATCGGCAGGTACACCCGCGCCAAGCTGTTCCAGGAGCGCGGCAAGCGCACCGACCTGGCGGTCCGTTTCTCCACGGTGATCGGCGGGCGCGACTCCTCCGAGGCCGCCCGCGACCCGCGCGGCTTCGCCGTGAAGTTCTACACCGAGGACGGCAACTGGGACCTCGTCGGCAACAACCTCGGCGTCTTCTTCATCCGGGACGCGATCAAGTTCCCGGACGTCATCCACGCCCTCAAGCCCGACCCGGTCACCTTCGAGCAGCAGCCGCGCCGCATCTTCGACTTCATGTCGCAGACCCCCGAGGCGATGCACATGCTGGTCAACCTGTTCAGCCCGCGCGGCATCCCCGCCGACTACCGCCACATGCAGGGCTTCGGCGTCAACACCTACAAGTGGGTCGACGGCGAGGGCCGCACGATGCTGGTCAAGTACCACTGGATGCCCAAGGCCGGGGTGCGCAGCATGACCGAGGAGGACGCCGCCAACGTGCAGGCCGACTCCCTCGGCCACGCCACCAAGGACCTCTACGAGAGCGTCGCGCGCGGTGAGCACCCCGAGTGGGAGCTGCTCGTGCAGATGATGGAGGACGGCGAGCACCCGGAGCTGGACTTCGACCCCCTCGACGACACCAAGACCTGGCCCGAGCAGGAGTTCCCGCCCAAGCCGGTCGGCAGGATGGTGCTGGACCGGATGCCGGAGAACTTCTTCGCCGAGAACGAGCAGATCTCCTTCGGCACCGGAGTCCTCGTCGACGGCCTGGACTTCTCCGACGACAAGATGCTCGTCGGCCGCACCTTCTCCTACAGCGACACGCAGCGCCACCGCGTCGGCCCGAACTACCTCCAGCTGCCCGTGAACCACGCGAAGAACGCCGACGTGCGCACCAACCAGCGCGACGGGCAGATGACGTACCACGTGGACGGCGGCGGCGAGAACCCGGCCGTCAACTACGAACCGTCGATCACCGGCGGACTGCGGGAGGACCGGTACCCCACGCACGACGAGCAGGGCCCGGAGATCAGCGGCCGGCTGACCCGCAAGCGCATCCCGCGCACCAACGACTACCAGCAGGCCGGTCAGCGCTACCTGCTGATGCAGCAGTGGGAGCGCGACGACCTGGTCAAGAACCTCACGGCGGCGCTCGCCCAGTGCGACCGGCCGGTGCAGGAGCGCATGGTGTGGCACTTCCTCCTGGTCGAGAACGACCTGGGGCTGAGGATCGGTGAAGGCCTCGGCATCACCCCCGAGGACGTCGCCGACCTCGAACCCCTGGCGAGCCAGGACCTGACCGAGGAGGACCGCGACCGGCTCGCCCACCTGGGCAAGAACCCGCCCCGCGACGTGGAGGGCCTCACGATGACCCACTGCGTACCCGACGAGCGGCACGTCGTGACCCGCTGAGGGGCCCGGCACGGCGGCCCGCCGGGACACCGGGGCGGGCCGGCCCGCCGGAGACCCGGGACGGCCGGACGGAGCGCCCCGGAGACAGGCCGTGGGGCCCCCCCCCCCCGGCGGGGGGGGGGGGGGGGGCGCGGGCCGGGGGGGGGGGGGGGGACTGTAGGCCAGGGGGTTTTAGTTGGCGCCCCACAACACAACCCGACAGGAGGGGTTATGGG
>NZ_JBVIKX010000018.1:0-131845 GCF_055580685.1 Streptomyces sp. NPDC031554 | reverse complement strand
GCCGGACGAACTCCCACTCAGCATCGGACAGTTCATGACGACGTATCACCCGACCATGATCCACCACGCAAGATCAATTGAAGACACCGCCTAGGCAGGTCACAGCCGTGGACGGGCGCGATCGGCGCCGGGACGGCCCGCATAATCGGAAGCGGAGATGCGCATTATGCGGGCGTCTCCTCTACCCTTCCCTGCATGCGGCTCTTGCGATCCACCGACCTCGCACTGCGCGTGCTGATGCGGCTCGCGGTGGTGGACGGGACCACCACTCCGACGACCCGGGACGTGGCCGACGCCATGGAGGTCCCGTACACCCACACGGCCAAGGTCGTCGCGGAGCTCCAGCACAGGGGTCTCCTGGAGGCCCGCCGCGGCCGGGGCGGCGGCCTCGCCCTGACGGAGAAGGGCCGTGCGGCGTCGGTGGGCGCCGTGGTCCGCGCCTTCGAGGGCGACGGCGACGTCGTCGAGTGCGAGGGTGCCACCCCCTGCCCCCTGCGCCACGGCTGCCGCCTGCGCGGCGCCCTGCGCCGGGCCCAGGAGGCCTTCTACGCCTCGCTGGACCCGATCACGATCGCCGACATCGTCGCGACCCCGACCGGCCCGCTGCTGCTGGGGATCCCCGTGCGGGCCTGACGGGGCCGCCCGACGGGGCCGCTCTCCGTCCGACGGGCCTCCCGCCGCGCCGCGCGCGCCGGTACGCGGTCCGGGCGGCGGGGGAGCCCCGAACGGCCGCAGACCCGAACGGCCGGAGGCCCGCGGGACTCCGGCCGTTCGAGCCGCAGGGGTCAACCCGTCGCGGAAGCCCCGCGCCGGCCGCGTCCGCCGCCGGAAGGAGGCGCGGCGGCCGTCCGGTCGGTCACAGCCCGACCGGGCTGAGGTAGGTGCCCGGGTGGGTGGCGCCGTCCTGCTTGAGGATCTGGCCGCCGAACGGCCACGTCAGGGTGAAGTGCTCCGTCTCGTTCGGCGGGGTGACCAGGAACTTCGACGGGACGAACTTCTCCGCCTGCGGCGTGGACGCGGCCACCGGGAGCAGGGTGATGCCGAAGTCCACCGTGTCCCCCTGCCCCAGGGTGATCTTCACGGGCTTCTGGGAGGAGCGCGCCAGCGACCAGGTGCCGTCGGTCTTCTGCGCGCCGACCATGTCGACACCGGCGAAACCGGACAGGGTGCAGGTGCGCTCGCTCCGGTTGGTGAACCAGACGTACGCCTGGGTCTGCTCCCCGGTCTGCCCCATCTGCGGCTTCGCGTCGTCCCCCAGGGCGAAGCCCGCCTTCAGGTCGGCGGTGTGGCAGCGGGTCGGTGCGGCGGCCGAGGCCGGGGCGGCGGTGGCGGCGGTGCCGGCGACGACGACGGCCGCAAGGGCCACGGCGGTCAGCTTGCTGTTCATGGAGTTACGGATTCCCCTCGCGTGCGGATCGGCGCGCCGGTCGGTGCGCGCCTGCGTACCTGAAGATGTGCGGCGCCCGGGGGAGGTTCTGCGCACCACGGGACGTTTTCCCGCCATCGTTCCGCGACGCTTTCCCGCCGTCCCGTCCCCACTGTCCCGTCCCCGCCGTCGTCCCGCCGCCGCCCCCGGCAGCCGTTCCCGCGACGGCGCCCGGGGCCGCCCTCCTGCGGGGCGCCGGATGAGCCTGCCGGGTGAAACCCGTGTCCGACTGCCGCAGTGCGCAGGGGGGACGGGGAGTCGATCGTTTTATCGGTGGAAATGAAAAGAGGTGCCATACGGGCAAACCGGACGCGACTTCACTGGAGGACCCCTTGCGCATCACCCACGTCGGCGTCGGCATCGGCCTGGTGGCCGGTGCCCTGACGCTGCAGATCCCGGCCGCCGCCGCGGCCGACGGCTCGAACATCCACATCCGCTCGCGGACGGCCCCTTCCGGCTCCACGGTCGTCGTCAGCACCGACGCCTGCGGCGCGGACGTGACCTACGGCAAGGGCGAGTCCGAGGTGGCGGGGTCGTTCCACCTCTTCGAGGGGGCGCGCAAGGGCGTCCTCACCGGCCGGTTCACGGTGCCCGCGGGAACCGGGACCGTCACCGACACCGTCACCGTCAAATGCCCGCCGCGGATCAGGCTCACGAAGTCGTACACGCTGACGGCGGGCCGGCCCAACGGCGCCGTCGAGGCCGGCTTCGGGGACACCGGCAGCACGGCTCCCCAGCTCGCCCTGGGCGGAGCACTGCTGGCCGCGGGTGCCGCCGGCTGGCTGGTGCGCGCACGTCGCCGCTCGCCCGTGAACCCCGCCTGACCGCTCGCGCGTCGCCGCACCGGCTCTTGGCGCACCCGCACCGGGAGCCGCACGGCACGGCCGATCGACTCTCCCCCGGTCGTCAGCGAGAGGCTCGAACACGATGGCCCCCGGGCACTCCACCCCCACCCCCACCCCTGCCCCGACCCCCACCTCCGCCTCCGCGCCGTCGTGCGTGCCCTCGGCCAGGTTCCTGGCCTGGACCCTGGTGGCGGGCGTGCTGCTGGTGACCGGCGCGCTGCGCGACGGACAGCCACCCCAGCCCTCGGCGGGCCAGGCCTTCTCCAGCTCGGCACCCCCCGTCGCCGGCCGCACCGCCCCGGCCCCTCCGGCCGACGGCCGCAGCGCCCCGGCGGAGGGAGGCGCCGTCCCGCCGCTGCGGCCCTCGCCGCCGCAGCGGCTGCGGATCCCCGCCATCGGCGTGGACGCGCCGCTGACCGAGCTGGACCTCGACGCGGCGGGGGCGCTGCGGCCCCCGCCGGCCGACGCCCCCGGCCTCGCCGGCTGGTACGGCGGGGGCGCGTCCCCCGGATCCGCCGGGACGGCCGTCACCACGGGACACGTGGACCTGCCCACCGGCGCGCCCGGCGTCTTCTACGCCCTCGGCTCCGTCACCAAGGGCGACACGGTCGAGGTCGACCGGGCGGACCGGCGCACGGCCGTCTTCACCGTCGACGCCGTGGAGCTCTACGACAAGGAGCGCTTTCCCGACGACAAGGTCTACGGCGGTTCCGGCCGGGCCGAACTGCGCGTGATCACCTGCGGCGGCGGTTACACCGAGCGCACCGGATACCAGGGCAACGTCGTCGTCTACGCCACGCTCACCGCGGTACGGCAGCCGCGGTGGGCGTGACGAGCGCCGTCGGCGTCAGGCCGCCGCCAGCCACAGGTCCGGGCCGAACACCTCGTAGTGCACGTCCGCCGGGGCGACCCCCTTCTCGATCAGCTGGGCCCTGACCGCGCGCATGAACGGCAGCGGGCCGCACAGGTACGCGCGCGTGCCGGGCGCCACCGGGACGTCCGTGAGGTCGGCGAGGCCGGTGCGGGCACCCTCGGGGGCGTCCTGCTCGTACCAGAGGTGGACCGTCGCCCCGGGGAGCTTCTCCGCGTACGCCGCCTGCTCGCGACGCAGGGCGTGCTCGGCGGGGGAGCGGTCGGCGTGGACCACGGTGACCGGGGCGCGGTGCCCGGTGGCCGCCAGGTGGGCCAGCATCGCCGTGATCGGGGTCACGCCGATGCCGGCCGAGGCGAGCAGCAGCGGGGCGTCCGGGGCGTCGGCCAGGACGAGGTCGCCGTACGGCTCCGACAGCTCCAGCACGCCGCCTTCCGCCACGTGCGCGTGGAGGTGGTTGGAGACCTCGCCCTCGGGCGTCGTACCGCCCGGCACCCGCTTGACGCTGATCTGGCGGAGCGCCTCACCGGGGGCGCCGGACAGGCTGTACTGGCGTATCTGGCGGGCGCCGTCGGCGAGTTCGGCGCGGACGGAGACGTACTGACCGGCGCGGAAGTCGCGGACCGGGCCGCCGTCCACCGGACGCAGCCGGAAGGTGACGACGTCGTCGGTCTCGGGGACGCGCTCGACGACCTCCCAGGCACGCCAGTCGGCGCCGCCGCTCTCCTCGTACAGCCGCTTCTCGACGGCGATCAGCGCGTTCGCCATCAGCCAGTAGACCTCGTCCCAGGCGGCCGCCACCTCCGGGGTGACCGCCTCGCCGAGCACGGCGACGATGGCGGCGAAGAGGTGCTCGTGCACGACGGCGTACTGCTCGGGCGCGATGCCGAGCGAGGCGTGCTTGTGCGCGATGCGGGAGAGCATCGCGTCGGGGCGGCTGTCGGGGTGCTCGACCAGGTGCGTGGCGAAGGCGGCGATGGAACCGGCGAGGGCCTGGCGCTGGGTTCCGGCGGCCTGGTTGCCGCGGTTGAACAGGTCCCGCAGCAGCTCCGGGTGGGCCTCGAACAGCCCCGCGTAGAAGCGCTCGGTGATCTCGCCGATCGCGGCGCCGACCACGGGGAGGGTGGCTCGGACGGTCGCTGCGGATGGTGCGGACAGCATGAGGTCTCCTCGGACTCGCCTGCGCCACCGGACGGCGCTCGACTGCTCGGCACGCTATTAAAACTTGCATCTGATATGCAAATTAAGTGGCCGGGGCGGGACGGAGGGGGCCGGGCATTACGGATGCCGGTGTGAACGGGCAAGATGGGCGGGGAGCGGTGCACCCGCCGCCCGCGAGGCGTTCACTCCGAGGTCAGCGGCATGATCGAGGTGCGCAACGCGCGTGAAATGGTGTTGTGGTGGGATGTCAGGTGCCCGACCGCCTCCTGTGATGCAGGAGACAGGCGGCCTGACCGGCAAGGATGGGGAAGCGGAAGATGGACAAGCAGCAGGAGTTCGTGCTCCGGACGTTGGAGGAGCGCGACATCCGGTTCGTACGCCTGTGGTTCACGGACGTGCTGGGCTTCCTCAAGTCCGTCGCCGTGGCCCCGGCCGAACTCGAACAGGCGTTCGATGAAGGGATCGGCTTCGACGGCTCCGCCATCGAGGGCTTCGCCCGGGTGTACGAGTCCGACATGATCGCCAAGCCGGACCCGTCCACCTTCCAGGTCCTGCCCTGGCGCGCGGAGGCGCCCGGCACCGCCCGCATGTTCTGCGACATCCTCATGCCGGACGGCTCCCCGTCCTTCGCCGACCCCAGGTACGTCCTCAAGCGCGCCCTGGCCCGCGCCTCCGACCTGGGGTTCACCTTCTACACCCACCCCGAGATCGAGTTCTTCCTGCTGAAGGACCGCCCCCTCGACGGCTCGCGCCCCACCCCCGCCGACAACTCCGGCTACTTCGACCACACCCCGCAGAACATCGGCATGGACTTCCGCCGCCAGGCGATCACCATGCTGGAGTCGATGGGCATCTCGGTCGAGTTCTCCCACCACGAGGGCGCCCCCGGCCAGCAGGAGATCGACCTGCGGTACGCCGACGCGCTCTCCACGGCCGACAACATCATGACGTTCCGCCTGGTGATGAAGCAGGTCGCGCTGGAGCAGGGCGTACAGGCGACCTTCATGCCGAAGCCGTTCTCCGAGCACCCCGGTTCCGGCATGCACACGCACCTCTCCCTCTTCGAGGGCGACCGCAACGCGTTCTACGAGTCCGGCTCCGAGTACCAGCTCTCCAAGGTCGGCCGCTCCTTCATCGCGGGCCTGCTGAAGCACGCGGCGGAGATCTCGGCCGTGACCAACCAGTGGGTCAACTCCTACAAGCGCATCTGGGGCGGCTCCGAGCGCACCGCCGGCGCCGGCGGCGAGGCCCCCTCGTACATCTGCTGGGGCCACAACAACCGCTCGGCCCTGGTCCGCGTCCCGATGTACAAGCCCGGCAAGACCGGCTCGGCCCGCATCGAGGTCCGCTCCCTCGACTCCGGCGCCAACCCCTACCTGGCCTACGCCATGCTGCTGGCCGCCGGCCTCAAGGGCGTCGAGGAGGGCTACGAACTGCCGCCGGGCGCCGAGGACGACGTGTGGGCCCTCTCCGACGCCGAGCGCCGCGCGATGGGCATCGAGCCCCTCCCGCAGAACCTCGGCGAGGCCCTGACCCTGATGGAGCGCAGCGACCTGGTCGCCGAGACCCTCGGCGAGCACGTCTTCGACTTCTTCCTGCGCAACAAGCGCCAGGAGTGGGAGGAGTACCGCTCGGAGGTCACCGCGTTCGAGCTGCGGAAGAACCTGCCGGTGCTGTGACCTCGTGCGGTGGGCGGCCCGGACCCCGGCCGCCCACCGCACGAGGCGGGTGTCACTCCGACCGCTGTCCGGCGAGGGCCGCCAGGACCCGGTGCAGGGGTTCCGTCTCGCGGCGGCGGTACTCCTGGATCGCCCAGCCGTTGCCGTCGGGATCCTTGAAGTACATGAACGTCGCGCCGTCCCGCGGAGAGAACCGCTGCGGTTCGCTCACCTCCAGGCCGCGGGCGGTCAGCTCCTCGTGGGCCGCCTTCGCGTCCGTCACGCACAGCTGCATCCCGTGGTACGTCCCCGGGCTCGGCGTGCCCGTCGGGACCTGGAGCCCGTCCACCAGGGCGATCGAACAGCCCGAGCCGGGCGGAGTGAGCTGCACGATCCGTACGCCGTCCATCACCTCGCCGTCGAGGTCCACGTGGAAACCGACCTTGTCCCGGTAGAACTCCTTGGCCCGGTCCACGTCGGACACCGGCAACAGGATGACTTCGAGGGTCATGTCCATGGAGTGACTCCTTCGTCGCGACCGTCGTGCACGCCGTACGGCCCTCCCCGGGGGCGGCCGTGAGAGGCGTGACCGCCCCCACACAACCCGAGACCCGGCCCGGGCGCCACCGTGGCGACGCGGGTTACGCTCAAGTCCGTACGACCTTGATCGCAGCGGAGGAGGCCGGGATGACGGGGCCGGGGCGCAGGAGCAGCACCTTCACGCGACTGCTGCGGCACGGGTTCACCGATGCCTCCGCCGCCGAGCGCCTCCTGGACGGCGTCGAGCTGTCCCCGGTGCGCGACGACCCGGTGCTGCTGGAGGCCCTCGGCCGCACCGCCGACCCCGACCTCGCCCTGCGAGGGCTCGTCCGGCTGCTGGAGGCCCAGCCCGGTGAGAGCGCCCGGCGCGAGCTGATCGACACCGTGATAGCCGCCAAGCCGCTGCGCGACCGGCTGCTCGGGGTCCTCGGCGCCTCCGCCGCCCTCGCCGACCACCTCGCCCGGCACCCCCGGGACTGGGAGGCCCTGGTCACCTACGAGCCGCATGACCTCCACCCCGGGGTGGAGGAGTTCGAACGCGGACTCGCCGGGGCCGACGACCCGGTCGCGCTGCGGGTCGCCTACCGGCGCTGCCTGCTCTCCATCGCCGCCCGCGACGTGTGCGGGACCATCGAGCTGGCCGAGACCGCCGCCGAACTGGCCGACCTGGCCACCGCCACGCTCCGGGCCGCCCTCGGCCTCGCCCGGGCCGCCGCCCCCGACGACGCCGCGCTGTGCCGGCTCGCGGTGATCGCGATGGGCAAGTGCGGCGGACACGAGCTGAACTACGTCTCCGACGTCGACGTCATCTTCGTCGGCGAGGTTGCCGACGGGGCCGACGAGGACAAGGCGCTGCGCGCCGCCACCAAGCTGGCCTCGCACATGATGCGGATCTGCTCGGAGACCACCGTCGAGGGTTCCATCTGGCCCGTCGACGCCAACCTGCGCCCCGAGGGCCGCAACGGCCCCCTGGTGCGCACGCTCAGCAGCCACCTCGCCTACTACCGGCGCTGGGCCAAGACCTGGGAGTTCCAGGCCCTGCTGAAGGCCCGCCCGGTCGCGGGGGACCTCGCCCTGGGCGCGGAGTACGTCGCCGCCGTGGAGCCGCTGGTGTGGCAGGCCGCCGAGCGGGAGAACTTCGTCGCCGACGTGCAGAAGATGCGGCGGCGGGTCGTCGAGAACATCCCCCCCTCCGAGATCGAGCGCGAGCTCAAGCTCGGACCCGGCGGGCTGCGCGACGTCGAGTTCGCCGTGCAGCTGCTCCAGCTGGTGCACGGGCGGGCCGACGCGTCACTGCGCAGCGGCACCACCCTCGACGCGCTGCGGGCGCTCGCCGCCGGCGGCTACGTCGGGCGGGCCGACGCCGTCCAGCTCGACGACGCCTACCGGTTCCTGCGGTCCATGGAGCACCGGATCCAGCTCCACCAGCTGCGCCGCACCCACCTCGTGCCCGAGGCCGAGGGCGACCAGCGGCGGCTGGGACGGTCCCTCGGGCTGCGGGCCGACCCGGTGGCCGAGCTGAACCGCGAGTGGAAGCGGCACGCCGCCGTCGTACGGAGGCTGCACGAGAAGCTGTTCTACCGGCCGCTGCTGGACGCGGTGGCCCAGCTCGCCCCCGGCGAGGCGCGGCTGAGCACCGCGGCCGCCCGCGAGCGGCTCGTCGCGCTCGGCTACGCCGACCCGGCCGCGGCCCTGCGGCACCTGGAGGCGCTGGCGTCCGGGGTGACCCGCAAGGCGGCGATCCAGCGGACGCTGCTGCCGGTGCTGCTCGGCTGGTTCGCCGACTCCGCCGACCCGGACGCCGGACTGCTCAACTTCCGCAAGGTGTCCGACGCGCTGGGGAAGACGCCGTGGTACCTGCGGCTGCTGCGCGACGAGGGCGCGGCCGCGGAGAACCTGGCACGGGTCCTGTCGGCGGGGCGGCTCGCGCCCGATCTGCTGATGCGGGCGCCCGAGGCCGTCGCGCTGCTCGGCGACGGCGACGGCGGCGGGCTGGCACCGCGCGGCCGGGCCCACCTGGAGCAGGAGATCCTCGCCGCGGTCAAGCGCGCGGACGGCGCCGTGCAGGCGGTCACCGCGGCGCGCGGGGTGCGGCGCAGGGAACTGTTCCGCACGGCCGCCGCGGACATCGTCGCCTCCTACGGCACGGAGGCGCAGCCCGTCGAGGCCGACCAGGGCGCCCTCGTCGACCTGGTCGGCGGGGCCGTCTCCGACCTGACCGCGGCCACCCTGGCCGGCACCCTGCGGGCCGTGGTGCGCGAGGGCTGGGGCGACACGCTGCCCACCCGGTTCGCGATCATCGGCATGGGACGGTTCGGGGGCCACGAGCTGGGCTACGGGTCCGACGCGGACGTGCTGTTCGTGCACCAGCCCCGCGAGGGGGCCGACGAGCACGAGGCCGGGCGGGCGGCCAACGCGGTCGTCGCCGAGATGCGGCGGCTGCTGCAGGTGCCCAGCGCCGACCCGCCGCTGCTCGTCGACGCCGACCTGCGGCCGGAGGGGAAGTCCGGGCCGCTGGTGCGGACGCTGAACTCGTACGCGGCCTACTACCGGCGGTGGTCGCTGGGGTGGGAGTCGCAGGCGCTGCTGCGGGCCGAACCGGTGGCCGGCGACGAGGAGCTGGGGCGGCGGTTCGTCGAGCTGATCGACCCGCTGCGGTACCCGCCGGCCGGGCTCGGGGACGACGCGGTGCGCGAGATCCGCCGGCTGAAGGCGCGGATGGAGACGGAGCGGATGCCCCGCGGGGCCGACCCCAAGCTGCACACCAAACTCGGACCGGGCGGCCTGTCGGACGTCGAGTGGACCGTGCAGCTGCTCCAGCTGCGGTACGGGGCGCGGGAGCCGGGGCTGCGGACCACCCGCACCCGGGCCGCGCTGGCCGCCGCCCGGGACTGCGGGCTGCTGTCGCAGGAGGACGCGGCGACGCTGGACGAGGCCTGGGTACTGGCCACCCGGGTGCGCAACGCGGTGATGCTGGTGCGCGGGCGGGCGGGGGACACCTTCCCCTCCGACCCCCGCGAGCTGGCCGCCGTAGGACGGTACCTGGGGTACGGGCCCGGTCACGTGGGGGACATGCTGGACGACTACCGGCGGACCGGACGGCTGGCCCGGCAGGTCGTGGACGCGCTGTTCTACGGGGCGTGACGGCGCGCGGGCGCCCGGCGCCGCGGAGCACGGGGCCGGGAAGGCCGGAACCGGGAAGGCCGGGACCGCGCGGCCGGAGCGGACCACCGGGCGGGCACCGGGCGGCCCGGGCCACGGTGACCGCCGGGAGAGTGCGCGGATGAGGGCGGAGTGCCCGGCCGCCGCCCGGCCGGCACCCGCGGATACGGCGGCCCGCGGATACGGAGTCCCGCGGGGACGACGGCCCGCCGCGTGCCTACGGTCTCGGTGGCGGGTGTCGCGGCAGCGCGTGCGGCAGGGCGCCGTACCAGAGGCGGGCCACCGTGTAGCCGAAGGCGAGGCAGACGAGACCGCCCACGGCGTCCAGCCAGAAGTGGTTGGCGGTGGCGACGATGACGACCAGGGTGAGCACCGGGTAGAGCAGGCCCAGGACGCGTACCCAGGCCACCCCGGCCAGGGCGAAGATCGTCAGGCCGCACCACAGGGACCAGCCGATGTGCATGGAGGGCATCGCGGCGTACTGGTTCGACATGTTCTTGAGGTCGCCGGAGGCCATCGAGCCCCAGGTCTGGTGGACGACCACCGTGTCGATGAAGACGCCGCCGTTCATCAGGCGGGGCGGGGCCAGCGGGTACAGGTAGTAGCCGACCAGCGCCACGGCCGTGGTGGCGAACAGGGCGAGCCGCGTGGCCGCGTAACGGCCGGGATGGAGACGGTAGAGCCAGACCAGGACGCCCAGGGTCAGCACGAAGTGCAGCGTGGCGTAGTAGTAGTTCATGCCGACGATGAGCCAGGTGACCGAGTTGACCGCGTGGTTGACGGACTCCTCGACGGCGATGGCCAGATGGTGCTCCACCCGCCAGATCCAGTCGGCGTTGCGCAGGGCCGCGGTCCGCTGCTCCGGGACCGCGTTGCGGATCTGCGAGTACGTCCAGTAACTCACCGCGATCAGCAGGATCTCGAACCACAGGCGCGGACGGCGCGGAGTGCGCAGCCGCCGCAGCCGGCCAGGGGGCTCCGGGGCCGTGACAGGCTCCGGGACGGCCTGGTCATGGCCTTCCAGAGACGTCACGGTCGATTCACCCATGGACACAGAGTCTGCCAGAAAAGCCTTCTTCTCCGATCATCCCCTGGTCCGATACCGCCCGCATGTTCTCCCCCTCCCGGACCCCCTCGGGGATACGGCGGACGTACCGGCCCGAAGCGGACGTCTCCACCCTACGGACGAGACCGGTCGCCCGGCGCCGAGGCCGTCGAGCCGCGGACCACCAGCTCCGGCATGAACACGAACTCGCTGTGCGGGGCCGGCGTACCGCCGATCTCCTCCAGCAGGGTGCGCACCGCGGCCTGCCCCATCGCGGGGACCGGCTTGCGGACCGTCGTCAGGGGCGGGTCGGTGAAGGCGATCAGGGGGGAGTCGTCGAACCCGACGACGGAGATGTCGTGGGGGACCGACAGGTCCCGCTGGCGGGCCGCCCGTATCGCGCCGAGGGCCATCATGTCGCTGGCGCAGACCACCGCCGTGCAGTCGCGGTCGATGAGGGCCAGGGTGGCGGCCTGACCGCCCTCCAGGGTGTAGAGGGAGTGCTGGACCAGGTCCTGCTCGACCGTCTCCGCGTTCAGTCCGAGGGTCTCCTGCATGGCGCGCACGAAGCCCTCGATCTTGCGCTGCACCGGCACGAAGCGCTTCGGGCCGAGGGCCAGACCGATCCGGGTGTGGCCGAGGGAGGCGAGGTGGGTGACGGCCAGGGCCATCGCCGCCCGGTCGTCGGGGGAGATGAACGGCGCCTGCACCTTGGGGGAGAAGCCGTCGACGAGGACGAAGGGGACGCCCTGCGCGCGCAGCTGCTCGTAGCGCTGCATGTCGGCGGTGGTGTCCGCGTGCAGACCGGAGACGTAGATGATGCCGGCGACCCCGCGGTCCACCAGCATCTCGGTCAGCTCGTCCTCGGTGGAGCCGCCCGGCGTCTGGGTGGCGAGCACCGGGGTGTAGCCCTGGCGGGTCAGCGCCTGGCCGATGACCTGGGCCAGGGCCGGGAATATGGGGTTCTCCAGCTCGGGCGTGATCAGACCGACCAGGCCGGCGCTGCGCTGGCGCAGGCGGACGGGGCGCTCGTAGCCCAGGACGTCCAGAGCGGCGAGCACGGACTGGCGGGTGGTGGCGGCGACGCCGGGCTTCCCGTTGAGGACGCGGCTGACGGTCGCTTCGCTCACCCCCGCCTGCGCAGCGATGTCGGCAAGCCGTGTGGTCACAGGATTGGACTGTACCGGCCAGGTGTCCCCTTGCACACCAAACGGGCGCCGCGGGCGACCTGTCGGACGGCCCCGGCCGGGCTGCTGCGTCATCGCGCTCCCTCATGAAAGTGATGGCAAGAGCTTGCAGAGTCTTGCACAACCCGCCCCTGACCGCTCCACCGTTGAAAACAAGCGTCTCATGACGGTCGCCGAGAGGTCACGCCCGAATAACTTCGGAGATCTCTTGCACTTCTTTTCTGCAAGGTCTTTCGCAACGCTTACATCGCTGTTACGTTCTGGACGCCCGGCGGCCGCAAAGGCGCAGTCGGCAAGTGGACGGGGACGGCGGACGGGACCGCTCCCCGAGCTTCACGGGCTTTCACCCTCAAGGAGAACTCAATGCGGCGTGGCATAGCGGCCACCGCGCTGGTGGCGTCCCTCGCCCTCGCGGCGACGGCCTGCGGCGGCAGTGACGACAGCGGCGACTCGGCCGACGGTCCGGTCACCATCACCTGGTGGGACACCTCCAACGCCACCAACGAGGCGCCGACGTACCAGGCCTTGGTCAAGGAGTTCGAGGCCGCGAACAAGGACGTCAAGGTCAAGTACGTCAACGTTCCCTTCGACCAGGCGCAGAACAAGTTCGACACCGCCGCAGGCTCCAAGGGTGCCCCGGACGTGCTGCGCTCCGAGGTCGGCTGGACCCCCGCCTTCGCCAAGAAGGGCTTCTTCCTGCCGCTGGACGGCACCGAGGCCCTCGCCGACCAGGACAAGTTCAAGCCGAACCTGATCGAGCAGGCGAAGTACGAGGGCAAGACGTACGGCGTGCCCTTCGTCACCGACACCCTCGCCCTCGTCTACAACAAGGAGCTCTTCGCCAAGGCCGGCATCGCCGAGGCGCCCAAGAGCTGGGACGACCTGAAGAAGGCCGCCGCCACGATCAAGGACAAGACCGGCGTCGACGGCTACTGGGGCTCCACCCAGGCCTACTACGCCCAGTCCTTCCTCTACGGTGAGGGCACCGACACCGTCGACGCCGACGCCAAGAAGATCACCGTCAACGCGGCGGCGGCGAAGAAGGCGTACGGCACCTGGCTCGGCATGTTCGACGGCAAGGGCCTGCACAAGGCCGACACCACCGCGGACGCCTACGCCCACATCCAGGACGCCTTCGTCAACGGCAAGGTCGCGGCCATCGTCCAGGGCCCGTGGGAGATCACGAACTTCTACAAGGGTTCGGCCTTCGCGGACAAGAACAACCTGGGCATCGCCACCGTCCCGGCCGGCTCCACCGGCAAGGCGGGCGCCCCGACCGGCGGCCACAACCTCTCGGTCTACGCCGGCTCCGACGCCGCCCACCAGAAGGCCGCGCTGAAGTTCGTCAACTTCATGGCCTCCGCGAAGACCCAGGCGGCCATCGCGCAGAAGAACTCCACGCTGCCGACGCGCGACGACGCCTACACCGCCGAGGTCAAGGCCGACCCGGGCATCGCCGGCTACCAGACCGTGCTGTCCGCCGCCCAGCCGCGCCCGGCGCTGCCGGAGTACAGCTCCCTGTGGGGCCCGCTGGACGACGAACTGCCCAAGATCGCGGGAGGCAAGGTCACCCTCGACAAGGGCCTGAGCACCGCTGAGACCTCCATCGCCAAGCTGGTGCCGGACTTCAGCAAGTGAGCCCCGCGTGGCCGCCGGATCACCCCGAGCACGGGGGCGTGATCCGGCGGCCACCGGCCTGTGCCCCAGCCCGCCCCTGATCTTCGAATTTCCAGAAGGTGTCGAACCATGACAGTCGCCATCGACCGCGCGACCGGCAAGCGCCGCGGTGACGCGCCGCGCCCCGGGCTGGGTCAGCGCCTGAAGCACGGTTACCAGAAGCACTGGTACGCCTACGTCATGATCATCCCCGTGGTGGTCGTCCTCGGCGTCCTCGTGCTGTACCCCCTCGGGTACGGCATGTACCTCACCCTCACCGACGCCAACAGCCTCAACACGGCCCGCACGATCGGCGTCAACGAGATCGAGGCCACCTACAGGTTCATCGGCCTGGACAACTACGCCGACATCCTGTGGGGCGAGACCGCCTACGACCGCTTCTGGTCGCACTTCCTCTGGACGATCGTCTGGACGGCGGCCTGTGTCGCCCTGCACTACACCATCGGTCTCGGCCTCGCCCTCCTGCTCAACCAGAAGCTGCGCGGACGCACCTTCTACCGGCTGATCCTGGTCCTGCCCTGGGCGGTGCCGACCTTCGTCACCGTCTTCGGCTGGCGGTTCATGCTCGCCGACGGCGGCATCATCAACTCCGCCCTGGAGAGCCTGCACCTGCCGGCGCCGCTGTGGCTGGAGGACAGCTTCTGGCAGCGGTTCGCCGCGATCATGGTCAACACCTGGTGCGGCGTGCCGTTCATGATGGTCTCCCTCCTCGGCGGCCTGCAGTCCATCGACTCCTCGCTCTACGAGGCGGCCGAGATGGACGGCGCCAATGCCTGGCAGCGGTTCCGCTACGTCACCCTGCCCGGCCTGCGCTCGGTCAGCTCCACCGTCGTCCTCCTCGGCATCATCTGGACCTTCAACCAGTTCGCCGTGATCTTCCTGCTGTTCGGCAACACCGCGCCGGACGCCCAGATCCTCGTCACCTGGGCGTACTACCTCGGCTTCGGACAGCAGCCGCGTGACTTCGCCCAGTCGGCGGCCTACGGCATCCTGCTGCTGGCCATCCTGATCGTCTTCACCTCGTTCTACCGCCGCTGGCTGAACCGCAACGAGCAGCAGCTCGCGATCTGAGGCAGGAGTTCCCATGAGCACCACCACCGTCGAGACCTCCGCCGACGTGACCGAGCCCCCCGCGGCCGCCGCCGGCAAGCCCCGGGGGCGCGGGAAGCGCGGTGTCCTCGCCTCGCTCGCCTCGCACGGCGTGCTGGCCGCCGCCGCGCTGATCGCGCTCTTCCCGATCGCCTGGCTGGTCTACCTCTCGCTCGGCCCGGACAAGGACGACTACCTCCACCCCGGGCGCATCTGGTCGAAGATGACCTTCGACAACTATGCGTTCGTCCTCCAGGACACGAACTTCTTCGACTGGCTGAAGAGCTCGCTGATCGTGTCGCTGGGCACCACGGTGATCGGCGTGCTGATCGCCGCCACCACCGGCTACGCGGTCTCCCGCATGCGCTTCCCCGGCTACCGCAAGTTCATGTGGGTGCTGCTGGTGACCCAGATGTTCCCGGTCGCCGTGCTGATGGTGCCGATGTACCAGATCCTGTCGGACCTCCAGCTCATCGACACCTACTTCGGCCTGATCCTGGTCTACTGCTCGACCGCGGTGCCGTACTGCGCCTGGCTGCTCAAGGGCTACTTCGACACCATCCCGTTCGAGATCGACGAGGCCGGCCGGGTCGACGGGCTCACCCCCTTCGGCACCTTCGCGCGGCTGATCCTGCCGCTCGCCAAGCCGGGCCTCGCGGTGGCCGCGTTCTACAGCTTCATCACGGCCTTCGGCGAGGTCGCCTTCGCCACCACGTTCCTGCTGGACGACGAGAAGTACACGCTCGCCGTCGGACTCCAGAGCTTCGTCAGCGAGCACGACGCACAGCGCAACCTGATGGCCGCCACCGCGGTGCTGATCGCGATACCCGTCTCCGCGTTCTTCTACCTCGTGCAGAAGAACCTGGTGACCGGCCTGACCGCGGGCGGCACCAAGGGGTGAGGCCCTGCGGGAGGGCGGTCCTGCGACCGCCGTGGACCACCGGCCGCGAACCCGCGGCCGCTCCCGCAGGCGCCGGATCCCGCGGCGGCGGCCGCGGGCCGGCCACCCCGCGCCCCCTCGGGGGCGGCGCCCACCGAAGACCCGAGGCGGCCGCGGTCACCATCCGACCCCGCTGTGACCGCGGCCGCCTCGTCGGCCACCGCCGTACATCCGTCCGAACCCGATGACTCCTTCCCCGCCCGGCCCCGTCCGGGCGGGGGACCCCCACCGCATCAAGGAAGCCATGAGCCAGCAGCACTCCGCCGCCCCGGCCCCGACCACCCGGCCCGCCCCGGCCGTCGCCACCGTCGCGCAGCGCGGCGACTGGTGGCGGGACGCGGTCATCTACCAGGTGTACCCGCGCAGTTTCGCCGACAGCAACGGCGACGGCATGGGCGACCTGGAGGGCGTACGCTCCCGCCTCCCGTACCTGCGCGACCTCGGCGTGGACGCCGTGTGGCTGAGCCCCTTCTACGCCTCGCCGCAGGCCGACGCCGGCTACGACGTCGCCGACTACCGTGCCGTCGACCCGATGTTCGGCAACCTCCTGGACGCCGACGCCCTGATCCGCGACGCCCACGGGCTGGGCCTGAGGATCATCGTCGACCTGGTCCCCAACCACTCCTCCGACCAGCACGAGTGGTTCAAGCGGGCGCTCGCCGAGGGCCCCGGCTCCGCGCTGCGCGACCGCTACCACTTCCGCCCCGGCAAGGGCGCGGACGGCGAACTGCCGCCCAACGACTGGGAGTCCATCTTCGGCGGCCCGGCCTGGACCCGGGTGACCGAGCCCGACGGCACGCCCGGCGAGTGGTACCTGCACCTCTTCGCGCCCGAACAGCCCGACTTCAACTGGGAACACCCGGCCGTCGGCGACGAGTTCCGCTCCATCCTGCGGTTCTGGCTCGACATCGGCGTCGACGGCTTCCGCATCGACGTGGCACACGGCCTGGTCAAGGCGCCCGGACTGCCCGACCTGGGCTCCCACGACCAGCTCAAGCTGCTGGGCAACGATGTCATGCCGTTCTTCGACCAGGACGGCGTGCACGAGGTCTACCGGCAGTGGCGTCTGGTCCTCGACGAGTACGCCGGTGAGCGGATCTTCGTCGCCGAGGCGTGGACCCCGACCGTCGAGCGGACCGCCAACTACGTCCGCCCCGACGAGCTGCACCAGGCCTTCAACTTCCAGTACCTGGCGACCGAGTGGGACGCCAAGGAGCTGCGCGAGGTCGTCGACCGCACCCTGGAGGCCATGCGTCCGGTCGGCGCCCCGGCCACCTGGGTGCTCTCCAACCACGACGTCACCCGGCACGCCACCCGCTTCGCCAACCCGCCCGGCCTCGGCACCCAGATCCGCACGGCGGGCGACCGCGACCTGGGCCTTCGGCGCGCCCGCGCGGCCAGTCTGCTGATGCTGGCGCTGCCCGGCTCGGCCTACGTCTACCAGGGCGAGGAACTGGGCCTGCCGGACGTCGTCGACCTGCCCGACGAGGTCCGCCAGGACCCGGCGTACTTCCGCGGCGCCGGCCAGGACGGCTTCCGCGACGGCTGCCGGGTCCCGATCCCGTGGACCCGCGAGGGCTCGTCGTACGGCTTCGGCGGTGGCGGCAGCTGGCTGCCGCAGCCCGAGGGCTGGGGCGAGCTGAGCGTCGAGGCGCAGCAGGGCGTGTCCGGCTCGACCCTGGAGCTGTACCGCTCGGCGCTGGCGCTGCGCCGGTCCCGGCCGGACCTCGGCGCGGGCGACTCGGTGGAGTGGCTGCGCGCCCCCGAGGGCGTCCTGGCGTTGCGGCGCGGCGCGTTCGTGTGCGTCGCCAACACCACCGGTGAGCCGGTGACGATCCCGGCGTACGGCCGTGTCCTGCTCGCCAGCGGTGAGCCGGCCGAGGCGGACGGCGGAGTGCGGCTCCCGGCCGACACGACGGTGTGGTTCGACACGGTCTGACGGCCCGGTCCGGTCCGGTCAGGTCTGGTCGGATCCGGTCCGACATGACCTGACGGTCCGGCCCGCCACGGTCTGACGGTCCCGAGAAACTTCTTGCATCAACTTCACCCGGCCCGCTGCCTTTTCAGGCGGCGGGCCTTTAACATCTGCGTCACCGCAAGATTGCTGGAATCTTTCAGCAAGAACCTTCAACGTCGAAGGAACCCCACATGGCACGCAGAACCCTCTCCGGGGCGCTGGCCCTCGCGGCCGCCTCCCTTGTCATGACCCCGTCGTTGGCGCAGGCCTCCCCGCCCGGCACCAAGGACGTCACGGCCGTCCTCTTCGAGTGGAACTTCGCCTCCGTCGCCAAGGAGTGCACCAACACCCTCGGCCCCGCCGGCTACGGATACGTGCAGGTCTCGCCGCCCGCCGAGCACATACAGGGCTCCCAGTGGTGGACGTCGTACCAGCCGGTCAGCTACAAGATCGCCGGACGCCTCGGCGACCGCACGGCCTTCCAGAACATGGTGAACACCTGTCACGCGGCGGGCGTGAAGGTCGTGGCGGACGCCGTCGTCAACCACATGTCCGCGGGCAACGGCACCGGCACCGGCGGCTCGTCGTACACGAAGTACGCCTACCCCGGTCTGTACTCCTCGTACGACTTCGACAACTGCACCTCGCAGGTCACCAACTACGCCGACCGCTGGAACGTCCAGAACTGCGAGCTGGTCGGCCTCGCCGACCTCGACACCGGCGAGGACTACGTTCGCGGCGCCATCGCCAAGTACCTGAACGACCTGCTCTCCCTCGGTGTCGACGGCTTCCGCGTCGACGGGGCCAAGCACATCGCGGCCGCCGACCTCGCCAACATCAAGTCCCGGCTGAGCAACCCGTCGGTGTACTGGAAGCAGGAGGTCATCTACGGCAGCGGCGAGGCCGTCCAGCCCACCGAGTACACCGGCAACGGCGACGTCCAGGAGTTCCGCTACGCCTACGACCTCAAGCGGGTCTTCAACAACGAGAACCTCGCCTACCTGAAGAACTACGGCGAGGGCTGGGGCTACATGAACAGCTCCGTCTCCGGCGTCTTCGTCGACAACCACGACACCGAGCGCAACGGCTCCACGCTCAGCTACAAGGACGGCGCCACCTACACGCTCGCCAACGTCTTCATGCTGGCCTGGCCCTACGGCGCCCCGGACATCAATTCCGGTTACGAGTTCTCCGACACGGACGCCGGCCCGCCCAACGGCGGCTCCGTGAGCGCCTGCTGGCAGAACGGCTGGAAGTGCCAGCACGCCTGGCCCGAGATCCAGCGCATGGTCGCCTTCCGCAACGCCACCCGCGGCCAGTCGGTGACCGACTGGTGGGACAACGGGGGCGACGCGATCGCCTTCGGCCGGGGCTCCAAGGGCTTCGTCGCGATCAACCACGAGAGCGGTTCGCTGAGCCGGACCTACCAGACCTCGCTGCCCGCCGGCACGTACTGCAACGTGCAGAGCAACACGACGGTGACGGTCGACTCCGGCGGCCGGCTCACCGCCACCCTGGGCGCGAACACCGCGCTGGCCGTCCACGCGGGCAAGTCCAGCTGCTGACCGCCTGACCCGGGCATGCGACGGCAAGGGTCGTGAAATTTCTTGCCGAGTCTTTCACGACCCTTGCTGTAAGCCTTTCGCCAGGGTTACGGTCACGCCGGCGCCCGGCGACACAGCCGTCCCGTGGCGCAGGGGTCGGACCCAAAAGAGCCGTAATCGCAAGGAGTTCACACCTGTGACACCGAGATGGCCGGCGCCCGGGACGCGCCGCACCGCCCGTGCCGGGCGGGTCGCCGCGGTCACCGCGGCAGCCCTCGCGGCAGCCCTCGTGCAGCCGCTCGCGGCCCGCGCCGCCACCCCGCCCCCGCCGCCCTCCGACGCGGCGCTGGCGAAGACCGCCGCCCGGCACGACCTCACCCGCGAGCAGTTCTACTTCGTCCTGCCGGACCGCTTCGCCAACGGCGACACCGCCAACGACAAGGGCGGCCTGACCGGTTCCCGCCTCGCCACCGGCTACGACCCCACCGACAAGGGCTTCTACCAGGGCGGCGACCTCAAGGGCCTCACCCGGCGCCTCGACTACATCAAGGGGCTCGGCACCACCGCCCTGTGGATGGCGCCCCTCTTCAAGAACCAGCCCGTCCAGGGCACCGGGAAGGACGCCTCGGCCGGCTACCACGGCTACTGGATCACCGACTTCACCCAGGTCGACCCGCACTTCGGCACCAACGAGGAGCTCGAGACCCTCATCGACAAGGCGCACGCCAAGGGGATGAAGGTCTTCTTCGACGTCATCACCAACCACACCGCCGACGTCGTCGACTACGAGGAGAAGTCCTACGGCTACCTCGCCAAGGGCGCCTTCCCGTACCTGACGAAGGACGGCGAGCCCTTCGACGACGCCGACCACGCGGGCACGGAGGACTTCCCCGAGGTCGACGCCGGCTCCTTCCCGCGCACGCCCGTCGTGCCCGCGGCGAGGAAGGACCTCAAGGTCCCCTCCTGGCTCAACGACCCCGCGATGTACCACAACCGGGGCGACTCGACCTTCGCGGGCGAGAGCTCGACGTACGGCGACTTCTCCGGCCTCGACGACCTGTGGACCGAGCGCCCCGAGGTCGTCCGGGGCATGGAGAAGATCTACCAGCGCTGGGTGCGGGACTTCGACGTCGACGGCTTCCGCATCGACACCGTCAAGCACGTGAACATGGAGTTCTGGACGCAGTGGGCCACGGCCCTCGACGCCTACGCGGCGAAGCGGGGCCGCGACGACTTCTTCATGTTCGGCGAGGTCTACTCCGCCGACACCGCCGTCACCTCCCCCTACGTCACCCAGGGCCGCCTCGACGCCACCCTCGACTTCCCCTTCCAGGAGGCGGCCCGCCAGTACGCCTCCCAGGGCGGCAGCGCGAAGAAGCTGGCCGCCGTCTTCGGTGACGACTACCGGTACACCACCGACAAGGCCAACGCCTACGAGCAGGTCACCTTCCTCGGCAACCACGACATGGGCCGCTTCGGCACCTTCCTGGCCCAGGACAACGCCGGGGCCACGGACGCCGAGCTCCTCGCCAAGGACAAGCTCGCCAACGAGCTGATGTTCCTCAGCCGCGGCAACCCCGTCGTCTACTACGGCGACGAGCAGGGCTTCACCGGCGCCGGCGGCGACAAGGACGCCCGCCAGACGATGTTCGCCTCGAAGACCGCCGACTACCTCGACGACGACCGGATCGGCACCGACCGCACCCACGCGAGCGACGCCTACGACACCGGCGCCCCGCTCTACCGGCAGATCAGCGCCCTCGCGCAGCTCCGCAAGGCCAACCCGGCCCTCACCGACGGCGTCCAGACCGAGCGGTACGCGGCGGACGGCGCGGGCGTCTACGCCTTCTCCCGCACGGACGCCCGGACCGGCACCGAGTACGTCGTCGCCTTCAACAACGCGGGCGAGGCCGAGTCGGCGACCTTCGCGACCGGTTCGGCGAAGACGGCCTTCCGCGGCCTCCACGGCACCTCCGCGACCGTCACCTCGGACGCCCACCGGAAGATCACCGTGAAGGTCCCGGCGGGCTCGGCGATCGTCCTCAAGGCCGCCGGCAGGCCCGCCGCGCCGGCCACGAAGCCCACCGTCACCCTCCGGGCCCCGGCCGCGGGCGCCACCGGCACCGTCGAGCTGAGCGCCGGCGTGGACGGCGGCGGGCTCGACCGCGTCGTCTTCGCCGCCCAGGTGGGCGACGGCGCCTGGCGCACGCTCGGCTCCGCCGACCACGCCCCCTACAAGGTCACGCAGGTCATCGGCGAGGACGTGCCCCCCGGCACCGCCCTGCGCTACAAGGCCGTGGTGATCGACCCCGCCGGCCGCACGGCGAGCGCGACCGCCGCCTCCACCACCGGCACCCCGCCCGCCCCCGAGGTCCCCACCGCCTCCTCCCGCGATCACGCGGTCGTCCACTACCGGCGCGCCGACGGCGACTACGACGACTGGGGCCTGTACGCCTGGGGCGACCTCGCCGACGGCGAGTCCACGAACTGGCCCGACAGCCACCCCTTCACCGGCCGCGACGCGTACGGCGCCTTCGCCTACGTCAAGCTCAAGCCCGGCGCGTCCGGCGTGAGCTTCCTCGTCATCGACGGACAGGGGAACAAGGACGTCTCCGCCGACCGCACGATCGACGTCACGAAGACCGGCGAGATCTGGATCGAACAGGGCAAGGAGACCGTCCTGACCGAACGGCCCGCCTACCCGCCGCAGGACAGGAGCAAGGCCGTCCTGCACTACCACCGGGCCGACGGGGACTACGACGGCTGGGGCCTGCACACCTGGACCGGCGCCGCGAACCCCACCGAGTGGTCGAACCCGCTGAAGCCGGTGCGCACCGACAGCTACGGCGCGGTCTTCGAGGTGCCGCTCACCGAGGGCGCCACCGCCCTCAGCTACATCCTCCACAAGGGCGACGAGAAGGACCTGCCCACCGACCGGTCGCTCGACCTCACCGCGGACGGCCACGAGGTGTGGCTGATCGGCGGCCAGGAGAAGCACCTCCTGCCGCAGCCCGCCGGCTCCGCCGCCGCCCTCGACCTCACCACCTCCAAGGCGGTCTGGATCGACCGGGACACCGTCGCCTGGAACGGCTCGGAGGCGGCCGCCTCCACCCAGCTGCTGTCCTCGCGCACCGGCTCGATCACGGCGAAGGACGGCACGCTCACCGGCGCCGACCAGCGCTGGCTGCGGCTCGCGAAGAGCACGCTCACCGACGCCCAGAAGGCGAAGTTCCCGCACCTGAAGGACCACACCGCCTGGACCGTCGACCCCCGTGACCGCGACCGGGTCCGCGAGGCCCTGCGCGGTCAGGTCGTCGCCTCCCAGCGGGCCGCGAACGGCGCCGTGCTCGCCGCCACCGGGGTGCAGACCGCGGGCGTCCTCGACGACCTCTACGCGGGCGCGGCCACCGCCCGCCTGGGCCCGACGTTCCGCGACGGCCGTCCCACCCTGGCCGTCTGGGCGCCGACCGCGCGGAACGTCTCCCTGGAGATCGACGGCTCCACCGTCCGGATGAAGCGGAACGACGCCACCGGCGTCTGGTCCGTCACCGGGCCGAGGTCCTGGAAGAACGAGCCGTACCGGTACGCCGTCACGGTCTGGGCGCCCGGCGCCCGCCAGGTCGTCACCAACAAGGTCACCGACCCCTACTCGGTCGCCCTGACCGCGGACTCCGCGCGCAGCCTGGTCGTCGACCTCGACGACAAGAACCTCGCCCCCGAGGGCTGGTCGAAGCTGGCCAAGCCCGCCGCCGTCCCCCTGAAGGACGCCCAGATCCAGGAACTGCACGTCCGGGACTTCTCGGTGGCCGACCCGACCGCCGACGACCCCGGCACCTACCTCGCCTTCACCGACAAGGACAGCGACGGCTCCGCGCACCTGCGGCGGCTGGCGAGGTCCGGCACGTCCTACGTCCACCTGCTGCCCGTCTTCGACATGGCCACCGTCCCCGAGAAGAAGGCCGACCAGGCCACCCCCGGCTGCGACCTGGCCTCCTACGCCGCCGACTCCGACCAGCAGCAGGAGTGCGTGGCGAAGTCGGCCGCGAAGGACGCCTACAACTGGGGGTACGACCCCTTCCACTACACGGTCCCCGAGGGCTCCTACGCCACCGACCCCGACGGCACGGCCCGTACCGTCGAGTTCCGCGAGATGGTCAAGGCACTGAACCAGGACGGCCTGCGCGTCGTCATGGACGTCGTCTACAACCACACCGCCGCGGCCGGGCAGGCGTCCACCAGCGTGCTCGACAAGGTGGTGCCCGGCTACTACCAGCGGCTGCTGGCCGACGGCTCGGTCGCCACCAGCACCTGCTGCGCCAACACCGCCACCGAGAACGCCATGATGGGCAAGCTGGTCGTCGACTCGATCGTCACCTGGGCCAAGGAGTACAAGGTCGACGGCTTCCGCTTCGACCTCATGGGCCACCACCCCAAGGCCAACATCCTGGCGGTCCGCAAGGCCCTGGACGCGCTGACCCCCGCCAGGGACGGCGTCGACGGCAAGAAGATCATCCTGTACGGCGAGGGCTGGAACTTCGGCGAGGTCGCCGACGACGCCCGCTTCGTCCAGGCCACCCAGAAGAACATGGCCGGCACGGGTGTCGCCACCTTCTCCGACCGCGCCCGCGACGCCGTCCGCGGCGGCGGCCCCTTCGACGAGGACCCGGGCGTCCAGGGCTTCGCCTCCGGCCTCTACACCGACCCCAACTCCTCCACCGCCAACGGCACCCCCGCCGAGCAGAAGGCCCGCCTGCTGCACTACCAGGACCTGATCAAGGTCGGGCTCAGCGGCAACCTCGCCGCCTACCGGTTCACCGACACCTCCGGCAAGGAGGTCACCGGCGCCCGGGTCGACTACAACGGCGCCCCGGCCGGCTACGCCGACGCCCCCGGCGACGCCCTCACCTACGCCGACGCCCACGACAACGAGTCGCTGTTCGACGCCCTCGCCTTCAAGCTCCCGGCGGACACCTCCGCCGCCGAGCGGGCCCGCATGCAGGTCCTGGCGATGGCGACGGCCACCCTCTCGCAGGGCCCGGCGCTCTCCCAGGCCGGCACCGACCTGCTGCGCTCCAAGTCCCTGGACCGCAACTCCTACGACAGCGGCGACTGGTTCAACGCGATCCACTGGAACTGCGCCGCCGGCAACGGCTTCGCCCGCGGACTGCCCCCGGCCGCCGACAACGCCGCCAAGTGGTCCTACGCCAAGCCCCTGCTGACCGGGACCGGCGTGGGCTGCGCCCAGATCACCGGCGCCTCGGCCGCCTACCAGGACCTGCTGAGGATCCGTACGACGGAGAAGGCGTTCTCCCTCGACACGGCCGCGCGGGTGCAGTCGGCGCTCTCCTTCCCGCTGTCCGGCGAGGACGAGACGCCCGGCGTCATCACCATGGCACTCGACGACCTGGTCGTCGTGTTCAACGCGACGCCCGACGCACAGGACCAGCGGGTCGACGCGCTCGCCGGGACCGGCTACCGCCTGCACCCGGTGCAGGCCGCCGGAGCCGACGACACCGTCAAGGCCGCCGCCTACGCGGAAGGCACCGGCACCTTCACCGTCCCGGCACGGACCGTCGCCGTGTTCACCCGCACTCCCTGACCGTCGTACCACCCCGGTGGAGCGGACCGCGAACCCGGTCCGCTCCACCGGTGCGTCCGGGGGCGACACGACGAACGCACACGGCATGCGGCGGGCGGTGGGCGGGCCGCGGTGACCGGGCCGGCTGCTCCGCCCGGATCGCTCGGGCCGCGGCTCGCACAGGCCGGGAGCGCGAGGACGGCACCGCCCCGCCCGGGCCGCGGCTCGCACCATAGGCTGATCCCCGTCGCCCACCACCGGGCCGTCCAGAAGGGGTGCCCATGCCGCAGATCACCGTCGACTACTCCGACCGGCTCGCCGACGACTTCGACCGCCCCGGCTTCGCCACCGCCCTGCACCGGGCCGTGGTCGAGATCGCGGCCGCCAAGCCGCCGGCCTGCAAGACGCGGTTCCGCCGCACCGAGGACACCACCGTCGGCCCCGACACCGAGGGCCACGCCCTCGTGCACGTCCACATCGCCCTGCTGGCCGGTCGCACCGAGGAGACCAAGGCCAGGCTCACCGAGACGGTCCTGGAACTGCTGCTGCAGCACGTGAGGACCCCGGCCGGAACGGCCCTGCACGCCTCCGCCGAGGTGCGCGACCTCGACCCGTCGTACCGCAAGCACGAGGCCTGAGCACGGGCCCGAGCACGAGGCCCGAGCACGGGGCCCGAGCACGGGGCCCGGAAAGCCACGGGGGACCTTTCCGGGCCGTCCTACGACGCCAGCGCGACCAGCCGGGTCACCAGGTCGCCGAACGGCCCGTCGCCCGGCTCCCCGCTCAGGACCGGCCGCAGCAGGGCGCGCAGTTCCTCGTCGTAGGCGGCGGTGACGGCGGTGAGGGCGGCGAAGTCGCGCACGAGCTTGACCTCCAGCTCCTCGCGGGGGACGCGCCGCCCGTCCAGCCAGATCAGCGCGGTCGACTCGGCGAGCGAGATCCAGGACCGGACGATCAGTTCGAGCCGCGCGGGCGCCTCGGTGACCCCCAGGTGCGACAGGATCTGCTCGTAGGCGGCCTGGCGCACGGAGTCGACGAGCGCGTTCGTGGTGGAGGAGCCGACCGCCGGGCCGCCGCGCATCAGGGCCGAGAACCCGGGCCCGTGCGCGTCGACGAAGTCGAAGTAGCGGCCCATCACCCGCAGCAGCCGGGCTCCCAGCGGCCCCTCGTGCGGCTCGGTGAACCGGCCCGCCAGATCCTCCGAGGCCCGCTTCAACGCCGCCTCGTACAGGCTGAGCTTGCCGGGGAAGTAGTGGTAGACGAGCGGCCGCGAGATGCCCGCGGCCGCGGCTATCTCGTCGATGGAGACCTCGTCGGGGGAACGGCGGGCGAACAGTTCGAGAGCGACGCCGATCAGCTGCTGCCGCCGCTCCTCCACGCCCATCCTGCGGCGAACCCCGGTACTCATACGAACACCTTACCGATCGGATCCGGACGCGAACGGACGGGACCGGCCACGGTGTTCGCACGGCGTCCCCTCCGCCGGCCGCGGGCCCGCCGTCTCCGCCCGGCGAGGGCCGGCCGCTCAGCCCAGCCCGTCCACCGCCCGCCCGCCCTTCAGCGTCCCCTCCAGCCGGGCCCGCGCGCCCTTCTCCGCCGGCACGGCCAGCAGGTTGCCCTCACCGGATCCCCTCACCCCGCCCGTCGCCCGCACCGACCCGGTGTCCTCGTCGCCGGCGGCGAGGAGGTACCAGGTGCCGGGCTCGGACTTCCACAGCACCCCGGCCAGCACGTGCGGGTCGCGCGGACCGCACGCCGGGACGTCACCGGCCCGCGCCGTGACCGCCCCGAACAGGCCGCCCGGCGTGTGGAACTGGGCCAGCACCCGGCTCCCGGCGCCCCGCCAGGTGTCGGCGCGGGTGCACACCCAGCCGGCCCGGCCGCCCGCGTCGGGCAGCGGCTGGCGCGCGTACGCCCAGGCGTTGACCGACCGCACGCCCTGCGCGCGCATCTCGCCCAGGGAGCAGGCGAACGGCGCCCAGGTGCGCAGCGCCTCCGCGCCCGTCGCCTCCTTCGGCGCGGTGGGCCGGCCCGCGGTCAGCCGGGCGGGCACCACCTCGCCGAGATCGCTCAGCAGGTACGACCCGGAGGCGTCGGTCACCTGCAGCACGTTCCACGTGGTGCAGGCACCGCGGCGGGTGGCGGGGCTGGACAGCGGCGAGGTGACGCCCCCGGTCAGGTCCAGGTCCATCAGTCCGGCGCCCGGCTTCGACAGGTCCCGCACGGCCGCCTTCGACACCCAGGGGGCGGTCAGGTAGCGGACGTTGCCGTCGACCCGGTCCAGGACCACCGCCGCGGCCTCGGCGCCGGTCGCGCCGTCCACCCGCGTGAGGTCCAGCACCGCGCCCACCGAGCCGTCCTTCGACGCGGCCTTCGGCTCGGCGTAGCGGACGATGCGCAGGCCGTCGTACAGGACGACCACGCGGGCGGTGGCGGCGTCACCCGCGTACAGCAGCTGGGGCGGGCCGGCCGGGCCGCCCGACGGGGTGCCGGGCGTCGACGCGAGGAGGACCCTTCCGCCGGGGCGGGCCCAGACGGCGAGGGCGCGACGCAGCAGCGCGTCGTCGTCGGTGCGGTCGCCGCGCGCGGGCCAGACGGAGAAGTCGGTGCGCGCGGAGGTCCTCCAGGCGGCGGCGGGCACCCTCACCAGCTGCCCGGGATCGAGGGCGGCCTCGGCCGCCGGGTTCCGCGCGTACGCCGGGGCGGCCGCACCGGCGGGCCCCCGGCCGTCACCGGGCAGCGCGACCAGCGCGCCGCACACGGCGAGCGCGGCCGCGGCGGCGAGCGCCGCCCTGGTGTGCCGGCGGCGCCGCATCAGGTCGGTGGGGCGGGCCTGGAGCGCACAGGGGTCGAACTCGGGGGACTCGAGCAGCGTGTACCGCACGGGGACGGTGTCGGCCTCGCGCAGCGCCGCGTCCACGTCGTCGACACCGGCCCCGGCCAGCACCTCGCGCACGGCGCCGTCGGGAAGCCCCTCCAGACCGCGCAGGACGTAGGCGGCGCGGGCCGGGCCCGACACGGTGGACAGCCCCTGGTCCAGGGCGAGTTCGTCGGCCCCGCCGGAGCGCGGGAAGAGCCGCAGCCCCCACACCCGGGGCAGCGGCGGCGGCAGCTGGGCGCGCCCGCGCCGGACCCGGCGCCGCAGCGGCAGTCCCGCCTCCAGCGCCGCACGGACGACGCGCAGGCGGACGTAGGCGTAACCGGGGTCGCCGCCGTGGGGGTCGGACCGGGACGGGACGGCCGCGGCCGAGGCGCGGCGGGGCAGCGAGCGCTGGACGAGGGCGTGGGCGGCGAGGACGCGCCTGCCGCGGCCGGGGCCGGGGGGCAGCACCAGATAGGCGAGCCGGACCAGACGCGGGTAGTGCTCGACGAGCGCGGCCTCGGCCTGCTCGACGTCGACGGTCCGGTCGGCGGGGGAACGGGGTGCGGGGCGTGGGGCGACATCCTGTGACTGCACGTCCAGCAGAACGAGCGAGCCGGGCGATGGTCACCGCGGACCGGGACCGCTCCGGGACCGCTCCGGGACCGCTCCGGGGCGACTCCGGGAGCGCTCCCCGGCCCTCGCGGGACGCCTCCGGGTGCCTTCGGGACGCGGGTATGTTGAGCGGACCGGGCGCGGGAGCCGTATCCAGAGCGAGGCTCTTGCTGGGAGGAACAGATGAAGGTGACCCGACCGATGCTCGCGGCGGCCGCAGTCGCGGCGGCGGCACTGGTGCTGACGGGCTGTGGTTCCGACGAGGACGCGCGGGGCGGCGTACCGGTGACCGCGACGGGCAGCCTGGAGCACCTGGCCGCCGAGGTGAAGTGCACGCCCGACATGCAGACCGACGCCGACGAACTCCGTCAGGCGCTCTGCAAGAACGCCGACGGCAAGTTCATCCTGCTGACCTTCGCCACCGACCGCGGCCAGCGCGAGTGGATCAACGGCGCCAAGGACTACGGCGGTCATTACCTGGTCGGCCGCAAGTGGGTGGCCGTGGGCGAGGAGACCGGCACCGTCACGGCGCTGCGGAACACGCTCGGCGGCGACATCGAGGAGGGCACGGACCACTCCGCGCACGAGCCCTCGCAGGGCGGCGCGACGCACTCGGGGCACTGAGTCCCCGCTCGGCGCGCCGGGTTCCCGCGCGGCGCGCCGGGTTCCCGCGGACGACGTGAGAGGCGGCGGTGAGGAATCCTCACCGCCGCCTCCTGCGTGCTCCCGGTCTCAGTGCTCCCGGTGTCCGGTCAGACCGTCACTCACTTGCACCGCTTGCCGGTGTTGATGCAGTTGACCATCTTGTTCATCGTGTTCTGGGAGAAGAAGTTGATGAAGTCGTTGTGGTCGGTGATCGGCTTGTGCAGGTTCTCGGGGAAGCTGTCCACCGCGTACGGGTTCACGACCTGCCCGTTCTGGATCTTCGGCGCGGGGACGTTGTAGACCAGCCGGACCTGGAGCTGCGGGATCGCCTTGAAGCCGTTCGCGCAGGTGCCGTTCGCCTGGACGAACGCCACGTGCGTGCGGTGGTTGGCGCTGTCGATGTTCTGACCGTCCCAGCAGCTCTGGAAGTTGGTCGTGCGGACGACCTGGCTGCCCTGCGGGCAGATCGGGTACTTGTCCTCCAGCTGCACCTTGTTCTCGAAGCCGGTGCAGCTCCAGTTGACGTTGGCGTTGCCGTTGCCGTTCACGAAGGCCTTGGCGTCACCGGTGATGATCCGCAGCGCCGTCGGCATCGCGACGACCTTGCCCCGCTTGTTGCCGACGAACTTCAGCTGGGCCTGGGCCGGCTGGAGGATCTTGCCGACGTTGCCCTCCTTGCCGCCGCCGTCGTTGTTCTGGTCGAAGTCCTGCGACCCGTCCTGCACCCGCAGCACCGGCCAGAAGTACGACGACTTGTCGCCCTGGTTCTGGCAGCTGGTCTCGGCCGCCGCCAGTTCCTGGTCGCTGGCGAACGCGTCGTTGTTCTGGTTGCCGACGTAGTCGTGCAGGTGGTGCGCGCCGTTGGTGACACCGGGGGCGACGATCACGTTGTCCGTGTTGTGGTTGTCGTTGCCGTTGGTGCCGCAGGAGGTGGTGAAGGTGCCGCGCGATCCGCCGTTGCCGTTCGCGGACAGACCGTTGGCGCCCACACCGAGCTGGGCGTTCCGCTGGGCCTTGGTGATGTCGACGAAGTCCGCCGCCGTCGGGCCGTTGCCGCCCTGGCCGCCGTTGCCCTGCTGACCGTTGTTCTGGCCGCCGTTCTGCTGGCCGCCATTGTTCTGGCCGCCATTGTTCTGACCGCCGTTGTTCTGGCCGCCGTTCTGCTGACCGCCGTTGTTCTGCTGGCCGCCGTTCTGGCCGCCGCCGGCATTGGTCTGCGCGCCCTGCGTGGTGCAGGCGGCGAGCCGGCTCAGGTCCTGGACCTGACCGCCCGCTCGCTGGATGTTGATGCGGATCCGGTCGATCGTGGCGGCCCGCTTCTCCTTCAGGGGGCCGACGATCGCGTTCTGCACGAAACCCGCGTCGTTGGTCTGCGCCTGGCGCGTGGAGGCGAGCCGGGCGTAGGCCTCGGTGATCTGCTTGTCGAGGTTCGCCAGCTCCCTGTCGACCCCCGAACGCGCCCCGCCGGGCACGTTCGTCAGCTTCTGCCCCACGTCGGGGCAGGAGATGGTGGCCACCTGCGCGGCGGCGGCCTTGGTCTGGTTCTGCGACGAGTTCTTCGACTCGTGCGCCGAAGCGTAGAAGTTCGCCCAGATCAGCCCGCCCCCACCGAGCGCTAGGGCCGCCGACGCGGCTATGGCCTTGTTGGCCATCGACGAACGGCGTTTACGTGTGTTGCGTCCCATGGAACTCCTCTGACTTCCTTGCGGGGCAGCATCGAGGCGCCCGACAGGAGTGAAGCGGCGCCTCTCCATACGCACGCCGCCCCGAGGGTGTTCAGCGGTCTCAGAAATTGATGAGAGTCCCGCGGGACAATTCCGCTTCAACTGCGTTATCCACCAAGGTGGTTGTGACAATCACCGGTCCCGGTCCAGATAGGCCAGCACGGCGAGGACCCGCCGGTTGTCGTCGTCGGAGACCTCCAGGCCCAGCTTGATGAAGATGTTGGCGGTGTGCTTGGCCACGGCCCGCTCGGTGACGACCATCTTCGCGGCGATCGCCGCGTTCGACCGGCCCTGCGCCATCAGCTCCATCACCTCCCGCTCGCGCGGCGTCAGCCGGGCCAGCGGCCGGTCGTCACCGCGCCGGGCCAGCAACTGCTGGATGACCTGCGGGTCCATCGCCGTCCCGCCGGCCGCGACCCGCCGTACGGCGTCCACGAACTGCTCCGCGTCGAAGACCCGGTCCTTCAGCAGGTAGCCGACCCCGCCGCTGCCGTCGGCGAGCAGCTCGCGCGCGTACAGCTGCTCCACGTGCTGGGACAGGATCAGCACCGGCAGCCCCGGCCGCTCCCGCCGGGCCCGCAGCGCGCACTGGAGGCCCTCGTCGGTGTGGGTCGGCGGGAGCCGGACGTCGATGACGGCGACGTCCGGCTCCAGTTCGGCCAGGGCCCGTTCCAGTTCGGGTCCGCTCTCGACGGCGGCGGCCATCTCGAAGCCGAACGCCTCCAGGAGCCGGACGAGTCCGTCCCGCAGCAGGAACAGGTCTTCGGCTAGGACAACGCGCACGGAATCTCCATGGTCACCATGGTGGGGCCGCCCTCCGGGGAGCTGACGGCCAGGACGCCGTCGAATGTACCCAGTCGCCGCTCGACCCCGGTCAGCCCCGACCCGGCGCCGATCACCGCGCCGCCCCCGCCGTTGTCCGTGACGGAGATCCGCAGGTGGCCGTCCGCGTGGTGCACGTCGATCCAGATCCGGTCGGCCCCGGAGTGCTTGACCGCGTTGGTGAGCACCTCGCTGACCGCGAAGTACGCCGCCGACTCCACGGGGGCGTCCGCCCGGCCGGGCAGTTCCACGGTCACCTCGGTGGCCGTCGGCATCCGCAGCGCCAGCGCGCGCACCGCGTCACCGAGTCCGCGCTCGGCGAGCACCGGGGGGTGGATGCCGCGCACCAGGTCGCGGAGTTCGGCGAGCGCGTCGGCGGACGACCGCCGGGCGTGCGCGAGGAGTTGCTTGGCCTTCTCGGGGTCCTTGTCCACGAGCATCTCGACGGTGCCGAGGTCCATGCCCATCGCCACCAGCCGGGCCTGGGCGCCGTCGTGCAGGTCGCGCTCGATGCGCCGCAGCTCGGAGGCCGAGGTGTCCACCGCGTCCCGCCGCGTCTGCGTCAGCACCCGGACGCGCTCGGCGAGTTCGGCCTGGGTCGGGGTGAGGAGGGCCCGGGTGAGGCGGAAGTGGAGCCGGAGGGCGCCGACCGTGTACCGGTGGGCGACGAGGAGCAGGACGGCGCCCAGGGCGGCGGCGCCGAACGCGGAGAGCTGGTCGGAGACGGGCACGAACCCGTACCAGTAGGGGTCGTTCCCGTACACCCGCCACAGCCCGGCCGCCAGCGTGAACCCCTCCAGCGGGTAGAGGACCAGGAGCGCCGGCAGCAGCGCCGTCACGAATCCCGCGGTCATGTCCACCGGCAGCCACCGCAGGTCCCGCCAGGTCGCCGGGTCGCGCAGCATCGCGGAGGTGCGCGCCCAGGGATTGGCGTCCTCGGGTATCGGCCGGTACGCCGCCGGGATGCGCACCCCGCCCCACGCGGCGGCGAGCTCCCGCCGCCGGCCCGCGAACAGGCGCACGCCGGTCAGGACGTAGGGCGTGGTCACGAGACCGACACCGATGGGGATCAGGGCGATCGAGACGGCGGTGAGGCAGAAGCACAGGACGGCGAGCGGGAGGGAGGCGACGGCCAGCACGAACCCGCGTCCGGCGGCCCGCAGCACGCCCCGGACCCCGAAGCCGTCGCTCTCGCCCTTCGTGGTGGTGTTCATGCCGTCAGTCTGGCCGACCCGCCGGCCGGGGGCACTGGGCCGAACCCCCGTTCCGGGGGGTGGAGCCAGGTACACCGGGCTCCGGGACGCCTGCCGCCGGGGGCGGCGCCGCCGTCACCGCGCGCCCGCCTCCAGCACCTTCGCCTCCACCTCCGGGTCCAGGCCCTTCCGGGCCCGGTCCGGGCGCTGCGGCGCCTCGCCGCCGATCTCCCGCAGCCACCGCCAGGTGTCGGCGACGGTCTCCCCGACCGGCCGGCAGACCAGCCCGGTGGCGAGGGCCCGTGAGACGTCCGCCGCGTGCAGGGCGTCGTGCAGGTCGCTGTCCGGCGGCACCCACACGGGCAGCTGGGTCCACGGCTCGATGCCCGCGGCGAGGACGGTCTCCGGCGCGGTCCAGCGCAGTTCGGCCGGACCGCCGGTGACCCGCACGCACGCCTCCAGCAACTCGCCCATGGTCGCGTGCCCCTGAGGGCTCATCAGGTTGAACGGTCCGCTCAGTCCCCGCTCCACCGCCCCGAGGATCCACTCGGCGAGGTCGCGGACGTCGACGTACTGCAGGGGCAGTCCGCGCGGCCCCGGAGCCAGGACCGGGCCGCCGCGCGCGATCCGGGTCAGCCACCAGGGCAGCCGGCCGACGTTCTCGTACGGCCCGAGGATCAGCCCGGCCCGCACCAGCACGGAGTCCGCCGTCCCGAACGCGTCCACGGCCGCCAGCTCGCCGCCCCGCTTGTCGCGGGCGTAGTCGGTCCGCTCCGCGTCGGGCGCGGCGCCCTCGACCGGCAGCGCGTCCTCGGCGTACCCGGCGGGCGGGGCCCAGGCGTACACCGAGCAGCTCGACACGTACACGTACCGGCCGGCGCGGCCCCGCAGCAGCCGCGCCGCCTCGTGCACCGCGCGGGGCGCCGCCGACCAGGTGTCGACGACGGCGTCCCACTCGCCGTCCTCCAGCGCGGCCAGGCCGCCGGGCGCGGTCCGGTCGCCGGACAGGGTCCGCACGCCGGGGGCGGCCGCGTGCCGCCCCCGGTTGAAGACCGTCACCTGCCAGCCGCGCCCGAGGGCCGCCTCGACGACGGCCCGTCCCGCGAACTCCGTACCGCCCAGCACCAGAAGTCTCATGCCGGTGACTGTGCCCGGTCCGCCGCCGGGAGGGAACCGTGCTCTGCCGTCGGCAGAGGCTCACGCGCCGGTCGGCGGCGTGTACTTGTAGCCCACCCGGCGCACCGTCTGGATCGCCCGGCGGTGCTCCGCGCCCAGCTTGCGGCGCAGCCGGGCGATGTGGACGTCGACGGTACGGCCGTCGCCCACGTGCCCGTAGCCCCACACGGTGGTGACGAGCTGGTCGCGGGTGTGCACCCGGTTCGGGTGCGCGACGAGGTGGGCGAGCAGCTCGAACTCCAGGTAGGTCAGGTCGAGTTCCCGCCCGCTCACCCACGCGGTGCGCTGCACGGGGTCGATCCGCACGACCTCCTCGCCGGCGGCCGGGGCCTCGTCGGGCTCCGGCCGGTCGGGCACCGCCGCGAACGGGAACGGCGGCTGCTGGTCGGCCGGGACGAGCACCAGGTAGCCGACCATCGGCGGCTGCCCCGGCAGGACGGGCAGGGTGTGCGGGGGAGCGGGCAGCCAGGTGGCGCCCGGCGGCAGGAAGTCCGGGACGTCCACGACCTCGTCGCGGTCCACCGCGCGGAGGCGGTGCCGGGCCGCGGCGGGCAGGGCGGGGGCGGGCAGGGCGGAGGCGTTGTACAGGGAACGAGTGGTCGCCATGAGAGGTCAGCTCTTTCGCGCGAGAGGTTCGTCGGGGGGCGACGGCCGCGATTCGTGGTCGGGCTCGTCGGGGACGTACGTCGTTCGCGCCGGCCGAAGACCGGGGTGTACGGCTTTAGAGGGCCGGCGCGTTCGTCGCGCGGCAACACACCCGGTCGAAGTCGTGGTGCTGACGGGACGGCCAGAACGGCTCGAGGTCGTGACGACCCGTCGCGGTGTGCTGCTGGAAGCCGGCCATGCGCTCATTGAAGCAGACACCGGCCCCGGACAGGAGACTCCTCTCACTGCTTGGACGCGTTCGCGGTCCGAAACCGGACGAGGGGCGCCCGCCGGTTCGGCGGACGCCCCTCGCGGGCGGACTGCGGGATCAGACCTGGCCGGCCTTCTCCAGCGCGGAGCAGCAGGTGTCCACGATCAGACGGGTCACCAGGTACGGGTCCACGTTGGCGTTCGGGCGGCGGTCCTCGATGTACCCCTTGCCGTCCTTCTCGACCTGCCACGGGATGCGGACCGAGGCGCCGCGGTCGGAGACGCCGTAGGAGTACTCGTTCCACGGGGCGGTCTCGTGCAGACCGGTCAGGCGGTCGTCGATGCCGGCGCCGTAGTTCTTGACGTGGTCGAGGGGCTTGGAGCCCTCGCCGAGCGACTCGCAGGCGGTGATGATCGCCTCGTACGTCTCGCGCATCGCCTTGGTGGAGAAGTTGGTGTGCGCGCCGGCGCCGTTCCAGTCGCCCTTGACCGGCTTGGGGTCGAGGGTGGCGGAGATGCCGAAGTCCTCGGCGGTGCGGTAGAGCAGCCAGCGGGCCACCCACAGCTGGTCGGAGACCTCCAGCGGGGAGAGCGGGCCGACCTGGAACTCCCACTGGCCGGGCATGACCTCGGCGTTGATGCCGGAGATGCCCAGGCCCGCCTTCAGGCAGTTGTCCAGGTGCGCCTCGACGACGTCACGGCCGAAGATCTCGTCGGCGCCGACACCGCAGTAGTAGCCGCCCTGCGGGGCCGGGAAGCCGCCCTTGGGGAAGCCGAGCGGGTAACCGTCCTGGAAGAAGGTGTACTCCTGCTCGATGCCGAAGATCGGCTCCTGCGCGGCGAACTTCTCGGCGACCTCGGCCAGCGCGGCACGGGTGTTGGACTCGTGCGGCGTCATGTCGATGTCGAGGACCTCGCACAGCACGAGGATGTCGTCGCCGCCGCGGACCGGGTCGGGGCAGGTGAAGACCGGCTTGAGGACGCGGTCCGAGGCGTGGCCCTCGGCCTGGCTCGTGGACGACCCGTCGAAGCCCCAGATCGGCAGCGCGTCCAGACCCACGGGCTCACCCGTGATGATCCTGGTCTTGGAGCGGAGCTTGGCGGTCGGCTGGGTGCCGTCGATCCAGATGTACTCAGCCTTGAAGGTCACGGGCCACTTCCTTCGGGGGTGGGTCAGGCGCACTTGCGGGTGCTGCGGCGCTGCGACACCGGGGCGCCGCACTCGATGCCGGGCAGCCTGTCAACAGGCGATTTCCCGGTCATTGCTCGTATGTGAACCCCGTGTTACCTGGTGGTTCTGTGGTGCGGCTCACGGTGTGAGGTCACCGGCCCGGCCGGGAGCGGCGGTGCGCGGACGCGTCCGCGGGCGCGCCCGCACGGGCGCGGGGCGGTGCCGGGACTCGTATGCGACGGGAAGGAAACACGGCGGCCGCGGGGTCGCCCCGGACGGGCCGGTCCCGCTGTCCGTGGCCGCGGACAGCGGGACCTCCCCCGCTCCCGGCTTCGCCCGGGCGGGGGTCCTCGTGCCGTACGGGCGGCGGTCCGGGCCGCCGCCTCACGGAGTGCTCCGGCCGGGCGTCACCCCACCTTCTCGATCAGGGCCCGGCGGATGAGGAACTTGCCGGGCTCGCGGACCTGTTCGAAGGCCGCGTTGTTCAGCAGCGCGCAACTGCCGGAGACCGAGGTCACCTCGACGGTCGTGGACTTGCCGTTGTCCAGGTTGGTGACCTTGAGCTTGGTCCCCGGGGGGAACTGGTTGCTGGACGCGGCCGGTGCGCCCGCCTCGCCGGAGAGGGTGACGGTCGAGCCGTTGCACACCTGCTGCCCGGCGGCGGCCCCGGCGTTCCCGCCGTTGCCCGCGTTCCCGGCCGGGGCGCTCTGCGACGGCCGGGCGGGCTGGGTGGCCTGCTGCCCGCCGCCCTGCTGGCCGTTCTGCTGGCCGTTCTGCGCCGGCTGCGTCGTCTGGGAGTCCTGAGCCGATTCCCCGACGACGCAACCCGACGCCTTCTGCTGCACCTTGATCTGCTCGACGACCGCTTCCCGGTTGGCGATCCGGGCCGCGGACTGCGCGTCCGGGTTCGCCCGTTGGTCGGCGATGAACCGCTGGTTGTTGCCGAGGGCGGTGGCGAGCCCCTGGCAGACGGTCGACTCGGCGGCCGTCTGCGGGCTCTGCGCGGCGTTGGAGGTGGCCGCCATGACGAAGGCGCCACCTCCCGCCACCGTCGCGGCGCCCACCAGCAGCGCGATCTTCTTCTTCGTGCCGAGAGTTCTCCTGCGCGACATCCGCGCCTCCTGAGGGGTAGGGGAGCGTACGCCGCTATGTACGAGATACCGAACGAGGATGCTCAGCCGTCACCGGAGTCCGCCGTCGTGGCGTACGTCACACGGGCGTTCCCCCGTCCGGTGCCCCGCTCAGCCGTCCTTCCCGCCCTCCCCGTCCTCGTGGTCCACGACCGTCTCGTTGACGTGTCGCAGCAACCCCTCCGTCTGGGCGGTGAGTTCGGCCTCGCCGGTCTCGGAGCCGTCGCCCCACTGGCCGTTGGCGAACACCACCGAACGGACCGTCATCACCCGCCGGAACACCCCGGCCGAACCCGGCGGCACCGTCGGCATGCCGGCCTCGGGCGGCGGGTCCAGCGAGACCACCTGGTAGGTGACCGGGTCCATCGAGGCCATCGTGAACACCCTCGTGGCGTCCTCGACGCGGGCGAAGCTCAGCACGGTCACCGTGATCTGCGAGCGCCGGTCCGCGTCCGTGAAGAGCGCCGCCGTCATGCGGGAGCACGGCTCGCCCTGCCCGATCAACCCGGCCAGCTCCGCCGACATGCCGCGGGCGCAGTCGGTGGTGGTGGCGAGGTCGACCCGGGTGTACCGCGAGCCGTCCCCGAGGCGGACGTTCTTCGCGGGGAACGCCTGCTCCGGCCGGACGACCGGCCGGGCCAGCAGCGAGGGCAGGCTGCTCGGGGCGTCGGAGGGCAGGGACGCGTCGACGGACGGGACGGCCGGGCCGGAGCCGGTCGCGGCGGCCGCCGGGGGAGCGCCGGCCGGACCGTCCCCGCCGTCCCGGCCTGCCGCCATGACGACACCGGCCGCCACGGCGGCGGCCAGGACGGCGCCGGTCCCGGCGACCGCGAGACGCCGGTTGCGCCGGCGCCGGCGTATCAGTTCCCGCTCGATCCGTTCCCGTTCGATCCGGTCCTGCTCGGCCGCGAAGCGGGCGTACGGATCGGGCGGTCCGTACGGGAATCCTTGATCACCGAAGGTCATGGCGGCGGAGGGTAACAGCGTCGGCGCCCCGACTCCCGCCGCCCGACCAATCGCCCGCAGGCGGACCAACGGGACAGAGCCTCCCGTGCGGCCTCTTCCGTGCGGGCCACCACCGCGGTGCCGTCCTCGGCGGTGATGATCGGGCGCTGGACGAGCCGGGGGTGGCCGGCGAGGGCCGCGATCCAGCGCCCGCGCGCGGCGGCGTCCCGCGGCCACCGCCCCGGCCCCAGCTCCTCGGCCTCGGCCTCCCGGGTGCGGGTGATGTCCCACGGCTCCAGCCCGAGGCGGTCGAGCACGGCGCTGATCTCGTCCTCGTCCGGCACGTCCTCCAGGTAGCGGCGGACGGTGTGGTCGGCGCCCTCGGCGTCGAGGAGGGTGAGGGCGCTGCGGCACGTGGAACAGGCGGGATCGATCCAGATCTCCATGCCGGTCACGGTAGCCGGAAACAGGGCCGAAAGCCCTTCTGATCAGGGGCGATTGTCAGTGGTCGGCAGTAGAATAGAAGCAGTGTTCGAGGGTTCCGCCGGAGGTGCCGGACGGGGCCCTGATCGCGACAGGAGGATGCCCGTGCCCGCTGCCGCACTCAAGACGAAGCGACCTGTCCCCCTCGACTCGCCCTACGTGCCCGTGGAGAAGCGACCGCTGCCGCCCGGCCGGCCGCGCGACTGGTACGTCACGCACAACCGCCGCCTCAAGGCCATGCGCCTGGCGATAGCCCTCCTCGACCTGGGCGTCTATCTGCCCGGCCAGGCCCGCGACGAGAAGATCCGCAGCACGGCCCGACTCATCGGCGTGCACCCGCCGTCGGACACGACGTGCCACATGGTGCGGGCGCTGATGCGTTACAGCAGGTGAGTTCGGCGCCGGGTGCCGCTGCGCACGGCCCCGGCGCACCACCGGCGCTCTCCTCCGCGGGACCTCGCCCTCCGCTCCCGCCCACCCGGAACGGGCCCCGCGCCCCGCTCCCGGCCGACGGTGGCCCCGCGCCATCCGTTCGCCAAACCCGGCCCGCACGGCCCCGGCCGGCCTTCGACGCGGCCGGGCGCACCCGCGCGCGGCCACGGGCGCCCGGGAGCGGCCGCACGCGTGCGTGGGCGCACATGCAGGCGGGGAGGCCGGCCGCGGGGACGGCTCACCCGGCCGCCTCCGCCGGCCGCGCGACCCCGGGCGCGGCGATCGCGGTGGTGGCCGCACCGGCCGTGCCCGGCGTGGGGACACCCCTCACGCGTACGCCTCCGGCAGCCCGGCCACGTATGCCTCCAGCCGCCCGCCGAGCACCTCGGCCGTCAGGTCGGTCCGGCCCGGCTCGCGTCACGGCCCCGCCGGTTTCGCCGCGTCGGGGCAGTGGGCCAGGGCGTCGAGCAGCCGCCGGTACAGGTGGTCGGCGCCGTCGGCGAGGCCGTGTCCGCCGTGCGCCTCGTAGCGCTCGCGGGAGCCGAGGCCGTGGACGGGCCCGTGCAGCAGGGCCAGGGCCGTGGAACAGTGGGCCACGTCCAGGTCGTCGTTCGCCGTCGTGCTCGTGCCGAAAGGGCCGATGGGGGGAACCGGACGACTGGCTCGTCCCCTCATCCCCTCATTCGCTCATGGGCGGTCAGGCCTTCGCCGACCCGCTCTCCGCCCGGGGCGCCCGGGCCGCCTCGAGGGCCTCCCGCAGGTGCTCCTCCTCCGCCTTGCCCAGCGAGGTCTGCACCAACTGCCCGCCGAACGGCGCGATCTGCGGGATCACCTTGTCCTCGGCCGCGTGCTTGACCAGGACGAAGAGGGCCGCGGCGCCGGGCCGCAGGTTCTGGCTGAGGTCCCTCATGAAGTCGTCGTTGATGCCGGTGTCGGTGAGGGAGCCGCCGGCCGCTCCGGCCGCCGCGCCCACCGCCGCCCCGAGCAGCGGGGCCAGGAACAGCAGCCCGATCACCCCGCCCCACACGGCACCGCCCGCCGCGCCGACCGCGGTGTGGCTCACCGCCTGGTGCAGCTTGATCCTGCCGTCGTCGCGCCGCTCGACGACCACCGCGTCCTCCAGCTCGACCAGATGCTGCTTGGACAGCTCGAACAACTTGTCGCGCACCTCGCCGGCCGTGGCGAGGTCGTCGTAGGCGACGACGAAGAGATTGCTCATCGGGGCACCCCTTTTGATCACACGTGTACCGTTCGGCCCGACTCTAGGTGCCCGGAAAAGGAGGTGCACGCCGAGTGAGCGTCTCATTACTCTGAGGAGACCGCGCCGTCCCCCACCCTCACCGTCCGGCGCACCCGTCCGTCCCGCCACGGGAAGTCCGTCCCCGCCCAGGAAGGAGGCACACCATGGGTACCGTCGTCCTCTCCGGGACCGCCGTCCTGGTGGTCCTGGGAATCGGCAACCACCTCTACTGGCTCGCCGCGGTCGCCGTCCTCTGCCTGTACGTGCGCCACGGCCGCGGCCCGGCGCCGGGGTCCAACCCGGTCGCGGGCTCCGCGCAGGGCCCGGCTCCCGCGTCCGCGCCGACGTCGTACAAGGCCTACCGGGCGCGCCGCGACCAGCAGGCCGAGTGGGAGCGCCGCTACGCCCGGGAACGCGGCGGCCGGTAGGGAGCGCGGGACCGCCCGGCTCAGGGCCCGTCCTCGCCGGCCGGCACCGTCCCCCGCCGGCCGGCACCACCGCTCACAAACCGGGCGCGCCCCACAGCGGGTACCAGCGGCCGAGGTCCTGCTCGGTCCGCAGGTCGCCGGCGAGGGCCGCCCTCACCTGCAGTTCCAGCGAGCCGTCGCGCCGCTGCCCTCCGCCGGGCAGCGGCGCGAACGGGTAGAAGGAGCCGCGCTTGTACAGGTACACCAGCGCCAGCCGCCGCCCGTCCCGGTCCTCGAACCCCGCGAGCGAGCACAGCAGTTGCGGGCCGAAGCCGTTGGCCTCCATCGAGCTGTTCACCGCGTGCAGGTCGTTGACCAGCTGCGGGAGTTCGCCGGGGGAGCGGTGGGAGACCAGCCAGGAGTAGCCGTAGCCGTCCCGCGACAGCCGCACCGGGGGCCCGGTGCGCTCGGTGTCCGCGTCCAGCAGGGCCTGGACCTCGCGGTGCGTCTGCTCGAACGCCGACCCCTCGACCGTCGCGAAGCACACCGCGCCCTGCCCGGTCGGCGTGAACCCGGTCGCCGCCTCCAGCGTCACCGCCGCCGACGGCAGCGCGAACAGCCGGTCCAGGTCGGGCGCGACAGGCTTGGACCGGCCGAGCAGGATGTCCAGCAGCCCCATGATCAGTCCGCCTTCCCCGGGGCGGCCGCCTCGCCCAGTTCGGCCGAGATCCGCCCCAGCTGCGCCAGCCGCTGCTCCAGGCTCGGGTGGGTGGAGAACAGCCGCGCGAGACCCGGCTCGGAGCCCAGCGCCGGGGTGAAGTAGAACGCGTTGAACGCCTGGACCGTCCGCAGGTCCTTCGACGGGATCCGCGCGATGTCCCCGGTGACCTTCGTCAGCGCGGAGGCCAGCGTGGAGGGCCGTCCGGTCAGCAGCGCCGCCGCCCGGTCCGCCGCCAGCTCCCGGTACCGGGAAAGGGCCCGGATCAGCAGGAAGCTGATCGCGTACACGGCCGCGGAGACACCCATGACGGCCGCGAGGACGGCCGCGGTGTTCTGGTCCCTGCGGCCGCCGCCGAAGAGCTGGCTGTAGAAGGCGAACCGCACGACCAGCCCCGCGATCACGCCGAGGAACGAGGCGATCGTGATCACGGCGACGTCCTTGTGCGCCACGTGCGACAGCTCGTGCGCGAGGACACCCTCCAGCTCCGCCGGCTCCAGCCGCCGCAGCAGCCCGGTGGTCACGCACACCACCGCGTGATCGGCGTCGCGTCCGGTGGCGAACGCGTTCGGCATGTCGATCTCCGACACGGCGACCAGCGGCCGCGGCATGTCCGCCAGCGCGCTCAACCGGTCGACCACGGCGTGCAGCTCGGGACACTCCTCCCGCTCCACCACCCGCCCCCGCATCGCGAACAGCGCGATCCGGTCGGAGAACCAGTACTGCGCGCCGAGCATCCCCGCCGCGACCACGACCACCAGCACCCACGACTTCAGCAGCACGACCAGCGCGGCGACGAACGCCACGTACAACAGTCCGAGCAGGAACAGCGTGACCGTCATCCGCGCGGTCAGCCCGCGGTCGCTGCGAAACCGACTCCGCATGTGCACCACCACCCACAGTCAGGCACTCGCCCCACTGCCCAGTGTGCACCGGCTCCCACCCGTGGGAAGGCCCCCCGCGCCCCCGGACCGGGCAAAAGGTCCCGTCCGGCCCGGCGACCCGGCAGCCGGCCGGCCGGCCCCGTTCCGTTCCGGCCGGCGGGCCGCGGGGCGGCCGGGTGCGGTCAGTAGGGCGCCTGGAACCGCGCGTACCCCAGCAGCAGGATCACCGCGGCGACGCAGCCCAGGACGACCGCCGTCGACACCCAGGACGACCGGCGGGGGGTCCGCGGGCCGGGAGCGGCCCGGAAGGGCTGGGGCTCGGGCGGGTTCTCCTTCCAGCGGGCGGCCAGCATGCGGGCCCGTGCCGAGGGCTCCTTGTGTTCCGAGCTGTCGGCCCACTTGAGGTCGAACTCCCGCTCGGCATCGTCCTGTTGCGACATCCCCGTCTCTCCCCGTCACCCTTGTCGAACAGCTGTGCCCGAAACCATACGACGGCGCCCCCGGCCCTGAGAAACCAGGAACGGAGGCGCGACCCGGCAGACGACGGCCTGCCGGAACGATCGCACCTCGGAGAAGCGGCGGGGCGGGCGCCCGACCTGCGGCCCCAGGATCAGGGCTGATCCCCCAGGGCTCCCGTTCCGCATGGGCGCTTCATCCAGCAGGGCCCGCCGGATGAAGCGCTTCGTCACACCGGGACCGGCGGACGGAGCGTCCAGGGTCGGCCGCCCGGATCGCGGGGTGGCTCGGGCGGCTGCAGAGCCGCGGAAGCAGTGACATCGTCTCCGCTTCGCCAGGCCGGCGGCAGGCCCCGTCCGTCACGGCGAGGAAACCTCACTGGCCATCGCCTTGGCGGTTCGTTGCCCGACGGGGGCGATATCGAGGGGACCCGCATCCGGTGCCACGGTGATGGCGAGGGCCCGGCAGTGAAAACCTTGAAAATCATCGTGACGGCGATGGTGCCGCGGGTTCGGAAAAGGGTCGACTGGAAAAGCGCTGCAGTACATCCTTTTTATGCATGAAGCGCGAACTCGTCGTCCGATCTCGGACCCGAAGCCGGATCGCGCTCAAATGTAAATCGACCGGACGTGCAATCGGTATTCAACGGGGTGAATCGCATCAAGGGAATCCCGTTCGATCGGCGTGATCGAACGGGATTCCCTTGTCCCGTACGCACCGACAATTCCGTGCCGTGTCCGACCTGGACGGTGATCGTCCAGGTCGGACGTGCTTCAGCCTCCCACGCGTCGTTCTGCGGCGTGGGCGTTGTCGTCCTTGGCCTGGGCGCGGGTGCCGGGGGTGACGCAGACGAGGTCGCTGGGTTGAGCCTCACGCCACACGAACCCCGGCTTGCACGTGGGGTCGTCCTCGCTGACCCGTCGTTCTGCGGCGTGGGCGTTGTCGTCCTTGACCTGGGCGCGGGTGCCGGGGGTGACGCAGACCAGGTCGTTGGAGGTGACCTCACGCCACACGAACCCTGACTTGCACTGGAGCGACAGCGTGGGCAGCTCCGGAGCCGCCGCCGCGGTCGACAGCCCCATGCCCCCTGCCACTGCGGCCAGAACAGCCGACACGACGGTGATCCTGCGAGAACGCTTGAGGATGTCTGCCATGTTTCCATGCTCCTTCATGGGGTTGCGGGCCTTGTCCGACCCGAGGGGTGTACCGATGTGAGGAGACCGTGACGGGGCCGGCTTCATCGAGGTGTGACATGCGAGCAGGGCCGGACTCCGGAAATGGATTGCCTCTGCTGTCGGATGGAGGCCGTGCGGCCTGGCCGATCACTCCGCGTGTGCCGTGGCTGAGCCATGGCGTGCAGACGGTTCAGGGGGAATTCCCGCCCTTTCCCTGCCGGGTCCTGCTTCTCAGATTGGCACTTCACTCTTCGGGGTGCATCTCGAGTGATTTGTCTGCATAGTGCAGAGGTTGGTCGTAGGACCTTGAGTGGGCCAACCCCGACGCGAAACTGGCCGAAGCCGACGGCGCCCTACAGGAATATTCCAACCGATTTCACCCTCCTTTCGTCTCGCCCCGCCTGCCGCCGACCCGGGCGGAGCCGAGCAGGCCGGGACGAGAACCCTGGCACTGGAGGTGCGTCTCCGGCCCGCGGGTGACTTCCTCGCTTCTGCCCGCAGCGTGTGCCGTGCCGCCGGGCGCGGCCGACCGGCGGCACGGGCAGGGAGCGGGCCGCGCCCGGCGGCGCGCCTGTGCCGTGCACGGGCCTCGACGAGGTGGAGAAGGGAAACCTGTGAATGGCGTCCGGTGGCGCAAGGTTCCGGCTGCTGACGTTCGTGCTCCGACGGGAGAGCCTTCGGCCAGGACCGTGCCCGCGGGGCCGTCGACGCGGCATGCGGCGTCGGATGCCGACCCCGGCCCCGACGAACCCTGTGTGCCGACTCGAGCGGCGGCCCGGCGCGGGGCCTCGGCGGCCGCTCGCGGCACAGGGCCCGAAAAAGGCCGTCGGCCGTGTCCTTCCGGCGAGGAAGGACACGGCCGACGGCCCACACACGGCCCAGGGGAGCGGAAACCCGCTCTGACCTGGGGCGATATCACACGTCGAAGTACAGCTCGAACTCGTGCGGGTGCGGACGCAGCTGGAGCGGCGCGATCTCGTGCGTGCGCTTGTAGTCGATCCACGTCTCGATCAGGTCGGGCGTGAAGACGTCACCGGCGAGCAGGAACTCGTGGTCGGACTCGAGGCGGTCCAGGACCGCCGACAGCGAGGTCGGGACCTGCGCGACGCCCGCGTGCTCCTCGGGGGCCAGCTCGTAGAGGTCCTTGTCGATCGGCTCGGCCGGCTCGATCTTGTTCTTGACGCCGTCCAGACCCGCCATGAGGAGGGCGGAGAAGGCCAGGTACGGGTTGCCGGAGGCGTCGGGCGCGCGGAACTCGACGCGCTTGGCCTTCGGGTTCGAGCCCGTGATCGGGATGCGCATCGCGGCGGAGCGGTTGCGCTGCGAGTACACCAGGTTGACCGGGGCCTCGAAGCCGGGGACCAGGCGGTGGTACGAGTTCACCGTCGGGTTGGTGAAGGCCAGCAGCGACGGGGCGTGCTTGAGGATGCCGCCGATGTAGTAGCGGGCCATGTCCGACAGGCCCGCGTAACCGGCCTCGTCGTAGAACAGCGGGGAGCCGCCGCTCCACAGCGACTGGTGCACGTGCATGCCCGAGCCGTTGTCGCCGAAGATCGGCTTCGGCATGAAGGTCGCGGTCTTGCCGTTGCGCCAGGCGACGTTCTTCACGATGTACTTGAAGAGCTGGAGGTCGTCGGCCGCGGCGAGCAGCGTGTTGAACTTGTAGTTGATCTCGGCCTGGCCGGCGGTGCCCACCTCGTGGTGCTGGCGCTCGACCTGGAGGCCGGACGCGGCCAGCTCCAGGGAGATCTCCGCACGCAGGTCGGCGAAGTGGTCGACCGGCGGGGTCGGGAAGTAACCGCCCTTGTAGCGGACCTTGTAACCGCGGTTGTCCTCCAGCGCACCGGTGTTCCAGGCGCCCGCCTCGGAGTCGATGTGGTAGAAGGACTCGTTCTCCGACGTCTTGAAGCGCACGGAGTCGAAGACGTAGAACTCGGCCTCGGGGCCGAAGTAGGCCGTGTCGGCGATACCGGTCGACGCCAGGTACGCCTCGGCCTTCTTCGCGACGTTGCGCGGGTCACGGGAGTACTGCTCGCCCGTGATCGGGTCGTGGATGAAGAAGTTGATGTTCAGCGTCTTGTCGCGGCGGAACGGGTCGACGCGCGCCGTCGACAGGTCGGCGCGCAGCGCCATGTCGGACTCGTGGATGGCCTGGAAGCCGCGGATCGACGAACCGTCGAACGCCAGTTCCTCGTCCGGGTCGAACGCCTCGACGGGCAGCGAGAAGTGCTGCATGACGCCCGGCAGGTCGCAGAACCGGACGTCGATGAACTTGACGTCCTTGTCCGCGATGAACTTCTTGACCTCGTCGGCGTTCTGGAACATCCAGCTCCTCCTACTCCCGGCCGTCGAGCCGGGGTGGTAGTTCGTTCGTGCGGCCAGTGCGGTGGCACACGCTGTCGTCGACCCTAAGGACGGGTGGTTTCTCGTGCGTGACCCGTTTGTTTCGCAGAAGTTAACGGGCCCGGTTCCACCGTAACGCCGACGCACCCCGCCGTCCCTCGTGCGAAAGGGGTCGCAGTACCGTGGACGGGTGGACAACAGGCAAGCAATCGGATCGTGGCTGTCCGGCCCCCGCGCGGCCATGGAGGACGCCGGCGCCGACTTCGGGTACCGGGGCGAGCAGCTGGGTCTGCCCGAGGAGGGGCCGGGCTCGATCGCCCGTCCCGGCCGACGGCTGGGCGCACTGGCCGTGGACTGGGGTCTGTGCGTCCTGATCGCATACAGCTTGATCACGCACGGCTACGGCCCCGCGACCAGCAACTGGGCCCTGCTGATCTTTCTCGTGACGAGTCTCCTCACGGTGGGCACGCTCGGCTTCACGCCCGGCAAGCGGCTGTTCCGCCTGCGCGTGGTGGCCCTCGGCACCGGCACCGTCAGCCCCTCGCGCGCGGCCGTCCGCACCGTCCTGCTCTGCCTCGCCGTCCCCGCCCTGGTCTGGGACCGCGACGGCCGCGGCCTCCACGACCGCGTGGCCCGCACCGTCGAGGTCCGCTTCTGAGGGAACCCCCGCGGCACGGGTTCCGAGGGAGCCCTCGCGGCACGGGCGAACGGCACGGCACGACGAAGAGCGCCGGAGCGTGAGGGCACGACGAAGCGCGACGGCACGACGAAGGGGGCGCCCGGACGGTTCCGGGCGCCCCCTTCGTGCGGGGTTTCGTGCGGGACGGGGATCAGCGGGGGCGCTGTCCGCCCTTCGGCAGGCGCATGCCCTTGGGCATCGGGCCCTTCGGCAGCGGCATGTTGCTCATCAGGTCGCCCATGGCGCGCAGCCGGTCGTTGGTGGTGGTCACCTGGGGGCCGGTCAGCACCCGCGGCAGCTTCAGCATGGTGGTCCGCAGCTTCTTCAGCTCGACCTGGCCCTCGCCCGTGCCGACGAGCAGGTCGTGCACCGGGACGTCCGCGACGATGCGGCTCATCTTCCTCTTCTCGGCGGCCAGCAGGCTCTTCACCCGGTTCGGGTTGCCCTCGGCCACCAGCACGATGCCGGCCTTGCCCACCGCCCGGTGCACCACGTCCTGGCTGCGGTTCATCGCCACCGCGGGGGTCGTGGTCCAGCCTCGGCCGATGTTGTCGAGCACCGCCGCGGCAGCGCCCGGCTGGCCCTCCATCTGCCCGAAGGCCGCCCGCTCGGCCCGGCGCCCGAACACGATCGCCGTCGCGAGGAAGGCGAGCAGGAAGCCCAGGATGCCGAGATAGATGGGGTGACCGATCAGGAAACCGATCGTGAGGAAGACACCGAAGGTGACGATTCCGACAGCCGCGAGTACAAGACCGATCTTCTTGTCGGCCTTGCGGGTCATCTTGTAGGTCAGAGCGATCTGCTTCAGTCGCCCGGGGTTAGCGGCGTCCGCCGCCGTGTCCTTCCTCGCCATGTCACGCAGTCTACGTGGCCGCGGGAGCGCCGACGACGGCAGTGCCCCGGAGGACTCCCGGAGGGCAGCCCGCGGATGTCCCCGACATGGCCGGGAGGGCGGGCCGGGGGGCGGCCCGGAGGAGACGCCGGGTGCGGTCAGAGGCGGAGGGAGGTGACCTCTTCGAGGACGCGCTGCGCCTCGGAGCGGTCCTTGGCGCGACGGCGGTCCTCCAGGACGGAGGTCCAGGCGTTGCGCCGGGCGGTGCGCTGGCCGCCGCTCATGAGCACGGACTCGACGGCGCGCAGGGCGTCGGTGATGGACGGGATCGCGGTGGCGCGAACGGGCGCGGCCTGCATGGCGGGGTCCCCTTCGGGAGCGGCTCGGCACGGAACTGCGGTGGTCTGCGGTGGTCCGCAGGGTGTGACACCAGCGTCACTGTTCGGTGTTACCAGGGCGTGACCGACCGGTCAAACACCCATGAAGCCTCGGTGCGGGGGCCGAAACGGTGACGCGGCCCTGACGTACGCCCTCATCTGCGAGGACGGTCAGGACCGCGTCGTATCGGACTGTACTGGCGGGTAATCGCTTGTGCGCGAATTCACACACGGGGGCTCCCGGCCCGGCGCGAGGGGAGCTTGACGGAGTGTCAGACGGCCTGGACGGCCACGAAGGAACCGCGCTTCTCGACGGCCATCCGGTACAGGCGTCCGGCGCGGTAGGAGGACCGTACCAGCGGTCCGGACATCACGCCCGAGAAGCCGATCTGCTCGGCCTCCTCCTTCAGCTCCACGAACTCGTGCGGCTTCACCCAGCGCTCCACCGGGTGGTGGCGCACCGACGGGCGCAGGTACTGCGTGATCGTGACCAGCTCGCAGCCCGCCTCGTGCAGCTGCCGGAGGGCCTCGCTGACTTCCTCACGGGTCTCGCCCATGCCGAGGATCAGGTTGGACTTGGTGACCAGGCCGACGTCGCGGGCCTCGGTGATGACCTTCAGCGAGCGCTCGTACCGGAAGCCCGGGCGGATGCGCTTGAAGATCCGCGGGACCGTCTCGACGTTGTGCGCGAAGACCTCGGGGCGGGCGGAGAAGACCTCCGCCAGCTGCTCGGGGACGGCGTTGAAGTCGGGCGCCAGCAGCTCGACCTTGGTCCGGCCGCCCTCGCGGCCGGCGGTCTGCGCGTGGATCTGGCGGACCGTCTCCGCGTACAGCCAGGCGCCGCCGTCCTCCAGGTCGTCGCGGGCGACGCCGGTGATGGTGGCGTAGTTCAGGTCCATGGTCACCACGGACTCGCCGACCCGGCGGGGCTCGTCGCGGTCCAGCGCCTCGGGCTTGCCGGTGTCGATCTGGCAGAAGTCGCAGCGCCGCGTGCACTGGTCACCGCCGATGAGGAAGGTCGCCTCGCGGTCCTCCCAGCACTCGTAGATGTTCGGGCAGCCGGCTTCCTGGCAGACCGTGTGCAGGCCCTCGCTCTTCACGAGGTTCTGCATCTTCGTGTATTCGGGACCCATTTTCGCCCGGGTCTTGATCCACTCGGGCTTGCGCTCGATGGGGGTCTGGCTGTTGCGGACCTCCAGGCGCAGCATCTTGCGTCCGTCGGGTGCGACTGCGGACACGACCGGCTCCCTGTAGCTTCGATTCTTCGGCGTACACCAGGGTACGCCCGTGTTTGTTGAGCCCTACCGGTGAGGCCAACCCGGAGACCGTGGGGGTCATTCCCCCCTGGGGCCGGGCGCCGTCCGGCTAGACGGCCGTCTTCTCGATCTCCCGCGGCTTCAGCTCCGCGTTCTCCAGCACGTCCCGCAGGTGCCGCTCGACGACCGGCAGCACCTCGTCGATCGTGACGTCCCGGCCCAGCTCGCCGGCCAGGGACGCGACGCCCGCGTCCCGGATCCCGCACGGGATGATGCGGTCGAACCAGGAGTTGTCCGGGTTCACGTTCAGGGCGAAGCCGTGCATCGTGACGCCCTTGGCGACCCGGATGCCGATCGCCGCGAGCTTGCGGTCCTCGCGGCGCTGGCCGGCGTTGGAGGGCGCGTACTCCGGGCCGTCGAGACGGGGGTCGAACTCCTCGTCGTGCAGCCGAGGGTCGAAGTCGAGGGAGAGGCCGCCGAGCGCGGGCCGCTGCTCCACCGGGTCGCCCAGCACCCACACCCCGCTGCGGCCCTCGACCCGCGAGGTCGCGACGCCGAACTCCGCGCACACCCGGATCAGGGCGTCCTCCAGCCGCCGCACGTGCGCCACGACGTCCACCGGCCGCGGGAGCTTCTGGATGGGGTAGCCCACCAGCTGGCCGGGGCCGTGCCAGGTGATCTTGCCGCCGCGGTCCACGTCCACCACCGGGGTGCCGTCCAGGGGGCGCTCGCTCTCGGCCGTGCGCCGGCCCGCGGTGTACACCGGCGGGTGTTCCAGCAGCAGCACGGTGTCGGGCACCTCGTCGGCGAACCGCGCCGCGTGCACCCGGCGCTGTTCGTCCCACGCCTCCTGGTACTCCACGGCGTCCGCTCCGAAGCCCATGCGAACGAACCGCAACTCACTCACGGCAAGCGCCTCCCTAGGCGATACGGCGATACGGCGATACGGCGATACGGCGGTACAGCGGTCCGGCGGTCCGCCGGGGTCCCGTACCGGTCGCCCGGACCCGCCGGTCGGCACCCGGCCCGCGGGCCCGCCGCCGGAACCCGGCTGTCAGGTCTCCACACGACCCAAGCCACTGTACGTCCGCCCGTCACGCGTCAGCCCCGCGGGCAATCCTCACACGATCGGATGAATGAACGGCGAGATGTGCGAGAGCTTGCTCACGCTCCGCTACATTCGCGCCGTTCACGAGGCCATCAGGGCTGCTCACAGCAATCAGGGCACTTCATCCGGGCGCGTCACAGGCCCGGAAGGCAGGAGACCGCACCGCAGATGACGGAACGACCCGCGCAGCGCATTCCCAACCGTCAGCTCGCCGCGCTCATCGCAGAAGCGGGATTCTCCAACGCGGGTCTGGCCCGACGCGTCGATCAGCTCGGCCTGGAGCACGGCCTGGACCTCAGATACGACAAGACCTCCGTCACCCGGTGGCTGCGCGGCCAGCAGCCCCGCGGCACCACCCCCGCCCTCATCGCCGAGGTCTTCACCCGCCGCCTCGGCCGCCGGCTGACCGCCCAGGACCTCGGCCTGGACGCCTGCGCCCCCGTGTACGCCGGTCTGGAGTTCGCCGGCACCCCCGAGGAGGCCGTCGAGATCGTCAGCGGGCTCTGGCGCAAGGACTCCGGCAGCCACGCCGAGCTGCGCAAGATCGCCTTCACCGCGGCCGGGCTCGTCGTGCCCAGCCGGGACTGGCTGATCGGCCGGGCCGACGAGAAGGTGGCCCACGGCGATCCGGCCGCCCGGGTGCCCGCCCAGGGCCGCCCGGCCGCCCGGCCCGCCCCGCCCGGACCCGCCCCCGTGGCCGGCCCGCCCGGCCCGCTCGCCCCGCCCGCCGTGCCCCGGCCCCGCCCCACGGCCGAGCGGGGCCCCGGCCGGCGGGTCACCGGCGGCGACATCGCCGCGCTGCGCTCGGTCGGCGAGCTCTTCCGCACCCTCGACGACATGTACGGCGGCGGTCACGCCCGCCAGGCCCTGGTGCGCTACCTGGAGCACGAGTGCGAGCCGATGCTGCGCGGCACCTACGGCGAGCAGACCGGCCGCCGGCTGTTCGCGGCAGCCGCCGACCTCACCCGCCTCGCGGGCTGGACCTCCTTCGACATCGCCGCGCACGGTCTGGCCCAGCGCTACTTCGTCCAGGCCCTGCGCCTCTCCCAGGCCGCCGCGGACCGGGCGTACGGCTCCTACGTCCTCGTCACCATGAGCCGTCAGGCCGTGTACCTCGGCCACGGACGGGAGGCCGTGCAGCTCGCACGAGTGGCGCAGCAGGGCGTCGGCACCGGCGCGCCGCCCGCCGTGCAGGTGCTGCTGCACACGGCGGAGGCCCGCGGGCACGCGGTGCTCGGGGAGGTGCGGGCCTGCACGGCGTCCCTGGTGCGGGCCGAGCGGGCGCTGGACGCGGCCAGGCCGGGGGAGGAGGTGCCGTTCTGGGCGCGGTTCGTCGACGAGGGGCAGCTCGCCGACGAGTTCGGGCACTGTCACCGCGATCTGCAGCAGTTCCGCGCCGCCGCGCAGCACGCCGAACGCTCCCTGCGGCTGCGCCCCGCCGGGTACGCGCGCAGCCGCCTGTTCTGCCGGATCGTCCTGGCCACCGCCCGCCTCGGCCTCGGTGAGCTCGACCAGGCCTGCCAGATCGCCGCGGAGGCGGCCGGGCAGGCCGCGGAGATGCGGTCGGTACGGGCGGTGGAGTACGTCCGTGACTTCGAACGCCGTCTGGAGCCGTACCGCGACGCGGCCCCGGCCAGGGCGTACCGGGACCGGGTGGCCGCGCTGGGATAGGGCCGCCGGCCGTCGCCCCCCCCGCCCCGCCCCGGCCGGGCGGGGTGGGCCGGGGCGGGCCGGAACCGGGAGTCGAGGCCCGGGGCCGGCCGCCGGGGGACGGGACGCCGCTTTGGCCCTCCGCCCTCAGGTCCCGGCGCCCGGCTTCCTCACGCTCACGCCGCCCGTGGCGCCGTCCTGGCCGGCTCGGCCGCGTGGAGCGACCCCGCCCCCAGGTCGGAGACGATCGCCGCGGACGCCCGGTGGGCCGAGTGCAGCGCGCCCTGGACCGTACTGGTGTCCCGGTGGTCGCCGCAGACGTACAGCCCGGCCAGCAGCCGCACCGGGCGGCGCAGGTCGTGCGGCGCCCGCATGGCCGGCACGGCCTCGGCGGTGTGGTGCACGGCCAGCGTCTCCCAGCGCCCGGTCGAGGTGCCGTACAGCCGCGCCAGGTGCCTGCGGACGGCCGTGTCGACGCCGTCCGGCGGCGGCCCGAGCACCGTGGAGGAGATCAGCGTGCGGCCGGCCGGTGCCCGGCTCGGGTCCACCTCGCTGAGCACCGCCGTGTGGGCGACCGGCCCGCTCCGGTCGGCGTCCAGCAGCAGCGAGGCCCCGGTCGCGAGCGGCTCGTCCGTCGTGTGGTGGAGGACCGTGACGGGATGGAAGCCGGGCAGCCGCAGGCCGGGCAGCAGCTCCGCCGCGGTGCGCGCGTCGGTCGCCACCAGCACCGCGCGGCACCGGAACTCGCCGTGCTCGGCGGTGGTCACCGAGGTGGTGGAGACGGCGGTGGCACGCACCCCCGTGTGCACGGTTCCCGGCGGCAGCGCCCGCGCGAGCAGTTCGGGCAGGACGTCGGCCCCGCCCTCCGGCACGCACAGCCGCCCGGCCGCGAAGGCGCGCAGCGCCAGGTCCGCGCACCGGCTGGAGGTGGTCAGGTCCGGGTCGCACAGCAGCGCGGCGAGCAGCGGCCGCAGGAAGCCGTCGATCGTGCGGGCGGGCAGGCCGCGCGCCGCGAGGGCCTCGGCGGCCGGTGCCTCGGGCCGGCGCAGCAGCCGTTCGGCGGGCGTGGCCGCGAGCCGGGTGAGCGCGGCACCGAGCCGGGCCTGGTCCACGGCCGAGCCCAGCGGCGCCCGGGCCCGTGGCGGTGCGGCGGCCGGTCCGGTGCGCGGCCGTGGCAGCGCCCCGCTCCGGGGGGCGCCGGCGAGGGCGCGGACGGCGTGGAGTGCGCCCCTTGCGCCCCCCGCACCCGCTTGCGCGCCCGCGCGATGGTGGCGTCCTTCGCTGTGCAGCAGGACCCCCGGGGCGAAGGGACGCAGGGTGAGCGCGTCCAGCCCGGGGGTCAGGGCCAGTTCGGGATACGCCGTGGACAGCAGGTGTCCGATGCGGTCGAGCCGGAAGCCGTCGACCTTCTCGGTCGCCATACGGCCGCCCACGCACGGGGCGGCCTCCAGGACCGTGGTCGTCACTCCTGCGCTGGTCAGTCGATGCGCTGCGGAGAGTCCGGCGACCCCGGCCCCCACGATGACGACGTCCGTCCGGTACGCGGGCTCAAGCACGTGCCCCTCCTCGAGGTTGCGCGGCCGATGGAGACGTCATGCCCCCGACCGGCCTCCTGGATACCCGAGTTCGGATCGAGCGTAGGTCCGTGACCGGTCGGCAACAGTCGCGCATGGACAGGGCACGGTCGCACGGCGGTCGCATACGGTCCCGACGGGGCGTCAGGCGGCTCGGAGGGCGTCCTCGATCCCGGGGAACGCGAAGGTGAACCCCGACTCCAGCAGCCGCTTCGGCACCACCCGCGCGCTGCCCAGCACGTCCCCGGCCATCTCGCCCAGGACCCCCCGCAGCACCGGCGCCGGCACGGAGAACAGCGTCGGCCGGTGCAGCACCCGCCCCATGGCCGCGGTGACCTCACGGTTCGTCAGCGGCTCCGGCGCGGTCAGGTTGAACGGCCCCGACAGGTCGTCACGGTCCAGCAGATGCCGGATCGCCGCCACCTCGTCGTGCAGCGCGATGTACGACCAGTACTGCCGCCCGTCGCCCATCCGTCCCCCGAGACCCGCCCGGAACAGCGGGAACAGCCGCCCCCAGGCGCCGCCGCCGCGCGAGACCACCAGCCCGGTCCGGGGGAACACCGTCCGCACCCCGGCCGCCCGCGCCGGTTCCGCCGCCGCCTCCCACTTCACGCACAGCTCGGGCAGGAAGCCCCGGCCGGCCGGCGCGTCCTCGTCGACGACCCGGTCGCCCGTCTCGCCGTAGTAGCCCATCGCACTGCCGCTGACGAACACCCGCGGCCGCTCGTCGAGCGAGGCGACGGCCTCGGCCAGGGCGGTCGTCCCGTGCACCCGGCTGTCGTGGATCCGGCGCTTGTACTCGTCCGTCCACCGGTGGTCGCCGACCCCCGCGCCCGCCAGGTTGACCACGGCGGAGCACCCGGCGAGCCCCGCCGCGTCCACCTGCCCCCGCTCGGGGTCCCAGCGCACCTCGTCCGACCCCCGGGGCGCGTGGCGCACCAGGCGGACCACCTCGTGCCCGTCGGCGGCCAGGGACCGCACCAGGGCGCTGCCGATGAGACCGGACGCGCCGGCCACCGCGATTCGCGTTCGTTCCATGGGCCCATCCTGCCCCCGCCACCCCGGAACACCCTCGCGGGCACGAGCCGCCCGAGTCGTAGGATGCCGCCCATGACCGGCCCCCTCATACGCCCCGCCCGGCCCGACGACGACGCGACGCTCGCCCTCGTCGACGCCCTGACCTGGTCGCCCCTGCACGCCGTGACGCCGCGTCCGCAGCCGCCGTACGGCCCCTTCTTCGACGCGCGGCACCTCCCCGAGGACCACCTGGTCGCCGAACTGTCCGGCCGGGTCGTCGGTTACGTCCGCGTGGTGCGCCCCACCGGACTCGCCTGCAACGCGCACGTGCGCCAGATCCAGGGCCTCGCCGTCTCCGACGAGGCGCGCGGCCGCGGCGTCGGACGCGCGCTGGTCCGGGCGGCCGTCGAGCGGACCCGCCGCCACGGCGCCCGCCGGCTCACCCTGCGCGTGCTCGGCCACAACACCGCCGCCCGCAAGCTCTACGAGTCCGAGGGCTTCGCGGTGGAGGGCGTCCTGCCGGAGGAGTTCCTCCTCGACGGGGCGTACGTGGACGACGTGTTCATGGGCCGCTCCGTCCTCTGACCCCGTCCCCCCCCGTGAAGTCCTAGGAACCGACCAGCTCGCCCGTGTCCACGGCCGCCGTCGCCGCGGCCGCCCGCCCGGCGTCCTCGGCCACCTCGGCGGCCGTCAGGACGTACCCCGTGCCGGTGTCGGAGGTGGAGCGGGCGAAGACGACCCCGAACACCCGGCCGTCGGTGGTCAGCAGCGGACCGCCGGAGTTGCCGGGGCGGACGGTGGAGCGGATCGAGTAGATCTCCCGGGTGACGGTGCCCTCGTCGTGGATGTCCCGCCCCCGCGCGTCGACCCGGTTCGCCACCGTCGCCGCCCGCAGGTCCAGGTCGCCGCCCTGCGGATAGCCCGCGACGACCGCGGGGTCCCCGCGCGAGGCGTCGTCGTCGAACCGCAGCTCCGGCGCCCGCAGCCCCGGCACGTACAGCACGGCGACGTCCCGGTCCGGGTCGAACAGCACCACCCGCGCCTCGTACGACCGTCCCACACCCCCGATCCGTACGGTCGGGTCGTCGATGCCCGCCACCACGTGCGCGTTGGTCATGACCCGCTCGTGCGCGTACACGAACCCGCTGCCCTCCCGGCCCCGGTCGCCCGAGACGCCCTCGACCTTCACCGTGCTCAGCCGGGCGGCGTCGGCCGCGGCCGGGGTGACGCTGTCGCCGGTGGGCTCGGCGACGTCCGCCGTCGACGCGTTCTCGAACGGGTTGAAGACCTGCGGGAAACCCGCCTCGGTGAGCGCGGACGTGGCCCGCGAGAACCAGGCCGGCGTGGTGTCCGGCATGGTGTCCTGCACCGCCCCCAGCAGCCGGGAGTCCCGTACCGCCGAGGACACCACCGGTGTCGAGGACACGGCCGGCACGCTCGCCGCCACCCAGGCCACGACCAGCACCGCCACCGCGTTCGCCATCGCCCCGCCGATCCCGTCGGCCACCCGGAGCGGCCCGCGGTCCAGCTCCCGGCGCAACCGCAGCGCCAGCCGCCCCGCCAGTTCGTGCCCCGCCGCCGCGGGCACCAGCACGGTGAGCACCGCGGTCACCGTCGCCGCCGTCGTCCCCGGTGCCACCAGGTCCGCCGCCCACGGCAGGATCCACACGCCCACCGCGGCGCCGCCCACGAAACCGGCCAGCGAGACACAGCCGGCCACCAGCCCCCGCCGGTATCCCGATCCGGCGTACGCCAGGACCACCGGCACCAGCAGGATGTCGAGCAGATCCACGGCGCCGCCTTTCTCCCGGACCCTTCAGTACGTGTGGGGCGGGCCCGGTGATCAGCCTCGCGCGCGGTCCGCTCCCGGCCGGTCACACATGCGTGCACCCCGGAGAACGTCACGGACCGGGCGGACGGTTCCACCGGGTGGCACAGCACACGTCGCGGGCGGGACCGAACCGTCCGACAGTGGGGTCATGCGTGCCATCCGACAGGTCCTCCGCCCCGGCCGCGGACCTGCGCACAGACCCGCGCGGGGACTCGCGCGCGGACCGGGGGGACGGCGCCCGGCGCGGCTGCCGCTCCCGCTCCTGGTGGTCCTGGCCTGTCTGCCCGGACTGGCCGCCGTGGCCGCCCTGGTCCTGTGCGCGGGCGGAGTCGAGCACGCCGCCACGGTCTCCCTGGCCGCCCGCCCCGTACGGCGCGCGGCGCACCTGCCCGCCCACTCCGCCGCCCGGCCGCGCATCGTGCCGCGCTCGGCCTGGGTGGCCGACGCCGGACGCGCCCAGCCGCCGCCGCGCTACGACGACGAGGTCGTCGCCGTCTTCGTCCACCACACCGACTCGCCCAACGGGTACGACTGCGCCGACGCGCCCCGCATCATCCGCGACCTCTACACGGGCCAGACCGGCGGCCGCGACTGGGACGACATCGGCTACAACTTCCTCGTCGACCGCTGCGGCACCGTCTACGAGGGCCGCGCGGGCGGCGTCGACCGGCCCGTCACCGGCGCGCACACCCAGGGCTTCAACCACCGCACGGCCGGCATCGCCGCCCTCGGCACGTTCACCGCGGGCGTCCCGGTGCCGCAGGCGATGGTGGACTCGATAGCGGCCCTCGCCGCCTGGAAGCTCGGCCCGGCGGACGTCGACCCGCGCGGGAGGGTCCGGCTGACCTCCAGCAACAGCGGCAGCCGGTACGCCGCGGGCACCACGACCGTCCTGCCCGCCCTCGCCGGCCACCAGGACGGCTACATGACCAGCTGCCCCGGCGCGGCCCTCAGCGCCCGGCTGCCGGAGATCCGGCAGACGGCCGCCCGCCTCCAGGGCCGTCCGTCCACAGCAACGCCCTAGACGGCGTCCAGGGTTCTCCCATGCCGGTCCCCTACGGTCGTGCACCACACGAAGCCGACCGAGGTGGGGACCATGAACGGCATCCTGAAGAGCAGCACCGGCACCACGCTCCGCGACCGGGAGGCGGCGGCCGGCGGGCGAAGCGCCCTGCGCAACCCCTGGACGGTCGTCTGCGCCGTCGCCGCGGTCGTCCTCGGCCCCGCGGCGGCCACCGCCTCCGCCCTGGAGCAGGCCAACGAGGCGCCGCTGCACCACGCCGTGCGGGCCGAGCCGCAGGCGTACCTCCCGGCGGACGCCACCCGCCGCCGCACGACCACCTGACCCGCCGCCGCACGACCGTCCGGCCCGCCGCCGACGCGGTCCGGCCCGGCTCCGGTCCCGGCCCGCTCCGCCCTCGGCCCGGCGTGGTCCGTCTCCGGTCCCGGACCGGTCCGATCCTGGTCCGGCCCGGTGGCACGGCCGGTGTCCCGGCCCGCCCGGCGGGACGGTCAGCCCCGGAAGCGCTCCCACAGGAGCGGGAACCGCTCCGCGAGCGCCCGCTCGTCCTCGAAGTCGACCGGTGTGCCCCCGGGTTCGGCCGGGGCGGGCGCGATGCCCAGTTCCGGGGCGACGGTCCCGGTGAGCTGCTCGTAGGCCTCGTCGGCCGCGTAGCCCAGCTCCTCGCCGTCGCCGTCGACCTCCTCGTCGAACTCGTCCAGCAGCTCCGCGAGCGCGTCCGGGTCGTGCACGGCCCCCTCGTACACCTCCCGGCCCCGGCCGATCAGCCAGCACCGGAAGAAGTCGAAGGCGTCGTCGCTGGCCCCGTCCAGCAACACCCAGGCGGCGCCCCACAGGTCCCAGGTGTACGCCCGGTTGTAGCGGGCCTCGAAGTGACGGGCGAAGTCGAGCACCAGGTCGGGGTCCAGCTGGAGCAGCCGCTCCACCAGCAGGTCGGCCTGCTCCTCCGGGTCGCCCCCGGCCGCCTCGCGGGTGGCGTCGACCAGCTCCCAGAACTCCGTCTCGTCCATCACGCGTCCCAGCATCCTGCCTGGACGGTGCGGCCGCACCCGGAGTGCGGGCGACCGTCAGGGCCGGTACAGCGCCGCCAGCCGGGCCGCGTCCTCGGCGAAACGGCGGCGCAGCGGCTCCGGGGAGACCACCTCGGCCTCCGGCCCCAGGGCGGTGAGCTGGCCGTGCGCCACCTCCTCGGACTCCACGCCCAGGGTGACCGTCACCCACCCCCGCGCGTCGGGCTCCCCGGCCGTCTCCAGGGCGTCCCGCGCGGCCACCGGGTCGACGGCGTGCGGCAGCCGGCGCAGCCCCGCCGGCGTCAGCCGCACGACGACCTCGGCGCGCAGGATCGACCGCGCGAACCGCTCCGCCTGCCGCGCCCAGAAGCCGGGCAGGTCGAAGTCCTCGTCCCTGCCGAACCGCTCCGCGCCCGCCCGCGCGTCCGTGAACCGGTCGACGCGGTACGTCCGGAAGACCTCCGCGCCGGTCACCCGCGCGCACAGGTACCAGACCCCCGCCTTGAGGACGAGCCCGTACGGCTCCAGCTCCCGCACGGCCTCCCTCCCGTCCCGCAGGTACCGGGCGGTGAGCGGACGGTCGTCCCACACCGCCTCCGCGACCACCGGCAGCAGCGGGGGCGTCCGCGGCTCCTGGAACCAGGCGGGCGCGTCCAGGTGGAACCGCTGCGCCGCCGTCCTCGGGGCGTCCCTGAGGGACGGCATCAGGGCGGCCGACACCTTCAGGCGGGCCGCCGAGGCCGCGTCCTCCAGCCCCATCTCCCGCAGCGCGCCCGGCACACCGCTCAGGAACAGCGCCTCCGCCTCGCCGCGGGCCAGGCCGGTGAGGCGGGTGCGGTAGCCGTCGACCAGGCGGTAGCCGCCGGCCCGCCCGCGCTCGGCGTACACCGGGACACCCGCCTCCGACAGGGCCTGGGCGTCCCTGACGACCGTCCGCTCCGACACCTGGAGCTCGCGCGCCAGCTCGGCGGCGGTCATGGCGGACCGGCCCTGCAGGAGCAGCACCATCTTGATGAGCCGGGCAGCACGCATACCCGCATGATGCCGGGTGGCACCGACAGGAGCCCCGGCCCCCGGCCGTCGCTCCCGGGACGAGGCCCACCGGCCGGCGGACGGCCCGAACGCCCGCGGGGGCGCGGCGGCCACCGGCCACCGCGCCCCCGCGGGCACACACCCGGGCCCTACAGCCCGTACCGCTCCCGTGCTTCCTTCACCGCCGTCGCCCGGACCTCGCCGCGGCGGGCCAGCCGGGCGAGGGCCGCCACCACGATGGACTCCGCGTCGACGCCGAAGTGGCGGCGGGCGGCGTCACGGGTGTCGGACAGGCCGAAGCCGTCGGCGCCCAGCGACGAGTAGTCCTGCTCGACCCACTGCGCGATCTGGTCGGGGACCTGGCGCATGTAGTCGGAGACCGCGAGGACCGGCCCCTCGGCTCCCTGGAGCGCCTGGCGGACGTACGGCACCCGCTCCTCGCCGCGCAGCAGCGCCGCGTCGGCCTCCAGCGCGTCGCGCCGCAGCTCGGTCCAGGAGGTCGCGGACCACACGTCGGCGGCCACGCCCCACTCCTCGGCGAGCATCCTCTGCGCCCTCAGCGTCCAGTGGATCGCCGTGCCGGAGCCCAGGAGCTGGATGCGCGGCGCGTTGGCGACCGGGGACAGACCCGCGGACTCCGCCGTGTTGAAGCGGTACAGGCCCTTGACGATGCCCTCGTCGATGCCGGGGACGGCCGGCTTCGCGGGCTGCGGCACCGGCTCGTTGTAGACGGTCAGGTAGTAGAAGACGTTCGGGTCCTCGCCCGGCGCCGCCTCGCCGTACATCCGGCGCAGACCGTCCTTGACGATGACGCCGATCTCGTACGCGAACGCCGGGTCGTACGTCAGCGCGGCCGGGTTGGTCGCCGCGATCACCGGCGAGTGGCCGTCGGCGTGCTGGAGGCCCTCGCCTGTCAGCGTGGTGCGGCCGGCCGTGGCGCCGACCAGGAAGCCGCGGCCGAGCTGGTCGCCGAGCTGCCACATCTGGTCGGCCGTGCGCTGCCAGCCGAACATCGAGTAGAAGATGTAGAACGGGATCATCGCCTCGCCGTGCGTGGCGTACGCGGTGGACGCGGCGATGAAGTCGGCCATCGAACCGGCCTCGGTGATCCCCTCGTTGAGGATCTGGCCGTTCTTCGCCTCCTTGTAGTACATCAGCTGGTCGCGGTCGACCGGCTCGTACGTCTGGCCCTTGGGGGAGTAGATGCCCAGGGACGGGAACAGCGACTCCATGCCGAAGGTGCGCGCCTCGTCGGGGACGATCGGCACCCAGCGCCTGCCGGTCTTCTTGTCGCGGACCAGGTCCTTGACCAGCCGGACGAAGGCCATGGTGGTGGCGACGTTCTGGGAGCCGGAGCCCTTGTCGAACGCGGCGAAGGCCTTCTCGGCGGGGGCGGGCAGCGGGGCGAGCGCGTGCGTGCGGCGGGCCGGGGCCGGGCCGCCGAGGGCCGCGCGGCGCTCCTGGAGGTAGCGGACCTCGGGGGAGTCGGCGCCCGGGTGGCCGTAGGGCACGACCCCGTCGGCGAACGCGCTGTCCGGGATCGGCAGCTCCAGCAGGTCGCGCATCGCCTTGAACTCGTCCACCGAGAGCTTCTTCATCTGGTGGTTGGCGTTCTTCGACGCGAAGCCCTCGCCGAGGGTGTGGCCCTTGACCGTCTGGGCGAGGATGACCGTCGGGGCGCCCTTGTGCTCGACGGCCGCCTTGTAGGCCGCGTACACCTTGCGCGCCTCGTGGCCGCCGCGGGAGAGGTGGAAGCACTCCAGGATCTTGTCGTCGCTCAGCAGTTTCGCCATCTCGACGAGCGCCGGGTCGGCGCCGAAGAAGTCCCGGCGGATGTAGGCGGCGTCGCGCGTCTGGTACGTCTGCACCTGGGCGTCGGGCACCTGGCGCAGACGGCGTACGAGCGCGCCCGTGGTGTCGAGCCGGAACAGCTCGTCCCAGGCCGAACCCCACAGCGTCTTGACGACGTTCCAGCCGGCGCCGCGGAACTGGGCCTCCAGCTCCTGCACGATCTTGAAGTTCGCGCGGACCGGGCCGTCGAGGCGCTGGAGGTTGCAGTTGATGACGAAGGTGAGGTTGTCCAGCTCCTCGCGGGCGGCGAGCGCGAGGGCCGCCGTCGACTCGGGCTCGTCCATCTCGCCGTCGCCGAGGAACGCCCACACGTGGGAGGCGGAGACGTCCTTGATGCCGCGGTTGGTCAGGTAGCGGTTGAAGCGCGCCTGGTAGATCGCGGAGAGCGGGCCGAGGCCCATCGACACCGTCGGGAACTCCCACAGCCAGGGCAGCCGGCGCGGGTGCGGGTACGACGGCAGGCCGTTGCCGCCCGCCTCCTGGCGGAAGTTGTCGAGGTGGCCCTCGTCCAGCCGGCCGTCGAGGAAGGCGCGGGCGTAGATGCCGGGGGAGGCGTGGCCCTGGATGTAGAGCTGGTCGCCCGAGCCGTCGGCCTCCTTGCCCTGGAAGAAGTGGTTGAAGCCGGTCTCGTAGAGCCAGGCCGCGGAGGCGAAGGTGGCGATGTGGCCGCCGACGCCGTGCTTCGCGCCCCGGGTCACCATGGCCGCCGCGTTCCAGCGGTTCCAGGCGGTGATCCGGGCCTCCAGCGCCTCGTCACCCGGCGTGGCGGGCTCGGCGGCGGTGGGGATGGTGTTGACGTAGTCGGTCTCGAGCAGCTTGGGCAGCGCGATGCCGTTGCCCTCGGCCCGCTCCAGCGTGCGCCGCATCAGGTACGCGGCACGGTGCGGCCCGGCCGCCTGGGCGACCGCGTCCAGTGAGGCCTGCCATTCGGCGGTCTCCTCCGGGTCCCGGTCGGGGAGCTGGTCGAGCGCGCTCGGCTGGATGGCGTGGGGGTCGGTCATGTCGCCGCCTTCCTCAGTCGAAGGGGGTTCCCTCATCGGTAAGGGTTCGGGGGTGCCCTTGGTCTTTGGCAGGACAGGGCGGTGGGGCTCTGCCGCGGAGTCGTTGTACGACACCGCCGCGCGGCCCGTCGGCGACTGTAACCCCCTGATCGATGATCGATCAAAGGGTTGAGGGCGAAAACCTCTTGATCACGAGAAAGTCGGCACGCGGTGTCTCACGCAAAGGCACCGGGTGCCGCGTTTTCGAAAGGTTTCCGCAGGTGAGGCCACGTATGAGCGAATGCGCGCTCAGTGGCGTCCGGCACCGCCTGGGCCGGCACTCCGCAGGCCCGCGGGCCGGTACCGCTCGGGCCGGCACCGCGCACGCCGCAGCCGCTCAGGCCCGCGGCGCGCAGCCCAGCACGTGCGCCTTCACGATCTCCGCGATGCGCGGGTCCCGCCGCTTGAAGGCCGCCACCAGCTCCTCGTGCTCCTCCGCGTACGACTGCTGCACCGTGCCCAGCCAGCGGATCGACAGGGCCGTGAACACCTCGATCCCCAGACCCTCCCAGGTGTGCAGCAGCACGGAGTTGCCGGCCGCGCGGACCAGCTCGCGGTGGAAGGCCACCGTGTGCCGCACCTGCCCCGTCCCGTCCGCCGCCCGGTCCGCCTCGTACAGCGCGGCCACGTGCGGCTCCAGCGCCGAGCAGTCCTCGGCCAGCCGCTGCGCCGCCAGCTCCGCGGCGATCGCCTCCAGCCCGGCCCGGACCGGATAGCTCTCCTCCAGGTCGGCCGCGGTCAGGTTCCGCACCCGTACGCCCTTGTTCGGCGCGGACTCGATCAGCCGCAGCGACTCCAGCTCGCGCAGCGCCTCGCGCACCGGCGTCTGGCTGACCTCGAGCTCGCCGGCGATCCGCCGCTCCACGATCCGCTCGCCCGGCTTCCAGCGCCCGCTGACGATCCCCTCCACGATGTGCTCGCGGATCTGCTCGCGCAGCGAGTGGACGACGGGCGCGGTCATGGGTGCTCCTTAGGGAGGGGCCGCCCATCGGCCCCTGGGGCGTTCGACGTTTAGACAATAAGGCCGCGACGGGTCCGGGGAGCGGCTCACGGGGGTGCTCCCGCGCAGGTGAGACGAGACTTACACACGGCCGACGGCCCGTCCGGCCGCCGGGGACGAGGCCCGGACGGGACCGGGAGCCGGGTTCCGGGGGCGGTGGGGGCGGTGGGGGCGCGAGGGTCGGCGGGGCGCGGGAATCCCCCTGGACGCGAACGTGCGGCGCCCCCGCCCGGAAGGGATCCGGACGGGGGCGCCGTACGACACCGCGCGCAGGCTACAGGCCGAGCTCGACCTCGAACTCGCCCGCCTCCAGGATCGCCTTGACCGCCGTCAGGTAACGGGCCGCGTCGGCGCCGTCCACCAGCCGGTGGTCGTAGGAGAGCGTCAGGTAGGTCATGTCGCGGACGCCGATGACCGTGCCCTCCTCCGTCTCGATGACGGCCGGACGCTTCACCGTGGCCCCGATGCCGAGGATCGCGACCTGGCCCGGCGGCACGATGATCGTGTCGAAGAGGGCACCGCGCGAGCCGGTGTTGGAGATGGTGAAGGTCGCGCCGGACAGCTCGTCCGGAGTGATCTTGTTGCCGCGGACCTTGCCGGCCAGCTCGGCCGTGGCCTTGGCGATGCCGGCGAGGTTGAGGTCGCCGGCGTTCTTGATGACCGGGGTCATCAGGCCCTTCTCGGAGTCCACCGCGATACCGACGTTCTCGGTGTCGAAGTAGGTGATGGTCCCCTCGGCCTCGTTGATCTTGGCGTTGATCGGCGCGTGGGCCTTCAGCGCCTGGGCCGCGGCCTTGACGAAGAACGGCATCGGCGAGAGCTTGACGCCCTCGCGGGCCGCGAAGGAGTCCTTCGCCCTGGCGCGCAGCTTCATCAGCCGCGTGACGTCGACCTCGACGACCGAGGACAGCTGCGCCTGCTCGTGCAGCGCCTTGACCATGTTGTCGCCGATGACCTTGCGGATGCGCGGCATCTTGACGGTCTGGCCGCGCAGCGGGGAGGCCTCCAGGGCGGGGGCCTTCCTCGCGGCGGTCGGCGCGGCGGCGGCCGGAGCCGGCGCGGCGGCGGCGGCCTTCGCGGCCTCGGCGGCGGCGACGACGTCCTGCTTGCGGATGCGACCGCCGACGCCGGTGCCCTTGACCGAGCCCAGGTCGACGCCGTTCTCGGCGGCGAGCTTGCGCACCAGCGGGGTGACGTAGGCACCCTCGTCGGTGGCCTGCGCGGCGGGGGCGGCCGCGGCCGGAGCCGGGGCGGCCGGCGCCGGGGCGGCCGGAGCGGGCGCGGCCGGAGCAGGAGCCGGGGCCGGCGTGGGCTCCGGGGCCGGCGCGGGCGCCGGAGCGGCGGGCGCGGGCGCGGCGGGAGCCGGGGCCGGGGCGGCGGGCGCGGGGGCGGCGGCCGGAGCCGCACCCGGGGCGCCGATGACGGCCAGCTTGGCGCCGACCTCGGCGGTCTCGTCCTCGCCGACCGTGATCTCGAGCAGCACACCGGAGGTGGGCGCCGGGATCTCCGTGTCGACCTTGTCCGTGGAGACCTCGAGCAGCGGCTCGTCGGCCTCGACGGAGTCGCCGACCGACTTCAGCCAGCGGGTGACGGTGCCCTCGGTGACGGACTCGCCGAGCGCGGGCAGGACGACGTCCGTGCCCTCGGCGGAGCCGCCGCCGGCGGCGGCCTCGGCGGTGGGAGCGGGGGCCGGGGCCGCCTGCTCGGTGGAGGGCTGCGCGGCCGGGGCCGGCTCGGGGGCCGGCGGGGCGACCTGCTCGGCCGCCGGCGCCTCCTCGGCGGCCGGGGCCGGCTCCGCGGCCTCGGCCGCACCGGTGCCGTCGTCGATGACGGCCAGCTCGGCGCCGACCTCGACGGTCTCGTCCTCGGCGACCTTGATGGACGCCAGGATGCCGGCGGCGGGCGAGGGGATCTCGGTGTCGACCTTGTCGGTCGACACCTCGAGCAGGGGCTCGTCGGCCTCGACGCGCTCACCCTCGGCCTTCAGCCAGCGGGTGACAGTGCCCTCGGTGACGCTCTCGCCGAGCGCCGGAAGGGTTACGGAAACCGCCATGGTTTCGGTTGCTCCTTACGAATTGCGGAAGTCTGTGTCGTCGCGGAGTCGCTTCGCCGACCGAGGGTCAGTCGTGCGCGTGGAGCGGCTTGCCGGCCAGGGCGAGGTGGGCCTCGCCGAGCGCCTCGTTCTGCGTCGGGTGGGCGTGGATGAGCTGCGCGACCTCGGCCGGCAGCGCCTCCCAGTTGTAGATCAGCTGGGCTTCGCCGACCTGCTCGCCCATGCGGTCGCCGACCATGTGGACGCCGACCACGGCACCGTCCTTGACCTGGACGAGCTTGATCTCGCCCGCGGTCTGGAGGATCTTGCTCTTGCCGTTGCCCGCCAGGTTGTACTTCAGAGCGACGACCTTGTCCGCGCCGTAGATCTCCTTGGCCTTGGCCTCGGTGATGCCCACGGAGGCGACCTCGGGGTGGCAGTACGTCACCCGCGGGACACCGTCGTAGTCGATCGGGACGGTCTTCAGACCGGCCAGACGCTCCGCCACCAGGATGCCCTCGGCGAAGCCGACGTGCGCGAGCTGGAGCGTCGGGACGAGGTCGCCGACGGCGGAGACGGTGGGGACGTTCGTGCGCATGTACTCGTCGACCAGGACGTAGCCGCGGTCCGTCGCGATGCCCTGCTCCTCGTAACCGAGGCCCTGCGAGACCGGGCCGCGGCCGATGGCGACGAGCAGGATCTCGGCCTCGAACTCCTTGCCGTCGGCGAGGGTGACCTTGACGCCGTCCTGGGTGTACTCGGCCTTCTGGAAGAAGGTGCCCAGGTTGAACTTGATGCCGCGCTTGCGGAACGCGCGCTCGAGGAGCTTGGAGCTGTTCTCGTCCTCGACCGGCACGAGGTGCTTGAGGCCCTCGACGATGGTGACGTCGGTGCCGAAGGACTTCCACGCGGAGGCGAACTCCACGCCGATGACGCCGCCGCCCAGGATGATCGCGGACTTCGGCACGCGGTCCAGGACGAGCGCGTGGTCGGAGGAGATGATCCGGTTGCCGTCGATCTCCAGGCCCGGCAGCGACTTCGGCACGGAGCCGGTCGCCAGGAGCACGTGGCGGCCCTGGACGCGCTGCCCGTTCACGTCGACGGAGGTCGGGGAGGACAGACGGCCCTCACCCTCGATGTACGTCACCTTGCGGGAGGCGACAAGCCCCTGGAGGCCCTTGTACAGGCCGGAGACGACACCGTCCTTGTACTTGTGGACCCCGGCGATGTCGATGCCCTCGAAGGTGGCCTTGACGCCGAACTGCTCGCTCTCGCGGGCCTGGTCGGCGATCTCGCCCGCGTGGAGCAGGGCCTTGGTGGGGATGCAACCCCGGTGCAGGCAGGTACCGCCGACCTTGTCCTTCTCGATCAGGGCGACGTCCAGGCCCAGCTGCGCCCCGCGCAGGGCCGCGGCGTAACCGCCACTGCCACCGCCGAGGATCACTAGGTCGAAAACGGTGCTGGCGTCGTTCGCCACGTCACGTCCTCCATGCATGTGCGCCGTGCGCCGGTCGTCGCTGACCGCCGGCGGCTGGTGTCCGGCCGCTCTTTCTTCGGCCCTGTGGTGTAGGGCCCTGTCCTGCCGGGCCCCATCTTCGCACCTGTGGGAGGCGAACGAGACGCCGGGCCGTGGTGTGAGACACCCCACGCCCGCTCGTGCGCGGGAGGGAGCGGCCCCACCAGGGGTGCGGGGACGCGCCCGACGGACGGCGCGCGCGCCGAGTGATCAGGCGCACAGTCCCCGCACCCCGGGCGGTCAGCCGAGATCGCCCTCCGCGGTCAGCTCCGCCAGCCGCACCAGCGTCCGCACGGCCGTGCCCGTACCGCCCTTGGGCGTGTAGCCGAACGGCCCGCCCTCGTTGAACGCCGGTCCCGCGATGTCGAGGTGCGCCCAGGTGATGCCCTCACCGACGAACTCCCGCAGGAACAGACCGGCGACGAGCCCGCCGCCCATGCGCTCACCCATGTTCGCGATGTCGGCGACGGGGGAGTCCATGCCCTTGCGCAGGTGCTCGGGGAGCGGCATCGGCCACGCCGGCTCGCCGACCTCCTCGGCGGCCTCGTGCACGGCGGCGCGGAACGCGTCGTCGTTCGCCATGACGCCGAACGTCCGGCTGCCCAGCGCCAGCATCATCGCGCCGGTCAGGGTCGCGACGTCCACGATGGCGTCCGGCTTCTCCTGGGAGGCGGCCCACAGCGCGTCGGCGAGGACCAGCCGGCCCTCGGCGTCGGTGTTGAGGACCTCCACCGTCTTGCCGCTGAACATGCGCAGCACGTCACCCGGGCGGGTGGCGGAGCCGGACGGCATGTTCTCGGCGAGCGCCAGCCAGCCGGTGACGTCGACCTCCAGGCCGAGGCGCGCGACGGCGACCACGGCGGCGAAGACCGCCGCCGCACCGCTCATGTCGCACTTCATCGTCTCGTTGTGCCCGGCCGGCTTGAGCGAGATGCCGCCCGAGTCGTAGGTGATGCCCTTGCCGACGAAGGCGAGGTGCTTCTTCGCCTTCGAGGAGGTGTACGACAGCTTCACCAGGCGCGGGGCCGCCGCCGAGCCGGCGCCGACGCCGAGGATGCCGCCGTAGCCGCCCTTGGCGAGGGCCTTCTCGTCGAGGACCTGGACCTTGATGCCGTGTTCCTTGGCCGCGGTCTGGGCGAGGGCGGCGAAGGCCTGGGGGTCGAGGTCGTTCGGCGGGGTGTTGACGAGGTCCCGGGCGCGGTTGAGCTCCTCGGTGACGGCCGCGGCGCGGGCGAGGGCCGCCTTGTGCGCGGCGTCGCGCGGCTTGCCGCCGAGCAGGACGGCCTCGGCGAGCGGGGCCTTGCCCTTCTTCGACCCGGCGTCCTTGCCCTGCTCCTTGTAGGTGTCGAAGGAGTACGCGCCGAGCGCGACCCCCTCGGCGACCGCGCCGAGGTCGGCGGCGTCCGTCAGGGGCAGGGCGAAGGCGGCCTTCCGGGAACCGGCGAGGGCGCGGGCGGCCACACCGGCGGCGCGGCGCAGCGCCTCGGCGTCGTAGGAGGCGTCCTTCTCGGGCTCCGCGCCCAGCCCCACCGCCAGCACGAGGGGCGTCTTGAAGCCGGCCGGGGCCGGCAGCTTCGTCACCTCGCCCTCGGCGCCGGCGGCACCGAGGGTTTCCAGGACGCCGGCGAGCCGGCCGTCGTAGGCCTTGGCCACGGCCTCGGCGCCCGAAGTGACGACGGGGCCGTTGGCGCCCTTGGCGACACCGATCACGATCGCGTCGGCCCGCAGGCCGGGCGCCGCGGCGGTGCTGAGAGTGAGAGCAGTCACGGTGGTGATTTCTCGCTTCCGATGTGGAGTTGCTGTGGCCGGTATGAGTGGGTCGACCGGGCCCGACAGCCGACACTAGATCCGGGCTGTGGGAGCGGTCGCCACCGGGGGCGGCCTCACCGGCGCGGCGTACCGGCGCGGCAACCCCGCGACGAGCGTACGCGTGCGTGGGCGTTCGCCCGTGCACGGGAGCGTTCACCTGTCGGTGGCGTCGTGGCCACTCCCCGATCCTCGCATCCGGTGCGCGGGGCCACACCTCTCGGGTGCCGTGGAGGGCGGTGCCGGCCGCCGGAGGGCGCCGGGAGATCATGGCGGGAGCCGCCGTCGCCCACCCTGGAGCCCGTCCGTGAGACGCATGGTCCCGCTGTCCGTCCTGCTGCCCGTCCTGCTGTCGCTGCTGGCGGGCTGCGCGTCCGCGCCGGACGACGGGCCGGCGCGGGGGGACCGCTGGCGGCCGGCCCCCGGCATCGGCTGGCAGTGGCAGCTGAGGGGGCGTCTGGACACCTCCGTCGACGTGCCGGTGTACGACATCGACGGCTTCGACCAGAGCGCGGCGGCCGTCGCCGGCCTGCACGAGGACGGCCGCAAGGTCATCTGCTACCTGTCCACCGGCGCCTGGGAGGACTGGCGCCCGGACGCGGGGGAGTTCCCGCGGGCGGTCCTGGGAGAGGGCAACGGCTGGGACGGGGAGCGCTGGCTGGACGTCCGCCGCACCGACGTCCTCGAACCGCTGATGGCGGCCCGTCTGGACATGTGCCGCGACAAGGGCTTCGACGCGGTGGAACCGGACAACATGGACGGCTACCGCAACGAGACCGGCTTCCCGCTGACGGCCGCCGACCAGCTCCGCTACAACCGGCTGATCGCCCGGCTCGCCCACGACCGCGGCCTGTCCGTCGGCCTGAAGAACGACCTCGACCAGATCCCCGAACTCGTCGACGACTTCGACTTCGCGGTCAACGAACAGTGCGCCCAGTACGGCGAGTGCGCGAGGACGACCCCGTTCGTCGAGGCGGGCAAGGCCGTCTTCCACGTCGAGTACGAACTCCCCACCAGCCGCTTCTGCGCCGAGTCCCGTCGCTTGAAGCTGAGTTCCCTGCTGAAGAAGTACGAACTCACCGCGTGGCGCGAGGCCTGTTAGCCGGACCCCCGCGCGGTCGCGCCGGCTAGCCGAGGCAGAGGACGAGCAGTGCCGCCGTGGCCGCCGTCTCCGCCAGGCCGCCGAAGACGTCGCCGGTGACCCCGCCGAAGCGGCGCGTGCAGTGGCGCAGGAGCAGTTCGGCGGCGACGACGGCGAGGACGAGGGCGGCGGGCGTGCGGACGGCGTCGGCCGGGCCGAGGAGGGCGCCCGCGGCCGCCGCGGCCGCCAGGCAGCCCGCCGCCGCGGCCAGCGCGCCGCGCACCGGGACCACCCCGGCGACCGCCGCGCCGAGCCCCTCCGGCCGGGCGGCGGGCACGCCGGCGCGGGCGGCGAGGGTGAGCGCCAGCCGGCCGGCGAGCGCGGAGGCGACGGCCGCCAGGGCGCCCCGGGTCCAGGAGGAGCCGTAGAGCTGGGCCAGTGCGGCCACCTGGGCGAGCAGGACGAGGACCAGGGTGAGCACGCCGAAGGGCCCGACGTCCGACTGCTTCATGATGCGCAGCGCGTCGTCCGCGGGCCTGCCGCTGCCCAGCCCGTCCGCGGTGTCCGCCAGCCCGTCGAGGTGCAGACCGCGGGTGAGGGCGGCGGGTACGGCGACGGAGGCGACGGCGGCGAGCGGCGGGCCCGCGCCGAGGAGCAGGAGCAGCAGCCCGAGCCCGGCCGCGCAGCCGCCGACGACCAGCCCGGCCAGCGGCGCCGCGAGCATGCCCCCGCGCGCGGCCCCGCGGTCCCAGCGGGTCACCCGGACGGGCAGGACGGTCAGGGTGCCGAAGGCGAAGCGGAGACCGTCGAGGCCGGAGGGCGGCGAGGGAGGGGAGGGCGGGGTCGTGGACACCGGCGCAGATTACCCGGCGGCCGGACGGGCGCCGCGGGGCGCCCGGGACGAAAATGCGGCTATGGGAGATTGGCTCCAGCGCAACATCGTCGAACCGGGCAAGCTGCCGCTGCTCGTCGCCCTGGCCTCCTTCGTCCTGACCTTCCTGATCACCCGGGTCGTCACCCGCCTGATCCGCGCGGGCAAGGGCCCGTTCGGCAACATCAGCGAGGGCGGGGTGCACATCCACCACGTGGTCCCCGGGGTCGTCCTCACCGTCGTCGGCGGTTTCGGCGCGGTCGCCAGCGGCCGGCACGGCTTCGGCTCGTCCGCCTGCGCGGCGGTCTTCGGCATCGGCGCGGGCCTGGTCCTGGACGAGTTCGCACTGGTCCTGCACCTCGACGACGTGTACTGGACGGAGGCCGGCCGCAAGAGCGTGGAGGCCGTCGTCCTGACGGCGGCCCTCGTCGGCCTGGTGCTGGTCGGCTTCGCCCCGTTCGGCGTCAACGACCTCAGCGACGAGGAGCTCCAGGACCGGGGCACCGTGCTCTCGACGGTGATCGTCAACTTCCTGATCGCCCTGGGCGTGCTGAGCAAGGGCAAGGTGAAGCTGGCGGTCTTCAGCGTGGTCGTCCCCTTCCTCGCCCTGTTCGGCCTCGTCCGGGTGGCCCGCCCCGACTCTCCGTGGGCCCGCCGCTTCTACCGCGGACGCCCCCGGGCCCGCGCCAAGGCGATCCTGCGGGCCTACCGTCACGACCGCCGCTGGGCGGGGCCGCGCCGGATGGTCGGCGACTGGCTGGGCGGCAAGACCGACGCCGAACTGAGCCGCGCCGACGAGCACCGCTGACGCGCTGCCGGGCGTCCTCGGGTGTGCCGCCGGGCGTCGCCGACGTGCCGCTCGCGCAGAGCCCTGGCGTGCCGCCGCCGAGCACCTGCGGCGCGCTGCCGGGTGCCTCGAGTGCCTCGGGTGTGCCGCCGGGCGTCGCCGGTGTGCCGTCCACGCCGGGCCCTGGCGTGCCGCCGCCGAGTACGGCCGGCACGTTCCGAGCATCTCCGGGTGTGCCGCCGGGCGTCGTAGGCGTGCCGTCCACGCCGGGCTCTGGCGTGCCGCCGCCGAGCACCTGCGGCGCGCTGCCGGGCGTCCTCTGGTGTGCCGCCGAGCGTCGCAGGCGTGCCGCCGAGCCCTGCGGTGCGGGCCGCCGGGCATGCCCGGCGCTCCGCGGTGACGGTCGGCGGTCCGGTGGCTACTCCGTGCCGAGCGCCTCGGCGGGCTCTCCGGCGGCCACCTTCCCGGCGGAGCCCTCGGAGCCCTCGGAGCCCTCGGGCCCCTGCGGTGCCGCGGGCCTCTCCGGCAGTTCGGCGGCCAGGGCGGCGGCCGCCTGCACCAGCGGCAGCGCCAGCAGCGCCCCCGCGCCCTCGCCCACCGTCACGCCCTGGTCCAGCAGCGGCTCCAGCGCCATCCGGTCCAGCGCCTTCGCCTGCCCCGGCTCCCCGCTGCGCTGCCCGGCCAGCCACCAGTCCGGGGCCCGGAACGCGATCCGCTGCCCGACGAGCGCGCACGCCGCCGCCACGACGCCGTCCAGCACCACCGGCATCTTCCGCACGGCGCTCTGGAGCAGGAAGCCCGTCATCGCCGCGAGGTCCGCGCCGCCCACGGTCGCCAGCAGCCGCAACTGGTCCCCGAGCACCGGCCGCGCCCGCCGCAACGCGTCCCGGATCGCGGCGCACTTGCGCATCCACGCCAGGTCGTCGATCGCCAGACCGCCCCGCCCGGTCACCACGGACGCGTCGGTCCCGCACAGCGCGGCCACCAGCACGCCCGCCGCCGTCGTCCCGCCCACGCTGACGTCGCCGAGCACGACCAGGTCCGTCCCGGAGTCGGCCTCCTCGTCGGCCACCGCGACCCCGGCGAGGAAGGCCGTCTCGGCCTCCTCGGCGGTCAGCGCGTCCTCGACGTCGATACGGCCGCTGCCGCGCCGCACCCGGTGCCGCACGACGTCCCCGGGGAACGTCTCCGGCGGGCAGTCCAGCGCCATGTCCACGACGCGCACGGGGACGTCGAGCCGCCGGGCGAGCACCGACACCGGCCGGCCGCCCTCCAGCACCTCGCGCACCAGCTCCGCCGCGCCGCCCGCCGGGCGCGCGGAGACACCCAGTTCCGCGATCCCGTGATCGCCGGCGAACAGCACCACCCGGGGCCGTACGACCGGCCGTACGGGCACCGAACCCTGCGCCGCCGCCAGCCACTCACCCAGGTCGTCGAGGCGGCCCAGCGATCCGGGCGGCACGGTCAGCCGTTCCCGGCGGGCCTCCGCGTCGCGGCGCACCCCGCCGTCGGGACGCTCGATCAGATCGGTGAAGTCGTCGAGATTCAGCGAGCTCATTCGCCGAACAGTACCGGCACCGGTCGAACGGTCCGGCGCCACATCGGCACCACACCCCCCTGACGTCTTTGCACCCAAGATCGGCATCCCATACGTTCCGTTTTGTTGAGAATCGCCGCACCCCCCGACGCCCCTCCACGGAGCCGCTCATGCCCCCCAGGCCCATCCACGAGCCGCGCCGCGACGACTGCCCCTGGTGCGGCTCGAAACGCCTGCGCACCCGCCTGCGCGCGCCCGACCTGCTCCACCACCGCCCCGGCACCTTCGCCCTCGACGAATGCCGGGACTGCGCCCACGCCTTCCAGAACCCGCGACTGACCGCGGAGGGCCTCGCCCTCTACCACCGCCCCCCGGCCGGGGACCCGCCCCACGGCTCCACCGAACGCGTCCTCGCCACCCGCACGCGGCGGCGCCGGCTGGTGGCCACCGCCCGCACGATGCTGCCCTTCCCCGAGCCGGAGAGCTGGCTGGACGTGGGCACGGGCGACGCGCTGTTCCCCGAGGCGGCCAAGGAACTCTTCACCTACACCTCCTTCGACGGGCTCGACCCCACCCCGCGGGTCGTCCGGGCCCAGGAGGCCGGCCGCGTGGAGGAGGCCCACCAGGGGCAGCTCACCCACCCCGCCACCACCGCACGGCTGCGCGCCCGCTACGACGTCGTCAGCATGCTCGGCCACCTGGAGCACGTCCTCGACCCCCGCGCGGAACTGCGTGCCGCGCTCGTCGCGCTGCGGCCCGGCGGGCACCTGCTCCTCGAACTGCCCGAACCGGACAGCGCGTTCGCGGCGCTGCTCGGCAAGTGGTGGGTGGCCCACGGGCAGCCGCGCCACCTCCACCTCGTCCCCCTGCCCAACCTCCGCGCCGAACTCGAGGCCCAGGGCTGCACCGTCGTCACGGCCGACCGCAGCGGCGCCCACGTCCCCCACGACCTCGCGGCGGCCCTCGCCCTGTCCCTGTCCCGCCCGGTCCCCGCCCCCCGCACGTCCTCCGGCGCGGCCCTCCCGCGAGCCGCCCGCCCGCTGGTCGCCGCGGCCCACGCCCTGGACCACCTGCTGGCCCCCCTGCTCCGCCACACCCGCTTCTCCAACACCTACCGGGTGATCGCCCGCAGGAACTGACCCCGGCCCCCGGCGGGCGCCCGCCCCGAGCGTCGGACCGTCGCCCGGGAGCGCCGGCGCCTCAGCCCCGCAGCACCGTCACCTGTCCCGCCACCACCAGCAGCACCTCCTCGCACTCGCCCGCGACCGCCGCGTTCAGCCGTCCCAGCTCGTCCCGGTACCGCCGTCCCGACGCCGTCGCCGGCACGATCCCGGACCCCACCTCGTTCGACACCAGCACCACCGGGCGCCGGGTCCCCCGCACCGCTCCCGCCAGCTCCGCCACCCGGGAGCGCAGCGCGCGCTCGCCGCCGTCCGCCCACACCGCGTCGTCCCAGGCGCCGACGGAGTCCATCGCGTCGGTCAGCCACAGCGACAGGCAGTCGATCAGCAGGGGCGACGCCCCGTCCTCGGCGAGCAGCGGCACCAGGTCGCACGTCTCGGCCGTCCGCCACGACCCCGGCCGCCGCTCCCGGTGCGTGGCCACCCGTGCCGCCCACTCGCCGTCCCCGCCCCGCGACCCGCCGGTCGCGACGTACAGCACGCCGGGGAAGGACTCCAGCCGCCGTTCGGCCTCCACCGACTTGCCCGACCGCGCGCCGCCCAGCACCAGGGTCCGCCGCGGCACGTCCGGCACCTCCTCGTAGACGCCCACCGTCAGCGTCGAGCCGTCCGGCACCGCCCGCGCCCCCGCCGCGGCCAGCCGGCGCCGCACCTCCGGCCCCGGGGGCACGTCGTGGTCCAGATGGACGGCGACGACGTCCGTGGTGGGTCCGACCGCGCCCACCGCCCGCAGCTTCGCCAGCGCGTCCGGCCGCCCCACCACGTCGGCGAGGACCATGTCGTACCGCTCGGCCGGTTCCCCGCCCTCCTCCAGCCCGGCCGGCGCCCCGCCCGGCGGCAGGTACAGCAGCCGTTGCCCGTCGGGGCCGGTCACGGCGTACCCGGTACCGGGCGCGTCCATCGCCACCCCCCGCACCCGATGCCCCGTCAGTTGCGTCAACTCCCGTCCGTCCGACGCCCGGACGGGTTGCGGCAGCCCGGCCGGCACCTCGACCGCGGGCCCGTCGTGCGGATGCGACAGCAGCACCTGCCGTACGCCGCCCAGGGAGTGGCCGGAGCGCGCGGCGGCGAAGGCCGCGCCCGGCGTGAGGTCGAGCAGCAGCGCCCCGTCCACGAGCACCGCGGTCGCCGCCCGGGCGTCCACCCCGAGGGAGGTCGCGCAGACGGCACAGGGACAGTCGGGGCGGGGGAGTCCCGCGGGGGCACCGGTACCGAGCAGAGTCACTTCCACGGACCTGATTTTCGCGCGTCCGACCGGGTCTTGCGCATCCGGCTAGGCTGCGTGCCTGGAGCCGGACCATGATCCGGCTCCTGCTCTGCATGTGCTCACACGTTGGAGGCGTACATGGCGGCATGGACGTGGCGGTTCGAGAAGGCCGACGGGACGGAGGTCCAGCCCGCGGTGGAGCCGGAGGAGTTCACCACCCAGGGGGACGCCGAGTCCTGGCTCGGGGAGCACTGGAAGGCCCTGCTCGAAGGCGGCGCGGACCAGGTCCGGCTGTCCGAGGACGCCACCGAGATCTACGGCCCGATGAACCTGCACGCCGACGAGTCGTAGGACCGGCACCGGCCCGGGGTGGCCGGCCGACGGCCACCCCGCTCACCCCGTCCGGCACTCACCCCCGTCCGGGGCTCGCCCCGCCCGACGGTCCCCGCCACCCCTCGCCGGCGTCACGTCGGCCGTCCGCCCGTCGCCGTTCCGGGGAGCCGCCGGGGGAGAGCCGTCCGGGGGAGCCCCTCGGTCCCTCAGCCCCGCACGCCGCACAGGTGCAGCAGCGCCGCCACGCTGCGGTACGGGTCCGTCCGGCCCGCCCGCTCCTCCGCCGCCAGCAGCGGCTCCAGGTCCTCGGGGACGTCCGCGCCGTCCACCGCCGTGTCCGTGAAGACCCGCACGCCGTACCAGGCGTGCAGCGGCGCCCCGATGCCCGAGAGGGTCGCGGTCAGGGTCTCCCGGCGGTCCGCGCGGACGTCGAGGCCCAGCCGGTTGCGGTAGGCCGTGGTGTCGAAGGAGCCCAGGGCGCCCGCCCAGTCCCCGCCCAGCCCGGGCCGCATGGCCAGCGCGTCGGCGTTGCGCACCAGGAGGGACAGCAGCCCGCCGGGGGCCAGCACGCGCGCGAGGCCCGCGAGCAGGGGATCCGGCTCCTGGACGTACATGAGCACGCCGTGGCAGAGCACCACGTCGAAGCTGCCCGGCGGGAAGTGCGCACCGGTGTCCCGGCCGTCGCCCTCCATGATCTGCATCCGCTCCCGGATGCCCTCGGGCTCCCCGCACAGGGCCTCACGGGCCGCGGCGATCATCGTCGCGTCCTGCTCCAGCCCGGTCACCTGGTGGCCGAGCCGGGCCAGCCGCAGCGCCTGCGTGCCCTGCCCCATCCCCACGTCGAGCACGCGCAGCCGCTGCCTGACCGGATACCGCCCGGCTATCTGCTCGTCGAGCTGCCGGGCCACCAGCTCCTGCCGTACGACGTCACGCAGCCCGCCGAGCCTGCTCAGCCAGGCCTTCGCCGCGCCCCCGGAGAAAGAACCCGTGCTCAGGGCCGCTCTCCGCGCTTGACCTGCGGCTTGGGCAGCCGGAGCCGACGCATCTGCAGGGAGCGCATGAGCCCGTAGGCCACCGCGCCCCGACGGTTCTGGTCGGGGAAGCGCTCGGCGAGCCGCTTCTTCAGACGGAACCCGGTCACGAGCGAGTCCAGCACGATCAGCACGATCACCACGAGCCACAGCAGCAGTGCGATCGTCTGGAGCGAGCCCACCCGGACCATGCTCAGCACCAGGATCACCACGGCCATCGGCAGGAAGAACTCCGCCACGTTGAACCGCGAGTCGATGGTGTCGCGCGCGAACTTGCGCACCGGGCCCTTGTCGCGGGCCGGCAGGAACCGTTCGTCACCACCCGCCAGCGCCTGGCGCTGGCGCTCCAGCTGGGCTCGGCGCTCCTCGCGCTGACGCTTGGCGGCGTCCTTGCGCGACAACGAGGTGCTGGCGACGCTGCGGCGCTGGGACTGGGCCTCACTGCGCTTGGGCGTGGGCCTGCCCTTGGGGGCCTGCGGGTCGCGGGTCTGCTTGGAGTCGGCCGGCGCCCTGTCGGCTACCGGGACCTTCTCTTCCTTGGCACGGCTACGGAACACAAAACCCAAGGGTAAGCGCTCCCCGGGCATGGACCCCAGCCCGGTGGGGAACGATCCGGCAACGCCGCTCGTCTGAAGTGAGGACGGACCCGGGACAGACCGGTGGAGAGGGGACAGGCGGTGGCGAGGCGGTCACCCCGAAGGTCGTCTCCTCCTCACGCCGGAGCAAGGCCCCGGTCAGTCGTCCTCGGGGATGAGCGCATCTGTCCTCGAACAGTGCGTCAATGGAAGCAGGGCCCGTACTGTGGGTTCTGTCGCAGAGCTGGAGCTGGACGTCAGAAGGGGGCGCGCGAAGCCCATGAGCGGTGTCATGAAGCGTATGGGGATGATCTTCCGCGCGAAGGCGAACAAGGCCCTTGACCGGGCCGAGGACCCGCGCGAGACCCTCGACTACTCGTACCAGAAGCAGCTGGAGCTCCTCCAGAAGGTCCGCCGCGGTGTCGCGGACGTGGCCACCTCGCGCAAGCGGCTGGAACTCCAGCTGAACCAGTTGCAGTCGCAGTCCTCCAAGCTGGAGGACCAGGGCCGCAAGGCGCTCGCGCTGGGCCGCGAGGACCTGGCCCGCGAGGCGCTCTCCCGCCGTGCCGCCCTCCAACAACAGGTCACCGACCTGGAGACGCAGCACTCGACGCTCCAGGGCGAGGAGGAGAAGCTCACCCTGGCGGCCCAGCGCCTGCAGGCCAAGGTGGACGCCTTCCGCACCAAGAAGGAGACCATCAAGGCCACCTACACGGCCGCGCAGGCGCAGACCCGGATCGGGGAGGCCTTCTCCGGCATCTCCGAGGAGATGGGCGACGTCGGCCTGGCGATCCAGCGTGCCGAGGACAAGACGGCCCAGCTCCAGGCCCGGGCCGGCGCCCTCGACGAACTCCTCGCCTCCGGCGCCCTGGACGACCCCACCGGCATCGCCAAGGACGACCTCCAGGCCGAGCTGGACCGGCTCTCCGGTGGTACGGATGTGGAGCTGGAGCTCCAGCGCATGAAGGCGGAGCTGGCCGGTGGCCCCTCGTCCGGGCAGCAGGCCATCGAAGGCGGCGCCGACCCGGCGCAGAGCCGGCAGCAGCCGCAGGACACCCCGCGCCTCGACAAGCAGTAACTTCGCGGCCGGGGCCGGAGCCGAGGAGACCGACATGATCGTCCGGATCATGGGGGAGGGCCAGTGGACGCTGGCCGACTCCCACTTCGCCGAGCTGAACACCCTGGACGACGAACTGCTGGCCGAGACGGAGGGCGGCGACGACGACGGCTTCCACCGCACCCTCGGCGCCCTCCTGGACGCCGTGCGCCGCCTGGGCGATCCCCTCCCCGACGACTGCCTGGAACCGTCCGAACTGATCCTCCCGGCTCCGGACGCGAGCCTGGAGGAGGTGCGGGAGATGCTGAGCGACGACGGGCTGATCCCCGAGCCGGGCCGGCCCCCGGGTGACGGCGCGCGGGTCCCGCCCGCCGGACGGCCGGGGTCGACGTCGCCCGGGCCGGCGGGTGGATCCGAGAGCGCCGGCCCCGGCGACCGCCACGAAAGCGACGGTACGGAAAGTGACCCCCCTTGACCCCCCTCGCCCGAGCCCGGCGCCGGCTGAAGGCCCACCCCCTCGCCCTGGACTCCGCCCTCGCCGCCGCCGTACTGCTGTGCATGCTGGCCGGTGCCTTCATCGACCCGCACGGCGAGCGGGGCGTCAGCTGGAGCCTGCGCAGCCCTGACGCGCTCAGCCTGCTGCTGATCACCCTCGCCGGCGCCGCCCTCGTCCTCCGCCGCATCGCCCCCCCGGCGGTCCTCGCGGTCACCGGCGCCTGCTCCGTGGTCGAGAGCCTCACCGGCGACCCCCGCGCCCCCGTCGCGATGTCCGCCGTGATCGCCCTCTACACCGTCGCCTCCACCACCGACCGTCCCACCGCCTGGCGGGTCGGCCTGCTCACCACCACCGTCCTCACCGGCACCGCCATGCTCGCCGGGCCGCTGCCCTGGTACGCCCAGGAGAACGTGGGGATCCTCGCCTGGACCGGCATCGGCGCCACCGCGGGGGACGCCGTCCGCAGCCGCCGGGCCGTCGTGCGCGCCATCCGGGAGCGGGCCGAACGCGCCGAACGCACCCGTGAGGAGGAGGCCCGCCGCCGGGTCGCCGAGGAGCGCCTGCGCATCGCCCGCGACCTGCACGACGTGGTCGCCCACCACATCGCCCTGGTCAACGTGCAGGCCGGGGTCGCCGCCCACGTCATGGACAGACGCCCCGACCAGGCCAAGGAAGCCCTCGCGCACGTCCGCGAGGCCAGCCGCTCCGCGCTCGACGAACTCCGCGCCACGGTCGGTCTGCTGCGCCAGTCCGGCGACCCGGAGGCGCCCACCGAGCCCGCCCCCGGCCTCGACCGGCTCGACGAACTGGCCGGCACCTTCCGCAACGCGGGCCTGCCGGTCGAGGTGGCCCGCGCCGACCACGGCACCGAACTCCCCGCCGCCGTCGGCCTGGCCGCCTACCGCGTCGTCCAGGAGGCCCTGACCAACGTGCGCAAACACGCGGGGCCGCGGGCCAGGGCCGAGGTCAGCGTCGTGCGCGTCGGCCCCCACATCGAGGTCACCGTCCTCGACGACGGCGCCGGGGACGTACCGGCCCCGGAGGGCGGCGGCGGACACGGCCTGCTCGGGATGCGCGAGCGCGTCACCGCCCTGAGCGGCGCCCTCACCACCGGCCCCCGCTACGGAGGCGGCTACCGCGTCCATGCGATCCTGCCCGTCGAGACCCGCTCCAGCGCCCCCGAGGACTCCGCATGACCATCCGTGTCCTGCTCGCCGACGACCAGGCGCTGCTGCGCAGCGCGTTCCGGGTGCTCGTCGACTCCGAGCCCGACATGGAGGTGGTCGGCGAGGCGTCCGACGGGGCGCAGGCGGTCCGGCTCGCCAAGGAGGAGCGCGCCGACGTCGTCCTGATGGACATCCGCATGCCCGGTACCGACGGTCTCGCCGCCACCCGTCTGATCAGCGCCGACCCGTCCCTCGCGCAGGTCCGCGTGGTGATCCTGACGACCTTCGAGGTCGACGACTACGTCGTGCGGTCGCTGCGCGCCGGTGCCTCCGGCTTCCTCGGCAAGGGCAGCGAGCCGGAGGAACTGCTCAACGCCATCCGGGTCGCCGCCGCCGGGGACGCCCTGCTCTCGCCGGCCGCGACCAAGGGGCTGATCGCCCGCTTCCTCGCGCAGGGCGACGCGGAGGGCGACGACGCCCCGGACCGGACGCAGCGGCTCTCGGCGCTCACCGGCCGGGAGCGCGAGGTCCTCGTCCAGGTCGCCGGCGGCCACTCCAACGACGAGATCGCCGAGCGCCTGGAGGTCAGCCCGCTGACCGTGAAGACGCACGTCAACAGGGCCATGGCCAAGCTGGGTGCCCGCGACCGGGCCCAGCTCGTGGTGATCGCGTACGAGTCAGGGCTGGTCCGCCCGAGGGTGGACTGATCTCCACCCGGCCGTACTGCGCCCGGAGTATGCGCCGGATAAGGAAACCGACCTGGGGCTTACGGGTCGGGCTCTCCCCATGGCCCAGGGTGTAGGGGACGGCGCTCGTGTGTGCTCGCGTCACCCTTTCCGTCCCTGCCCCGCCGCTCCTGGAAGAGAGACCTGTAACCCATGTCCTGGCTGTCGAAGTTCAGCCTCGCGCAACGGGCCCTGATAGGCCTCGTGTCCATCATCGCGATCGTGTTCGGGGCGATCGCGATCCCGCAGCTCAAACAGCAGCTCCTGCCCACCATCGAACTGCCGATGGTCTCGGTGATCGCGCCGTACCAGGGCGCCTCCCCCGACGTCGTCGAGAAGCAGGTGATCCAGCCCATCGAGGACAACCTCGAAGGGGTCGACGGCATCACCGGCGTCACCTCCACCGCGAGCGAGGGCAACGCCGTCGTCCTCACCTCCTTCGACTACGGCAACGACACCAAGCAGCTCGTCGCCGACGTCCAGCAGGCCGTCAACCGGGCCCGTGTCCGGCTCCCGGACTCGGTGGACCCCCAGGTCGTCGCCGGTTCCACGGACGACATCCCGACCGTGGTCCTCGCCGTCGCCTCGGCCGGCGACCAGCAGGCCCTCGCCGACCGCCTGGACACGACGGTCGTGCCCGCGCTGAAGGACATCGACGGCGTCGGCCAGGTCACCGTCGACGGCGTGCGCGACCTGCGGGTCGCCGTCACCCCGGCCGACGCGAAGCTGGCGAAGGCCGGGCTGACCACCCAGTCGCTCGCCCAGGCCCTCCAGGCCGGCGGCGTCACCGTCGCCGCGGGCTCCTTCGACGAGGCCGGCGGCAACCGCACCGTCCAGGTCGGCGGCGGCTACACCTCCCTGCAGCAGATCCAGGACCTGGTGATCCCCGCGCAGCCGGGCGGCAAGCCGGTCCGCCTCGCCGACGTCGCCACGGTGAAGCAGGAGGAGGCCCCGGCCGCCTCCATCACCCGCACCGACGGCAAGCCCAGCCTCGCCGTGGCCGTCACCATGGACCACGACGGCAGCGCGGTCGCCATCTCCGACGCGGTCCAGGACAAGCTGCCCGGCCTGCGCGAGGACCTCGGCGCCGGCGCGTCGATCACGGTCGTCAGCGACCAGGGCCCGGCGGTGTCGAAGTCCATCGAGGGCCTGACCACCGAGGGCGCGCTCGGCCTGCTCTTCGCGGTCCTGGTCATCCTGGTCTTCCTGGCGTCGGTCCGCTCGACGCTGGTGACGGCGGTGTCCATCCCGCTGTCCGTCGTCCTCGCCCTGATCGTGCTGTGGACCCGCGACCTGTCGCTCAACATGCTGACCCTGGGCGCGCTGACCATCGCCATCGGCCGCGTCGTCGACGACTCGATCGTGGTCCTGGAGAACATCAAGCGTCACCTCGGCTACGGCGAGGAGCGCCAGAGCGCCATCCTCACCGCGGTCCGCGAGGTGGCCGGCGCGGTCACCTCCTCCACCCTCACCACGGTCGCCGTGTTCCTGCCGATCGGCCTGGTCGGCGGCATGGTCGGCGCCCTGTTCGGCGCGTTCAGCCTCACCGTCACGGCGGCCCTGCTGGCCTCCCTGCTGGTGTCGCTGACGGTCGTCCCGGTCCTGTCGTACTGGTTCCTGCGGCCTCCGAAGGGCACCCCCGAGGACGCCGAGGAGGCCCGCCGCGCGGCCGAGGAGAAGGAGGCGAACAGCCGCCTGCAGCGCCTCTACGTCCCCGTCCTGCGGTTCGCGACCCGGCGCCGTCTGACGAGCGTGGCGATCGCGGTCGTCGTCCTGATCGGCACCTTCGGCATGGCGCCGCTGCTGAAGACCAACTTCTTCGACCAGGGCGAGCAGCAGGTCCTGACGGTCAAGCAGGAGCTGGAGCCGGGCACCAGCCTGGCGGCGACCGACGCCCAGGCCAAGAAGGTCGAGCAACTCCTCGCCGGAATCGACGGCGTGAAGGACTACCAGGTCACCGTCGGCTCCTCCGGGTTCATGGCCGCCTTCGGCGGCGGCACCGACACCAACCAGGCCTCGTACCAGGTGATGCTGGAGGACTCGGCGTCCTTTGAGGACGTCCAGGACCACATCGAGGACGGACTGAAGAAGCTGTCCGGCATCGGCAGCACCACGGTCGCCGCCGGTGACGGCTTCGGCAGCCAGGACCTGAGCGTCGTCGTGAAGGCGGCCGACGCCGAGGTGCTGCGCACGGCGGCCGAGCAGGTGCGCGCCGCGGTGGCCGGCCTGGACGACGTCACCGACGTCACCAGCGACCTCTCGCAGAGCGTGCCGCGCATCTCGGTGGCGGCGAACGCGAAGGCCGCGGCCGCCGGGTTCGACGAGCAGACGCTCGGCGCGGCGGTCACGCAGGCGGTCCGCGGGACGACGGCGGCGAAGGCGGTCCTGGACGACACCGAGCGCGACGTCGTCATCACCTCCGCCGCGCCGGCCACCACGCTGGCCCAGCTCCGGGCCCTGCCCCTCGGCCCGGTGAAGCTCGGCGACATCGCCACCGTGCGGCTCGTCGACGGCCCCGTCTCCATGACCCGCATCGACGGTCAGCGCGCCGCCACCGTCACCGCGCGGCCGACCGGCGACAACACGGGCGCGGTGAGCGCGGACCTGACGGCGAAGCTGGACGCGCTGAAGCTGCCGGCGGGCGCCACGGCCGAGATCGGCGGTGTCTCGCAGGACCAGGACGACGCGTTCAAGAACCTCGCCCTGGCGATGCTCGCGGCGATCGCGATCGTCTTCATGCTGCTGGTGGCGACCTTCCGGTCGCTGGCCCAGCCGCTGATCCTGCTGGTCTCCATCCCGTTCGCGGCGACCGGCGCGATCGGCCTGCTGATCGCCACCGGCACCCCGATGGGCGTCCCGGCCATGATCGGCATGCTGATGCTGATCGGCATCGTGGTCACCAACGCCATCGTGCTGATCGACCTGATCAACCAGTACCGCGGACAGGGGTACGGCGTGGTCGAGGCCGTGGTCGAGGGCGGCCGTCACCGGCTGCGGCCCATCCTCATGACGGCGCTGGCGACCATCTTCGCCCTGCTGCCGATGGCCCTGGGCGTCACCGGTGAGGGCGGCTTCATCGCGCAGCCGCTGGCCGTGGTCGTGATCGGCGGTCTGATCACCTCCACGCTGCTCACCCTGCTGCTGGTCCCGACCCTCTACGCGATGCTCGAACTGCGCAAGGAACGGCGGGCGAAGAAGCGGGCGGCGAAGAAGGACACCGCCGAGCCGGCGAAGGAGCCGGAGCCGGCGGCCGTGTGACACGCCGCTGAGCACGACCGGCACCGATGTCCCTCTCCCCGCAGGGCCTTCCTGCCCTGTGAGCTCGAACTGCCCCGCGGGGGAAGGGGATCGGGGCGGTGCCTCCGCACCAGGACGATCCGAGGCCGCCCGGCGGCCACCGGATCGGTCCCGAGGCCGGATCCAGGCGGTCGGTCGAACCGGCGGGCGAGCCCCGGGGCGGGGTGGCCCTGACGCACGGCGTGCTCTGCCCCGCCGCCCCGGGCGGCCGGGTGACGGCCCTGTCGCCCGGGACCGGCGAGGTGCCGCGGCGGACCGCCACGACCCTGGAGCGGCCCGAGCGTCCGCTGGCCGACAGCCGGGGGACACCGGGTGGACGGTCGGCGCGAGCGGACGCGTCGCGGCCCTCGACGTCGGCGACGGCACCCTGTCGTGGGAGTCCCCGCCCCGCGCGGGGCGGGTCGCCGGCGGGTCCGGCCGGTCCGCGGTGCACCTCGACGAGGGCGCCCGGTGGTGTCCACGCCCGACGGCACGCTCCTCACCCTCGACCCGGCCCACCCGCGACGCAGAACGGCGTCGGAGCGACTTCCGGCTCCGACGCCGTCCCCCCGCGGTCCGCCCGCGGCCTGCCTACGGCAGCGCCAGCATCCGCTCCAGTGCCAGCTTCGCGAACGCCTCGGTCTCCTCGTCGACCTCGATGCGGTTGACCAGCGTGCCCTCGGCCAGGGACTCCAGGGTCCACACCAGGTGCGGCAGGTCGATGCGGTTCATGGTCGAGCAGAAGCAGACCGTCTTGTCGAGGAACACGATCTCCTTGCCCTCGGGAGCGAAACGGTTCGCCAGCCGGCGGACCAGGTTCAGCTCCGTGCCGATGGCCCACTTGGAGCCGGCGGGCGCGGCCTCCAGGGTCTTGATGATGTACTCGGTCGAGCCGACCTGGTCCGCCGCCGCCACGACCTCGTGCCGGCACTCGGGGTGCACGAGCACGTTCACCCCGGGGATGCGGGCGCGGACGTCCTCCACCGACTCCAGGCTGAAGCGGCCGTGCACCGAGCAGTGGCCCCGCCACAGGATCATCTTCGCGTCGCGCAGCTGCTCGGCGGTGAGCCCGCCGTTCGGCTTGTGCGGGTTGTAGACGACGCAGTCCTCCAGGGACATGCCCATGTCGCGGACGGCGGTGTTGCGGCCCAGGTGCTGGTCCGGCAGGAACAGCACCTTCTCGCCCTGCGCGAAGGCCCACTCCAGGGCCTTCCTGGCGTTGGAGGAGGTGCAGATCGTGCCGCCGTGCCTGCCGGTGAAGGCCTTGATGTCCGCGGAGGAGTTCATGTAGGAGACGGGTACGACCTGCTCGGCGACGCCGGCCTCGGTCAGTACGTCCCAGCACTCGGCGACCTGCTCGGCCGTCGCCATGTCGGCCATCGAGCAGCCGGCCGCCAGGTCGGGCAGGACCACCTTCTGGTCGTCGGAGGTCAGGATGTCCGCGGACTCGGCCATGAAGTGCACACCGCAGAACACGATGTACTCGGCCTCCGGGCGGGCGGCGGCGTCCCGTGCCAGCTTGAAGGAGTCGCCCGTGACGTCGGCGAACTGGATGACCTCGTCGCGCTGGTAGTGGTGCCCGAGGACGAAGACCTTGTCACCGAGCTTCTCCTTGGCGGCGCGGGCCCGCTCCACCAGGTCCGGGTCGGACGGGGAGGGCAGGTCGCCGGGACACTCGACGCCCCGCTCACTCTTCGGGTCGGCCTCGCGGCCGAGCAGCAACAGGGCGAGCGGAGTCGGCTGTACGTCGAGCTCCGTGGTCTGGGCGGTGGTCACGACACGCACCCTTTCTACTTTTCGTCGATCTGACGCTATCTATCATAACCCGCTTCATGTCACTTTGACGATGGTCATTGCGTCGATGTGACATGAATCCCGCGCGCCCCGGCGCGGGCTCGTCCGCGGGAGCCGAGGGCCGCTGTTCGCCGCCCCGCGCGTGTGCGAGCATGAAAGAACGGGCGGAAGACAACTCGCCCGGCCCGTGGAATGAATCCGCGGCCCCGCCGGTTGACACCGTCGGCAAGCAGTCTCCGTACAACCCGGGAGAGATGTAGATGTCCGTATCGGACGAGAAGACCACTGTCAGCGACGGCATCCTCCTGTCCGACGCCGCCGCGGCGAAGGTCAAGACCCTGCTCGACCAGGAAGGCCGTGACGACCTGGCCCTGCGTGTCGCCGTCCAGCCCGGCGGCTGCTCCGGCCTGCGCTACCAGCTCTTCTTCGACGAGCGTTCCCTCGACGGCGACGTCGTCAAGGACTTCGACGGCGTCAAGGTCGTCACCGACCGCATGAGCGCCCCCTACCTGGGCGGCGCGTCCATCGACTTCGTGGACACCATCGAGAAGCAGGGCTTCACGATCGACAACCCGAACGCGACGGGCTCCTGCGCCTGCGGCGACTCCTTCAGCTAGGGCGCGACGCGGAAGGCGGCGGTCCCCTCCGGGGCCGCCGCCTTCCGCGTGTCCGGCGCCTACCGCGGCAGCCGCGCCCCCGGCTTCTCCAGGGGGACCTGCCCGCCGTCCGAGCCGACGACCGTCCGGTCGCCCAGCGGCCCGTCGAGCCGCACGGTCCGGTGGAAGAACTTGGCGATCTTGATGCAGACCGTGTCCGGCCACGGCGTCTCGGTCACGGTGACCTTCACCCGGCCCCCGCTCTCCACCGCCGTCGCCCGGTAGTCGGAGCACACCCCACCCGTGAAGCCGACGACCAGTTCGTCGCCCTCGGCCGTGTAGCCGTCGACCTTCACGTCACGGGTCCCGGTGCCGGAGGACGGCGCCCCGGACGGCGTGGCGGCCGGGGGCGCGCTCAGGAACTCCGGCTCGACCGCCGGGTGCGTCACCGTGTAGGCGTCCCGCGCCCCGGCCCCGCGCACCGAGAACAGCCAGGAGGGCACCAGCACCTGCCGGCCGCCCGAGGCGTGCGGGGCGAGCCCGAACACCGCGCTCTCGACCGTGAGCGTCTCCCTCGGGGACGCGCCGGTAGGCATCCCGCACGCGCTCTCCCGCCCTTCCTCCGCCGGGACGGGTGTGGCGCAGCCGCCGATGCCCGCACGGGGGTCGGTCCCCGGCGCCGCGTTCATCCGGTCCAGCGTCTCCCGCGCCCCCAGCACGGGGTACGTCTCCCCCTCGACCGGTGTCTTCACCTGGCCGCTGCCGGCGACGATCTCGCCCCGGGCGTCCACGGTGACGCCGGTCGTCCAGCCGTAGGTCGGCAGGCCGTCGACCTCGGGATCGGCGTTCACCGTCCGCCGCGCGCCCACGACCTGGCTCGCGTCGGTCTCGGCGTCGTCCTGTCCGACCGCCTCCAGGACCGGCGCCGCCGCCTTCTTCGCGGCCGCCTCGCTCACCGGGTCGGCCGACGAGGCCGTGGCGTCCGGCGCGCAGACGTCGGAGCCGCTCTCGCAGGCGTCGGTGCCGGGGACGTACCGGCTGAACGTCCACTGGCCCGGCGCCCCCTTCTCCACCCGGAGCAGCGGACCTGACCCGTCCGTCGCGGCGCCGACCCGCCAGGTCCGGCCCTCGGCCACCGGAGTCCCCTCGACCCCCAGCGCGTCCGCCAGCCGGGTCACCTCGGCCCGCGAGACCTCGCCCTTCGCCCAGTACACGGACGCCGAGCCGGGGCCCTCGGGGAGGGTGCCGTCGGCCCGGTAGGTCACCCCGTACGGGTTCGGCTCCCCGGGCGCGATGCCCGGCGGGCTCTGCGGGACCGACGCCGGGGCGTGGTCGTCCAGCACGAGCGCCGGGGGAGTGCCGTCCGCCGCGGACGTCCGGCCGCCGCCGTCGCCGTCCCCCGCGCGGGAGGCCAGCCAGGCCCCGCCCCCGCCGACGAGCAGCACCGCGGCGGCGACGGAGGCGACGAGCGCGACGGAGCGCCGACGGCCGCCCCCCGGGACGCCGTGCCGCGCGTCTGCGGGGGAGCGGCCGACGACCTCGGTCCCGTCCTCCTCCTCGTTCTCGGCCTCGTCCCGCGGACCGGTGCCGGCGGGGGGCGCCGGGGGACCGGCCGCCGGGCCGGCGGGAGCGTCGTCGGCCGCCGGGCCTGCGGCCGGCTCCTCGGTGTCGGGCGCGTCGGCCGCGTCGGCCTCGCCCGGACTCCCCGCTCCCCGTGCCGTGCCGGGGGCCTTCCCCGCCGCTCCGGTCTCCTCTGTCTCCCCGGGCGCTTCGGTCTCTCCGGTCGTCCCGGTCTTCCCGGGCGCCTCGGTCTCCCCGGTCTCTCCGGCTTCCTCGCCCTTCCCGGTCTCCTCGACCGGGGTCCCCTCCGCACGCGCCTTCTCCGGCGTACCCCGGTCCTGCGGGGTACGTCCGTCCTCCGGCCCGCGTGCGGCGTCGTCGTTGTCGGGTCGCTCGGTGTTCACCGCATCGCTCCTTCGGCTGCGCCGCTGTCGTACCTCACATCCCCTGCACGGGGGACAGCGATGGGACGCAGCCGGGGAGCGCACGGTTCCCCGCTCGCGCCCCGGCCGGAGGAAGGGCCCGCGAGAGCCCCGCTAGTCGCCGTACTCCGGCATCGCCTCCAGCAGCCGGGCCGCGGTCGCGGGGACGGTCACGCCGTGGAGGAGGGACAGCGGCACCGGACGGGCCACGCGCTTCTCCGGGGCGGTCCAGTGCGGTGCCATCCGGGCGCAGTCGCCCCGCAGCGACGCCAGGTCGCCTTCGGGATCGGCCGGAGCGGGCGCGTGGACATCGAGGTTCGTCATAACGGCACCGTATGCGCGGACAGGGCCGCGAAGAAAGAACTACTATCGGGTAGTTTCGTCCGCTTCAGCGGTCGCGGCCGACCGGGTAGCGTGAACTGTCAGCCCGCCCTCCCGCCTCCCGCCGAGCACCCTTCCGGCGAGTGCCGGCGGGCACCCCTTTCCCATCCACAGGAGAATCCACGCCGTGCGCATCGCAGTCACCGGCTCCATCGCGACCGACCACCTCATGACGTTCCCCGGCCGCTTCGCCGACCAGCTCGTCGCGGACCAGCTCCACACGGTCTCGCTCTCCTTCCTGGTCGACAAGCTGGACGTACGGCGCGGCGGGGTGGGCGCGAACATCGCCTTCGGCATGGGCCAGCTCGGCACGAAGCCCGTCCTGGTCGGCTCCGCGGGCTCCGACTTCGACGAGTACCGGGCCTGGCTGGACCGGCACGGCGTCGACACCGCCTCGGTCCGCATCTCCGAGACCCTGCACACCGCCCGCTTCGTGTGCACCACGGACTCCGACCACAACCAGATCGGCTCCTTCTACACGGGCGCGATGAGCGAGGCCCGCCTGATCGAGCTGAAGACCGTCGCCGACCGCGTCGGCGGCCTCGACCTGGTCCTGATCGGTGCCGACGACCCCGAGGCGATGCTGCGCCACACGGAGGAGTGCCGCTCCCGGGGCATCCCCTTCGCCGCCGACTTCTCCCAGCAGATCGCCCGCATGGGCGGCGAGGAGATCCGCATCCTGCTGGACGGGGCGACGTACCTCTTCTCCAACGAGTACGAGAAGGGCCTCATCGAGTCCAAGACCGGCTGGAGCGACGAGGAGATCCTCGGCAAGGTCGGCCACCGCGTCACCACCCTGGGCGCGCGCGGCGTGCGCGTCGAGCGGGCCGGCGAGGAGCCGATCGAGGTCGGCTGCCCGCAGGAGGAGCGCAAGGCCGAGCCCACCGGTGTCGGCGACGCCTTCCGCGCCGGCTTCCTCTCCGGCCTGGCCTGGGACGTCTCCCTGGAGCGCGCCGCCCAGATCGGCTGCATGCTCGCCACCCTGGTCATCGAGACCGTCGGCACCCAGGAGTACCAGCTCCGCCGCGCCCACTTCATGGACCGCTTCGCCAAGGCGTACGGGGACGAGGCCGCCGCCGAGGTCCAGAAGCACCTGAACTGACCCGACACGGCCGGCACCCCGGCCGGCCCGCGGCCCGCCCACGGCCGCGGGCCGGCCCGGTGCGGGCCGGGGTGCCGGGCGGCCCGGAGCCGGTTCAGACGAGGCGGCGGACCAGATGGGCCGAGCCCCGCTCCGCCGGCTCCTCGCCGACGTACTCCTGTCCCCGCATCTGGCACCAGGCGGGGATGTCGAGCCGGGCCGCCTCGTCGTCGGCCAGGACCCGCACGGTGCCGCCGACCGGCACGTCGGCGATGACCTTCGCCAGCTCGATGACGGGGAGCGGGCAGAGCTTGCCGAGGGCGTCGAGGACCAGCTCGTCCGCCTCCGCGACGGCCGCCGGCACGGGCGCCCCGAGCTTGTCCCGCACCCCCGCCACCGCGCCCGGCAGCACGGCGAGGAACCGCTCCACGTCCTCCTCGGCCGTCCCCGGCGGCAGCGACACCCGCACGTTCCCCTCGCTCAGCACCCCCATCGCCCTGAGCACGTGGCTCGGGGTGAGCGTGCTGCTCGTGCAGGACGAGCCGGAGGAGACGGAGAACCCCTCCCGGTCCAACTCGTGCAGCAGTGTCTCCCCGTCGACATAGAGACAGGAGAAGGTGACGATCCCGGGCAGTCGCCGTTCCGCGTCACCCACCACCTCCACGTCCGGCACGGCCCGCGCCACCCGGGCCCGGATCCGCCCGGTCAGCTCCCGCAGCCGCGCCGCCTCGGCCGCCGCCTCCGTCCGCACCGCCCGCAGCGAGGCCACCGCGGCCACGATCGCCGGGATGTTCTCGAACCCGGCCGCGCGCCCCGACTCCCTCTCGTCGGCCGGCCCCCGGGGAGCGAACCGCACCCCCTTGCGCACCACCAGCAGCCCCACCCCCGGCGGCCCGCCCCACTTGTGCGCGCTCGCCGCCAGCAGCGACCAGGGCCCCGCCACCGGAGCCCACCCGAGCGACTGGGCCGCGTCGACGAACAGCGGCACCCCCGCCGCCCGGCACGCCTCGGCGACCTCCGCCACCGGCTGCTCGGTCCCCACCTCGTGGTTGGCCGACTGCAGACAGGCCAGCGCGGTGTCGGGCCGCAGCGCCCCGGCGTACGACGCGGGGGTCACCGCGCCGGACCGCAGCACCGGCACCCGGGTCACCGTCCCGCCGGCCGACTCGAAGACCTCGGCCGAATGGAGCACGCAGGAGTGTTCGACCGATGACACGATCAGGTGGCGTCCGGCGCGTCGCCGACCCGCCAGCGCGCCCGCGACGCCGCTGTGCACGGCGCGCGTCCCCGACGGGGTGAACACCACCTCGTCGGGCCGGCACCCCACCGCCTCCGCCGCGGCCTCGCGGGAGGCGTCCAGCAGCAACCGGGCCCGGCGGCCCTCGCGGTGGAGCCGGGCGGGATCGGCCCAGCCCTCGTCGAGCGAGGCCAACAGGGCCTGACGGGCCACGGGATGGAGCGGGACGGCGGAGGCGGCGTCGAAGTAGGGCACACGGCAACGGTAGAGCGCGGGGGAGCGGGACGGCGGGCCGGGGAACGGCACGAGCGGCCACAAACCCGCACGCACGCGTCCAACAGGCCGCATCCCCGAGCGATTAGGGGCCCTCTCCCACCCCTGGGCGTGACCCCCGGCGCGTTGCCGACCCCTCCCCGCGCGACCCCAAAACGCGTCCAGTAGGGTTTGGTCCGCATAAACATCCAAACCCCTGCCCGACGCAGGGCGGCGACCTACCAGCGAGAAGGCCGCAGCCGACCGCGCGGGCGAGACTCTCGGGAAGGCGCTACGTGAGTCCCAACGGCTCCGACCGCTCGCCGCGGCGCCCGATGCGGCGGAAGCTGCTGCAGGCACTGACCGCGGGCCTGGTCCTTGCGACCGCAACCGGTTGCACATACGAGGACTTCCCCCGCCTTGGTATGCCCACCCCGACCACGGAAGAGGCTCCGCGGATCCTCTCCCTGTGGCAGGGCTCATGGGCTGCCGCGCTGGCCACCGGCGTGCTGGTGTGGGGCCTGATCCTGTGGAGTGCTTTCTTCCACCGGCGCAGCCGCACCAAGGTCGAGGTACCTCCGCAGACCCGGTACAACATGCCCATCGAGGCCCTGTACACGGTGGTCCCGATCATCATCGTCTCGGTCCTCTTCTACTTCACCGCCCGCGACGAATCGAAGCTGCTCAGCCTCGACAAGAAGCCCGACGTCACGGTCAACGTGGTCGGCTTCCAGTGGAGCTGGTGCTTCAACTACATCGAGAGCGTCGACGGTTCCACCGGTGACGCGAAGTCCGACGAGAACCTGGCCGCCATCCCGGACCGGTACAAGAAGGACTTCCCGGCCGACGCGGGCGGTGTCTACACCTGCGGCACCCCCGGTGAGCGGAACCCGCAGACCAACAACCCCGGTCCGACCCTCTGGCTGCCCGAGGGCAAGACGGTCCGCTTCGTCCTCACCTCGCGTGACGTCATCCACTCCTTCTGGGTGGTGCCGTTCCTGATGAAGCAGGACGTCATCCCGGGCCACACCAACGCCTTCCAGGTGACCCCCAACAAGCAGGGCACCTTCCTGGGCAAGTGCGCCGAGCTGTGCGGCGTCGACCACTCCCGGATGCTGTTCAACGTGAAGGTCGTCTCCCCCGAGCGCTACGAGCAGCACCTGAAGGACCTCGCCAAGAAGGGGCAGACCGGTTACGTTCCGGCCGGCATCGAGCAGACGAGCCCCGAGAAGAACCGGGAGTCGAACATCCTGTGAGCATCCTCAACGAACCCCAGGGTGCCGCCGCAGCAGGGTCCCACTACGAGGACGAGCTGCCGGTCCGGCGCCAGCGCCGCGGCGAAGTCGCCGTCAAGTGGCTCACCACGACTGACCACAAGACGATCGGCACGCTGTACCTCGTGACGTCGTTCGTGTTCTTCTGCATCGGCGGCGTGATGGCGCTCTTCATGCGCGCCGAGCTGGCCCGTCCGGGTCTGCAGTTCATGTCGAACGAGCAGTTCAACCAGGCGTTCACGATGCACGGCACGATCATGCTGCTGATGTTCGCGACGCCGCTGTTCGCCGGCTTCGCGAACTGGATCATGCCGCTCCAGATCGGTGCCCCCGACGTCGCCTTCCCGCGGCTGAACATGTTCGCCTACTGGCTGTACCTGTTCGGCTCGCTGATCGCCGTGGGCGGCTTCCTCACCCCGTCGGGTGCGGCCGACTTCGGCTGGTTCGCCTACTCCCCGCTCTCGGACGCGGTCCGCAGCCCGGGCATCGGCGCCGACATGTGGATCATGGGCCTGGCCTTCTCCGGCTTCGGCACGATCCTCGGCTCGGTCAACTTCATCACCACGATCATCTGCATGCGCGCACCGGGCATGACCATGTTCCGCATGCCGATCTTCACCTGGAACGTCCTGCTGACCGGTGTCCTGGTCCTGCTGGCCTTCCCGGTCCTCGCGGCGGCGCTGTTCGCCCTGGAGGCGGACCGCAAGTTCGGCGCCCACATCTTCGACGCCTCCAACGGCGGCGCGTTGCTGTGGCAACACCTCTTCTGGTTCTTCGGCCATCCAGAGGTGTACATCATCGCCCTGCCGTTCTTCGGGATCATCTCCGAAGTGATCCCCGTCTTCTCCCGCAAGCCGATGTTCGGCTACATGGGCCTGATCGCCGCGACCATCTCGATCGCCGGTCTGTCCGTGACGGTGTGGGCGCACCACATGTACGTCACCGGTGGCGTCCTGCTCCCGTTCTTCTCCTTCATGACGTTCCTCATCGCCGTCCCGACGGGCGTGAAGTTCTTCAACTGGATCGGAACGATGTGGAAGGGGTCGCTGAGTTTCGAGACCCCGATGCTGTGGGCGGCCGGCTTCCTGATCACCTTCACCTTCGGTGGTCTGACCGGTGTCATCCTGGCCTCGCCGCCGATGGACTTCCACGTGTCGGACTCGTACTTCGTGGTGGCGCACTTCCACTACGTCGTCTTCGGCACCGTCGTCTTCGCGATGTTCTCCGGCTTCCACTTCTGGTGGCCGAAGATGACCGGCAAGATGCTCGACGAGCGTCTCGGCAAGGTCACCTTCTGGACGCTGTTCGTCGGCTTCCACGGCACGTTCCTGGTCCAGCACTGGCTGGGCGCCGAGGGCATGCCGCGCCGCTACGCGGACTACCTGGCCGCCGACGGCTTCACCGTCCTGAACACGATCTCGACGATCAGCTCGTTCGTGCTCGGCCTGTCCGTCCTGCCGTTCTTCTACAACGTGTGGAAGACCGCCAAGTACGGCAAGCCGGTCCAGGTCGACGACCCGTGGGGCTACGGCCGCTCCCTGGAGTGGGCGACCTCCTGCCCGCCGCCGCGGCACAACTTCCTCACCCTGCCGCGGATCCGCAGTGAATCCCCGGCGTTCGACCTGCACCACCCGGAGATCGCCGCGCTCGAGCAGCTGGAGCACGCCGGCCACGGTGCCAGTGCCGTCGCGGGCAGCAAGGAGGCCGGCAAGTGAAGATCCAGGGCAAGATGTTCATCTGGCTGAGCGTCTTCCTGCTCATCATGGCGACCGTCTACGGCGTCTGGTCCAAGGAGCCGGCCGGCACCACGGCCCTCTTCCTCGCCTTCGGCCTGTCCATCATGGTCGGTTTCTACCTGGGCTTCACGGCCAAGCGGGTCGACACCGGTGCCCAGGACAACAAGGAGGCGGACGTCGCGGACGACGCCGGCGAGCTGGGCTTCTTCAGCCCGCACAGCTGGCAGCCGCTCTCCCTGGCCGTCGGCGGCGCCCTCGCCTTCATGGGGGTCGCGGTCGGCTGGTGGCTGCTCTACTTCTCCGCCCCGCTGATCCTCATCGGCCTGTGGGGCTGGGTCTTCGAGTACTACCGCGGTGAGAACCGCACCCAGTAGCACGTGCCGCGCGCCGCAGAGCCCGGACACTCCGTCAGGAGGGTCCGGGCTCCTGCTTGTGCAGTAATCGGTATCGCCCGTCCGTGTCACTCGGCGTGCCGTGGTTGACGCCGCTCCCTAGCGTGAAGCCATGAACCACGAACCCCGTTCCCGCACCGTCGTCAGCTGCACGCTGCTGGTGACCGCCCTGGTCGCGGGCGCGACCGCCTGCGGCTCGGACGGCGACCCGCTCGCCTCACGCCCGTACGACGCGACGGACCGGATCGCGTTCGACACGCCCCGCGGCGACACCGGGAAGACCGATCCGGACAAGCCCCTGGAGATCAGGGCGAAGGGCTTCGGCGAGCGGATCACCGACGTCACCGCCCTGGACGCCGCAGGCCGCTACGTGGCGGGCGAACTCGCCGCCGACGGCCGTCGCTGGCACAGCACCGAACCGCTCGCCGCGGACGCCCACTACACGGTCCGGGTGAGCACCGAGGACGAGGACGGCAGCCCCGGCCGCCGGGTCCTCACCTTCGACACCGGCCGACCCACCGCCGAGAAGCGGCTGACCGTCACCTTCGGCCCCGGTCCCGGCACCTACGGCGTCGGCCGGCCCGTCACCGCCGAACTGAACCGGCCGATCGGGGACCCCGCCCAGCGGGCCGTCGTGGAACGCGCACTGAAGGTCGACGCCAAGCCCTCCGCGCAGGGCGCCTGGCACTGGGTGGACGACAAGACGCTGCACTACCGTCCGAAGGACTACTGGCCCGCCCACGCCACCGTCCGCGTCCGCAGCACCCTGGACGGCATCAAGGTCGGCGACCGGCTCTGGGGCGGGAAGTCGAAGGACGTCACCTTCACCGTCGGCGACCGCGTCGTCGCCGTCACCGACGCCTCCGCGCACTCCCTCACGCTGTACCGCGACGACGAGGCGGTGAAGGAGATCCCCGTCACCACCGGAAAGCCCGGCTTCGAGACCCGCAACGGCGTCAAGGTCGTCCTGGGCAAGGAGTACTTCGTACGCATGCGCGGGACCACCGTCGGCATCGCCGAGGGCTCCTCGGAGTCGTACGACCTGCCCGTGTACTACGCCACCCGCGTCACCTGGAGCGGCGAGTACGTCCACGCCGCCCCCTGGTCCGTCGGCTCCCAGGGCTCCGCCAACGTCAGCCACGGCTGCGTGGGCATGAGCACCGAGAACGCCGAGTGGTTCTTCGACAACGTCCGCGAGGGCGACGTCGTCGAGGTCGTCAACAGCGACGGCGACACGATGGAGACCTTCGGCAACGGCTTCGGCGACTGGAACCTGGACTGGGGGAAGTGGCGCGAGGGCAGCGCCCTGACCGCCGGCCCGGACAAGCCCCGGGAGGACACCTTCAGGCTCCGCCCGGCGGCCGTCTAGCGGCGCCCCCGCGCCCCGCGGCCCCTCAGTCCCCGGAGAGGCCCTCGGACGCGCCCACGAGGCTCCGGCGGCGCAGCACGGCCGCCAGGGCCGCCGCGAACTCCACGGGGTCCACCGGCAGCGTCACGGCCGCGTCGGCCCGGCTCCAGGTGGCCAGCCACGCGTCCTGCGGCCGCCCGATGAGCAGCAGCACCGGCGGGCAGCGGAACACCTCGTCCTTGATCTGCCGGCAGAGCCCCATGCCGCCCATGGGCACGGCCTCGCCGTCCAGCACACACACGTCGATCCCGCCCCGGTCCAGTTCCGTCAGCACGGCGGCGGGCGTCGCGCACTCCAGGAACTCGACCAGGGGCGCGTCCGGGGCCGGCCGCCGTCCGGCGGCCAGCCGCACCTGCTCCCTGGTGTCGGCGTCGTCGCTGTAGACCAGCACCGTGGCGGTCGCCTGCATGGTTCCTCCGCGTCATTGGAGTGGAACTTCGGGGTACCGATGGGGCGGATGCTACTCCCCCGGACACCGCGTCAACACCTGTGGGAACACGCCTGCGATGGGCCATACGGGCAGTACACGGGGTGCGGACACTCCGAACGGCACCCCCCGGAGTGAGGGCGGGATAAGCGACCGACATAATGTCGGTCGTGGCGACAGCAACGACAGTAGACACCGGGCACGCGCACCCGTCGGTCAATCGGCCGAACCTCACCAGCGTCGGAACCATCATCTGGCTGAGTTCCGAGCTGATGTTCTTCGCGGCCCTCTTCGCGATGTACTTCACCCTGCGATCGGTGACGGGTCCCGATCACTGGAAGGAAATGGCGCACGCGCTGAACCTTCCGTTCTCGGCGACGAACACCACGATCCTGGTGCTCTCCTCCCTCACCTGCCAGCTCGGCGTCTTCGCCGCCGAGCGCGGTGACGTGAAGAAGCTCAGGATGTGGTTCATCGTCACCTTCGTGATGGGTGCGATCTTCATCGGCGGTCAGGTGTACGAGTACACCGAGCTGGTCAAGAAGGACGGGCTCTCGCTCTCCTCCGACCCGTACGGCTCGGCGTTCTACCTGACCACCGGGTTCCACGGCCTGCACGTGACGGGTGGCCTCATCGCCTTCCTGTTCGTCCTCGGTCGCACCTACGCGGCGAAGAGGTTCACTCACGAACAGGCGACCGCGGCCATCGTCGTGTCCTACTACTGGCACTTCGTCGATGTCGTCTGGATCGGCCTCTTCGCCACGATCTACCTGATCAAGTAGCCGGGCCCGATCCCGCACCCGTCCCAGAAGCATCGACGCAGAAGATCCTGACACCGGGGTAATCCGTGAAAAAGCTCTCCGCACGACGACGCCATCCGATGGCGGCGCTCGTCGTCCTCCTCCTCGCGCTGGCATGCACCGGGGGGCTGTACGCCGCGTTCGCACCCGCGGGCAAGGCGCAGGCAGACGAAACCGCACAGTCCCTCGCCATCGACGAGGGCAAGAAGCTCTACGCCGTCGGCTGCGCCAGCTGCCACGGCACCGGCGGTCAGGGCACCTCCGACGGTCCGAGCCTGGTCGGCGTGGGCGCCGCGGCCGTCGACTTCCAGGTCGCCACCGGCCGGATGCCGGCCGCGACCTCCCAGGGCGCCCAGGTGCCCAAGAAGAAGAACATCTACACGCAGGCCGAGATCGACCAGCTCGCCGCGTACATCGCCTCGCTCGGCGCCGGCCCCGCCGTCCCCACCGAGGCCCAGTACGGCCCCGAGGGCGCGGACATCGCCAAGGGCGGTGACCTGTTCCGCACCAACTGCGCCCAGTGCCACAACTTCACCGGCAAGGGCGGCGCCCTGACCCGGGGCAAGTACGCGCCTTCGCTGGAGGGCGTGGACCCGAAGCACATCTACGAGGCCATGCAGACCGGCCCGCAGAACATGCCCTCCTTCCCCGACACCACCATGTCGGAGCAGAACAAGAAGGACATCATCGCGTACCTGGACGCGGTCAACAGCTCCGACTCGGAGAGCCCCGGCGGTCTTGAGCTGGGCGGCCTCGGGCCGGTCAGCGAGGGCCTCTTCGGCTGGATCTTCGGTCTCGGCGGGCTGATCGCCGTCGCCGTGTGGGTCGCCGCCCGGACCGCAAAGGCCAAGAAGTCATGAGTAGCCAAGACATCCCAGAAGAGAACCTGCCCGCTGCGCAGGAGCACGCCCACGGAGCCGTAGGCGTCGCGGACGAGAAGCACCCGTTCGCCGACCCCGGGCTGCCGCCGCACGAGCACCGTGTGCAGGACATCGACGAGCGGGCCGCCAAGCGGTCCGAGCGTGCGGTCGCCTTCCTGTTCACGCTGTCGATGCTGGCCACCGTCGGCTTCATCGCCTCCTACGTGGCGATCCCGCACGACAAGTCGGTCTTCATCTTCCCGCTCGGCCACATCAGCGCGCTGAACTTCGCGCTCGGTCTGACGCTCGGCGCGGCCCTGTTCTGCATCGGCGCGGGCGCGGTCCACTGGGCCCGCACCCTGATGTCCGACGTGGAGGTCGCCGACGAGCGGCACGCCATCGAGGCGTCGCCCGAGGTCAAGGCCAAGGTCATGGCCGACTTCCGGGACGGTGCCCGGGAGTCCGCGCTGGGCCGCCGCAAGCTGATCCGCAACACGATGTTCGGTGCGCTGGCCCTGTTCCCGCTCTCCGGCGTCGTCCTGCTGCGCGACCTCGGTCCGCTGCCCGAGGACAAGCTGCGGCACACGCTGTGGTCCAAGGGCAAGCTGCTCGTCAACATGAACACCAACGAGCCGCTGCGTCCCTCGGACGTCGCCGTCGGTTCCCTCACCTTCGCCAAGCCGGAGGACCTCGAGGAGGACGACCACGACTTCCAGACCCAGATCGCCAAGGCCGCCCTGATGATCGTCCGCATCCAGCCGGAGGACATCAAGGACAAGCGCGAGCTCGAGTGGTCGCACGAAGGCATCGTGGCGTACTCGAAGATCTGCACCCACGTGGGCTGCCCGATCTCCCTGTACGAGCAGCAGACGCACCACGTGCTGTGCCCCTGCCACCAGTCCACCTTCGACCTGTCCGACGGTGCCCGAGTGATCTTCGGTCCCGCCGGTCACGCCCTGCCGCAGCTGCGCATCGGCGTGAACGACGAGGGCTACCTCGAGGCGCTCGGCGACTTCGAAGAGCCCGTCGGTCCTGCCTTCTGGGAGCGCGGATGAGTAACAAGGACGACCGCCGCAAGGCGCCCGCGGGCGAGCGGGTCGCCGACTGGGCCGACGGCCGCCTGGGGATCTACTCCCTGGCCAAGGCCAACATGCGCAAGATCTTCCCGGACCACTGGTCCTTCATGCTGGGTGAGATCTGCCTCTACAGCTTCATCATCATCATCCTCACGGGTGTGTACCTGACGCTGTTCTTCCACCCGTCGATGAACGAGGTGGAGTACCACGGCAGCTACGTCCCGCTGCAGGGCCAGCTGATGTCCGAGGCCTTCAACTCGACCATGCACATCTCCTTCGACGTGCGCGGTGGTCTGCTCATCCGGCAGATCCACCACTGGGCCGCGGTCATCTTCCTCGCCGGCATGTTCGTGCACATGATGCGCGTCTTCTTCACGGGCGCCTTCCGCAAGCCGCGCGAGATCAACTGGCTGTTCGGCTTCCTGCTGTTCGTCCTGGGCATGTTCACCGGTTTCACCGGCTACTCGCTCCCGGACGACCTGCTCTCGGGCACCGGTGTCCGCTTCACGCAGGGCGCGATCCTGTCGGTGCCGATCGTCGGCACCTACATCTCGATGTTCCTGTTCGGCGGGGAGTTCCCGGGCGGCGACTTCGTCGCGCGGTTCTACTCGATCCACATCCTGCTGCTGCCGGGCATCATGCTCGGGCTCGTGGTCGGCCACCTGATCCTGGTCTTCTACCACAAGCACACCCAGTTCGCGGGTCCCGGACGCACCAACAAGAACGTCGTCGGCATGCCGCTGCTGCCGGTCTACATGGCCAAGGCCGGAGGCTTCTTCTTCCTGGTCTTCGGCGCCATCGCGGCCATCGCCGGCATCGCGTCCATCAACCCGATCTGGGTGCTGGGCCCCTACCGTCCGGACCAGGTGTCCACCGGCGCCCAGCCCGACTGGTACATGGGCTTCGCCGAGGGCCTGATCCGCGCGATGCCGGGCTGGGAGATCAACTTCTGGGGCCACACGCTGGTCATGGGCGTGTTCGTCCCGCTGGTGCTGTTCGGTCTGTTCCTCGGTGTGATCGCCATGTACCCGTTCATCGAGTCGTGGGTCACCGGCGACAAGCGCGAGCACCACATCCTGGACCGCCCGCGCAACGCCCCGACCCGTACGGCCTTCGGTGTCGCCTGGGTCACCGGCTACCTGATCATGCTGATCGGTGGTGGCAACGACATCTTCGCCACCCACTTCCACCTGTCGATCAACGCGGTCACCTGGTTCGTCCGGATCGGCTTCTTCGCCGGACCGGTCATCGCCTTCGTGATCACCAAGCGGATCTGCCTCGGCCTCCAGCGCCGCGACAGGGACAAGGTGCTGCACGGTCGCGAGACCGGCACCATCAAGCGCCTGCCGCACGGTGAGTTCATCGAGGTGCACGAGCCGCTCAGCCAGGAGGCGCTCTACACGCTCACCTCGCACGAGCAGTACGAGCCCGTCGAGATCGGCCCGACGGTCGACGAGAACGGCGTCGAGCGCAAGGTGAAGCGCACCGAGAAGGTCCGCGCCAAGCTGAGCAAGGCGTACTACGGCGAGGAGAGCCAGATCGCCAAGCCGACCGTCGAGGAGTACAAGGAGATCACGAGCGGCCACGGCCACCACTGATCACTGCGTCGCCACGCACCCCAGAAGGGCCCCGTCCGGTGTACGGACGGGGCCCTTCGCCCTGTCCGCGGCTGGATAGGGTGGAACCGTAGAGACGCGCGTCCCGCGGAGCGGGACCCCATCGACCCAGGAGCGGCTTATGAGCGCTGTGACCCCCGCCGGAGGCGACACCGCGGCGGACCGTTCCTGGCCCGAGGTGCTGAACGCCCTGCTGTCCGGCCACGACCAGAGCGCCGACGCCACGGCGTGGGCGATGGACCGGATCATGCGCGGCGAGGCCACCGACGCGCAGATCGCCGGCTTCGTGGTGGCGCTGCGCGCCAAGGGCGAGACCGTCGAGGAGATCAACGGACTCGTCCGCGCGATGTACGCGCACGCGAACGTCATCGAGGTGCCCGGCCCCTCGGTCGACATCGTCGGCACGGGCGGCGACGGCGCGAAGACGGTCAACATCTCCACGATGTCCTCGATCGTCGTCGCCGGCACCGGCGTCAAGGTCGTCAAGCACGGCAACCGGGCCGCGTCCTCCGCCTCCGGCGCCTCGGACGTCCTGGAGAAGCTCGGCGTCCGCCTCGACCTGACCCCGCGGCGGGTGGCCGAGGTCGCCGAGGAGGCCGGCATCACCTTCTGCTTCGCCGTCACGTTCCACCCGGCGCTGCGCCACGCGGGCGCCGCGCGCGGCCAGCTGGGCATCCGCACGGTGTTCAACGTGCTGGGCCCGCTGACCAACCCGGCCAGGGTCCGGGCCCAGGCGGTCGGCGTGGCGGACCCGCGGATGGCGCCGATCGTCGCCGGCGTCTTCGCCGAACGCGGCCACTCCTCGCTGGTGTTCCGCGGTGACGACGGCCTCGACGAGCTGACGACGACCTCCACCTCCCGGGTCTGGGTGGTCCGTGAGGGCAAGGTGACCGAGGAGTCCTTCGACCCGCGCGACGTCGGCCTCGACCTCGTTCCCGTCGAGGCCCTGCGGGGTGCCGACGCCTCCTACAACGCCGAGGTGGCGCGCAGGCTGCTGGACGGCGCGACGGGCCCGGTCCGCGACGCCGTCCTGCTGAACTCGGCGGCCGCCCTGGTCGCCCTGGAGCCGACCGGGGCGCCGCTCGCCGAGCAGTTGCGCGCCGGCATGGCCAGGGCCGCGGAGTCCCTCGACTCGGGGGCGGCGAAGCGGACGCTGGAGCGCTGGGCGGCGGCCACCCACGCCTGAACACGGCCGCCCGCGCGCCGAACACGGCCACCCGCGCCCGGACCGGGACAGCGGTCGGCGGGGCGCGGTCCGGACTCCCGCCGTCTCAGGGAACGGACCGCGCCTTGCGCGCCGGTGATCGTGTGGCAAGATGCTGTACCAGGTCATGAGTGACAGTCATGAGGCCCCGGCCGACTGTCCGGCAACCCTCCGTCCGTGGCGGGGTGCCCCGGGTGAAGACCAGGCCGTGGACAGAAAGGTCCACGGCAAGCGCGGACCCCTCGCACGCTTCTGACCGAGCGAGGGCAGGGGTCCTGGTCGTCGAGGAGCCCTCCGTGAGCAAGCGAATGCACTAGGGCCGCAGAGCCCCGCCTCCGCATCCCTCTTCACTCTTCCCCGCGCTCGAGCCGTAGTCGCTCGCGTGGTGAATACCCCTGCCTCTCACGGGAGTTCAGCCATGTCCGTCTCCACCGTTGCCGCCGACCCGACGCTTCGCACCCCGCTGCCCGTCCTGGGGCGGGACGTCACCGTCCCGCTCGTCACCGGCGGCGAGATCGGCTACGCGGCCCTGGACTACGCCGCCAGCGCGCCCGCCCTCCAGCGCGTCTGGGACGACGTGGCCGCCTACGCCCCCTACTACGGCAGCGTCCACCGCGGCGCCGGACACCTCTCCCAGCTCTCCACCGACCTCTTCGAGAACGCCCGCCGCACGGTCGCCGACTTCCTCGACTGCCGGCCCGACGACCAGCTCGTCTTCACGCGCTCCACCACCGACTCCCTCAACCTCCTGGCCGCCGCCCTCCCCGCCGGCTGCCAGGTCTTCGTCTTCGAGACCGAGCACCACGCCGCGCTGCTGCCCTGGAAGAACGCCCGGGTCACCTTCCTCGACGCCCCGCGCACCCCGCGGCAGGCCGTGGCGACCCTGGAGCGGGCCCTCGCCGGCCGCGACGGGCACGGCCCGGCTTTGGTCTGCGTCACCGGTGCCTCCAATGTCACCGGCGAGCTGTGGCCCGTACGCGAACTGGCCGCCGCGGCCCACGCCCACGGCGCCCGGATCGTCCTGGACGCCGCCCAGCTCGCCCCCCACCACCCGGTGTCCGTCCGCGACCTCGACGTCGACTGGGTCGCCTTCTCCGGCCACAAGCTGTACGCCCCCTTCGGCTCCGGGGTGCTGGCCGGCCGCGCCGACTGGCTGCGGGAGGCCGAGCCGTACCTCGCCGGTGGCGGCGCCAGCCGCAGGGTGACCCGGCGCGAGGACGGGGGAGTGGACGTGGAGTGGCACGAGGGCGCCGCCCGGCACGAGGCCGGCTCCCCGAACGTCATCGGGGCCCACGCCGTCGCCTCCGCCTGCAGGGCCCTCACCGAGGCGGGCTTCGACACCCTGGTGGCCCGCGAGCGGTACCTCGTGGAGAAGGTCCGCACCGGCCTCGCGCGGGTCCCCGGGGTGCGGATCCTGTCCCTCTTCGGTGACGACGCGCCGCGGGTCGGCGTGATCTCCTTCGTGGTGGACGGCTGGAACAGCTCCCACCTCGCCGCCGCGCTCTCCGCCGAGCACGGCATCGGCGTCCGCGACGGCCTCTTCTGCGCCCACCCCCTGGTACGCACCCTCCTCGGCGGCGACCCCCGCGGCGGGGGCGAGTGCGGCGCCCCCGGGGCGGCCCCCGGCGAGGAGTCCCTCAGCGCGATCCGCGTGAGTTTCGGCGCGGGCACCCCCGACGAGCACGTCGACCGCTTCGTGGCGGCGGTGCGGGAACTGGTGACCGAGGGTGCGAAGTGGCGCTACCGCACGCAGGACGGCCGCTGCGTCCCGGCGGTGTAGCCGGCGGCCTCCCCGCAGGGGGCGGCGCCCCGCAGGGTCAGGAGTCCAGCCCGATGGCGAACGCGGCCTCGAGGTCGTGCTGCGAGTAGGTGCGGAACGCGACGTGCGTGTCCGTCGCCTCCACGCCCGGGATCTTGCTGATCCGCCCCGGGATCACCTCGGCGAGGTCCTCGTGCTGCCGCACCCGCACCATGGCGATCAGGTCGTAGGTGCCGGTCACGGAGAACACCTCGCTCACGGACTCCAGCGAAGCGATCGACTCCGCGATCTCGGGGATCCGGTCCACGCTGGTCTTGATGAGGACGATCGCGGTGATCACGGCTGGTTCTCTCCCTCGGGGGCCGGAGCTGGGCTGCCGCCCACTCTAGTGCCGCGACAGGCGACGTCCGCCCCGTCGCGACGCCCGGCACGCACGCTCGCCGCACCGGCCGAAGTCCCCGGCACGTCCCGTACGAGGGACTCCGGCCGGCACGCCGGGAGCACGCACCGGACGCCGCTCCTTCACGGGCGGACGCCGCCCGCCACGGCACTGGTGGGCCGGGTGAAGCGGGCCCACGCGTAGCCGAAGCCCAGCCCGAAGCCCACCAGGTGCGCCAGGTACGCCACGCCCGGCCCCTCCCCGGCGCGGCCCGCCGCCACCCATTGCAGCGCCGCCCAGAAGGGCAGCACGACCCAGGCCGGGAACCGCAGCGGCAGGAAGAGCAGGAACGGCAGGAGACTGGTGACGCGGGCCCGGGGGAACAGGTACAGGAACGCGCCGAGCACCGCCGAGACCGCCCCGGAGGCACCGACCAGGGACTGTCCGGAGTCGGCGTTGGCGGCGGCGTACCCCAGCAGTGCCAGGGCGCCGCAGCCGAGGTAGAAGAGCGTGAACTCGACGCGGCCCATCCGGCGCTCGGTCATCGCCCCGAAGACGTGGAGGAAGAGCATGTTGCCCAGCAGGTGCACCCAGCCGCCGTGGACGAACAGGGCGGTGAAAGGAGTGAGGGCGGAGTGCGGCACGCCGTCGAACACGTCCGCGGGGATCACGCCCCACCGACGGAAGTAGGCGCGTTGCGCGAGCGCCGCCCCCTCGCCGGTGCCGTACGCCGGATCGAGGCCCGAGGCCGGGCCGATCACGAAGACCAGGCAGCACAGGGCCGTCAGTCCGTACGTCACGGGCGCCACCGGGTGTCGGACGGCCCGCCCCAGCAGCCTGCTCCAGTCGCCGATCATGGCTACAGAGCATGACGCAACGGGACGTAACGGACCCCGTCGCCTCGCCGCCGTGGACGGACGGGCGGCGCGGACCCGCCAGGCCGTAGGGTTACGAGCCACATGCTCCGGGGAGCCTCGGGCGCGGCCCGGTCCCGGAGGACCGACACTAGAAGGAAGCGGACGGTCACGATGACGGTTCCCCTGCCGACCGCCACGACGCGGTGGCGCTGCACTCTCTGCGGCAACCTCACGCGGTTCGACGTGACGCGCTCGTCGAAGGTCGTCGAGTACGTCCACCTCGATCTCGCCGGTGAGGCGAAGGTGGAGGAGCGCGAGGTGGTCAGTGAGACCATCGAGTCGGTGCGGTGCCGTTGGTGCAACGCCGTGGATCAGGTGGAACTGGTGGACCGGCCGGGCGCCGGCTCCTGAGGATGGGGGCCGCCCCGCTCGAGCGAAGTCGAGAGTGGGGGAGGGCCCCGCACGGAATTGGGGTGTGACGGATGGTGGAGACCACGGACGGGGAGCCGGGCGACGGCGCCGCCGAGGTGCTCGACCGTCCGCTGCCCGACGGGGTGCGGCGCCGGGTCGTGCAGATCGTCGCGGACGGCTTCGGCGGCCTGACCGTCGCCGAACTGCCCGCCCAGTTGCGGCAGTACGCCCGGTTCGCCCCGAACCGGCGGGCCAAGTTCGCGGGCAACGCGATGGCCGCCGCGCTGGAGACCGACCCGCTGTTCCGGCAGCGCATCGCGGAGAAGCTCAGGGAGGCCCAGCCGGAACTGGCCGACGCCCTGGACGCCGGTTCGCCGCCCCCGGCCGCGGACCCGCTCGACGTGGCGGCCGCGGCCTACGTGCTGCGCCCCGCCGGCTGGGTCAAGCTGGTCACCGCCGCCGGCGAGGAGGCCCTGCGGGCGGACGCCGAGCGGGCCGACGAGGAGAGCCGGGCGGAGCTGGAGCGGCTGCGCGAGCAGCTCGCCGAGGCCCGTGAGCTGACCCGGACCGAGACCGAGCGGCTGCGCGCCGAGCTGGACGCGGCGAAGCGGGAGGGCGACGCGCTGCACCGCAAGTTGCGGTCGGCCCTCAGTGACGTCAAGCGCGGCGAGGCCGCACTGCGCAAGCTCCAGGGCGAGATGGACGCCGTACGGAGCGAGGGGCAGGCGCAGGTGTCCGCCGCCGAGAGCGAGTCGCGGCGGCTCAAGGCGCGGCTCGGCGAGGTGGAGGCCGCGCTGGAGGCCACCCGGCGGGCGGCCCGCGAGGGGCGCAGCGTCGAGGACATGCGGGTGCGGCTGCTGCTGGACACCCTGCTGGAGTCGGCCCAGGGGCTGCGCCGGGAACTGGCGTTGCCGCCGGTGTCGGTGCGCCCGGCGGAGACCGTCGACGCGGTGGAGCCCGGCCGGATGACCCCGAAGGACATCGCGGCCCGCGCGCTGTCGGAGAACGACCCCGCGATCCTGGACCAGTTGCTGGCGCTGCCGCAGGCGCATCTCGTCGTCGACGGCTACAACGTCACCAAGACCGGTTATCCGCAGATGCCGTTGGAGAAGCAGCGGCTGCGGCTGCTCGGGCAGCTCTCGGCGCTCGCCGCGCAGACCGGCGCCGAGGTCACCTGTGTCTTCGACGGTGCCGAACTGGTCGCGCCGGTGCTGCTGGCGCCGCCGCGCGGGGTGCGGGTGCTGTTCTCCAAGCCGGGGATTACCGCCGACGAGCTGATCCGTCAGCTGGTGCGGGCCGAGCCGCCCGGCCGGCCGGTCATCGTGGCCTCGACGGACCGGGAGGTGGCGGACGGGGTCGCCAGGGCGGGGGCCCGTCCCGTGGCTTCTGCGGTACTCCTGAAGCGACTGACCTGAAGGTCAACGTAAAGGCCCAATGCCCGAATTGGCGCAATCGTCACGCAACGTAGCGTCAATCACGCGTCACTGCACGTGGGTTGAGGGTAAAGAATGCAGTGCGTCACCGATTTTTTCGGCTCCAGGATTTGAAGTGATCACAGGAGGGTCACTAGGGTCTGCCTTCGAACCTCCGCACGAGTGATCACTCACATGAAGGAGCTCGCTCTCCGTGGCGTCCCACCGTCGACCCAAGCAGCCGAGTCGCGCTCGCGTGACCTTGCTGACCACCGCGGCCGCCGCCGCCGTCGCCCTGAGCTCGCAGGCCGCCAACGCCGCGCCGAGCGAGAAGCCCAGCAAGGACGAGGTCAAGTCCAAGGTCGACAAGCTCTACGAGGACGCGGAGCAGGCCACCGAGAAGTACAACGGCGCCAAGGAGAAGCAGGAGAAGCTCCAGAAGGAGATCTCCACGATCCAGGACGACGTCGCCCGCGGCCAGCAGGAGCTCAACGAGCTGCGGGACTCCATAGGCCAGGCGGCCGCGGCCCAGTACCGCTCCGGCAGCATCGACTCCTCCCTCCAGCTGTTCCTGTCGTCGGACCCGGACGACTACCTGGACAAGGCGTCCGCCGCCGACCAGCTGAGCGCCCAGCAGGTCGACTCCCTGAAGAAGATCCAGGACAAGCAGCGCGAGCTGGCCCAGGACCGCGCGGAGGCCTCCGACAAGCTCAAGGACCTCGCCTCCACCCGTACCGAACTGGGCAAGAAGAAGAAGGAAGTCCAGGGCAAGCTCGCCGAGGCGCAGAAGCTCCTCAACACGCTGACGGCCGAGGAGAAGGCCGCGCTGGCCGCCTCCGACGCCCGTGCCAGCCGTGATGCCGGCGAGCGCGTCGACCTCGGCAACACGGGTGCCGCCTCCGGCCGCGCGATGGCCGCCTTCCAGGCCGCCCAGAGCAAGATCGGCTCGCCCTACTCCTACGGCGCCACCGGCCCCTCCACCTTCGACTGCTCGGGCCTGACCTCCTGGGCCTTCGCCCAGGCCGGCGTCAGCATCCCGCGCACCTCCCAGTCCCAGGCCAACGCCGGTACGCGCATCTACTCCCAGTCCGACCTCAAGGTCGGCGACCTGGTCATCTTCTACGGCGACCAGCACCACGTCGGCTTCTACGCGGGCAACGGCCAGGTGCTGCACGCCCCGCGCACCGGCACCGTCGTGCGCTACGAGTCGATCAACAACATGCCGTACCAGTTCGGCGTCCGCATCTGAGCCTCCGTCCGGCCGCGCCGGCCGAGCGCCCGAACGGGCGAATCGCCGCGACGTGAACCGACCCCGCACCCCGCCCATGACCTGCGTCAGAGGCGGGGTGCCGCGTTGTGCGGCCGCCGATCGTCTTTGGCGGGCCCCCCGTCGCGCGGCTACTGTCTGCCGCGTTTCCCCGGCACGCGTGCCGGGGAACGGTCCCTGTCCGCCAGAGGAAGGAACGCGGCTTCCCGTGGGGTTCCATCGCCGCCTTGCACCGTCCGGGTCCGACCGGGGCGCCCTGTGCGTCCTGTCCGCCGCCGCCGTCCTCGGCGCCGTCGCCACCATCGCCGTACCGGCCGCGGCCGCCCCGCACGAGGACGTCCGCGCCGAGGTGGACCGGCTCTACGAGACCGCCGAGAAGGCCACCGAGGCCTTCAACGCGGCCGGGGAGCGGGCCGCCACCCTGCGCCGGCAGGTCGGGGACTCCCAGGACCGCGTCGCCCGCGGACAGGAGCGCGTCAACGAGCTGCGCGAGCGGCTCGGCGCGCTGGCCGGCGCCCAGTACCGCTCCGGTGGACTCGACCCCTCCCTGGCGCTGCTGTTCTCCGACGACCCGGCCGACTACCTCGACAAGGCCTCCGTCCTCGACCGCATCACCACCCACCAGGCCGGCGAACTGAGGGACCTGCGGCAGGCCCTGCGCGAACTGACCCAGGAACGCGCCGAGGCCACCCGCAGACTCGGCGAGCTGGAGAAGAGCCGCGAGGCGGTCGGGAAGCACAAGCGGACCGTCGAGCGCAAGCTCGCCCGGGCCCGGCGGCTGCTGAACTCCCTGCCGCCCGCCGAGCGCGCCGCCTACGACCGGGCGTCCCGCTCCGGCCGCTTCGGACCGCCCGGCCCCGAGGACGCCGGCGCCGTTCCGGGCCGCGCCGCCGCCGCCCTGGCCGCCGCCCGCTCCGCACTGGGCAGACCGTACGTCTGGGGCGCCAACGGGCCCACCGGCTTCGACTGCTCGGGCCTGATGCAGTGGTCGTACGCGCGGGCCGGGGTCTTCCTGCCGCGGACCTCGCAGGCACAGGCGCACGCCGGACGGCGGGTCCCGCTCTCCCAGGCCCGGCCCGGCGACATCGTCACCTACCGCTCCGACGCCGGCCACGTCGGCATGTACGCGGGCAACGGCCAGGTCATCCACGCCCCCTACCCGGGCGCGCCGGTGCGCTACGACCCGGTCGGGATGATGCCGGTGTCGTCGGTGACCAGGCCCTGACCGGCGCGGGCGGCGCCCGCCTTCGGGGTTCGGCCCGGGGCGGCCCCCCGTACGATCGGGGGGATGGCTGGTCGCAGGCGGGCGCGCGGATCCGGAGCCGTGGGGCTCGCGGTGCTGCTGCTCGTCCTGCTCGTGGGCTGCGGCGGGCGGCCTGCCACCGACGCCGCCCGGGCCGAGGTCCAGCGGGTGCTGGACCGGCGGGCCGCCGCCGTCCTGGCCCACGACGCGGCCGCCTACGCCGCCACCGGGGACCCCGCCGGATACACCCGGCTGCGGGCCGTGCCGCTGGCCGCCTGGTCCTACCGGGTCACCGCCCTCCGGCCCGACGAGAGCGGGGCCGAGGCCGACGCGGAGCTGAGCTACCGCGTCGAGGGCCACGACCGGGGCCCGGTGACCGTGGCACGCGTCCTGCGCCTGACCCGCGACGCCGGCGGGCGGTGGAACGTGGCCGCCGAGGAGCCCGCGCGCGGGTCCGGCCGGCAACTGTGGGACCAGGGCACGGTCACGGTCGTCCGGGGCGCCCGCAGTCTCGTCCTCGGGGTCGGCCGGTCCGACGAGCAGCTGCGGACCTTCGCGGCGCTCGCCGACCGGGCCGTCCCCGCGGTCTCGCAGGCGTGGGGCACCGGCTGGGCCCGGCGGGTCGTCGTCCTCGTACCGCAGTCGCTCGACGGCATGGCGGCGCTGCTCGGCTCGCCCGCCTCCTCCTACCGCGGGATCGCCGCGGTCACCACCGGGGAGACGGGGGGCGGGACCGACGCGCCGGCCGACCGGATCGTCGTCAACCCGGACGCCTTCGGCATGCTCGGTCCGGTCGGCCGGCAGGTGGTGCTCACCCACGAGACCACGCACGTCGCCACCCGGGCCGACACCAACGCGGCGACCCCGCTGTGGCTGTCGGAGGGGTACGCCGACTGGGTCGGCTACCGCGGCACCGGCCGCACCCCGGACGAGGCCGCGCCCGAACTGCGGAAGGCCGTCCGCGAGGGCGGCCTGCCGGACGGGCTGCCCTCCGACGCCGACTTCGGTTTCGCCGGCGACGCGGCGCGGCTGGCGCGGGCGTACGAGGGCGGCTGGACGGCCTGCCGGATGATCGCCGGGCGATGGGGCGAGGAGGAGCTCCACGCCTTCTACCGGGCCGTGGGGGAGCACGGGGAACGGCCCGGTGCGGTGGAGGGGGCGATGGAGAGCGTGCTGGGCACGACCCCGGAGGACTTCACGGCCGACTGGCGGCAGTACCTCCGCAACGAACTGGGCTGAGCGCCGCCGCGTTCCACCCCCCCGGCGTCAGGAGGGGACCTGTGCCGGGGGAGGACCCGCGTCAGGAGGAGACCGGCGCGCGCTCGGCGCGGGCGTCCCGGCCCGGTCCGGCGGTCGGTGCGGCACCGCGCGGCACCGTCGAGCGCCACAGCCGTACGGCCGCGGTGACCGCGGCCGCCACCAGCAGGCCGTTGCGCAGGAACAGCAGGGTGAGCCCGAGGGCGTCGCTCGCGACGACGTGGTCGAACCAGACGGGGAACTCCAGCACCGTCACCGGCGCCGCGGCCAGCACCAGGACGGTCGGCGGTCCCATCCGGCCGCCCGGCAGACACCGGCAGACGGCGGCCAGGCCGACCAGCCACACCAGGTACTGCGGGCTGATCACACGGCTGGTGACGGTGAACAGCAGCACGGCGGTGAAGGCGGCGTCCGCGAGCGTGTGCGGCGCGAACCGCCGCGCCCGCAGCCGCCACAGCAGCAGCCAGCCGAACGCGGCCGCCGTCAGGCCGAGGGACGCGTCGCTCACCGCCTCCACGTGCGGGCCGAGAAACTCGACCGAGCCGTAGGCGAGCCGCACCTCGCCGCTCCAGCCGAGGTGCCGGGCGACGTGGAACACCAGGGCGCCTAGCGACTCCACCTCGGTGCCGCGGTCCCGCTGGGAGGAGAGGAAGGCGAAGGAGCCGGGGGCGGCCGACGCGAACAGGGCCACGAGGGCGCCGACGGTGACGGCCGCCGCGCCCTGGGCCCGCCGCCCCGCACCGGCCAGCAGCAGCACCGGCCACACCTTGAGCAGGGCTCCCAGGCCGGCCAGCGCCCCCATGACCCGGGGACGCCGTGCCCCGGCGAGCAGCGCGGCCACCGCGACCGCGGTCACCATCAGGTCGTAGCGGGCGTACACCGTCGGGCCCAGCAGGGGGACGCCCGCCACCCAGACGAGGGCGCCGCGCGGGGATCGGCCGGCCCTCAGCAGCAGCACCAGGACGGCGAGGTCGGCGAGGAGGGCCAGGACGAAGAACGCCGACGCGTACCCCAGGAAGGGCAGCAGCGCGGGGGAGAGGATCGCGAGGGCGGCCGCGGGCGGGTACTGCCAGGTCACGTCGTCGTGCGGGTAGGCGCCGGCGCTCAGCGCGTCGTACCAGCCCCGGTAGATCACCGACACGTCGGTGGTGACGTCCGGACCGGGGAAGACGTACACCTTGAACACGCACAGCAGCAGCACGAGCCGGGTCGCGCCCCACAGGACCGACAGGCCCCTCGGGCCGGCCGGGGAACGCCTGTCGTCCGTGTGATCCACCTGTGCCCCTGTTCGTCCTCCTGGTCAGGGTAGGCGGACCGCATGTCTCCCGCCCGGCCGTGCGCGGGCCGTGCGGCACGGCCGGGCGCGGCGGCGGGGGACGGTTTGGATAGGGTCGGCGGCGATGCACAAGACCCTGATCGTGACGAACGACTTCCCGCCCCGCCCCGGGGGCATCCAGGCGTTCCTGCACAACATGGCGCTGCGCCTCGACCCCGAGCGCGTCGTCGTCTACGCGTCCACCTGGAAACGGGGCCGCGAGGGCGCCGAGGCGACGGCGGCCTTCGACGCCGAGCAGCCCTTCCGCGTCGTACGGGACTCCACGACCATGCTGCTACCGACGCCCGGCGCGACGCGGCGGGCCGTCGGGCTGCTGCGCGAACACGGGTGCACGTCCGTGTGGTTCGGCGCCGCCGCGCCGCTCGGCCTGATGGCTCCCGCGCTCAGGAAGGCCGGCGCCCGCCGGCTGGTGGCCACCACGCACGGCCACGAGGCGGGCTGGGCCCAGCTGCCCGCCGCCCGGCACCTGCTGGGGCGCATCGGCGAGGCCACCGACACGATCACCTACCTCGGCGAGTACACGCGCTCGCGGATCGCCACCGCGCTGAGCCCCGCGGCCGCCGCGCGGATGGTGCAACTGCCGCCGGGCGTCGACGAGAAGACCTTCCACCCCGGCTCCGGCGGCGACCGGGTGCGGGCCCGCCTCGGGCTCACCGACCGCCCCGTGGTGGTGTGCGTCTCGCGGCTCGTGCCGCGCAAGGGCCAGGACACGCTGATCCGGGCCATGCCCCGCATCCTCGCCGCCGAGCCGGAGGCCGTGCTGCTCGTCGTCGGCGGCGGACCCTACGAGAAGGACCTGCGCCGCCTGGCCCGGGAGACCGGGGTCGCCGCCTCCGTGCGGTTCACCGGCTCCGTCCCCTGGTCGGACCTGCCCGCCCACTACGGCGCCGGCGACGTCTTCGCCATGCCGTGCCGCACCCGCCGGGGCGGACTCGACGTGGAGGGCCTCGGCATCGTCTACCTGGAGGCCTCCGCGACCGGCCTGCCCGTCGTCGCCGGCGACTCCGGCGGCGCCCCCGACGCCGTACTGGACGGCGAGACCGGCTGGGTCGTACGGGGCGCCTCCCCCGAGGACACGGCCGACCGCGTCACGGCCCTGCTGGCCGATCCCGAACTGCGCCGCCGCATGGGCGAACGGGGCCGCCGGTGGGTCGAGGAGAAGTGGCGCTGGGACCTGCTGGCGGAGCGGCTGAGGGAACTGCTCTAGGGCCTTTCGTTCGGATCATGCCGGGCTCGCGGGCCCCGGCACCGCACCTCGCCGCGTCGTCATCGGTCGCCAGGGCTCCGCCCTGACTCCCTCCTCCGCCTCGCGAGGCACGGCACCGGACCCCGCTCCCTGATCCGGCCCGATCCGAACGAAAGACCCTGGGCGGTCCCCGCCGCCCCGCGGCGGCCGGGCGGTCCCCGCTACTTCTGGTAGATGGCCTCGATCTCGGCCGCGTAGTCCTTCGCCACGACGTTGCGCTTGAGCTTCAGCGACGGGGTGAGGTGGCCCGAGTCCTCCGTGAACTGGGCGGACAGGAGGCGGAACTTCCGCACCGACTCCGCCTTCGAGACCGCGGCGTTGCCGTCGTCGATCGCCGACTGGATCTCCGCCAGCAGGTCGGCGTCCTCGCGCAGCGACGCCGCGGTGGAGCCCGCCGGCTTGCCGTGGTCGGCGGCCCACCGGCCCAGGAACTCCTCGTCGACGGTGACCAGCGCGCCCACGAACGGCCGCCCGTCGCCCACCACCATGCACTCCGCGACCAGCGCGTGCGCCCGGATGCGGTCCTCGATCACGGCCGGGGCGACGTTCTTGCCGCCCGCGGTGACGATGATCTCCTTCTTGCGGCCGGTGATCCTGAGGTAGCCGTCCTCGTCCAGGGTGCCGATGTCGCCGGTGTGGAACCAGCCGTCGGCCAGCGCCTCCGCGGTCGCGCCGGGGTTGTTCCAGTACTCCTTGAACAGGTGCTCGCCGTGCAGCAGCACCTCGCCGTCGTCCGCGATGCGCACCACCGACCCCGGCAACGGCTGGCCGACCGTCCCGATCTTCTGCCGGTCCCACGGGTTGAACGCGGTCGCCGCGCAGGACTCCGTCAGGCCGTAGCCCTCCAGGACGGTGAAGCCGATGCCGCGGAAGAAGTGGCCGAGGCGCTCGCCCAGCGGGGCGCCACCGGAGATGGCGTACTCGCCCTTGCCGCCGAGCACCGCGCGCAGCTTGCCGTAGACGAGCTTGTCGAAGATCTTGTGCTTGATCCGCACGCCGAGCGACGGGCCCGAGGGGGTGTCCAGCGCCTTGCTGTAGGCGATCGCGGCGTCCGCCGCCCGGTCGAAGATCGCGCCCTTGCCGTCCGCCTGCGCCTTGGCCCGGGCCGCGTTGTACACCTTCTCGAACACGCGCGGCACGCCGAGGATCAGCGTCGGCCGGAAGGCCGCCAGTTCGTCGGTGAGGTTCTTGATGTCCGGGACCGTGCCCAGCTTGATGGGCGCCATCATCGGGGCGATCTGCACCAGGCGGCCGAAGACGTGCGCGAGCGGGAGGAACAGCAGCACGCTGCACTCGCCGGTGCGGAACAGCGGGCGCAGCCGCTCCACCACGTTGCCGCACTCGGCGAAGAAGCTGCGGTGGGTGAGCACGCAGCCCTTGGGCCGGCCGGTGGTGCCGGAGGTGTAGACGATGGTGGCCGGGTCGTCGGCCTTGGCGAGCGAGCCGCGCTCCTCGACGACCTCGTCGGAGACGTCCGTGCCCAGCCGCCGCAGCTCCTCGACGCCGCCGCCCTCGATCTGCCAGACGTGCTTCAGCGCCGGCAGGGTCTCGCGCACCGACTCGACGGCGGCGCTGTGGTTGTCCAGCTCGACGACGCAGGCCGTCGCGCCCGAGTCGGAGAGGATCCACTGCACCTGCTCGGGCGAACTGGTCTCGTACACCGGCACGGTGACGGCGCCCGCGCACCAGATCGCGAAGTCGAGCAGCGTCCACTCGTAGCGGGTGCGGGACATCAGGCCGACGCGGTCGCCCGGCTGGACCCCGGAGGCGATGAGGCCCTTGGCCGCCGCGTGCACCTCGGCCAGGAAGGCCGTGGCCGTGACGTCCTGCCAGACGCCGTCGACCTTGCGGGCGATGACGGCGACGTCGGGATGCTGCGCGGCGTTTCTCCGGACGATGTCGGTCAGGTTTCCGTCCGCGGGGACCTCGTACAAGGCCGGAAGGCTGAACTCGCGCAAGACTGCTGCTCCTCATAGGGCGCCGGCGCCACGACGTTGTGCGATGCGACGGTGCGGTCCAAGGCTCGGGCAAGTGCTCGCGCATCGGTGGCCGAAATGCTGAGCACGACTGGACTGCCCGGACGTTACCCGCCGGTATGGCTTCTTCGACAGGGGGTCCTGGCGAGATGTTCGCTGCGTCACACAGATGGATGTTGCAGTCCGTACGGTAGTCCACCCGAAAACCGACCGGCCAGTAACGCCAGGTTTCGCCGCCACTGTTCACCGGTGCCGCACACGCCTACCCTTGATCGACATGGCCTCCACACCGTCCGGAAAGCCCAGCACGCGTATTCACGTGGTCAGCGACGTGCACGGCAACGCGCGCGACCTGGCCCGCGCCGGCGAGGGCGCGGACGCGCTGATCTGCCTGGGCGACCTCGTCCTCTTCCTCGACTACGCCGACCACTCCCGCGGCATCTTCCCCGACCTGTTCGGCGTGGAGAACGCCCACCGCATCGTCGAGCTGCGCACGGCCCGCCGCTTCGCCGAGGCCCGCGAGCTGGGGGCCCGGCTGTGGGGCGGGGTCGGCGAGGACCGGGCCGCGGTGATCGAGCGGGCGGTGCGGGGGCAGTACGCCGAGATGTTCGCCGCCTTCCCGACGCCGACGTACGCCACCTACGGCAATGTCGACATACCCGCACTGTGGCCGGAGTACGCCGGTCCGGGCACCACCGTGCTCGACGGCGAGCGCGTGGAGATCGGCGGCCGGGTCTTCGGCTTCGTGGGCGGCGGCCTGCGCACCCCGATGCGCACCCCCTACGAGATCGACGACGAGGAGTACGCCGCGAAGATCGAGGCCGTCGGCGAGGTCGACGTCCTGTGCACGCACATCCCGCCCGAGGTGCCGGAGCTCGTCTACGACACCGTCGCGCGCCGCTTCGAACGCGGCAGCCGCGCGCTGCTGGACGCCATCCGCCGCACCCGGCCCCGCTACTCCCTCTTCGGCCACGTCCACCAGCCGCTGGCGCGGCGGATGCGGATCGGGGCGACCGAGTGCGTCAACGTCGGGCACTTCGCGGGGACCGGGAAGCCGTGGGCGCTCCAGTGGTGAAGGCCGTCGCGCCCCGCGGCACGGGCCGCCGCGCCCCACGGGGTGAAGGCGGCCGGCCGGGCGCGCGGTAGCCTTCACGCTGCACACACGTGCGCACGTCCGCGCACGGGGATCCCTCCCTACCGGCCCGCATCTGGAGGAGCCACCGCGATGGCGGAACACACCAGCTCGAGCATCACGATCGAGGCGGCACCGGCCGACGTCATGGCGGTCATCGCCGACTTCGCCCGCTACCCGGACTGGACCGGCGAGGTCAAGGAGGCGGAGGTCCTGGCGACCGACGCCGCGGGACGCGCCGAGCGGGTGCGGCTGGTCATGGACGCGGGCGCGATCAAGGACGACCAGACGCTGGCGTACACCTGGACCGGCGGGCACGAGGTCTCCTGGACGCTGGTCAAGTCCCAGATGCTGCGCTCGCTGGACGGCTCCTACCTCTTGAAGGCCGTCGGTGCGGGGGCCACCGAGGTCACCTACCAGCTGACGGTCGACGTCAAGATCCCCATGCTGGGCATGATCAAGCGCAAGGCCGAGAAGGTCATCATCGACCGGGCGCTGGCGGGCCTCAAGAAGCGGGTCGAGTCGGACCGGTAGCCGGTGATCCGGTGGCCCGGCGTCGGCGCGGGCCCCGCGGGGGCCGTCACCCCGGACCCCGTCCGGCCGCCGGGGCACGACCCCGGCTTCCGTTACCGTTCACCCTCATGCGCACCCTCCTGATCACCGGCCCCGGCGGCAGTGGCCGTACGACCGTCGCCGCGGCCACCGCACTCGGGGCGGCCCGCACGGGCGTGAAGACCCTCGTGCTCAGTGCCGACCGCACCGACACCCTGGGCGCGGCGCTCGGCACGGCGACGGGCGCGGTTCCGGTGCAGGCGGGCCCGGACCTCACCGCCTGGCGCCCCGACGCCACCGCCGGCTTCCGGGACGACCTCACCTCCTTCCAGGACCGTGCCTCCACCGTCCTGGACCTGCTCGGCGCCTCCCGGCTCGACCCGGAGGAGGTCACCCCGCTGCCCGGCGCGGAGGAACTGACCCTGCTGCGCGCCCTGCGCGACGCCGCCCTCGCCGGGACCCACGACCTCCTCGTCGTCGACCTGCCGCCCGCCCCGCAGGCCCTCGCCCTGCTCGCCCTCCCGGAGGAACTGCGGCGCTACCTGCGCCGGCTGCTCCCCCCGGAGCGGCAGGCCGCCCGCGCCCTGCGCCCCGTCCTCGGCCGTCTGGCCGGCGTCCCCATGCCCGCCGAGTGGCTGTACGAGACGACCGCCCGCTGGGACGGGGAACTGGCCGCCGTCGAGGCCGTCCTCGCCGACCGCGGGACCTCCGTACGGCTGGTGGCCGAGCCGGGGCCGGCCGGCGCCGACGCCGTCCGCGAAGCCCGCCTCGGCCTGGCCCTGCGCGGCCTGCCCGTCGAGTCGCTCCTGGCGAACCGCGTCCTGCCCGAGGACGCCGGCGCCCTCACCGCGCTCCACGCCCAGCAGCAGAAGACCCTGGGGGAGTGGACCGGCGCGCGGGCCGTCGCGCACCTCGGCCGTGACCCCCGCGGGGGCGACGACCTCGGGGCCCTGGCCGTGCCCGGCGTCGACCCGGCGGCCTCCCCCGTCGAGTGGCCCGTGGAGGACCGGATCGAGGCGGACGGCGTGCTGGTGTGGCACCTCCCGCTGCCCGGCGCCGTGCGCGACGAGCTGGACCTCGTCCGCCGCGGCGACGAACTCGTCGTCACCGCGGGCGCGTTCCGCCGGATCGTCCCGCTGCCCTCAGTCCTGCGCCGCTGCACCGTGGCGGGCGCCGCACTGCGCGAGGGCGAGCTGCGCGTGCGGTTCGCGCCGGATCCCGCGCTGTGGCCGCGGACCCGATGAGGGCCGTGGCCGCGGACCGGGTGAAGGACGTTCCGCCGTTCGGGTAACGTCGGAGGGACGAACCGTAGTCAGGAGCCCGTCATGAGCGAAGAGCCTCCCCCGTCGGACACCGGTGAGCGCCAGACCGCCGACGAGGTGCCCCGCGCCACCGACGCCGACGCCTGGGCGACCGCCTGCGCCGAGGACATGGCGGCGGAGAAGGCCCGCCGCCGGGCGGAGCGGGGCGAGCCCCAGGGATCGGCCGCCGAGGAACTGCGCAGGCTTCTCGACACGGTCGCCGACAAGCTCTCCGGCCTCCGGACCCCGCTGCTCGGCGCGGTCGCCGGACCCGCCGCCCAGCAGATGGTCCGCCAGGCCGTCCAGCAGGCCAGGGCGGCCGTCGAACCGGTCATCGAGCGCAACCCGGACGTCTTCGACCACCTCGCCGCCGCGGGCGGCGAACTGCTCGCCGCCTACCGCTCCGCCGTCCAGCAGCAGGAGCGGCGCTGGACGGCCCGCACCACCGACCCGCGCGAGGACCCGGCCGGGCCCCGCGACGACGACGGGGGCACCGGCCCCGGCCAGCGCATCGATCTCGACTGACGGCCTCGCCCGCACCCCGGCGGCGCTCGCGCGGTAGCGGCGCCGCCCCCTCGGGTACGGTTGGCCGTAGCGGGGCTCGACCGAAACTGAGGGATTCATGGGACTCACCATCGGCGTCGACATCGGCGGCACGAAGATCGCGGCCGGCGTGGTCGACGAGGAAGGCAACATCCTCTCGACCTTCAAGGTGCCGACCCCGGGTACGCCCGAGGGCATCGTGGACGCCATCGCCTCCGCGGTGGAGGGCGCGCGCGCCGGGCACGAGATCGTCGGCGTGGGCATCGGCGCCGCCGGCTACGTCAACCGTCAGCGCTCCACGGTCTACTTCGCGCCCAACATCGACTGGCGCAACGAGCCGCTCAAGGAGAAGGTCGAGGCCCGCGTCGGCCTGCCGGTCGTCGTGGAGAACGACGCCAACGCCGCGGCCTGGGGCGAGTACAAGTTCGGCGCCGGCAAGGGCCACCGCAACGTCATCTGCATCACGCTGGGCACCGGCCTCGGCGGCGGCATCATCATCGGCAACAAGCTGCGCCGCGGCCACTTCGGCGTCGCCGCCGAGTTCGGCCACATCCGCATGGTCCCGGACGGGCTGCTGTGCGGCTGCGGCTCGCAGGGATGCTGGGAGCAGTACGCCTCCGGCCGCGCCCTGGTGCGGTACGCCAAGCAGCGCGCCAACGCCACCCCGGAGCGCGCCGAGGTGCTGCTCGCGCTCGGCGACGGCACCCCCGACGGCATCGAGGGCAAGCACATCTCCGTGGCCGCCCGCCAGGGCGACCCGGTCGCGGTGGACTCCTACCGCGAGCTGGCCCGCTGGGCCGGCGCCGGCCTCGCCGACCTGGCCTCCCTGTTCGACCCGTCCGCCTTCATCGTCGGCGGTGGCCTCTCGGACGAGGGCGACCTGGTCCTCGACCCGATCCGCAAGTCCTACAAGCGGTGGCTGGTCGGCGGCAACTGGCGCCCGGTGGCGGACGTGATCGCGGCCCGGCTGGGCAACAAGGCGGGGCTGGTGGGCGCGGCCGACCTGGCCCGCGAGCCCGACCCGATCATGTGAGGGCGGCTGTCTGACACGCGGCTGTTCCCCGCACCCCTTTGGGGGCGCGGGGAACGACGCCCGCGACCGCCCGGGAACCGCTCCCCCCGCGACCGCCCGGGAACCGCTCCCCCCGCGACCGCCCGGGAACCGCTCCCCCCGCGACCGCCCGGGAACCGCTCCCCCGGCCGCCCGGAGAACCGTGACCCCGGCAGGCCGTCCGGAGAACCGTGACCCCGGCCGTCCGGAGAACCATGGCCGTCCGGAGGACCGTGCCCGCGGCCGCCCCGGATCCTTGCGCCCACGAGGCGATCGGCACGTATCGTGACGGCATGGTGACGCCCCCGCCGCTCCCGGAGTCCCGTACCGAACCCGACGGCTCCGCCGTGATCCGTGTCCTCGGCTACAACATCCGCTCGATGCGCGACGACACCGCGGCCCTCGCCCGAGTGATCACCGCATGCGCCCCCGACCTGGTCCTGGTCCAGGAGGCGCCGCGGTTCTTCCGCTGGCGCAAGAAGCTGGCCCGGCTCGCGGCCGCCTCCGGGCAGGTCGTCCTCACCGGCGGCGGCACGGCGGCGGGCCCCGCCGTCCTCTGCTCGCTGCGGGCGACCGTCGAACGCACCGAGGACGTGCTCCTGCCCCTCACCCCCGGACAGCACCGACGGGGCTTCGCCACCGCCGTGGTCCGGTTCGGGGGCGCCCGCCTGGGCGTCCTCAGCTGTCATCTCGGCCTGGACGGGGCCGAGCGCCACGAGCAGGCCGGAGCGCTCCTCGACCGGCTCGCCGGGCTGGGCGTGGAACACGCCGTCGCGGGCGGCGACCTCAACGAGCGCCCCGGCGGACGCGCCTTCACCCGTCTGACCGCCGCACTCCAGGACTGCCGTACGACGGCACCCTGGGGCGGCGAGAACACCTTCCCGGCCGCCCGCCCGGACCGCCGCATCGACGCCCTCCTCGCGACGAAGGGCGTGGCGGTGCTCGGCTGCGGGGTTCCGCTCGGCCTCCCGGGCGTCACGGACACCGACCTGAGGACGGCCACGGACCACCTGCCGGTCCTGGCCGCCCTGCGGGTGCCCGCCGTCTGAACCGGCCCCGCGCCCCGGACCCCTGGGGAACCGCCCCCGCGCCCCGGGCGCGCGACGGCGCGCGGGGGCGCGGTCCTCAGACGACCGCGCCCCGCCCCGGATCCTGGTCGTCCTCGTCGTCCGGGCGCATGCGCATCACCAGCGTGGCGAAGCCGCCGAGGAAGCCGCCGATGCAGATCGTCGTCAGCCACCAGGTCATCTCCCAGCCGAGCAGGATCGCCAGCAGCAGCAGGACCGGACCGCCGATCACCCCGAGCCAGGCGAACTTGGCCGTCGTGTCGGCCTCGGGCAGCGGCGGCGGCTCCGGCGGCACGAAGTGCCCCTCGTCGTCGCCGTCGGGGTCCGTCCCGGCGGCTCCGGCCGGCTCGGCCGGCGAGTAGTCGCGCGGTCCGACACCGGGGGCGAAGGAGACCGAGCTGCCCAGCGGCCCGGCCGGCTTCTTCTCCTCGGCGGGCTCCTCCGCGGGGCCCGCGCCCGGGGACGCGCCGCTCACCGGACCCTCGTCGTCGGTCTTCGCCTCCAGGAGCGCCAGGTCCTCGACCGACTTGAACGGCTTGGCGCCCGGCGGGTCCACCGGCTCGTCGCCGTACCCCGCGACGATCGCCGCCCACGCGGCCGCCTCGTCGAAGGGCACGCTCTGCTCCGGCTCGTGGTCGCGGCCGTCCTCGCGGTCCTCACGGTCCTCGCGGTCGGAGTCGTGCTCAGCCACCTGCTGTCGTCCCTTCCTTGCCGACACTGGGTGCGAGCCGGCCGATGAACGCGAGGGTCTCCTCGAAGATCCGGTCCGCGTCGTGGTCCAACGTCGCCACGTGATAGCTCTGTTCCAGCAGGACCTCGGTCACGTCCGTCGACGACACCCGGCTCAGGATCCGGGCGGAGTCGGCGGCCGGCACCACATGGTCCCGCACACTGCGCAGGAGCAGCAGCGGCTGGGTCACCTGCGGCAGGTCGCCGTCGGCCAGCCGCAGGAAGGTCCGCAGCGAGTGCGCCGCGTGCAGCGGCACACGGTCGTAACCGATCTCCACCGCCCCCTCCTTCGCGATGTCGCTGGCGATCCCCCGCGTCGTGCGCACCAGGTGACGGGCGACCGGAAGCGCGCGGGCGGACAGGCCGTGCACCCGGTTCGCCGGGTTGACGACCACGACGCCCTCGACCGCGTCGCCGTGCCGGGCGGCGAGCCGCAGCGCCAGGGCACCGCCCATCGAGAGCCCGGCCACGAACACCCGCGCGCACCGCTCCCGCAGGACGCGCAGCTCGCGGTCCACCTCCGCGTACCAGTCGGGCCAGCCGGTGAGCGCCATGTCCTCCCAGCGCGTGCCGTGGCCCGGCAGCAGGGGCAGGGAGACGGTCAGGCCGTGCCCGGCCAGATGCCGCGCCCAGGGACGCAGCGACTGCGGGGAACCGGTGAAGCCGTGACAGAGGAGGATCCCTACCTCCCCGCCCTCGTGGCGGTACGGCTCGGCTCCAGGAAGGACCGGCACCTTCGGTCTCCTGTCTTCGTCGTTGTCGATGGGGGCCTCTCGCCGGGGTTCCTCGGCGGAGTCTTCGCTGGGGTCTTCGCTGGGGTCTTCGGTGGCGCTGCTCGACGGGACTTCCGCGACGGGACCTCCGCGACGGACGGGCGTGAGGTTCACCGTACGCGACCGCGCTGACACCGACCAGGGTCGTCGAAGCCGCGGGCCGCCACTCCGGGTTAAGGTCTGAGCGACACTTACAGGAGGCACTCGGTTGTTGTACGGCGCGATGAAGGTTTCCGTCGGGGGGCCGCTGAAGATGATCTTCAGGCCCTGGGTGGAGGGCCTGGAGAACGTGCCCGCCGAGGGCCCCGCGATCCTGGCGAGCAATCACCTCTCCTTCTCGGACTCGTTCTTCCTCCCCGCGGTCCTCGACCGCAAGGTCACGTTCATCGCGAAGGCCGAGTACTTCACCACGCCCGGCGTGAAGGGCCGGCTGACGGCGGCCTTCTTCAAGGGCGTCGGGCAGCTCCCCGTGGACCGCTCCGGCGCCCGCGGCGCGGGCGAGGCGGCGATCAGGAGCGGGGTGGACGTGCTGGAGCGCGGTGAGCTGTTCGGGATCTACCCGGAGGGCACCCGTTCGCCCGACGGGCGGCTCTACCGCGGCAAGCCGGGCGGCCTCGCGCGCGTGGCGCTCGCCACCGGCGCCCCGGTGATCCCGGTCGCGATGATCGACACGGAGAAGATCCAGCCGCCCGGCCAGGTGATGCCGAAGATCATGCGGCCCGGCATCCGCATCGGCAGGCCGCTGGACTTCAGCCGCTACCACGGCATGGAACACGACCGTTTCGTGCTCCGGGCGGTGACCGACGAGGTCATGTACGAGATCATGAAGCTCTCCGGCCAGGAGTACGTCGACATCTACGCGACGGCCGCCAAGCGGCAGATCGCGGAGGCCGCGAAGGCCGACAAGGAAGCGGAGAAGGCCGCGAAGGCCGCGCTCGCGCAGGCCGAGAAGGAACAGGCGAAGAAGGAGAAGTCCGGGCGGAGCGAGCCCTAGGGCGCGTCCGGCCGTCCCCGCCCGGCGGGAACGGCCGGACACGCCCCGGCGACGGCGGTCCGGGCTCAGGGGGTGGGGGAAGTGCCCAAGCGCGAGAGGGTCATGAGGATGTCGGTCGAGCTGCCGCTGTGGCGTGCGCTCACCGCCTACCGGGTGCTGACCATGGTGTACGCGGTCGGCCTGTTCGCCGCCGAGCACGACGGCTACGACCGGCCCGGCATCGCCGTCGCCTACTTCGCCGTCCTGTGCGGCTGGACGCTCGCCACCCTGCCCCGGGTGCAGAACGCGACCGAGTGCACCAGGCCCTTCCTCGCCGCCGACCTCCTCGTCGCCCTCGCCGGCATCCTCCTGACCCCGCTGGTCGTCAGCGACCAGCACATCCAGGACAGCGGTCCCACCCTGCCGTCGATATGGACGGCAGGCTCGGTCCTGGCGTTCGCCATCAAGGGCGGCTGGCGCTGGGCGGCGTTCGCCTCCACCCCGGTGGCCGTCGCCAACCTGATCGAGCGCGGCCAGCCGACCCGCGACACCGTCCACAACGTGATCCTCGTCTGGGTCGCCTCCATCGCCATCGGATACGTCGTCGAGGTCGCCCGCGCCTCCGAGCGCACCCTCGCCCGCGCCCTGGAGATCGAGGCCGCGACCCGCGAGCGGGAGCGGCTCGCCCGCGACATCCACGACAGCGTGCTCCAGGTGCTCGCCATGGTGCAGCGGCGCGGCGCGGTCATCGGCGGGGAGGCGGCCGAGCTGGGCCGGATGGCCGGCGAGCAGGAGGTCGCCCTGCGCACCCTGGTCTCCGGCGGCCTCGCCCCCGTCTCCCGGGTGTCGCGGGACGCCGCCGAGGGGGCCGTCGTCGTCGCGGTGGACGAGAGCGACGACGAGGCCGGTCCGGTCGATCTGCGCACGCTGCTCGCCCCCTTCGCCGCGGCCCGCGTCAGCCTCGCCGAGCCCGGCGCCCCGGTCCTGCTGGCCCCGGCCGCGGCCCGGGAGCTGGCGGCGGCGGTCGGGGCCGCGCTGGACAACGTGCGCGAGCACGCGGGGGAGCGGGCACGGGCCTGGATCCTGGTGGAGGACGAGCCCGAGGCGGTGATCGTGACCGTACGGGACGACGGGCCGGGCATCGCGGAGGGCCGGCTGGCGCAGGCCGAGGGCGAGGGGCGGCTCGGGGTCGCCCAGTCGATCCGGGGCCGGCTGCGCGACCTCGGCGGCGGGGCCGAGCTGGTGTCGACGCCGGGACAGGGCACCGAGGTCGAACTGACCGTACCGAGACAGCACGTCAAGCGGGGGAAGGCAGGCGCACGATGAGCAGTGGACAGGACCCGATCAAGGTGATGGTGGTCGACGACCACCCCATGTGGCGCGAGGCCGTCGCCCGCGACCTCGCCGAGTCCGGCTTCGACGTGGTCGCCACCGCCGGCGACGGCGAGCAGGCCGTGCGCCGCGCCAGGGCCGCCTCCCCCCACGTCCTCGTCCTGGACCTCAACCTGCCCGCCAAGCCGGGCGTCCAGGTCTGCAAGGAGGTCGTCGCGGCCGACCCGGCGCTGCGCGTCCTGGTGCTGTCCGCGAGCGGCGAGCACGCCGACGTACTGGAGGCGGTGAAGTCCGGCGCGACCGGCTACCTGCTGAAGTCGGCGTCCACGGAGGAACTGCTGGACGCGGTGCGCCGCACCGCCGCCGGCGACCCGGTGTTCACGCCGGGCCTGGCCGGACTGGTGCTCGGCGAGTACCGGCGGCTGGCGTCCGACCCCGGTCAGACGTCCGGCGCCGACGACCCGGGCGCGCCCCGGCTCACCGACCGCGAGACCGAGGTGCTGCGCCTGGTCGCCAAGGGCCTGAGCTACAAGCAGATCGCCGAACGCCTCGTCATCTCGCACCGCACGGTCCAGAACCACGTGCAGAACACCCTCGGCAAGCTCCAGCTGCACAACCGGGTGGAGCTGGTGCGGTACGCGATAGAGCGCGGCCTCGACGACGAGTGACCGGTGCCGCCGGGACCCCGGGGAGCCCCGGCGGCACCGCTCACGGCACCACCGGGCGCCCCCTCCGGACGGCGGCCCCGGGGCCGCCGCCGACGGGGCGTGCGACTAGACCACCGGCCGCCGCCCGGACCGGCTGCCGGCGTCCCTCAGGTGGGCCATCAGCTCCCGCACGATCGCCGCCCCGTCCAGCGTGAGCACCGACTCCGGGTGGAACTGCACGCCGGCGAACCCGGGCCCGCGCAACGCGTGCACCTCCCCGTTCGCCGCCCGGCTCACCTCCACCCCGTGCGCGGCCAGCTCCTGCCGGGCGTCGTCGTCGCACCGCGCCACGAAGCTGTTGTAGAACCCGACGGTCTCCTCCCGCCCGAACAGCTCCACCCGCGTCTGCGCCCCCTGGTACGGCACCTCCTTGCGCACGATCTCCAGGCCCAGCTCCGCCGCGATCAGCTCGTGCCCGAGGCACACGCCCAGCACCCCGTGCCGGTTCTCCCCGACGACCCGCGCGGTCAGCTCCCGCAGGAACCGCATCTTCGGGTCGGCCAGATCGGACGGGTCACCCGGACCCGGGCCCAGCACCACGGGACCCTCGTGCGCGAGCACCGCCGCCCGCAGCCCCGGTTCGTCGTAGCGCCGGACGGCGACCTCCAGCCCGGACGAGCGCAGGACGTGCGCGAGCATCGCCGTGAAGGTGTCCTCGGCGTCGACCACCAGGGCGCGCCCGCTCAGTTCCCGCGCTCTCTCCTGCATCCGCAGCCAGAACGGCGCCAGCGAGGCCCGGCGGCCGTCCAGCGCCGCCCGCACCCGCGGATCGTCCGCCAGCGGGGCCCGCGCCCCCTCGGCCCGCGGCCTCCCCGGCCGCACCCCGAGGGCCGCCAGCACCCCGGCCGCCTTGGCGTGGGTCTCCGCGACCTCGCCCGCCGGGTCCGAGCCGCGTACCAGTGTGGCCCCGACCGGCACCCGCAGCCGCCCGGCCGCGTCGATGTCGGCGGTGCGGATGAGGATGGGGGAGTCGAGGGTCTGGGCCCCGCCGGAGTCCCGTCCGATCAGCGCCAGCGCGGCCCCGTAGTAGCCGCGCCCGCCGACCTCGTGCCGCTCGATGACCCGGCAGGCGTTCTGCACCGGCGAGCCCGTGACGGTCGCCGCGAACATCGTCTCCCGCAGCACCTCGCGCACGTCCATCGAGGACTTCCCGCGCAGCTCGTACTCGGTGTGCGCGAGGTGGGCCATCTCCTTCAGCCGCGGCCCGACCACCACCCCGCCCATGTCGCCGACGGTGCACATCATCTTCAGTTCCTCGTCGACGACCATCGACAGCTCCTCGATCTCCTTGCCGTCGGCGAGGAACTCCAGCAGGTGCTCGGGGGTCGGCCCCCCGGCCGGATAGCGGTAGGTCCCGCTGATCGGGTTCATCACGACCGTCCCGCCCGACATCCGCACGTGCACCTCGGGACTGGCACCCACCAGGGTCCGGTCCCCGGTGTGCACGACGAACGTCCAGTACGCGCCCCGCTCGCCCTCCAGCAGCCGCCGGAACAGCGCGAGCGCGTCGGCCCTGCCGAACCCGGGCACCGCGCCCTCGTACGTCCGCCGGATGACGAAGTTCGCCCCCTCGCCCCGCCCGATCTCCTCCCGCAGCACCCGGCCGACGATCTGCGCGTACTCCTCGTCGCCGACGTCGAAGCCACCGCCCTCGACGCGCACCTCGTGCGCGGGGAGCTGCTCCAGCGCCTCGGCGAGCGGGATCTCGTACCGCTCCTCGGGGATCAGGACGGACAGCGGCGTGCCGTCGTCGCGGACGTCGAAGCCGCGCTCGCGGATCTGGCGGAACGGCACCAGCGCGAGACCCTCGTCGGGCAGGTCGGCGAGCCGCTCGCGGACGGCGACCGGGCCGACGAGCAGCTCCACGGTGGCGCCGTCCCCGGTGGTCCGGCCCGGTGCCCGGCGGCGCAGCAGGGCGAAGGGGCGGGGATCGGTCAGGAGATCGAGCAGATGCATGGGTCGGTGTCCTTCTCGGTGGGAGAGTCCACAGGGACGGCCGGGCCCAGGAATGCCGAAGGCCGCCCCTGCGGGCGGCCTTCGCGAAGTCGTGCGTACGCGCAGTCAGTGGGCCGCCGAAGGAGCGGTCCACCACCAGTTCCGGGTCGAGTGCGCGAACATGGGCTGCACGCTACACGACGTGACGCGCGCGGCTCCGCCTCGTTCGACGAGGCGTGCCCTCCGCCGACACGGAGCCGTCTCATAGGCTGAGAGCGGCGATGGACCTCCGGACCGACCGCGTACTGTGGGGCGCGTGACCGTGAACGCTGATTCCCGAAGTGTCGCCGCTCAGGCGACGTGGCGAGACCTGCCCGCGGCGCAGCAGCCCGAGTACCCGGATGCCGAGGCTCTGCGCGAAGTGATCGCCGAGCTCGAGACGTATCCCCCGCTGGTGTTCGCCGGTGAGTGCGACCAGCTCCGCGCGCGGATGGCCGCGGTCGCCCGGGGGGAGGCGTTCCTGCTCCAGGGCGGTGACTGCGCCGAGTCCTTCGACGCGGTGTCCGCCGAGCACATCCGGGCGAAGCTGAAGACGCTCCTCCAGATGGGGGCCGTCCTCACCTACGCGGCCTCCGTGCCGGTCGTGAAGGTGGGCCGGATCGCGGGCCAGTACTCCAAGCCGCGCTCCAAGAACACCGAGACCCGCGACGGCGTGACCCTGCCGACGTACCGCGGCGACTCGGTCAACGGCTTCGACTTCAACGAGACCGCCCGCGTCCCGGACCCCGAGCGCCTGAAGCGGATGTACCACGCGTCCGCCTCCACGCTGAACCTGGTGCGCGCCTTCACCACCGGCGGCTACGCCGACCTGCGCCAGGTCCACGCCTGGAACCAGGACTTCGTGAAGTCGTCCCCCTCCGGTCAGCGGTACGAGCAGCTCGCCCGCGAGATCGACCAGGCGCTCAACTTCATGCACGCCTGCGGGGCGGACCCGGAGGAGTTCAAGACCGTCGAGTTCTACGCCTCCCACGAGGCGCTGCTCCTCGACTACGAGTCGGCCCTCACCCGCGTCGACTCCCGGACCGGCCGCCTGTACGACGTCTCCGCGCACATGGTGTGGATCGGCGAGCGCACCCGGCAGCTGGACCACGCGCACATCGAGTTCGCCTCGAAGATCCGCAACCCCATCGGCATCAAGCTCGGTCCGACGACGACGGCCGAGGAGGCGCTCCAGTACATCGAGCGTCTCGACCCCGACCGCGAGCCGGGCCGGCTGACCTTCGTCGTCCGCATGGGCGCCGACAAGGTCCGCGACAAGCTCCCCGAGCTGGTGGAGAAGGTCACGGCCTCCGGCGCGACCGTCGCCTGGGTGACCGACCCGATGCACGGCAACACCTTCGAGGCGGCCTCCGGCCACAAGACCCGCCGCTTCGACGACGTGCTCGACGAGGTCAAGGGCTTCTTCGAGGTCCACAAGGGCCTCGGCACCCACCCCGGCGGCATCCACGTCGAACTGACCGGTGACGACGTCACCGAGTGCGTGGGCGGCGGCGACGAGATCTTCGTCGACGACCTCCACCAGCGCTACGAGACCGCCTGCGACCCGCGGCTCAACCGCAGCCAGTCGCTCGACCTGGCGTTCCTCGTCGCGGAGATGTACCGGGACCAGTAGCGGTCGCCGACGCGGCGGACCTTTGACCGGTCCGCCCGGCACGGAGCCCGAAGTGGGGCGCGGATCACATACGATCCGCGCCCCATCTCCCTTTTGCGGCCTCTGTGCGCCGGGTAAGGTTAGGTAAACCTAATCGATCTCGGCGGGAGGTGTCCGCGTGTACGTCTGCAGCTGCTTCGGAGTCACGGAAGCGCAGGTCCGACAGCATGCGGACGACGGCGCCTGCACGCCTCGCCAGATCGCCTCCGCGTGCAAGGCGGGCACGGACTGCGGCTCGTGCGTCCGCCGCATCCAGGCGATCCTCGGCCGGGGCGCCTGCCCGCGCCGCGACCCGGCCGACCAGGGCCGGCCGGTCCTCACCGCGCTCGACGACGCCGCCTGAGCGTCCGACGGCTCCCTCCGGGCCTTCCCGGTTCTCGCCGGCATCCGGTACCCCGGTCCGCCGGTTCTTCCCGGCCTCCCGGTTCTCCCGGGGCCGTCCGCCGGGATTCTCCCGGGGCCGTCCGCCGGGACGCGGCCCTCCGCCGCCCCTCAGCTCTCCGGCTGCTCGATCAGCTGTGCGATGTACAGCGCCTCGCCGAGCTTCTCCACCAGGTCCAGCTGGGTGTCGAGGTAGTCGATGTGGTGCTCCTCGTCCTCCAGGATCGCCTCGAAGATGTTCGCGGACGTGATGTCGCCCTTCTCGCGCATCACCTTGATCCCGCGCTTGAGGCGGTCGATCGCCTCCACCTCGACCTGCCGGTCGGCCTCGAACATCTCCTTGACCGTCTGGCCCACGCGCACGTGGAACAGTCGCTGGTAGTTCGGCAGGCCGTCCAGGAGCAGGATCCGGTCGGTCAGGACCTCCGCGTGCTTCATCTCGTCGAACGACTCGTGCCGCGTGTACTTCGCGAGCTTCGTCCAGCCGAGGTTCTCCTGCATCTTCGCGTGCAGGAAGTACTGGTTGATCGCGGTCAGCTCACCGGTGAGCTGCTCGTTGAGGAAGTCGAGGACCTCGGGGTCGCCCTGCATCGCAGAGGCTCCTTCCGCGCGGGGATTCGGGAGGTTGCCGCCGCATGATGTCACCGGCGCGGAAGATCGTCCAGTAAGTGCGCACTTAGTAAGTTGATCCCTGCTTGGCGCTGCTTGTCCGATTCTGGTCATGCCTGGTCATTCGCACCGGTCGAGGTCTGTCAGGATGGAGTCATGGGTCATCCGGTGGAGCGAGAACCAGGGGAAGCAGCAGCGTCCGAGCTTCCGCCGGGGCAGCGACTTCAGCGGGGCTGGCCCGTCACCCACTACGGACCGGTGCCCAAGTTCCGGCCCGAGCGCTGGGAGTTCAGGGTCTTCGGCAGCACCGCCGACGGCGACAAGCGCTGCTGGACCCACGAGGAGTTCACGGCCCTTCCGTACGCCACCGTGGTGGCCGATCTGCACTGCGTGACGAAGTTCAGCATGCTCGGCGCCGAATGGGGCGGCGTACCGGCCCGGACCATCCTGGAGGCCGTGCCGCCCGCCGCCGACGTCACCCACGTCATGGTGTGGGCGGAGTACGGCTTCAGTTCCAATCTGCGGCTGTCCGACTTCGCCGCCTCGCACACCCTCTTCGCCACCCACAAGGACGGCGAACTGCTCACCGCCGAGCACGGCTTCCCGGTGCGGCTGGTCGTGCCCCACCTCTACGCCTGGAAGGGCCCCAAGTGGGTCCGCGGCGTCGAGTACATGACCGCCGACCGCCGCGGTTTCTGGGAGGAACGCGGCTACCACAACATCGGCGACCCCTGGAAGGAACAGCGCTACTCCTACCAGGAGGAGCCCGGGGACGGCCCCGAACTCTGAGTTCCGGCCCCCCGCGGGGTGTCCGGGCACCGCCCCGCGATGCGGATCAGCCGTCCCGGAGTTTCTTCAGCCGCTCCACGTCCGCCGCGTGCCCCTCCCTGCCGCCGGGCGTCTCGATCACGAGCGGTACGCCGGCGGTCGCCGGGTGCGTCATCAGCGCGCGGAACGGATCCTCGCCGATGTGACCCGCGCCGATGTTCTCGTGCCGGTCCTTGTGGGCACCCGCCACGTCCTTGGAGTCGTTGGCGTGGATCAGCTTCAGCCGGCCCTCGCCGACCGTGTCCACCAGCAGGTCGAGGGTCTGGTGCATGCCCGCCGGGCCGGTCAGGTCGTGCCCGGCCGCGAAGACGTGGCAGGTGTCCAGGCAGACGCCGAGCCGCGGATGGGCGTCCAGCGCCTCGAAGTACGGTCCGAAGTCCCAGGTCCGCGAACAGAGCGAGGCGCCCTGTCCGGCCGTCGACTCCAGCAGCAGGAACGGGTCGTCGTCGTGGGTCAGCTCGTCCAGCAGCGGCAGCAGGTACTCCCGGACCTGTCGCAGGGCCACGTCCCGGTCCCGCCCGCCCGTCGCACTCCCGGTGTGCACGACCACGCCCAGCGCGCCGATCTCCCGTCCCCGGCGCAGCGAGTGCCGCAGGGACTCCACCGACCGCTGCGCGGTCGCCTCGGTGTGCGAACCGAAGTTGATCAGGTACGGCGCGTGCACGTACGCCGGGATCGACTCCCGCGCGCAGGCCTCCCGGAACGCCGCGTCCTGGGCCGGACTGCCCGCCGGGGTGGCCCAGCCGCGGGGGTTGGCCACGAAGACCTGGACCGCCTCGGCCTTGAGGTCGTGGGCGTAGGACATGCCCACGGAGTGCAGGCCGCCGGCCACCGGGACATGGCCGCCGACCGGATTGCGGGAGGGGAAGGGGTGCGCGGAACTCACCCCTCCAGGGTGTCATGCCCCCGGCGCCGCCCGGTCACCGGAGGGCGGGCGCCCGGTCGTGCGGGGCCGGCGCCCCGTTATCTTTTTCGCGGTCCTGCAAGAGGGCCGCTGGCCTCCGGGCCCGGCATGACTGTTGCCCCCTGTCGATGGGATGACCTGGGGGGTGG